>NZ_JBQQBT010000006.1:0-401547 GCF_052245835.1 Streptomyces sp. 8N114 | reverse complement strand
CCCGGAAGCTAAGCCTTACAGCGCCGATGGTACTGCATGCGGGAGCGTGTGGGAGAGTAGGACACCGCCGAACTCATTGTGTGAATAAGCCCCGTTGGCTGACGCCAACGGGGCTTTTCCATGTCCAAATTCTTTGCGGGGCCCTTTCCGGACGGGGGAATTCCCTCTGGCCCTCCATGTTTCAAGACGCCCTGCAGCCTTAAGGCTAAGTACACATCGGTGAGTGCTGGAGCGAGTGAGAAGGCGGCGCGTCGACAACCGTCGGTCCATGCCTGCGCAGTCATTCTGCGGTTTCCCGGCGTTCTGCCTGAGCCTGTGATGCGGCTGCCGCCTCGTATACAACGTCGAGAGTGCCGCGGGCGCGGACCATTTCTTCAATCCGGGGGTCGGAGACTGGGGCGACGAGAATCGTGTGCCGTTGGATCAGAAGCGGTAGCACCAGTAGCAGTCCTTCTTCGACCGGTGCTCGGTCAAGTCCAGTGTGTAGGACCCGGGGGGCCTGCGCGGGGCTGTGCGGAGGATTTTTGATGCCATTGCCCGAAGGTCGGATTCGACGAGGGCAGGGAGTATCTGCTGGTGTGAACGGCCGGTGACGCTGACTCAGGTCACCCCGATCGTGGGCGAGGAGGTCAATGTGATCACCGGCGCGGGATGCCAGGGTGGCGAGAAGGAGCGCTACGTCCATGGAGACGTCGAGCCAGGGAACGTTGCCGAGGCGGCCTGCCGACGCCGACGTGCGGGCCGGTGTCCAGGGCGAGCAGCCGCTCAGTGAGCGGCGGGGAAGTCGCAGTCTGGAGAGGTGGGCTGGACGGGTATGCGCCCGAGGTGTGTATGCCGCGGGTGAGAGTGCGGTTGCTCTGGGGTTCGGCGCGAGGAGGACGGTGCGGCCGGAGTTCCGGGTGGCTGTACGGAGGTCGTTGCGCTGGTGCTCAGTGGGAGAGCGGGGGTGATGCGACGGAGGGTGTCGTCCAGATTGCGCACGAGTGTGTAGCCAACCTGGTGGGCTGGGCTGCCGGCGTAGGTGTCCTAGTCGGAGGTGAGGGCGGCGGCGCGTAGTTGGTCGGAGTGGTCGGGAAGGGCGTTGCCTGCCTCGGCGGCGGCTTCGTCGGCAGTGCGGCCCGGCCGTGGGTCGAGCAGCGCACGCTCTTCGAGGGAGTGGAGGTTGGCGCGAATCCGTTCCTGGAGGCTGTGCTCCAGTGGCTGGCCGCTGCGTGGGACTCGGCAGCGGCGCGATGGTCGGCTGCGCTGCGCGGCCGATCGGTGAAGAGGGGGACGGAGTCTGCCGTCGGCACAGGGCGGAGTTTGCCCCGGCGGAGGCGGAGGGCGACGAGAAGGAGGACAAGGTGGAGAGCGATGGTGGTGAGACCGATCCAGCCGCCTGGTGTGGCTTCGGCGATGCGGTGCCGCAGCAGTCAGGGCGTCCTGGAGCAGGTTGGGGTCGTGCTCGTGGTACTCAGGCCGGGACAGCTCGCGTTCGGCGTCTTCGCGGGCAGGCAGCCGGGGGTTGGTGACGGGGCCTTCGTTGTTCGCCGCGTGGCGGAGGGCGTCGGCGTGGCGTGCGAGTACGTCGGCGTATCCCCCGGCATGGCGTCAGCTTTCCGGAGCGGGCGGCTCGGGATCCTGGCGCTCGAAGCCTGGGACGCCTGCGGCGCGGGCCAGTTCGAGGTCGAGCGCCTCGCGGCGGATGCGCTGGTCGAGGTAGAGGAGGGCGGTGATGCCCGCGCTGAGGGGGAGGGAGACGGCCGAGGCGAGAACGGAGCCGATGCCGCTGATGATGAGGGAGGTCCAGTCGGTGGCGGCAGCCGGGTCCGTGAGGGTGTCTCCGCCGCTGACGAGTGTGGAGATGGCGGTGGTCGGCACCGAGACCACGAAGGAGATGGCGAAGACCAGGAGGAGGGTGAGGAGCTGAATGCCCAGGATGCGCCACCAGTTGCCGCGTACCAGCTTGGCTGAGCGGCGCATGGAGGCGATGAGGCCCTGCTTCTCCAGCATCAGGGCCGGGGGTGCGAGGCAGAAGCGGACCCAGACCCAGGCGGCAGCGGCTATTCCGCCGAGCAGGCCGAGGAAGAGGAGGGAGATCGCCAGGCTGGCCGGGCCCGCGAATGCGGTGAGGATGCCGGGGAGCAGGCAGCCGAGGAGGACGAGGGAGACCAGGAGGGGGATGAGGAGCAGCAGGCCGAGCAGGCGAAGCAGCTGAGGGCGGGCGTCCCGCCATGCATCGCCGAGAGTGACCTGGCGGCCGAGGACCGCGCGGCTGACGACCACGGTCAGCATGGCGGTGGCGATCACGGTGCCGAGCATGCCGACGACGCCGATCACGCTGACGCTGCCGAGGGTGCCGGTGAGGGCGTTGTTCAGTTCCTGGAGGCTGGGGTTGTCGTTTTCGGTGAGGGCTTCGAGTTCGCTGGTGTCGCCGAACCAGAGGCGCATGGTGATGACCGAGACGAGTTCGGTGAGCACGGCGACGACGAGGGAGATGCCCAGCGCGGTGCGCCAGTGGGCGCGCATGGCGCTGACGGAGCCGTCCAGGATCTCGCCGATGCCCAGGGGCCTGAGCGGGATGACGCCGGGCTTGGCGGCCAGCGGGGGCTGGGCCCAGCCGGAGGAGTTCCAGCCGGCGTTGTCCCAGCCGCGGTTGGGGCCGGCACCGGGCGGTGGGGTGGCACCCCATCCGCCGGCCTGGTTCCGGGGCCGGGCGGGGTGCTGCCTGGGAACGGGGCCTCGACCCTTGCGCCGGCCTCGGTCATCGCCCTGGTCGCCCCAGGTCCAGCCCTGAGGGGCGGCGGGGGGCTGGTCGGCGGCCCACTTGCTGGGGCGGGGGCGGTCGTCTGCTGCGGGGCGGGGTGCTGCCTCGGAGGAAGTGCGCTCCGTGTCGTCGCCGGGGGTGCCGTCGTCCTTTTCGGGGTTGCCGGAGGGACGGGGATCGGGCGAAGCGGATCCGGGCGAAGCCCAGCCCGGGGAGTCGTTCACTTGAGGTCACCTCGTGGTGGGTAGTCCCATGCCTGCTGGGTTGCCCATCGTGCCATGGGGCTGTGCGGGTGTGGCCGGGTGGGAGCAGGCGACGCCCTTCATCGGGCCTGCGCCGAGCGGGCAGACTGGACGGATGGCTGATGAGTGTGTGCCCGTGATCCGTTACGAGGAGTTGCCGGAGGGGCCCGTCGTCGTGCTCCTCGACCAGACTCGGCTGCCGGCGGAGGAGGCCGAGCTGGTGTGCACCGATGTGCCGGCGCTGGTGGACGCGATCCGGTCGCTGGCGGTGCGGGGCGCGCCGGTTCTGGGCATAGCCGGGGGGTACGGGGTCGCGTTGGCGGCGGCGCGTGGGTTCGATGTGGCGGATGCCGCGGAGCAGCTGGCGCATGCGCGGCCGACAGCGGTGAATCTTGCGTACGGGGCGCGGCGAGTGGAGGCCACATACCAGGAGGCCCTCCGGGCGGGGGAAGGTGAGGCGACCGCCGCTGCTCAGGCGCTGGCGGAGGCGCGGGCGCTGCACCGGGAGGACGCCGAGGCGAGCGACCGGATAGCCGAGTACGGGAGCGCGCTGCTGTCAGAGTTGGTGCCCGGCGGCGGGCTGCGGGTCTTGACGCACTGCAACACCGGGAGGCTGGTCTCGGGTGGGGACGGCACGGCGCTGGCCATCGTCAAGGCGGTGCACCGTGCTGGTGGGCTGCGGCGGCTGTGGGTGGGGGAGACGAGGCCGTTGTTGCAGGGGGCGCGGCTGACGGCGTACGAGGCGGCAGAGGCGGGGATGGCTTACAGCGTGCTGGCGGACAGTGCCGCAGGGTCGCTGTTCGCGGCCGGTGAGGTGGATGCGGTGTTGGTGGGGGCCGACCGGATCGCGGCGGACGGGTCGGTCGCGAACAAGGTCGGGACGTATTCGCTGGCGGTGCTGGCCGGGCATCACGGGGTGCCGTTCGTGGTGGTGGCTCCGGTGACGACGATCGACCTGGACACGGAGTCGGGCAGCGGGATCGAGGTGGAGCAGCGGGCGGCGCACGAGGTGACCGTGGGGCCGTGGGCGAGACCGACGGGTCCTGGGACAGGCCCTGGGCCGGCCTTCGGAGAGGGCCCGGGAGCGGGTCCGGCACTGGTTCCGGTGGGGGCGCAGGCCTACAATCCTGCGTTCGATGTGACGCCGTCTGCGCTGGTCACGGCCGTGGTGACGGATGAGGGGGTGGCCTCTCCCGTGACACCCGTCAGTATCGCGGAACTGTGTTCCACATCACGTAGGAGGGCGGCGCGATCGGCTAATGGGATGATGAAGGCATGAAGGGACGCGTCCTTGTCGTCGATGACGACACCGCACTGGCAGAGATGCTCGGCATTGTTCTGCGCGGAGAAGGTTTTGAACCGTCGTTCGTCGCGGACGGCGACAAGGCGCTTGCCGCCTTCCGGGAGACCAAGCCTGACCTGGTACTGCTCGACCTGATGCTGCCGGGGAGGGACGGCATTGAGGTGTGCCGTCTGATCCGGGCGGAGTCCGGGGTGCCGGTGGTCATGCTCACCGCCAAGAGCGACACGGTCGATGTGGTGGTCGGGCTGGAGTCGGGGGCCGACGACTACATCGTCAAGCCGTTCAAGCCGAAGGAGCTGGTGGCACGGATCAGGGCGCGGCTGCGCCGTTCCGAGGAGCCGGCGCCGGAGCAGCTGGCCATCGGCGATCTGGTGATCGATGTGGCGGGGCACTCGGTGAAGCGGGAGGGGCAGTCCATAGCGCTGACCCCGCTCGAGTTCGATCTCCTGGTGGCGCTGGCGCGTAAGCCGTGGCAGGTCTTCACGCGCGAGGTACTGCTGGAGCAGGTGTGGGGGTACCGGCACGCGGCGGACACCCGGCTGGTCAACGTCCATGTGCAGCGGCTGCGCTCCAAGGTCGAGAAGGATCCGGAGCGGCCGGAGATCGTGGTGACCGTACGCGGCGTGGGATACAAGGCCGGGCCCAGCTGAGATGACCCGTAACACCGCACCGCACCGCACCGGTGGGGGGCGGGGCGCTGGTCGCGAGTCCGATATGTCCAAATTCGGGCGTTTGTGGCGAAGTGGCGTCCTCTTCTCCGACGGCCTCCTCCCCGAGGGCGCGACCGGTCCCGGCGCACGCCCCATGGTGCGCTTTTTCGTGCGGTGGGTGCGCAGGCCGCTGCTGCCGGTGATGCGGCTGTGGCGGCGGAACATCCAGCTCCGGGTTGTCGTGGCCACGCTGCTGCTCTCGCTCGGTGTCGTGCTGCTGCTGGGGCTCGTCGTCATCGGGCAGGTCCGCAACGGTCTGCTGGAGGCCAAGGAGCAGACAGCGCAGAGCCAGGCATCGGGCGGTTTCGCCGCAGCCGAGCGGATGGCCGACAGCGCGGGCAGCGGCCCCAGCGGCGAGGACAGCATCCGCGGCAGCAGAAGCGCCCAGAACTCCGGCACCTGGCTGAACAACCTGGTCGAGCAGCTCGCCAGCGGCGGGCAAGGCGTCTACTCGGTGGTGGCGCTCGGCTCCGACAACAACGAGTCGCCGTTCCTCGGCAACAGCAACCTCACCACCCGTGGCCCGCGCTCCTCCGGCGACATCCGCCCCGAGGAGAGCATCCCCAAGGACCTGCGTAAGGCCCTCGACGACGAGCCGGGGCCGCACCGCCGCTACGCGCGCGTCTACCGGCAGGACCACAGCAGCGACCCGGCGCTGATCGTCGGCAAGCGCCTCAACGACGCACGCGGCAATCCCTTCCAGCTCTACTACGTCTTCCCCTTCGCCCAGGAGGAGGAGTCGCTGAGCCTGGTCAAGGGCACGCTGGCGACCGCAGGTGTGTTCGTCGTGGTGCTGCTGGGCGCGATCGCGTGGCTGGTGGTGCGGCAGGTGGTGACGCCCGTACGGATGGCCGCCGGGATCTCCGAGCGGCTGGCGGCCGGCCGGCTCCAGGAGCGGATGAAGGTCACCGGCGAGGACGACATCGCCCGTTTGGGGGAAGCCTTCAATAAAATGGCGCAGAACCTCCAGGTCAAGATCCAGCAGCTGGAGGAGCTGTCCCGGATGCAGCGCCGCTTCGTCTCGGACGTCTCGCACGAGCTGCGGACGCCGCTGACGACGGTGCGGATGGCGGCCGACGTCATCCATGAGGCGCGCGAGGACTTCGATCCGGCGACCGCACGCTCGGCCGAACTGTTGCTCGGACAGCTCGACCGGTTCGAGTCCCTGCTGGCCGATCTGCTGGAGATCAGCCGGTTCGACGCGGGCGCTGCCAATCTGGAGGCGAGCGCCGTCGACCTGCGCGATGTGGTGCACCGTGTCGTCGAGGGCTGTGAGCCGCTCGCCGAGCGCAAGGGCGGAAGGATTCTCGTACGGGGTGACGAGCAGCCCGTGATCGCGGAGATGGACGGGCGCAGGATCGAGCGGGTGCTCCGCAACCTGGTCGACAACGCCGTCGAGCACGGTGAGGGCGCTGACGTCGTGGTGCGGCTGGCGACCGGCGGCGGTGCGGTGGCGGTGGCCGTACGGGACTACGGCGTCGGCCTCAAGGAGGGCGAGGCGGAGCGCGTCTTCAACCGTTTCTGGCGTGCCGACCCGGCGCGGGCCCGGACGACGGGCGGCACGGGGCTGGGGCTGTCGATCGCGCTGGAAGACGCCCGGCTGCACGGCGGGTGGCTGCGGGCCTGGGGCGCGCCGGGGGACGGTTCGCAGTTCCTGCTCGTTCTGCCCTGTACGGCCGGGGAGCCGCTGCGTGGCTCGCCGCTGCGGCTGGAGCCCGAGGATTCGCGCAGAAAGCGGGAGCGGGCGCGCGAGCGGGAGCGGTCGGCCGCGCCGACGGGCGCTTCACCGGTGCCGGCGGGCGGGGCCACCGGGGGCGTGCGGGACGACGAGCGAGTGGGACGGTCCGGAGGGGAGCGGGGATGAGCGCCGCCGAGGGGCGCACGGAACGCGGGGGAGGCGCGCTGCGACGGCGGCGCGCGCTGGTCATCCTCGCCGCGTGCGGGACACTGCTGGCCGGGTGTGCGTCGATGCCGGACGGCGGCAACGTCAAACATGTCAGTTCCTCGCACCACGCCGACGGCGACTCCCAGGTGCGCGTCTACAGCGTCAGCCCCCAGAAGGGTGAGGCGCCGGCGCAGATCGTGCGGGGCTTCCTGGAGGCGACGACCAGCGACGAGGCCACTTTTCCCACCGCGCGCGAATATCTGACCCGCAGTCTGGCCCGCCGCTGGGACCCGTTCGCGTCGACGACCGTCCTCTCGGAGGGGCCGAGTGCGGCGAAGGCGCCCCGGCGCATCAGTCCGCCCACCGATGACGGCTACTCCGTGGAGGTCTCCGGGGCCCGGATGGCCGAGGTGGACAGCAAGCACGCCTACTCGCCATCCAAGGGCGACTACAGCGAGGTGTTTCACCTGACCAAGGTGGACGGGGAGTGGCGGATCGATGAGATGCCGGACGGTCTCGTGCTCGGCGAGTCCGACTTCCAGCGCATCTACCGTCCCATCAACACCTACTACTACGCGCAGCTCGGCCCGGACGCGGATTCGATCACGGATGGTCAGAACGTGCTCGTAGCCGATCCGGTCTATCTGCGTCGTCGTATCGACCCGGTCACCAAGACGGTCTCCGCGCTGTTGCAGGGGCCGTCCGGATGGATCGATCCCGTGGTCAACTCCTCGTTCCCCCGCGGGACCCGCCTGGCGCCCGGACAGCACCTCTCGGTGGACGACTCAGGAGTCCTGCGCGTACGGCTCAACGCCCGGGGGGCCACGGCCGGGGGCAAGCAGTGCGTGCGGATGGCTGCGCAGGTGCTGTACACGGTGCAGGACCAGGCGTCGGCGAAGGTCGGCAAGGTGGAACTGGTGGGGCCGAAAAACCGCGAGCTGTGCGCACAGACGCGGGAACAAGTCGCCGCATACCAGCCTGGGCGCCTCAACGGCAGTGCGAAGAAGGCGTACTTCGTGGACGAGAACCACCGGGTCGCCGCCGTCCAGCGCAAGAACGAGTCGCCGCACCCGGTCGAAGGCCCGCTGGGCAGCGGGAAGGTGGAGATGGGCGCCGTAGCGGTGAACCGGATCGAGAACGAGGGGGCCGCCGTCTCGCGCGGGCGGCGCGGGCTCTACGTCGCCTCACTGGAGGGAAGCAGCGCGGCCCCCACGCTTGGTGACCCCGTGCTCACCAGCAAGGCCAAGCACGAGAACGACCGGTTGACGGCGCCCAGCTGGGACGGGCTCGGTGATCTGTGGGTGGCCGACCGCGACCCGGACAACCCCCGGCTGCTGCGGCTGCGCAGCGGCAAGGAGCGGCCCGACGAGGTACGCGTGCCGGACCTGGACAAGGGGGAGCGCATCGAGTCGCTGCGGATCTCCTCCGACGGTGTACGGATTGCGCTGCGCGTGCGTGAACGCGACGGGCAGGCCTCGCTCCAGCTCGGCCGGGTGGTGCGCGGGGGCACGGTGAAGAAGCCCCGCGTGACAGTGGAGCAACTCCGCCCCGTGGCACCCCAGCTGGTGGATGTCTCGGCGGCGTCGTGGGCGGGCGGCAGCCGGCTCGTGGTGGTGGGGCGCGAGTCCGGGAGCGTGCAGCAATTGCAGTACATGGAGACCGACGGCTCAGTCTCCGACCAGCCCACCCTCCCGGGGATCACCGACGTGACGGGGGTCGCCGCCTCCGAGGACGAGGCAAAGCCGCTGCTCGCCGACTCCGAGGACGGCATCGTGCGACTGCCTCCCGACGCGAACTGGAAGATGCTGACGGAGAACGGCTCGGCTCCCGCCTACCCGGGCTGAGGCGCTGAGCCCTTGAGTTGCTGAGCGGAGCTGCTGAGCCGCGCTGAGCGGAACCGCTGCGTTGTCCGGGCTGGCGCGCGAGCCGCTGACCTGCGGCAATTCCCTCTTGAGGTACGGCCGTTCGGGCTGGGTGCGACGTCTCCCCGGAAGTTATCCACAGGGGTGGTGGCGCCGCTCCCCGGATGCCAGAGTGGGGTCATGCCGAAGTCCTGGCAGGGACTTCGGCGGGAAATCGCAGGTCTGGTGCTGCCCATGGGGTGTGCCGGTTGCGGTCGCCCGCGCGAGCGGGACCGCTTGTGCGAAGAGTGCAGCAGCGTGCTGAATGGCGCGGTGCCGCGGCGGGTTTGGCCCTCGCGCGTGCCGTCCGGACTGCCTCGGGTGTACGGAGCGCTCACGTATACCGGCGAGGCCCGAGCCGCGCTGCTAGCTCACAAGGAGCGCGGTGCCCTTGGGCTCGCCGCGTTGCTGGGACCGGTGCTCGCCCGCGCCGTCCTGATGGCCTCGCACGCGCCGGAGACCTCCGCGCCTGCCTCCGTGCCCACCGCCCCCGCTCGGCGCGGGCCGCCCTCCCGGGACGGCGGCCCGTCCCCACGGCGCCGGATGCCGGTCACGCTCGTGCCGGTGCCTTCCGCGCGCCGGGCAGTCGCGGGGCGGGGGCACGACCCGGTACGGCGCATGGCGCGGGAGGCCGCGCGGACGCTCAGGAGGGAGGGCATGGCCGTACGGGTGCTGCCCGTGCTGCGCCAACGACGGAGGGTCGTCGACCAGTCGGGGCTGACGGCGGCACAGCGGACCGCGAATCTTGCCGGAGCCCTGGAGATGGTGCCAGGCGGCGAACGGCTGCTGGGTGCGGGCCGGGTCGTGCTGGTGGACGATGTAATGACAACAGGTGTGTCGCTCGCCGAGGCGGCGCGTGCGTTGGGAGGAGGGGCCGCGGCTGCGGTGCTGGCGGTGCGCTCGGACGGGTGACCAGGGGAAACGGAACGTTGCCCCGGGTGACCGCGATGGAACTATCGGATCGAGGACATCGTTGCAGGTGATACCAGGGGTGAGTCCCCTGATCGGAGGTACGTGCCGGTAGGGGGTGCCGAGGATCCCCCGCTGGAGGTACGTTCGGATTGGGTGGCGATCTCCCCTCTGGGGGAGAAGGAGGTGAAACTCGCAAGCCGACCTCGAGCCGGAGAGCCAACGGCGGGAGGGCCGAGCCTCCGGCGTCAGTGCACCAAGGACGGTTCTGCACCGAGATGTGGGACTGTCCGGGAACGGAGTTCTGCGTGGACATCGTCGTCAAGGGCCGAAAGACAGAGGTGCCCGACCGGTTCCGCAAGCACGTGGCCGAGAAGCTGGAGAAGGTTCATAAGCTCGACGGAAAGGTGATCAACCTAGAGGTCGAGGTGGCCAAGGAGCACAACCCCCGGCAGGCCGACCGTTCCGACAGGGTGGAGATCACCCTGCGTACGCGTGGACCGGTCATTCGTGCGGAGGCAGCGGCCTCTGACCCGTACGCGGCGCTCGATCTGGCCACCAGCAAGCTGGAGGCCCGGCTGCGCAAGCAGGCCGACAAGCGTCGCGTCCACCGTGGCGGGAGCCGCACACCGATGAGTGTCGCGGCGGCAACCGCCCACCTCGCGTCGGAACTCAACGGAGAACTCGACGCGGCTGCCGGATCGGTGGCCGCTCCCCCGGAGGCCGACAGCCACGTTGTGGTCACCAGGATGGGACCGCTGGAGGTGCAGGGCGAGGGGCCGCTCGTCGTCCGGGAGAAGACGCATGCGGCGGCACCCATGACGCTGGACCAGGCGCTCTACGAGATGGAGTTGGTAGGCCACGACTTCTATCTGTTCGTCGACTCCGAGACCAAGCAGCCCAGTGTCGTCTACCGGCGGCACGGCTACGACTACGGCGTGATTCATCTGGAGCCGGACCCGTTCGTCCAGGAGCCGCCGCCCGGAGCGGGCGGGGCGCTGGGTGGCTGACGCCGAACGGCGGCAGACCGGCACAGCCCACTACGGGCAGCCCAGCACGGGCCTGGCACAGCCCTGTGCGCCACCGGCTTGATGTTCGCGCCCCTGGCCGGATCCGCGGGACCCGGCCAGGGGCGTCGGCATGAGTAACATCAAGACCCACGCCAACCGCCTTTGGCCGTAGCGGGGTTGGTGGGAGACCAGGGTGCAGGGGGAGGAACGATGGTGGACAGCTTCGGGCCCGTGATGCCCATGCCCGACGCACACCCGGGCCCGGGGGCGGAGGAAGAGCCGCTGGAGCGGGAGCGGCGCAAGGAGCCGATCCGGGTGCTGGTCGTCGACGACCACGCGCTGTTCCGGCGTGGGCTGGAGATCGTCCTGGCGCAGGAGGAGGACATCCAGGTCGTCGGGGAGGCGGCAGACGGGGCCGAGGCGGTGGACAAGGCGGCGGACCTGCTGCCGGACATCGTGCTGATGGATGTGCGGATGCCGAAGCGGGGCGGGATCGAGGCGTGCACCTCCATCAAGGAGGTGGCCCCCAGCGCGAAGATCATCATGCTGACGATCAGCGATGAGGAGGCCGATCTCTACGACGCCATCAAGGCGGGTGCCACCGGCTATCTGCTCAAGGAGATCTCCACGGACGAGGTCTCCACGGCGATCCGGGCGGTGGCCGACGGCCAGTCGCAGATCAGCCCGTCCATGGCGGCGAAGCTGCTCACCGAGTTCAAGTCCATGATCCAGCGCACCGACGAGAGCAAGCTGGTGCCCGCGCCCAAGCTCACCGACCGGGAGCTGGAGGTGCTCAAGCTGGTGGCCACGGGGATGAACAACCGGGACATCGCCAAAGAGCTGTTCATCAGCGAGAACACCGTGAAGAATCACGTACGCAACATCCTGGAGAAGCTGCAGCTCCACTCCCGGATGGAAGCGGTGGTCTATGCGATGCGGGAGAAGATCCTCGAGATCCGCTGAGGCGTTGCTGGAGGGGTCTGGGGCGGTCCTGGGCGATCTGCCGGCGTCGGTGTGTTTTCAGACGCCCAGTGCGTCCAGAGCGGTCCGGAGACGGGGACGCAGCTCTTCGGGGGTGCAGCGTTCCACCCGTACCGCGTCGCAGCCCACCCAGGTGGCGGCCTCGCGCAGTGCCTGCGCCATCGGCTCCACGGCCTTGGGGCTCTGCAGCGAGAGCTGGCGGGCGACGAGGGTGGTGCCCTCGCGGGCCGGGTCCACGCGGCCGACGAGCTTGCCGCCGGCGAGCAGGGGCATCGCGAAGTAGCCGTGCACCCGCTTCGGCTTGGGGACGTACGCCTCCAGGCGGTGTGTGAAGCCGAAGATGCGCTCGGTGCGGGGGCGGTCCCAGATGAGGGAGTCGAAGGGGGAGAGCAGCGTGGTGCGGTGCCGCCCGCGTGGGGTGCTCTCCAGGGCCGCCGGGTCGGCCCAGCCGGGACGGGACCAGCCCTGTACCTGGACGGGGACCAGGCCGGTGTCCGCCAGTACGGAGTCCACCTGTTCGCCTTTGAGCCGGTGGTAGTCGGCCAGGTCGGCACGGGTGGCGACGCCCAGCGCGGCGCCTGCCTGGGCCACCAGGCGGCGCAGGCACTCGCGGTCGTCAAGGTCGTCGTGGAGCAGCGCTTCGGGGACGGCGCGCTCCGCCAGGTCGTAGACGCGCTTCCAGCCGCGCCGCTCGGTGACGACGACCTCGCCGACATCCAGCAGCCACTCCACCGCGATCTTGCTCTCGGACCAGTCCCACCACTCGCCACCGTTACGGCCGCCGCCCAGACCCGCCGTGGTCAGCGGCCCCTCGGCCTTGAGCCGGTCGCGGACGGCGGCGCAGGAGCCCTCGCGGTCCTTCATCTGGTGCCAGCGGTGACCCCGGGCGCGGAAGGCGCGGCGGCGGAAGGCGAAGTGCGGCCACTCCTCGATGGGCAGCACGCATGCGGCGTGCGACCAGTACTCGAAGCTGTGCGACCCCGACCAGTAGGCCGACTCCACCGCCTGCCGTCCCACCGGACCCAGCCGCGCGTAGGGCACCAGCTCGTGCGACCGGGCCAGCACCGAGATCGTGTCCAGCTGCACCGCGCCCAGCCGCCGCAGCATTCCGCGCACTCCCGCCCGCCGGTCCGGGGCGCCCAGCAGCCCCTGGGCCCGCAGCACGATCCGCCGGGCCTCGTCGGCGGAGAGGGAGATCTGCGGCGCTGGTGCAGGGGCGGAGCCGGGCGGAACAGCGGTGGTGGACACGCCAGTCGTCATGCCGCCCACCATAAGTGCGCCCACTGACAGCCCACTTGCCGGTTCCTCCAGAACACCTGCGGGGCTTCCCCGAAAGCCCGGTGTTCTGCTCTGCCGGAGCCCGCTGCTTCTGCCGGAGCCTGCTGCTTCTGTCCGGGCCCGCATTTTCCGCCGGAGCCGCTATGCCTGCGGCGACGGCAGATAAGGCGTGTCCAGTCCGTATCCCCAGTCCGAGGGGAGCAGCGCGGCGATGCGGGCGTCGCGGCGTGTTCCCCTGTGCACGATGCGTGCCCGCTGTACTCCCTCCTCCACGAAGCCGAGCCGCTGGGCGACGGCGCGTGACCCCTCGTTCTCGACCTGGGCGATCCACTCCAGACGTTCCACGCCCAGCGAGGTGAAGGCCCACTCGACGACTGCCCGCCCGGCCTCTGCCGTGTAGCCCTTGCGCCGGTGGCCGCGGGCTGTCCAGAAGCCCAGTTCGGCCTGGCGTTCCGCGCTGCGCAGCTGTGCGAGCCGGACCAGGCCCATGGAGCCCGCCAGCTCGCCGTGGTGAGTGAAGATGCCGAAGTTGTACATCGTGTCGTCCCGCCAGCCGGCAGGGCTCGCACCACGGACGAAGTCTTCGGCATCCTTGAGTGTGTAGGGCTCAGGTACTGGCACGAAGCGCTGAATGTCCGGATCGTCGCACGCGGCGGCGACAGCTGCCTCGTCGCGCTCCTCGAAGGGGCGCAGGACCAGCCGCTCGGTGTGCAGTGTGATGGGCTCCATAACCTGATTGTGCCGTCGGGCTGTCCGGCACCTTCCGGGGCTCCGGCACGTTGGGGGTACAGGGGCAGTCGTCCCTCGCATACGATGGCCGGTGCGGTATTGGCCCTCGGCAAGGAGAGGAC
Organism: Streptomyces sp. 8N114; assembly: GCF_052245835.1. Taxonomy (NCBI): domain Bacteria; kingdom Bacillati; phylum Actinomycetota; class Actinomycetes; order Kitasatosporales; family Streptomycetaceae; genus Streptomyces; species Streptomyces sp. 8N114. Next base: position 387,731 of record NZ_JBQQBT010000006.1, on the reverse strand, counting down.
CTCGGTGATCTTCGCCGAAATCGGTGATCTTCGCCGGTATCCGCACCGACCATCCGCACTGACCGTGCAGACCGTGCCAGGCCCGACCGGCAAGGAGCCACCCTAAGTGTCCGTCTTCGGCAAGCTCATGCGTGCAGGTGAAGGGAAGATCCTGCGCAAGCTGGACCGCATCGCGCGGCAGGTGAATTCCATCGAAGAGGACTTCGTCGACCTGTCGGACGCCGAGCTGCGGGCACTCACGGACGAGTACAAGGAGCGGTACGCCGAGGGCGAAAGCCTCGACGACCTGATGCCGGAAGCGTTCGCGACCGTCCGTGAGGCTGCCAAGCGGGTGCTGGGCGAGCGGCACTACGACGTACAGCTGATGGGCGGCGGTGCGCTGCACCTCGGTTACGTCGCCGAGATGAAGACCGGTGAGGGCAAGACGCTGGTCGGCACGCTGCCCGCGTATCTGAACGCGCTCTCGGGCGAGGGCGTACACATCGTCACGGTCAACGACTACCTGGCGCAGCGTGACTCCGAGTGGATGGGCCGGGTGCACCGCTTCCTCGGGCTGTCCGTCGGCTGCATCATCGCCAACATGTCCCCCGCCGAGCGCCGCGAGCAGTACGCGTGCGACATCACCTACGGCACGAACAACGAGTTCGGATTCGACTACCTGCGCGACAACATGGCGTGGTCGAAGGACGAACTGGTGCAGCGGGGCCACAACTTCGCCATCGTCGACGAGGTCGACTCCATCCTCATCGACGAGGCCCGTACGCCGCTGATCATCTCCGGACCCGCCGACCAGGCCACGAAGTGGTACAGCGACTTCGCGAAGCTCGTCAAGCGCCTGGAGAAGGGCGAGCCCGGCGATCCGCGCACCCAGAAGCCGGAGACGGGCGACTATGAGATCGACGAGAAGAAGCGCACGGTCGCCATCCACGAGTCCGGCGTCGCCAAGGTCGAGGACTGGCTGGGCATCGACAACCTCTACGAGTCGGTCAACACCCCGCTGGTCGGTTACCTCAACAACGCGATCAAGGCCAAGGAGCTCTACAAGAACGACAAGGACTACGTCGTCCTCGACGGCGAAGTCATGATCGTCGACGAGCACACCGGCCGCATCCTCGCCGGCCGCCGCTACAACGAGGGCATGCACCAGGCGATCGAGGCGAAGGAAGGGGTGGAGATCAAGGACGAGAACCAGACGCTCGCCACGATCACCCTCCAGAACTTCTTCCGCCTCTACAAGACTCTTTCGGGTATGACCGGTACGGCGATGACCGAGGCCGCCGAGTTCCACCAGATCTACAAGCTCGGCGTCGTCCCCATCCCGACCAACCGGCCGCTGGCCCGTAAGGACCAGGCCGACCTGATCTACCGCACCGAGGTCGCCAAGTTCGACGCGGTCGTCGACGACATCGTGGAGAAGCACGAGATCGGCCAGCCGATCCTGGTCGGCACCACCTCGGTCGAGAAGTCCGAGTACCTCTCCAAGCAGCTCACCAAGCGCGGTGTTCCGCACCAGGTGCTCAACGCGAAGAACCACGAGCGTGAGGCGCTGATCGTCGCCGAGGCGGGCCGTAAGGGCGCTGTCACGGTCGCCACGAACATGGCCGGTCGTGGTACCGACATCAAGCTCGGCGGCAACGCCGAGGGCATGGCGGAGAACGAGCTGCGCGAGCGCGGCCTCGACCCGAACGAGCACCCGGAGGAGTGGGCGGCCGCGCTGCCCGCCGCGCTGGAGAAGGCCGAGAAGTCGGTCAAGTCCGCCGTCGACGAGGTCAAGGAACTGGGCGGCCTCTATGTGCTGGGCACCGAGCGCCACGAGTCGCGCCGGATCGACAACCAGCTGCGCGGCCGCTCCGGCCGTCAGGGCGACCCGGGCGAGTCCCGCTTCTATCTGTCGCTGGGCGACGACCTGATGCGGCTGTTCAAGGCGCAGATGGTGGAGCGCGTGATGGCGATGGCCAACGTGCCGGACGACGTCCCGATCGAGAACAAGATGGTGACCCGCGCCATCGCCTCCGCGCAGTCCCAGGTCGAGCAGCAGAACTTCGAGATCCGGAAGAACGTCCTCAAGTACGACGAGGTGCTCAACCGGCAGCGCGAGGTCATCTACGGCGAGCGCCGCCGCGTCCTGGAGGGCGAGGACCTGCACGAGCAGGTGCGGCACTTCATGGACGACACGATCGAGGCGTACGTCCAGGCCGAGACCGTCGAGGGCTTCGCCGAGGAATGGGACCTGGAGCGGCTGTGGAGCGCCTTCAAGCAGCTCTACCCGGTGCAGGTGCCCATCGAGGAGCTGGAGGAGGCCGCGGGCGACCGCGAGGGCCTGACTGCCGACTTCATCATCGAGGCCATCAAGGACGACATCCACGAGCAGTACGACGCGCGGGAGAAGGAGCTGGGCTCCGAGATCATGCGCGAGTTGGAGCGGCGCGTGGTGCTGTCGGTGCTCGACCGCAAGTGGCGCGAGCACCTGTACGAGATGGACTACCTCCAGGAGGGCATCGGCCTGCGAGCGATGGCCCAGAAGGACCCGCTGGTCGAGTACCAGCGGGAGGGCTACGACATGTTCCAGGCCATGATGGACGGCATCAAGGAGGAGTCCGTCGGCTACCTGTTCAACCTGGAGGTCCAGGTCGAGCAGCAGGTCGAGGAGGTGCCGGTCGAGGAAGCGGCGCCGGCGCCGTCCCTGGAGAAGGAGGGCCCGCGCGACGCGGTGCCCGCTGGCGCGGCTCCGGCCATCCACGCGAAGGGGCTGGACCAGCCGCAGCGTCCTGACCGGCTGCACTTCTCGGCGCCCACCGCGGAGGGCGGCGTGGTCGAGCGAGACCTCGACACCTCGGACACCGGCGCCCCGGCGGACGACAGCGGCCCGGTCCGCTCGCCCGCCGACGGCCTCACCCGTGCGGAGCGCCGCAAGGCCCAGAAGGGCCGCAAGAAGCGAAAGTAGCGCCGCGAGGTGCGTTGGGGCCGGGCACTTGGTGCCCGGCCCCCTTGTGTTTCGGGGGATCTTTGCTCCGACCCTCGCCTGTGCTGGCAAGGGGGTGCCCCTTCCTGATGTCCGCAGGCTGCGGGTGGGTTGTGGTTGCTCGCGCAGTTCCCTGCGCCCCTTACGGGGCGCAGGTCATGGCTTGATGTCCAGTTCGATGGCTGTGCAGCGCCATCGGTTGTCGGAGCACCATTCCAGGCGGAAGGCCATGGCGCGCTGGTGGGCGCCGGTGGCGATGCGGGCGAAGGCTTCGATGACGCCGTCGCGGGGCTGGGTGCCGCGGGCTTCCAGTACGGCGGGTGCCGTGCGGTCGGTGCCGCGGGGGCGGAGCGGGGCCAAGGGGGCGAGGGCGGTCAGCCGGTCGTACGCCGGGCCCCTGGCGTACGCGAGCAGCGTCTGGACCGGGCACTGGCCGCTCAGTACAAGCAGCAGGCGGTGGGCGAACCAGAACGGGGGCCGACGCTCGCGGGCGCGGTGGGCGGCGGCGCGCAGGGCTGCGTCGGCGGGGCGGCGGCTGTCCCGCCGGGCCGGCGGCCGGGACGGTGCCGTGCGCGGGGTGCGCCTGCGCGGTTGGCGTCCGGATGCCGACTCGGAGACGGGTGTCGTCATGGGCTCCCCCGTGGTGGTGTGCCGGGCCCGGCGGGCTGATACCGGGCGGTAACTGGCTGGACGGCAATGGTTGTAGCGGCGGAGCGCGGCGTACCGCAATGAGCCGGGGTGGGTGCGGGAGGGGGCCGGGGAAGTTCCCCTATCTGGTGGGGGAGGCCGCTGTGCGTTGACCTCGCACCAGCTCTACCTGCGGGTTTACGGGGCCGTTGGGGAGGGCGACGCGGGCGCCCTGCCCGTATGCTGACGGGGCATACGGTCCCCGGCGATACACGAAAGCGGCAGCCCATGCGTGTCTATGTCCCTCTGACCCTGCCCGCACTGAGCGAGGCTCACGGTGCGGGTGAGCTGGGACCCGCACCCGTCGAGGCGTACGCGGTCACCCCCGGGCTGCGCGCGTGGTGGGGCTCTCAGGACGAGGAAGAGCTGGAGTACGCGGCGCTCCGGCAGGCGGCGGGCGCCTCGCTGCGGCTGCTGGCCGACCAGTTCGAGGCCGCGCGGCGCCGGGTGGTCGTGGTGGCGGAGGCCGCTGAGGCAACCGTCACCGTGGCCGAGGAGACGGGCGGCGACCGGGATGACGAAGGGGATGACGAGGGCGCCGTCGGCCGGGTGCGGCTGACCGCCGCTGTCCCGTTGACCAAGGCAGCGGCCGTCCATCTCGACGCGGAGGACGCGGTCGACGACGTGACGGCGGCGCTCGGCGCGCTGTCCGCCGCACTGAGCGGTGACGAGAAGGCGCAGCAGGTCGTGGACCGCGCCGATGACCACGAATTGCTGTGGTTCGCGACTCAGGAGATCCCGGCATTGGTCGGCTGATAAGCGGCTGACCTGCGGCGTTACCCTTAGCTGCGGCTGTCGGGCGGCGGGAAATGGGTGTCGCGTTGTCAGTGCTCTCTCCTACCGTCAGACGCATGGTCTTGGGGCGAAAGCAGAAGTCCGCACACATCGTGTGGGATTGGAACGGCACACTGCTGCACGACATCCACACTGTCCTCGAAGCGACGAACGCCGCGTTCGACGAGCTCGGTCTGCCGGTCATCACGCTGGAGAGATACCGGGAGCTGTACTGCGTTCCGGTGCCGCGCTTCTACGAGCGGTTGATCGGCCGGCTGCCCACCGACAGCGAGTGGCAGCTCATGGACGAGACCTTCCACCGGCACTACTGGGCGCGGATCTCCGATGCGGGCCTCGCCGAGGGAGCCGCCGAGCTGCTGGCGTCCCGGCAGGAGGCGGGCCGCACCCAGTCGCTGTGTTCGCTGGCGCCGCACGACCGGCTGCTGCCACTGCTGCGTACGTACGGCATCGACTCGCACTTCGTACGGGTCGACGGCTCGGTCGGTCCGTCCGGCGGCGGCAAGGCGGCCCAGATGGTGCGGCACCTCGCGGCGCTGGCCGGCGTGGAGCCGGGCCGGACGGTGGTGATCGGGGACGCGGTGGACGACGCTCTGGCAGCCGCGCACGCGGGCGCCAGAGCGGTGCTGTTCACCGGGGGCTCGCACAGCCGGGCCAGCCTGGAGGAGGCCGGGGTCCCGGTGGTCGACACGTTGCACCAAGCCGTCGAGACGGCGGAGGAGCTGGTGGCCGAGGCGGTGGAGCCGCCGCGGGAGGACTCCGCCGGAGTGCAGGCGTAGCGGCCGGTCCGCGAGCTCAGTTCTGTGTCGCGGACTCCTCCCTGGTCCGCAGTACGGTCAGGAATTCGCGCATCCAGGCGGAGTGGTCGGGCCAGGCGCGGGAGGAGACCAGGGGGCCGTCCACCACGACTTCCGCGTCCTGGAAGTCGGCGCCCGCTGTCTGCATATCCATCTCCAGCGCCGGATAGGCGGTGACCCGGCGCCCGCTCAGCACGCCCACGGCGGCGGTCAGCAGCGGCCCGTGGCAGATCTGGGCGACGGGTTTGTCCGCGTCGAAGAACGCCTTGAGCACCTTGCGCAGCTCCGGGTCGTTGCGCAGGTACTCCGGCGCCCGGCCGCCGGGGATGACCACACCCGCGTACTGGCCTGGCTCGACCTCGGAGAAGGCGAGGTCGGCGGGCCAGGTGTAGCCGGGCTTCTCGGTGTAGGTGTCGTAGCCGTCCTCGAAGTCGTGGACGACGAAGCGCAGCTTCTTGCGGGTGGGAGCCGCGATATGCACGGTGTAGCCCTCTTCCCGCAGCCGCTGGTAGGGGTAGAGCACCTCCAGGGACTCGGCGGCGTCGCCGGTCACGAGCAGGATGTTCGCCGTCATGCTGTCTCCCTCTCCCGGGCCGGCGCCCGGACGGGAACCGCCCGGGGCGCCGGTACCGTCTGTGTCAACGTGCCCCGCGATCGTCGCTTTGCCAAGAGTTCCCCCGGCCCTTCCCCTGCTGGTCGGATCGGTGAAGTTGATCTCGGTGTGCTAGCTGTCCGTACAAATTGCACTCGCTATCTGTACAAATCAGGCCCATGACACTCCGCAGCCCGAGAGCGATAGCCTTACCTACGTGATCAGCGCGATATCCACCGGAGGATCCGCCCTCGGGCGCCCCTCCGTGCAGCGCCCCCCGCGCGACCGCGGGTGGGGCGTCGCTGGTCGTCTCTCGCGGCACAGCGGCGGACCCGAGCGGAGACCCCGCGTCATTCCGGTGCCGTGCCTTCATTTTCCCGACGTCACGCAACGGCGCGCGACAGGAGCCAGAGGACATGCAGAGCAAGCTGGATGAAGCAAAAGCCGAGCGGCTGGCGGAAGCCGCCCGGGTGGCTGAACAGAGCCCGGCCCAGGGGCGCCACCCGGTCCAGGGGCCCCATGGCCCCAAGGAGGGGGCCCTTGGCGCGTATCTCCAGCGGTACTACCTGCACACGGCGCCGGAGGACCTCGCCGACCGCGATCCGGTCGACATCCTCGGCGGCGCACTCGCCCACTACCGGCTCGCCGAGGAGCGGCCGCAGGGCACGGCCAACGTCCGGGTGTACTCGCCGTCGATCGACGAGAACGGCTGGTCGTGCACGCATTCGGTGGTCGAGGTCGTCACCGACGACATGCCGTTCCTGGTCGACTCGGTCACCAACGAGCTCTCCCGGCAGGGCCGCGGCATCCATGCAGTGATCCACCCGCAGATGGTGGTCCGCCGGGATCTGACCGGAAAGCTGCTGGAGGTGCTCTCGGTCGGCCGGGACGACCTCGCGCAGATGCCGGACACCCAGTTCCCGGACACCCGGGCCACCGAAGGTGAGAAGGCGAAGCCGAAGAAGAGGGGCAGGGGCAAGGAGGCACCGGACGCCGGGCTGCCGCACGACGCGCTGGTCGAGTCCTGGATCCACGTCGAGATCGACCGCGAGACGGACCGCGAGGACCTCAAGCAGATCGCCGCTGACCTGCGCCGGATCCTTTCCGATGTGCGGGAGGCCGTCGAGGACTGGCAGAAGATGCGCGGCGCGGCGCTCCGGATCGCCGAGGAGCTGCCGAACGAGCCCACCGACGAGCTCCCGCAGGAGGAGATCGGGGAGGCCCGGGAGCTGCTGCGCTGGCTGGCCGACGACCATTTCACCTTCCTCGGCTACCGCGAGTACGAGCTGGATGCCGCAGGTGGCGACCAGCAGAAGGCGGGCGACGGCGGCGAGGAAGGCGAGGAGCTGAGCCTCGCCCCGCTGGCCGGCACCGGGCTGGGCATCCTGCGCGCCGATCCGCAGCGCAGCACGGAGGAGAGCCACCCGGTCTCGCCGTCCTTCAACCGGCTGCCCGCCGACGCCCGGGCCAAGGCGCGGGAGCACCGGATGCTGGTGCTCACCAAGGCGAACAGCCGTGCGACCGTGCACCGTTCGTCGTATCTGGACTACGTGGGCGTCAAGAAGTTCGACGAGGCGGGGAACGTCATCGGGGAGCGCCGCTTCCTCGGTCTTTTCTCGTCCGCCGCCTACACCGAGTCGGTGCGCCGGGTCCCCGTCGTACGGCGCAAGGTCGCCGACGTGCTGGAGAGCGCGGGCTTCACGCCCGACAGCCACGCCGGGCGTGACCTGCTGCAGATCCTGGAGACGTACCCGCGCGACGAGCTGTTCCAGACCTCGGTCGAGGAGCTGCGGTCCATCGTCACCTCCGTCCTCTACCTCCAGGAACGCCGCAAGCTGCGGCTCTACCTGCGCAAGGACGAGTACGGGCGGTACTACTCGGCGCTGGTCTACCTCCCCCGCGACCGCTACACGACCGCGGTGCGGCTGCGGCTGACCGAGATCCTCACCGAGGAACTGGGCGGTACCAGCGTCGACTTCACCGCGTGGAACACCGAGTCGGTGCTCTCCCGGCTGCACTTCGTCATCCGGGTGCGGACCGGTGCCCAGCTCGCCGAGCTGACCGACGCGGAGATCGAACGTATCGAAGCCCGGCTGGCCGAGGCGGCGCGCTCGTGGGCGGACGGCTTCAACGAGGCGCTGATCGCCGACTGCGGTGAGGAGCAGGCCGCCGAGCTGGCACAGAAGTACGCGCGCGCCTTCCCCGAGGGCTACAAGGCGGACTTCTCGCCGCGCGCCGCCGTCGCCGACCTCCAGCACATCGAACAGCTGGTGCACCGCGGCAAGGAGAACGACTTCTCGCTCAGCCTGTACGAGCCGGTCGGCGCGGGTCCCGGCGAGCGCCGGTTCAAGATGTACCGGACCGGCAGCCCCGTCTCCCTCTCGGCCGTACTGCCGGGCCTGCAGGCGATGGGCGTCGAGGTGGTGGACGAGCGGCCGTACGAGCTGCGCTGCGCCGACCGCTCGCACGCCTGGATCTACGACTTCGGGCTGCGGATGCCGGACGGCCAGCGCGGTCTCGAGGAGGAGACCCGCGAGCGCTTCCAGGAGGCGTTCTCGGCGGTGTGGACCGGCCGCGCGGAGAACGACGGGCTGAACTCGCTGGTGCTCTCCGCGGGGCTGACCTGGCGGCAGGCGATGGTGCTGCGCGCGTACGCGAAGTACCTGCGGCAGGCCGGCTCGACCTTCAGCCAGTCCTACATCGAGGACACGCTGCGCGGGAACGTGCACACCACCCGGCTGCTGGTCAACCTGTTCGAGGCCCGGCTGGACCCGGCACGCAGGTGGGCGGGGCACGAGCTGACGGACGGCATCCTGGAGGAGCTGAACGGCGCGCTCGACCAGGTGGCGAGCCTGGACGAGGACCGCATCCTGCGCTCCTTCCTCACCGTCATCAACGCCACCCTGCGCACCAACTACTTCCAGCTCGCCAGCGACGGCAAGCCGCACACCTATGTGTCGATGAAGCTGGACCCGCAGGCCATCCCGGACCTGCCCGCGCCGCGGCCCCAGTTCGAGATCTGGGTGTACTCGCCGCGCGTCGAGGGCGTCCACCTGCGGTTCGGCAAGGTCGCACGCGGCGGTCTGCGCTGGTCGGACCGGCGCGAGGACTTCCGTACGGAGATCCTGGGCCTGGTCAAGGCGCAGGAGGTCAAGAACACCGTCATCGTGCCGGTGGGTGCCAAGGGCGGCTTCGTCGGCAAGCAGCTGCCGGACCCGGCCACCGACCGCGACGCCTGGCAGGCCGAGGGCATCGCCTGCTACAGGACGTTCATCTCCGGACTGCTGGATGTCACCGACAACCTCGTCTCCGGGGAGGTCGAGCACCCGAAGGACGTGGTGCGGCACGACGAGGACGACACCTACCTCGTCGTCGCGGCCGACAAGGGCACGGCCACCTTCTCCGACATCGCCAACGAGGTCGCTCAGGCGTACGGCTACTGGCTCGGCGACGCTTTCGCCTCCGGCGGCTCGGCGGGCTACGACCACAAGGGCATGGGCATCACCGCGCGCGGCGCCTGGGAGTCCGTCAAGCGGCACTTCCGCGAGCTGGGCCACGACACCCAGACCGAGGACTTCACCGTGGTCGGCGTCGGCGACATGTCCGGCGACGTGTTCGGCAACGGCATGCTGCTCTCCGAGCACATCCGGCTGGTGGCCGCCTTCGACCACCGGCACATCTTCCTCGACCCCGACCCCGATACGGCCGGCTCCTACGCGGAGCGCCGCCGGCTGTTCGAGCTGCCGCGCTCCTCGTGGGCGGACTACGACGCCAAGCTGATCTCGGCGGGCGGCGGCATCCACCCGCGCGGCGCCAAGTCGGTGCCGATCACCCCGCAGGTGCGCGAGGCGCTGGGCATCGAGTCGGGCATCACCAAGATGACCCCCGCCGAGCTGATGCGTGCCATCCTGAGCGCCCCCGTCGATCTGCTGTGGAACGGCGGTATCGGCACCTACGTCAAGGCGTCGACGGAGAGCGACGCGGACGTCGGCGACAAGGCCAACGACGCGATCCGGGTGGACGGCCAGGACCTGCGGGTGAAGGTCGTCGGGGAGGGCGGCAACCTGGGCTGCACCCAGCTCGGCCGGATCGAGTTCGCCGCGAACGGCGGCCGGATCAACACCGACGCGATCGACAACAGCGCCGGCGTGGACACCTCCGACCACGAGGTGAACATCAAGATCCTGCTGAACTCCGTGGTGGCCGACGGCGACATGACCGTCAAGCAGCGCAACAAGCTGCTGGCCGAGATGACCGACGAGGTCGGCGAGCTGGTGCTGCGCAACAACTACGCGCAGAACGTGGCGCTGGCCAACTCCCTGGCCCAGGCCCCCAGCCTGCTGCTGGCCAGCCAGCGGCAGATGCGGGCGCTGTCCAAGGAGGGCAAGCTCGACCGGGCGCTGGAGTTCCTGCCCTCGGACCGGCAGATCCGGGAGCGGCGCAGCAACGGGCAGGGGCTGACCCAGCCGGAGATCGCGGTGATGCTCGCGTACACCAAGATCAACATCACGGGTGAGCTGATCGTCACCTCGCTGCCGGACGACGCCTACCTGGAACGGCTGCTGTACGCCTACTTCCCCAAGCCGCTGCGGGAGCGGTTCGCCCAGCAGATCGCCAACCACGCGCTGCGCCGCGAGATCATCACCACGTTGCTGGTCAACGACACGGTCAACACCTCGGGTTCGACCTTCGTACACCGGATGAAGGAGGAGTCCGGTGCCTCCACGGAGGAGATCGTGCGCGCCCACACGGCCGCGCGCGCCATCTTCCGGCTCGGCGACATCTGGGACGAGGTGGAGGCGCTGGACAACAAGGTCGCGGCAGGCGTCCTCACCGACATCCGGCTGCGTTCCCGGCAGCTCGTCGAGCGGGGCACCCGCTGGCTGCTCAACAACCGTCCGCAGCCGCTGGCGCTGGCCGAGACCATCGAGCTGTTCTCCGACCGGGTCGAGACGGTCTGGGCGGAGCTTCCCAAGCTGCTCAAGGGCGACGACCTCAGGTGGCACCAGCGGGTCTACGACAAGCTGGCGGGCGCCGGCGTCCCCGCGGATCTGGCGCTGCGCATCGCGGGCTCGGCCGCGGCGTTCTCCGCGCTGGACGTGGTGGCCGTCGAGGGCCGCACCGACACGGAGCTGATGGACGTCGCCGAGGTCTACTTCGACCTGTCCCACCGGCTCGGCATCACCCAGCTCCAGGGCCGCGTCAGCGAACTGCCGCGGGCCGACCGCTGGCAGTCCATGGCCCGCTCCTCCATCCGCGAGGACCTCTACGCGGCGCACCAGCTGCTGACAGCCGATGTGCTGGCGGCGGGCGACGGTGCGGCGACGTCGGAGCAGCGGTACGAGGCGTGGGAGGAGAAGAACCACGCGATCCTCGTCCGCGCCCGGGCCACCCTGGACGAGATCCAGGCGTCGGAGACCTTCGACCTGGCGAACCTCTCGGTGGCGATGCGGACGATGCGTACGCTGCTGCGCAGCAACCGCTGAGCGCCCCGTAAGGGGCGCGGGGAACTGCGCGAGCAACCACGACGTGCCCGCAGACCGCCGCCGGTACCAGCCCCGGCGGCGGTCACGCGTTCAGCCCTCCGTGGCGCGACGGGCCGCTCCGGTGCTGCCTACCGTGAAGTGTGGGTGCGCTGGTAGACGGAGTGGACGACGCGAACGACGACGGCGGCGCTAACGATGAACGCGGCGCTGCCGGGAACGGCGATGCGGCGGAGGACGCCGCAAACGTCGCCGACACGCTTGTGCTCGACCCCGTGACGGACGACAGCCGCGCCCGCAAGGCCACCGGCGCGTACGGGACTGCCAGGCCCGAAGGCGAACCCGCGGCGGAAGGCGAGCCCGGGGACGAGGACGAGAGGGAGACCCCGGAAGCCACACTCCAGCGGCAGCGCCGCGCCGCCCTCGCGCGGCGCCGGTCGAAGTCTGTCTCCGCGTTGCTGTTGCTGGCCTGCGGCTACCTCCTCCAGGTGGCGGGGATCGTCGACTCGCACGCCCCCTTCGTCGTCTTCGGCGCCGTGCTCGGCCTGCTGACCGAGGTGCTGATGCCCTCCCGGGCACGGAAGATGACGCGGCAGCTGCGCCGGGCGCAGTTCACCCCGCCCGCACGGCAGATGCTGCGGGACGCGCTGCTGCTCGGCGGCCTGGGCAGGCTGGACGTACTGCGTCCCGGCGGGACCGGTGCGCTGCTGCTGGGCGCCGTGCTGCTGTGCTGGGCGCTGCACTTCTTCTGCCAGGCGATCGCGGGTGCGGTGCGTACCCGGCGGCGGCTGCCGATCGTCACCCGCAACATCGACGCTTCGGCCCTGCGGCTGTCCTCCTCGCCGCCCGCGCTGTTCGTCAAGCGGGCGACGCTGCGGCTGACGGCCGTCTCGGCGCTGACGACAACCGGAATGTGCACCGCAGCCGTGACGGGCGACCTGGCGTGGGCGCAGGCCGTCGCCTGGTGCTGCTGTGCCGGGGTGCTGGCCGGGACCGGGTGGCTGGCCACCTGGCTGCTGCCCGGCAAGCAGGTCGTCAGCGAGGACGAGGCGCTGGCGTGGCTGGATCAGTGGCTGGCGGAGTACAGGCCGACCGTCGGCATGTACTTCTCCGGGGGCGCGGCCTCCGCGTACCAGGCGAACATGTGGCTGAGCACCCTCGCCCAGCTGGACGAACGGCCGCTGATCGTGCTGCGTGAGCGGTTCATGGTGCGCAAGATCGACGCCACCGACATCCCGATCGTCTGCATCCCCAAGGTCACCCACCTGATGCGGCTGGAGCACTCCACGCTGAAGGTGCTGCTGCACCCGGCGAACTCCGGCAAAACCGCCCAGGTGTTGCGCATCCCCACCCTCAAGCACGCCTTCATCAACCACGGCGAGTCCGACAAGCTCTCCTCCTGCAACCCCTACGCCAAGGCGTACGACCAGGTGTGGGTCGCCGGGGAAGCCGCGCGGGAGCGGTACGCACAGGCGTACATCGGGGTGGAGGACAAGGATGTGGTCGAGGTCGGCCGCCCGCAGCTCGCCGCCATCCAGCCGGCCGGGACCCGTACCGCGGCCGACCGCGCCGGGTATCTCACCGTTCTCTACGCCCCCACCTGGGAGGGCTACACCGACGACCCGGGCCACACCTCCGTGCTCATGGCGGGCGAGAACATCGTCAATGCGCTGCTGGCGGACCCGAAGGTGCGGCTGCTGTACAAGCCGCACCCGATGACCGGCACCATCGACCCGCGGGCCGGGGCCGCCGACCGGCGGATCCGCGCGCTGGTCCGCGAGGCCAACGCCGAGCGGGACGGCGAGGAGCCGAGCCCGGAGGCGGTCGCGGCGCTGGAGGAGGCGGCCGGCGAACTGAAGGCGCTGACCCGGGCCGACGTCGGGCGGCACGCCGACGAGGTGGAGCGGATGCTGCGCCAGGCGGCGCCCGAGCCGGGCCGCGCCGAGGCCGCGGCGGAGGCCCTCCGGGTGTGGGAGGAGGCGTACTGGGCGGCGAGGCCCTCCTGGCAGCACCGCGTCATCACCGGCTCGCGGCCCGGCCTCTTCAGCTGCTTCAACGAGGCCGACGTACTGGTCTCGGACGTCTCCTCCGTCGTCGCGGACTACCTCAGCAGCGAGAAGCCGTACGCGGTGGCCAACACCAGCGGTATGGACGACGACAGCTTCCGCGCCGCCTGCCCCACCGTCCGCGCGGCGGCCATCCTGGGCCCCGACGGCTCCGGCATCCCCCAGCTCCTGCACTCCGTACGCCACCCGGAGGAGGACACGCTCGCCCCGGCGCGTGCCGCGCTGAAGGTCCGGCTGCTCGGGCCTGCCGAGCCGCCCTCCCTCGTCCGCTTCAACCGCGCGGTGCAGGCCCTGGCGCGGGCGGCCGAGGACCGTGAGCAGCGGCTGCGGGAGGGGGAGCGGGGTCAGGCGTTGGCCGAGGCGCTCGGGGAGGACGAGGGGCGCTGAGGGCTCTGCGCGTCCGCGGCAGCAGCCCCCTGTGCGGCCTGTTCGGTCTGTTCCGCCTGCTCCGTCTTGCGTGGGCCGACGGACTTCAGCGTCAGGACGAGATTGTTGTTCACCGAGAAGTACAGCTGGACGGCCAGGTCGGTCCCGTCCAGCCGGGCGGGCGGGGTGACGTCGGTCTTCTTGCGGTCCGCGAGATCCCCCAGCACCCGTCCCAGCCGCACCCGTTCGGGACCGAGGCCGGGGCGCAGCCACAGATCCCACACGCCCTCGGGCGAGCCGTCGGCGAACGCGGCGGGCAGCTCGTAGGGCAACTCCAGGCGCACGGTGGCGTTCTCGTCGTCGCCGTCCCGGCGGCCGGGGAACTCGAACGTCTGCCGCGGGTTGCCGCGCGGCACCGCCACCAGCACGGGCCCGCCCGACAGCTCCAGGGTCCGCCGCGACAGCGCGGGACGCGAACCCTTCCCGTACAGCCGTGCCGTGAGCGTGTAACCGTGCTCGCCCAGCTCGATCGAGGTGACCTCCGCGTGCCGGGCGCGGGACCAGATGCGTAGCGCGAGGTGGCCGTCGCCCGTGGCGTAAGGGATCCACGACTGGAGCGTGCCGTCGGGGGCGAGCGGCGCGGGCATGGTGAGCAGCCGTGCCGTCTCCACCATGAGTGCCTTGACCTGCTTGCTCCCGCCGTCCGAGGTGCGCTCCACATGGACGTCCCACCGCCCCTCGAACAGCTTCACCTCCGGGCGGGTCAGCCGGAGTTCGACCCAGCCGTCCGCGTCCGCCTGCTCGCGGGGCGGCAGCGGGACGCGGACCGGCTCCGCACCGTCCCGGTCCCGGGAGCGCAGCGACAGCACCGCCGCGCTCTCGGGGAGGGAGTCGGCGCGCAGCCGGATCAGCAGCGCCCCGTCAGCCTGGACGCGTACATGGGCGACCGGCCGCGGCAGCCCCTTGAGCGCGCTCTCCTCCCGCCGCACGGTCCGGTCCTTCCGCAGGGCACGTGTGAGGGTGCGCAGTACGGGGACGAGCGGGCGCGGCACCAGGCTGCGTACCGTCCGGACGGTACACGCGCTCCCGCCCTTGCGCGGGGCAGCGGGCCGGGCCCGCTGCCGGACGGGCTCGGAAGGCGCGCTCGCCGAGGGTGCGGCGCTCGCCGAGGGTGCGGCGCTCGCCGGCGGCGCCGCCCGTGCACCCTTCGCTCCGGACCTGCCCGTGCTCGGCACGGCTGCCCCCGCGCCGGGGCGGCCCTCCAGGAGACGGGTCATCAGGTCCTCGTACTCGCCCGCGATGCGCTGGGGGCTGTAGCGCGCTGCCTTCTGCAGGGCTGCTCGACTCATCCGGGAGCGCAGGGCCGGGTCCTCGATGAGGTGCAGCAGGGCGTCGGCGAAGCCGCGTACGGTCACGTCCTCGTCCTCGCCCATCGGGGCGAGCAGTCCGTCCTTGCCGTTGGCGATGATCTCGCCCGGCCCGTAGGGGCAGTCGGTGCTGACGACCGGAACGCCGCAGTGCATGGCCTCCACCAGGGTCATCCCGAAGGACTCGGCGTCGGAGGAGACGGCCGCGATGGAGCCCTTGGCCCACTCCGTCTCGATGGGGGAGTGCGCACCCATCAGGAATGCGCGGTCGTGGAGGCCGAGCCTGTTGAGGGTGGCCCGCAGGACACGCTGCTGCTGCCCACGTCCGTACAGCCGAAGCGACCAGTCCGGGTGCTTGTTGGCCACAAGCGCGAAGGCGTGCAGCAGCCGGTCGTACCGCTTGATCTTGATGAACCGGCCTGCGGCGACGATGAGTTTGGCCTGCCCGTTGGACGGCTCGACCTGCGGCTGCGGCACGGCGTTGGGTACGCAGACGATCTCGGTCCGCAGGTCGGGGAGAGCGGCGCGGTAGTCGGCGGCGTCCGCGTAGGAGACGGTGACGAACGCGTCCAGGTGGGGGAGGGCGGCGTCCTGGTGGGCGCGGACGTGGTCGCTGTGCGTCACGTGACTGAGGTGCTCCTGCCCGATACGCACGTAGCGGTCGGTGCCGTACGCGGCGAGATAGTCGTTGATCTTCGGCCGGGTGCCGATGACCACGTCCGCTTCCAGGCTCTCCAGCAGCGCCTTCACCCGCAGGTCGCCCAGCCGGGTGGCGATGCCGCGCTCGAAGTGGTCGTTGCCCTCGATGAAGCGTTCGCTGCACCGGTGGAAGTCCGGGTCGTCCCCGTCGTAGCTGTGGGAGGAACGGCGCAGGTCGATCAGAGAGGTCAGAGTGACGCGGGGGTCGAAGACGAGCTCCGGCTCCTGGCTTGTCCTGCGGAGACTGACGACCTCCACCTGGTGCCTTTCAGCAAGCGCTCCTGAGAGGTTCACCGTCGACCTGATCGTCCCGCCGATTCCATAGGCGTTGTCCAGCAGGAACACGATCTTCATTCGCGGCTTCCCCTTCTGTGCACTGTGAGCTCGAAATCAGCCGGTTTCCTCCGACTATTTGAGGTGCGAAAAGGGAGGGGATGCATTCTTAACACTCGTATGTCCCTCGTTCGGCCCTCGCAGCGGCATGCCGCGACCGAATGGGGAAAAGCCGCGCCTACTGTCAGATCAATGGCCTCGAAGATCATCGACCCAGCCGGGCCGGGCGGCAGCGGCGCGCCCGCCGAGGACGGAGTGCCGACATCGGCGCCGTCCGGCGAGCCGCGCGCTGCGGGGCCCGATGCGGCGGGGCGGGACGCGGACCGTGCCGCAGGCCAGTACACGGGCCGTGCCGTGGTGCGGGAGGCGGACGGTGGCGGGCGCACGGCGCGGGATCCGTTCCTCGACAACGCCAAGTTCCTGCTCATCGTGCTCGTCGTCATCGGCCACACCTGGCCGATGGGGCTCGTGGAGGGCTCCCGCACCGTCAAGGCGGGCTATCTGTGGATCTCCTCCTTCCACATGCCTGCCTTCATCCTGCTGAGCGGCTACTTCTCGCGTGGCTTCGCGGGGCGGCCCGAGCAGCTGCGCAAGCTGGTGGCCGGGGTGCTGGTGCCCTATCTCGTCTTCGAGGTGCTCTACACCGCGGTCGAAGCCGTCGCCTGGGGGAAGCCGTTCCGGCTCACCCTGACCGAGCCGACGTTCGTGTGCTGGTTCCTGGCCGCGCTCTTCGTCTGGCGGCTGACCGTGCCTCTGTGGCGGGTGATCCCGTGGCCGGTGCCGGTCGCCGCGCTGGTCTCGCTGGCGGCGGGCACCTCCAGCCTGGGGCAGGATCTGGCGCTGCCCCGGGTGCTGATGTTCCTGCCGTGGTTCGTGCTCGGACTGGCCCTGCGGCCCGCCCACTTCGCGCGGTTGCGCGAGAGCCGCGTACTGCGATGGTGTGCCCCGCCGGTGCTGCTGGCGGGCGGCGCCGTGGCGTACGCGGTGGCGCCGGGCACCGATGTCCACTGGCTGTGGATGAGCCACGGGCAGGCCGAGCTGGGCGCGGGCACCCTGCCGTATCTGCTGGTACGGCTCGGCCTGTTCGCGGGGACGGCGCTGATGACCGGCGCGTTCCTGGCCCTGGTGCCCCGGCGCACCCGGTGGCTGACTGGGCTCGGGGCCCTGACTCTGTACCCGTATCTGCTGCACGGACTGCTGACCACTGCCGCGCACGCCTACGGCTGGGACGCACCGCTGCGCCCGCTGGGCCCTCTCGGTGCCGCCCTGCTGACGGCCTGCGGAGCCGCCGTCGCCGTACTGCTGTCGACCGCGCCCGTACGGCGGCTCGCGCGGCCCCTCATCGAGCCACCGGTGCCGGGTCTGAACCGGTCGCGGCGCCGGGAGAGCTCGCCCGGAACGAGTGAGCCAAGGACGGCGTGATGGCCTGGGATCCTTTCACCGACACCTTCGCGACGGACACCTTCGCGACGCCCGGTCGCACGGCGCACGGCGCCGCTGCCCGGCTCTCCTCCCCCGCGGCGGCTCCGCCGCGCGGGGCACCACCGGACCACTTCGCGTCGGCGCACGCCGCCCCGGCGTCGCCGGCCGCGGGGCCCTTCACGCAGCCCGCGCACCCCGCGCCTCACTTCCCGTCCCCGGCGGACGGCGGCTCCGACGGTGTGCCCCCGGGACCGCACCCGCCCGGCCCCGGGTTCCCCGCGCCCGCCTCGGCCCCGTCGTCCTCGGGCACCCGGCGTCCGCGAGGCGGCCGGGCAACCGGCGGCCGGGCGGGCGGCGGCCGTACGGGAGCCGAGGCGCCGGCGGGGGCGCGTACGGCCGGGTGGGCGCGGGTGCGGCGGACCAACGGGGCCTCGGCACCGGGCCGCGCTGCCGGGCGCGACCCGTTCCTCGACAACGCGCGGTTCCTGCTCGTCGTCCTCGTCGTCCTGGGCCACAACTGGGCACCCGTCGCCGACGCGATGCGCGGCGTCAAGGCCGCCTCGCTGCTGGTGTACTCCTTCCACATCCCCGCGCTGGTGCTGCTGTGCGGTCACCTCTCCCGCAGCTTCACCGGGCGGCCGGACCAGATCCGCAGACTGCTGACACATGTGCTGGTGCCGTATCTCGTCTTCGAGGCGGCCTACGCGGGGATGTCCACCCTCCTCTGGGACCGGCCGTTCACCGTCACCCCGACCCGGCCGGCCTTTGTGTGCTGGTTCCTGGCGGCGCTGTTCGTCTGGCGGCTGACCGCACCCCTGTGGCGCGCCGTCCGCTGGCCGGTGGCCTTCGCCGCGGTGCTGTCCGTCGCCGCCGGGTTCACCGATCCGGGGGACGAACTCGCGCTGCCTCAGCTGCTGATGTACTGGCCGTGGTTCGTCCTGGGCCTGCGGCTGCGCGCCGACCAGCTGCGCCCGCTGCGCAACCGTGCGGCGCGCAGATGGGCGCTGCCCGTGATGGCCGCCGCCGCGGCCGGGGCCTGGTGGGCGGCGCCCCGGGTGAGCCGGGAGTGGCTGCTGATGGAGTCGGGCGCCCATGAGCTGGGCCTCCAACCGCTGCAGTACGTGGGCGTACGGCTTGCGCTGTTCGCCGTCGGCGCGGTGCTCGTTGCCGCGTTCCTCGCGCTGGTCCCGGCACACCGCACCGGATACACCGTGCTGGGTGCCTGCGCGCTCTACCCGTTTTTGTTGCACGGCCTCGTCGTCAAGGCGGTCGAGAAGGCCGGCGGGTACCAGGCGGTGTTCACCGGTGGCCTGCTTGCCGTGGTGGGCACCACGGTGCTGGCCTGCGGGCTCGCCGTGCTGCTGGGGCTGCCGCATGTACGGCAGGTGCTGTGGCCGCTCGTGGAACCGCCCTTCCCCGGGTGGCTGCGCGGACGCCCGGTACGGCCCGACGGAACGGCGCCGGAGGCGGTGGCGCCGAACGCCACGCCGCCGACGGGCGCTGTGCCGGACATGGCGGGCGCCGGTACGGGAAGAGGGGTCGGAGCAGCAGCGATGGCGCCGGGCACGGCGGGCGGGGCCCCGAACGGCGACTGAACGTCGGATGGCCCGCGGGCGGCGGCGTGCCGAAGCTCTGCCGATCGGCGGCGCCCGGGCGTGCGCCGGGTCGCCGCGGCCCCCTATACAGGGCCGAGGACCCCCCCACGTACGCACCCGTCCCAAGGAGATTCCCTCCCCATGACGACCACAGCCACGTCCGGCCAGGCTCCCCCCGCCGCGCCCCAGGGTCTGCCGCAGCCCCGCACCTTCGACGAGGTGCCCGGCTGGTTCTACCGCACCGATCTCATCCTCTTCGACTGGTTCCTGACCCGGCAGCGGGAGCTCGATCACCGCGGCGACCTGCTGGAAATGGGCGCCTACATGGGCAAGAGCGCCGTCCTGATGGGCGCCTACCTGGACGCCCACGAGGAACGGTTCACCGTCTGTGACCTCTTCGACTCCGACGCAGCGCCCGACGAGGCCAACGGGCGCGAGATGCAGCACTCCTACTCGACGCTCACCCGGCGCGCCTTCGAGGCCAACTATCTGTCGTTCCACGACGAGCTGCCGCGGATCCTGCAGGACCCCACGACAGTGGTGCCCGGTGAGGTCGCGGACGGCAGTTGCCGCTTCGTCCACGTGGACGCCTCGCACCTGTACGAGCACGTGCACGGGGACATCGCCGCAGCGCGGGACGTCCTGGCCCCCGAGGGGCTCGTCGTCCTGGACGACTACCGCTCCGACCACACACCCGGCGTCGCCTGCGCCACCTGGCAGGCCGTGCTGGAGGGCGGGCTGCGGCCGGTGTGCGTCTCCAGCAACAAGTTCTACGGCACCTGGGGGGATGCGCGGCCCTGGCAGGACGCGCTCCATGCGGAGCTGTCGGCCCGCGGCAAGTGCTGGCTGCAGTGGCAGGAGGTCGCCGGGCAGCGGCTGCTGCTGGTGGGAGCGCGCAAGGCCGCCGCGCCGCGGCTGCCCGTTTCGCGGCACGCTCCTGCGGCTGCGGGAGGGGGCCCCGGGAAACCCGCCCCCCGCGCGGCTGCGGCTCGCCGCCTCGCCGCCGATCTGCTCCCCCCGCTGATGACCCGAGCCTTGCGCCGCGCCCGCCGCTGAGAGGGCGCTCAGCACAGCCGGCGCTCGGCCTCGACCGGGTTCGCGGGGATGCGGAGGTGGGTGCGGGCCCAGGCGCCGTGAAGGTTGGCCAGGAAGCGGCTGGGGGTGAGGGGTGCGCGGGTGGAGGCGAGGAGGTCGGGGAGGGGGCCGCAGGTGAGGGCGTGACGGGCGGCCCGCACATGGCGCGGGTCGACACCGTCCGGCACCGGCGTGCCGGGTTCCGTGAGCTCGGCGACGATCCACGCGCGGTCGAGCGGCTTCTCGTGCCCCGCCTTGGTGTGGTCGACCGGTTCGGTGTGGGCTCCCAGCGGGTTGCCCAGGCCGAGGAGGTCGACGGCGAGGCCGTCCAGGGGGAGCACGGCGCCGGCCAGCCCCAGCCGGGCCTCAGCGCCGCCGACCGGCGCCTTCACTCGCGGCGCCAGCGGCACCAGCGGGAAGGTGGAGTCGGACAGCCGCAGCACCAGCATGTGCTTGCCGTCGCGGACGGCGCGCCGGGCCACCTCGGCGAAGTCGCGCGGCGCCGTGGTGTGGGCGTGCTGGCTCACCGGGTGCGTCGCGCCGAGAGCCTCCTGGTAGACGGTGTGCGAGTCGAAGATGATCCGCCGGTCGTCGGGGCTCTCGTACGGCGGGCGGAGCGCGAGAAGGCAGACGAGGCTCCAGACGCCCACTGCTGAGACCACCGCTGCCGCCGCGCGCCCGAACGGCAGCAGGAAGGACGGCAGCAGCACCAGGAAGAGCGCGGGCAGCACCATCCTGCCGTGCATGAAGTCGCCGCCGATCCTGACGATGAAGAACGCCGACAGCAGCCCGGCCACCACGGGCGCCCCCACCAGCGCGGCGTTTGCCGTACGCACTCGTCCCGACGGACGGCTACGGGCGTACCGTGCCCGTGCCAGCGCAGCGCACCCCCCGAACGCGGCGAGGAGACCGAGCGGTACCCACAGGACGTACGGGTCGAAGGTGTTGAGCAGGTAGCCCCAGCCGTACTCCCACTGGGTACGGGAGGCTTCCTTGGCGATGGCGGGGAGCGGGACGAGTACGCCGTAGTACCCGGCGCGGAAGATCTCGTAGGCGAGGGGCAGCGCCAGCGCGGCGCCCGCCCAGCCGAGGGTGGCACGAAGCCCGGGCCGCACAATCAGCCACAGCGCGGCCAGGAACACCGCGCTGACCAGGGCGAGGTCCGGCCTCACGAGCGGGCCGAGGCCGAGCGCGAACGCGGTGGCGGGCAGCGCCCGACCGGAGGCGGGGGCCCGTCCCGGGGCCGCTCCCGGCCCGGTTGCCGCCCGGGCCCGGACCAGCAGCCACCAGCAGCCGCCCAGATAGCCGAAGGAGAGCCCGGTCTCCAGTCCGGAGGTCGCGTAGTCCCAGGTCGCGGTCAGCGGGAGCAGCACCAGCACCCCCGCGGGCAGCAGGGCGCCCGCGGGGCGGCGGAGGCGGATCATCCGGCGGGTGCCGTCGAGGGCGAGCAGAAAGCCGGCCACGGTCAGCAGCAGCCCGAGGGCCACCGCGAGCCGCAGCGGGTCGTCCACTCCGGGCAGGGTGCTGCCGGCCGCGAGCAGCCACTGCCACAGTGTCCCGGTGGAGGTCTCGACGCGCTCGCCGACGTTGTAGACGGGGCCGTTGCCCGCGAGGATCTGGCGGACGGCGCGGGTGTAGATCAGTGCGTCGTCGTTGGTCCAGCGGTGCCGGTACCCCAGGACGAGGACCGTCGCACCGCAGGCGGCGACAGCGAGCGCGTTCCAGCGCTGGGCCAGCGTGCCGGGCAGGGCGAATGCCCGTGGCCCCTCGGCCGGTTGGGGGGCGGGGAGCTCATCGGATCGGGACATACCGTCACCTTCCCTCCGGCTCCGCCGGACCACCACGCGTGCAGCGCGCCTCCCGGTGCCACTCACCCGGCTGGCGGAGCGGTGACCCGGGGCAGGGGGCGGAGTCCGCGTGCCGTGCGGCGCGCCGCTCGCCGGACACGCCGGGTGGCACGGCCATCCTCGGCCACGGACCTGTGTCTCCCGATCCGTACGAACCGCCTCCCCTCGGTACGAACCGCCTCCCCTCGGTACGAACCGCCTCCCGATCCGTACGAACCGTCTCCCGATCCGTACGAACCAGAAAGCGAGCCCCCATGACCGCCGCCGACGCCACCCCCACCCCGCCGCCTTCCCCGACCCCCGCTCCGGCCTCCTCCTTCAGCGCCCCGCACCGCTCGCGGCCCGGTGGCATCCGCGTCATGCCCGGTGCCCAGGTCTCCGAGCGGTCCGTCGTCGGCGACGGCAGCACCGTGTGGGAGCTGGCCCAGGTGCGTGAGGGCGCCGAGCTCGGCGCGGAGTGCGTGGTCGGCCGCGGCGCCTACATCGGTGCGGGCGTCCGGATCGGGGCGCGCTGCAAGCTGCAGAACCACGCCCTGGTCTACGAGCCCGCCGTGCTGGGCGAGGGCGTCTTCGTCGGGCCCGCCGTCGTGCTCACCAACGACCGTGCCCCGCGTGCGGTCGACCCGGACGGGGCGCTCAAGCGGGCGGGCGACTGGGAGCCGGTGGGGGTCACGGTCGCCGACGGTGCCTCGCTGGGCGCACGGTCGGTGTGTGTGGCACCGGTACGGATCGGTCGCTGGGCGATGGTGGCGGCGGGCGCCGTGGTGACGGCCGACGTGCCCGACTTCGGCCTTGTCGCGGGGGTGCCTGCCCGCCGTATCGGCTGGGTGGGCCGGGCGGGTCTGCGGCTGCGTCCGGTGCCGGAGCGGCCCGGGGAGTGGGAGTGCCCCAGGACGGGTGAGCGCTACGCAGAGCACGCGGAGCAGGGCGCACAGGAGGCCGCCGCACCGGGAAGCGCCGTCACGCTCCGCGAGGTAGCGCCCATGAGGTGACGCAGCGTAGGAGTCGCAGCCCTCGCCCTGGGCACTTCCGTGGGCAATACGGGTGATTTGTACGCAAATCATGCAAAGGGGCGGCCGAATCCGGGTCCACATAGGGACGAATCTGCCGGGGGAACCGGAGGGCGCATCCGCCATGCAAGGGCTGCGAAAAGACATGATTCCGGCTGCCAAACCCGTGATCGGGAACGACGAGGTCGCCGCCGCCGTGCGGGTGCTGCGCGACGGCCGCGTGGTGCAGGGCCCCGAAGTGGCGGCGTTCGAGGAGGAGTTCGCCGCGCTGGTCGAGGGCCGGCCGTGCGTCGCCGTGAACTCGGGCACCTCCGCGCTGCATCTGGCGCTGCTCGCGCTCGGCATCGGGCCGGGCGACGAGGTGGTCGTCCCCTCGTTCTCGTTCGCCGCGACGGCCAACGCGGTGCGGCTGGCCGGTGCCGAACCGGTCTTCGCGGAGATCGATCCGGAGACCTTCTGCCTCGACCCGGACGCCGCCGCCGAGGCCGTCGGGCCGCGTACGGCCGCGCTGATGCCGGTGCACCTGTACGGCCATCCGGCGCCGATGGGCCGGCTGACCCAGCTCGCGCAGCGGCACGGGCTGGCCGTCGTCGAGGACGCCTGCCAGGCGCACGCCGCGGCGCTGCACGGCCGCCCGGTCGGGGCCTTCGGGGACGCGGCGTGCTTCAGCTTCTATCCGACCAAGAACATGCACACCCTGGAGGGCGGCCTCGTCGTCGTGCCCGACGGGGAGCGGGCCCGCACCCTGCGACTGCTGCGCAACCAGGGCATGGAGCAGCGGTACGAGAACGAGATCGTCGGCGCCAACATGCGGATGACCGACGTGGCAGCCGCCATCGGCCGGGTCCAGCTGGAGCGGCTGCCGGAGTGGACGGAGCAGCGCCGTACCCACGCCAAGGCGCTCGACGCGGGCCTGACCGGCGGGCTGATCACCCCGCGGGTGGCCGACGGCGCCCGGCACGTCTACCACCAGTACACGGTGCGGGTGCCCGGCGGCGCTGCCGTACGGGACGCGGTGCAGCGCGAGTTGCAGGCCGCGGGCGTGGGGTGCGCCGTCTACTACCCGACGCCCATCCACCGGCTGAAGCCCTATGCGCAGCTGGGCGCCGACCTCCCGGTCACCGACCAGGCCGCCGCCGAGGTGCTCTCCCTCCCCGTACACCCCTCGCTCACCCCGGGAGACCTGGACCAGATCGTGGCGGCCGCCAACAGCGCGGCGAGCAAGGCGGGAGTGACCCGATGACGGCGAGGCGACCGACGACGGCAGCAGCGGCGACGGCGGCAGCGACCGCGGCCACCACCCCCGTCGCCCCCACGGCCAGCGCCCCCAAGACCGCGGACGCGCCCCGGGCGGCGTACGGTCCCGGGACGGAATTCCCTCCCGTACCGGCCGAGCAGCTGGTCGAGCGCCGCTCCGGGGGGCGGCGGCTGCGGGCCGGGCTGATCGGTCTCGGCGTGATGGGGCGCAACCACGCGCGGGTCCTTTCCTCGCTCGACGGCGTCGAGTTCGTCGCCGCGGTCGATCCGGCGGGCGACCCGCACGGCTGTGTGCCCGCCATGCTGGGCGTACCGGTGCTGCGCGAGGTGGCGGACCTGCTGGCGCTGGGCGTCGACTACGCGGTGGTGGCCTGCCCGACGGGGCTGCACGAGGAGGTCGGCCTCCAACTGGCCGCGCACGACGTGTGTGCCCTCATCGAGAAGCCGCTGGCGCACACGCCGCAGGCGGCGCGGCGGCTGGTGCACGCCTTCGAGGAGCGTGGGCTGGTGGCGGGGGTCGGCCATGTGGAGCGGTTCAACCCGGCGCTCCAGCAGCTGCGGACGCGGCTGGAGGCGGGGGAGCTGGGTGAGGTCTTCCAGGTCGTCACCCGCCGCCAGGGGCCCTTCCCGCACCGCATCGCCGACGTCGGCGTGGTCAAGGACCTGGCCACCCACGACATCGACCTGACGAGCTGGATCACCGGGCGGGCCTACGCCTCGCTGTCGGCACGCACCGTCTCCAAGAGCGGCCGGGAGCACGAGGACATGGTCGCGGTCGTCGGCTCGCTGACCGACGGCACGATGGTCAGCCACCTGGTCAACTGGCTCAGCCCGCTCAAGGAGCGCTTCACCGCCGTCACCGGGGAGCGGGGCTGCTTCGTCGCCGACACCCTCACCGCCGACCTGACCTTCCACGCCAACGGCGCCGTCGCCACCGAGTGGGAGGCCCTGCGCGCCTTCCGCGGCGTGGCCGAGGGCGACACCGTGCGCTACGCCTTCCCCAAGCGCGAACCGCTGGTCGTCGAGCACGAGCGGTTCCGCGACGCGGTACGGGACGGTACGGGCGAGGGCAGCGGCATCGTCACTGCCCGCGAGGGGCTGCGGACGGTCCAGGTGTCGGCCGCGGTGCTGGCCTCGGCACACGAGGCGGCCCCGGCGGTCCCGGCAGTCCCTGCAGTCCCGGCAGTCCCGGCGGAGCCGGCGGTCCCGGCGGAGCCCGTCGGGTCCGTGGAGCCCACCCAGACGCCCTCCGCCGTCCGCACCCCGGCCCCGGTCCCGGCCACAGCGCCCGAACGTGACCCGTCGGCCCCCAGCATCGCGGAGCACACAGCATGAAGCAGACGCACCGCATCCTCCGGCGCCGGACGGCGCACGGCAGCAACGCCCCGGAAGCGCCCGACGCGGCCGTGGGCCGGATGGGCGAGGGCGTCGCGCGTACGGGCGAGGAGCACCCCCGGGGCCGGCCGCGGCTGGCCGTCGTCGTCGGCAACACCATCACGGGCGACTCGCGGGTGCAGAAGACCGCGATCGCCGCGGCCCGGGCGGGCTGGGACGTCACGCTGGTGGGCCGCAGCCCCTCCAAGCGGCGCGAGGAGTCGGTGCTCGGCCCGGTCCGCGTCATCAGGGTGCCGGTCTCGGCGCATATGCGGGCCGTCGTGGCGGCCCAGCGCCGCCGCCCCCAGCTGCGCAGCCGCCTCACCCAGTTCGGGCTGCCCGACGACTCCGCCTGGGTACGGGCCCGCGCCGCGCACGCCGCGTGGGTGCGCGAGCAGACGGCGCGGGTGGGCTGGCTCAGCTCCCCGGTGGGCGGGAGCCCCGCGCCGGAGGGGCCGCGGACGCCCGGGGCGCTGCCCACCGCGCTCTCCCGGCAGCTGGCCCGCGAAGCGCTCCGGGGGTGGGTGCGGGCGCGCCGGTATGCGCACAAGGGCCGCCGCCGCGCCTATCAGTGGGAGCGCCGCCGGGTCGCGGGCGCACCGCAGCCCACCGGCGACTGGCGCACCGACTGGCCCGAACTCCTCGACATCGACCTGGCGTTCGGCCCGGTCATCGAGGAGATCGAGCCGGACGTCATCCACGCCAACGACCATTTGATGATCGCCGTCGGGGCGCGCAGCGCCGCCCGGCTGCGCGCCCGGGGCCTGCCCACCCGCTGGCTGTACGACGCGCACGAGTACGTCCGCGGGGTCGAGTGGCCGGACGCCGTGCGGGCCGGCGCCTTCCCCGGCGTGGAGGCGGAGTTCATCGGCCGCGCTGACGCCGTGGTCACCGTCTCCGAGGAGCTGGCCGGCATCCTGCGTGAGGCGTACGCGCTGGCCGCGCAGCCGCTGGTCGTCGCCAACGCGCCGGTACGCGAGACCGTCAGCGCCTGCTCCGACACGAGCGTCTCCGTACGGGACGCCTGCGGGCTGAGCCCCGAGGTGCCGCTGCTCGTCTACGCCGGGTGGATCGGCCCCGAGCGCGGCCTGGACACCGCCGTGGAGGGGCTGGCCGAATTGCCGCACGCCCACCTCGCACTGGTCGCCGGCAAGGAGAACGCCACCCTCCAGGGGCTGCTCGCGCGCGCCGAGGAACTGGGCGTACGGCAGCGGGTGCACGTGGTGCCCTATGTGCCGCAGGAACGGGTGCCCGACTATCTCTCCTCGGCCGACCTCGGGCTGATCTGCTTCCGGCACGTGCCCAACTGCGAGATCTCGCTGCCCACCAAGGCCGCCGAGTATCTGCACGCCGGACTGCCGATGGTCACCAGCGGGGTGCGGACGCTGCGCAACTTCGTCGAGCGCACCGGCGTCGGCGAGGTGTTCGTCACCGAGGACGTCCCCTCCTTCGTCGCCGCCGTACAGCGCGGCCTCGCAGAACGCGGCACCCTCGCCGCACGGATCACCGAGCCGCTGCTGCAGGAGCTGTCCTGGGAGCAGCAGTCGGCCGGGCTGCTGGACCTCTACGAGCGCCTCGCCGGCCCCGCGGCGGCGGCCCGGCTCGCACCCCGCAGCGTGCCCTGGTCGGCCTCCGAACAGCCCGGCCTGGGCGCTCCCGGCCGGGCGCGGCCCCACGAGCCGGCCACCCCGCGCGTCATGCCGTCCGGATGGCGGTCGCTGGGCAGCACTCCGGTACGGCTCGGCCTGGGCTGCGCCAACTCGGCGGGCCAGCTGGCCGGATTCGCGCGGGCGCTGTGCGAGCGGCGCCAGGATCTGTCGGCCGAGGTCGTGATGCACACCCACGACCAAAGCGTCATCTACCCGGCCGACATCTACGCCATCGGCGAGCGCACCGGCGATCTGGGCTTCCAGCTCGACCGCGCCCGCCGCGTCCTGGGCTCCTACACCCACTACCTCGCCGACTCCTTCACCCCGGCACTGGGCCGGCTCAACGGCGGCCACATCCAGGACGACCTGCCCTCCCTGTCCGCTGCCGGGATCAAGGTGGCGCTGCTCGCGCACGGCAGCGACGTACGCGACCCGCACCGGCACATGAGCCGCTACGAGCACTCTCTCTTCCATGCCGCCGACGAGTCGATACTCAGGAAGCTGGCCAACAAGAGCGCCCGCAACCGGCGGATGGCGGCGCAGAGCGGGCTGCCCCAGTTCGTGACGACGCCCGATCTGCTGGAGGAGTTGCCCGGCGCTCGGTGGGCGCCGCTGGTGGTCGACGCCGACAGCTGGGCGAGCGACCGGCCCGCCATGGAGCGGGCCCGCCCGGTGGTGGTGCACGCCCCCTCCAAGCGCTGGACGAAGGGCACCGAGCAGGCGGTGCCGGTGCTGGAGGAACTGGACCGGCGCGGGCTGATCGAGTTCCGCCTGGTGACGGGGGTGCCCTGGGCCGAGGTGCAGGAGCTGGTCAAGGAGGCGGACCTCGTCGTCGACCAGTTCGCGGTCGGCACCTACGGCACGTTCGCCTGCGAGGGGATGGCCGCGGGCAGGCCCGTGATCGCCTTCCTGGACGAGCGGCTGCACCAGTCCGTCGGCATCCGCCCGCCCATCGTCAACGCCACCTCCGCCACACTGCGCAGCGCCCTGGAATCCCTGCTGGACGACCGGGACTTCGCGATGCGGACCGCGCAGGAATCCGTGGAGTACGTCCGCACCTACCACGACGGCACCTACACCGCCGATGTACTGGACGGCTTCCTGCGCTGAGCGCCGGGACGGCCGGCAGCCGACAACAGAGAGGGAAGCCTGTGGAGTTGGACAGCGGCCCCGGGACGAGCGGCACTCCGGCACCGGAGGCGCCCCCCGGGCGGCGGGGCCGGATCGTGATGCTGGTGTGCAACGGGGTGGTAGGTGACTCCCGGGTACAGAAGACGGCCCGTTCGGCCGCCGAAGCCGGGTGGGAGGTGACACTGCTGGGCCGCTCCCCGGACGGGCGGTCCGCCTCCTGGCGCATCGGCCGCGCAGAGGTACGGCTGCTGCCCGTACCCACCCCTCTCGCGCACCCGCCCCGCACGACCCGCCGCCCGCTGCTGACCCGCCCGCTGGCCTACCGGCCCGGTGTGGTGCCCTATCGCGTGCAGCGTGTCAAGGCATGGCGGGACGAACTCCGCACCCGTCGCGCCGCGCTCGCGCCGGGCAGCCCTGCGCACCGCGCCGCTCGCCGCACCGCTGCCGCGCGGCTCGCGCTGCCCCGCGCCGCGGCCCGGCTCGCCCAGCGCTGGGTGGGCTTCCGTAAGCGACAGCTCGACCAGGGCGCCAAGCGGCGCGGCTCCGGTCTGCTGGACCGCGCCGCCGTCGCCTTCTGGCGGCGCGCCTTGAGGGAGCGCTGCTGGCGCATGCTGTGGCCGAGCCTCTACGACTTCGAGCTGGCCTACGGCCGCGTCGTGGACGAGCTGCGGCCCGACATCATCCACGCCAACGACTTCCGGATGGTGGGCGTCGGCGCGCGTGCCAAGATCCGCGCTGCGGCCGAGGGGCGAGTGGTGAAGCTGGTGTGGGACGCGCACGAGTTCCTGCCGGGGGTGCGGCCGTGGACGAACGACGTGCGCTGGCTGCCGGCACACGTCGCACACGAGCGCGAGTACGTGCCCTACGCCGACGCCGCCGTCACCGTCTCCCGTACGGCCGCCGAGCTGCTGCGCCGCGCCCACGGGCTGGCCGGGGACCCGGCCGTCGTCCTCAACGCGCCCGAGGCGCACACCACCCGTCGGAGCGCGCCCGACGAGATCCCCAGCCTGCGCGCCCGGTGCGGCATCGGCACCGACACCCCGCTGGTCGTCTACAGCGGCGCCGCGGCCCCCCAGCGCGGCCTGGCCACGATGGTGGAGGCACTGCCCGGACTGCCGGGTGTGCACACGGCGCTGGTCGTGGGCAAGCCCGCTTCCGGCTACGTACGCGAGCTGCGGGCGCGCGCCGCGGAGCTGGGGGTGGCGGAGCGGCTGCATGTGCTGCCGTACGTGCCCTACTGGCAGGTGGTTCCCTTCCTCGCTGAGGCGGACGCGGGCGCGATTCCGCTGCACCACTGGACGAACCACGAGATCGCGCTGATCACCAAGTTCTTCGAGTACGCGCACGCCCGGCTGCCGCTGGTGGTCAGTGACGTGGAAACGATGGCCGCCACCACCTTGGAGACCGGCCAGGGCGAGGTCTTCCGTGCCGAGGACACCGCCGACTACGTACGTGCCGTCCGCGCCGTACTCGAAGCCCCGGAGCGCTACCGCGCGGTCTACGAGCGCCCCGGGCTGCTGGAGCGGTGGACCTGGGAAACCCAGGCCCGCACGCTCGACGGGATCTACACACAGCTGCTCCAGACGGCAGCACAGGAGCGACCGGAGCATCACAACCAGCCGGAAGGAGACGGGAATGCGGATCTGTGTGGTGGCGCTCGGGAAGATCGGGCTGCCACTGGCCGTCCAGTTCGCGGCCAAGGGACACCGCGTGACGGGCGCGGACACCGACGCGCGCGTGGTCGCGAGCGTCAACGACAAAGTGGCGCCGTTCCCCGGTGAGGCTGGGCTGGACGAGCGGCTGGCCGAAGCGGTGGCGTCGGGGCGGCTGTCGGCGACGACGGACACCACTCAGGCCGTCGCGGACGCGGAGGCCGTCGTCGTGGTCGTACCGCTCTTCGTCGACGAGCGGGGCACGCCCGACTTCCGGGCGATGGACGCCGCGACCCGCGCCGTCGCCGCCGGGCTGCGCCCCGGCGCCCTCGTCAGCTACGAGACGACCCTCCCGGTCGGCACCACCCGCGACCGCTTCGCGCCGATGCTGGCCGAGGGCTCGGGGCTGCTGCCCGAACGGGACTTCTCGCTGGTCTTCTCGCCGGAACGGGTCTTCACCGGGCGGGTCTTCACCGATCTGCGCCGCTATCCCAAGCTGGTCGGTGGCATCGGCCCGCACTCGGCCAAGGACGGGGTGCGCTTCTACGAGTCCGTACTGGACTTCGACCTCCGCGAGGAGCTGCCCCGGCCCAACGGGGTGTGGGACCTCGGCTCGGCGGAGGCCGCCGAGCTGGCGAAGCTGGCCGAGACCACCTACCGGGACGTCAACATCGCGCTGGCCAACCAGTTCGCCCGGTTCGCCGACCGGTCGGGGGTCGATATCGAGGCCGTCATCGACGCCTGCAACACCCAGCCCTACAGCCACATCCACCGCCCCGGCATCGCGGTGGGCGGCCACTGCATCCCCGTCTATCCGCGGATGTATCTGTGGAACGACCCGGGGGCGGACGTCGTACGCGCGGCGCGCGAGACCAACGAGGCCATGCCCGAGCACGCCGTCGAACTCCTCGCCGACACCTACGGCGAGCTGAACGGGGCCGAGGTGCTGGTGCTCGGCGCCGCCTACCGGGGCGGGGTGAAGGAGACCGCGTTCTCCGGCGTCTTCCCCACGGTCGCGGCGCTGCGCGAGCGGGGAGCGCGGCCGTACGTCTCCGACCCGCTGTTCGAGCCGCACGAGCTGGCCGACCTGGGACTGCGTCCGCATACCGGCCAGTCGGTCACCGCTGCTGTGGTGCAGACCGACCACGCCGCCTACCGCGAGCTGTCCGCCGACCAACTGCCGGGCGTACGGGTGCTGGTCGACGGCCGCCGCATCACCGACCCGGCGCTGTGGGCCGGGGTACGGCGCGTGGTCATCGGGGACGGCGCCGGACGCGGGGTGGTGCGCACATGACCCCCGACCCCGGCCCCGGCCCTGCCCCCGGTCCTCATCCCGAGACGGCCCCCGGGACGTGCCCCGACGTCAGCGTCGTCGTCCCCGTCTACAACACGATGCCCTACCTCACCCGCTGCCTCTCCTCCCTCCTCGAGCAGACGATCGGGCAGCGGCGGATGGAGGTGGTCGTCGTCGACGACGGCTCCACCGATGGCAGCGCCGAGGAGATCGAACGCTTCGCCGCGCTGCACCCCGGCCTGTTCACCACCCTGCGGCAGCCCAACTCGGGCGGCCCGGCCGCGCCCTGCAACCGGGGGCTGGAACTGGCCGGCGGGCGCTATGTCTTCTTCCTGGGCGCCGACGACCATCTCTCGCCCGAGGCGTTGGAGCGCATGGTGACCATGGCCGACACCTGCCGCTCGGACGTACTGCTGTGCAAGATGGTCCCGATCGGCGAACGCACGGTCCCCACCGGGGTGTTCAGCCGCTCGGCGCCCGCCATCCGGCTGGTCGGCGACGGGCTGCCGTGGGCGCTGTCCAACACCAAGCTCTTCCGCCGCTCCCTGATCGAGGAGCATGGCATCCGCTACGACGAGACCATGCCCGCCTTCAGCGATCAGCCGTTCGTACTGGAGGCGTGCGTACGCGCGGCACGGATCTCCGTGCTCGCCGACAAGCCGCACTACTTCGCCGTCCGCCGAGCCGACTCCAGCAACATCACCTACCAGGCCCCACCCCCCGTCCGGCTGCGCTGCGCGGAGCGGCTCTTCGAGGCCACCTGCCGCTTCCTCGCGCCCGGCCCGCTGCGGGACGCCTTCCACAAGCGGCACTTCCACGTCGAGCTGTTCCAGCTCTTCGGCGCGGATTTCCCCACCCTCCCGGAGGAAGCCCAACTGGCCGTCTGCACCGGCGCAGCCCGGCTGATCAGCACCCACGGCGACGGCATCCTCGAACGCCTCGACCCCCGCCGCCGCCGCACCCTGGAGCTCGCCTGGCGCGGCGATGTGGCAGCACTCTGCGCAGAGATCGCCGCCGACGCCGAGCGCACCCCACCCCCGCTGACTGGTGTGGGCCGCTCCGCACTGGGCCGCTCCGCGCTGATGCGCTGGCTGATGAGCCCGGTACCCGCCGGCCGCCCTCCCCGCGGAGGCGGCCCCCAGCCGATCAGTTGATCCGGCGCCACACCCCTCGCCCGGCGCGGGCCGCCCGCCTCCCCGCAGCCCGCCGCCTGATGACGGCAACGCCGGGCTGAGGCCAGGGGGTCGACGGCGCCTGCGGCAAGGGCGAACCTTGCCTCTGTAGGGCGCCCTCCCGGGTCAGTTGAGGGGTTCCGGGGTGGGGCCCAGGTCCGCGGGGGCGGGGTGGGCGGTCACCGCGGCCTCCGCCTCTTCCGGGGTGGGCACCCGGCGCCGTTCGGCCGGCGGGATGACGGGCGGGAGCGCATCGGAGGGCTCCCCCAGCAGCGCGCGGCGGACGACGCGTTCGGCGGCGTGGCCGTCGTCCCAGGGGCAGAAGCGGGCGCGGAAGGCGGCCCGCAGGGCGCGGGCCTCGGGGCCGCGCCAGGTGCCGCTGCGGAAGACCGCGGTCAGCTCGTCCTCGGTGCGGGTGACCGGGCCGGGGGTCTCGCCGGGGCGGCCGGAGAGCAGGTCGAAGTAGGCGCCGCGGGTGTCCCGGTAGCTCTCCCAGTCGGGCGCGTGGATCACCAGCGGCCGGTCGAGGTTGGCGTAGTCGAACATCAGGGACGAGTAGTCCGTGATCAGCGCGTCCGCGGCCAGGCACAGGTCCTCCACCGAGGGGTGCCGGGAGACGTCCCGCACCAGCCCCCGTGCGTGCAGGTCGCGCAGCACGCTGTCCCGCCCGTAGTAGTAGTGCGTACGCACCAGCAGCACGTACTCCTCGCCCAGCCCCGCGCTCAGCCGTTCCAGATCGAGCCGCGGGACGAAGCCCCTGCGGTAGTCGCGGGCGGTGGGCGCGTACAGCAGGGCGATCCGGCCGCGCGGGACACCCAGCCGGGCGCGGACGGCGGTGATCTCCTCGGCGGTGGCGGTCGCGTAGCGGTCGTTGCGCGGGTAGCCCGCCGGCAGGTCCTCGTAGCCGCAGGGGAAGACGCGGTCCCACACCTCGGCCGAGTGCGGGTTGGCGGTGACGCTCAGATCCCACCGGCCCACCCGGCGCAGCAGCTTGCCGAAGTCCATCTGCGCTGCGGCCGGATACGGCTGCTGGTCCAGGCCCATCGTCTTGAGCGGGGTTCCGTGGTGGGTCATCACATGTATCTGGCCCGGCCGTTTCACCAGGTGATCGTGGAAGTTGACGTTGTTGACGAAGTACCGGGCGCGGGCCAGCACCCGCCAGTAGCTCCACGAGCCGGGCACCACGTGGGCCGTGCCGGGCGGCAGGGAGGGCACGGCCTCCCGGCGTACCACCCACACACTGCGCAGGTGCGGCGCCAACTCGCGTGCTCTGGCCTCGATCGCCTGCGGATTGCAGGCCACCCCGCGGTTCCAGTACGCGGAGTAGACGGCCACGTCGTCCTGGAGCGGCAACTGTCGCTGGAGGGCGTAGTAGAGGCGGTGAGCGGCGCGGACGACACCGGGGCGGGCCGCGCGGACCGAGCGCCGGGCGAGCCCGGCGCTGCGGCGTACCGACTCCCGTGCGGCGAACAGCGCGTAGGTGTTGCGGGCGAGCAGCCGGCAGTCGCGGGCCCGGGAGCGCGGCGGGGTGAAACCGGGTGGTATGTGCTCGCGGTAGAGCCGGGCCGCCTGCCGGAAGTAGGCGCGCCGGTCGGCCCGCCGCACCCGCTCCCGGCGCCGTATGCAGAAGATCAGGTGCGCCACCACCCGCTCGAACAGCAGCGGGCGATACGCGGCCAGCTCGGGCCGCCGCTCCAGGAAGGCGAAGAGGGAGGCGTACTGCGGGAAGACGTCGAAGTGCCGGCGCCCGGGGGAGCGGGTGATGGCGCCCTGGTGCCGCTGCCGGTAGTCGATGCAGATGCGCGGCAGACAGCCGATGGATGCGGCACACACCAGCGCCTCGTTCGACAGCGGCGCGTCCTCGTACAGTCCGGGCTCGAAGCGGAATCCCTCGCGCAGATAGAACGCGCGGCGGTACGCCTTGTTCCAGGCGACGTGGAACAGCGTGAGCAGCTCGGGGTTCTCGGCCACGGTGAAGGTCTGGGTACCGACGGCGGCCAGCTGCGCGCCGTACGAGCTGGCCTCGGTGTGCCCGTCCCAGTAGGAGCGCTGGTGGTCGAAGATCAGCACGTCCGGGGTGCCGCAGGCGGTCAGCTGCCGGTCGACGGCCGCCAGGGCGCCGGGCAGATAGCTGTCGTCGCTGTCGAGGAAGAGCAGGTAGTCGCCGCGAGCATGCTCCACACCGGTGTTGCGGGCCCGGCCCAGCCCTACGTTCTCGGTCAGGTGCAGCACCCGCACACGTGGGTCGCGTGCCGCGTACTCGTCGAGTATCGCGCCGCTGTGGTCGGGGGAGTTGTCGTCGACGGCTATGACCTCGATGTCGGTGAAGGACTGGCCGAGCACCGAGTCGAGACACTCGCGCAGGTAGCCCTGGACCTTGAACACCGGTACGACGACGCTGAAGCGGGGCATGACCACCAGTCCTTCGCTGCGAGGGGATGAAGGGGAGCGGGCGAGCCGGGGCCCGTGGCGCGGGAGCTGCCCGGCGCGGGCGCGGGCCGCCGCTCGGCGAGCGGCACGACCGAGGGCACATCCAGAGGGGCCGAGGCGTTGACGACAGAACCACCGGCGGGAGCAGACGGCTCACCGAGGAAGACATGCCGCACCACGCGCTCGGCCGCGTGCCCGTCGTCCCAGGGGCAGAACCGCTGCCGGAAGGCGGCCCGCCGGGCACGGGCGTGCTCGGTGGCGTGGGCGCCGGTGGCGAGGAGGTCGATCAGCTCGTCCTCGCTGCGCGCCACGGGGCCCGGCGCCATGGCCGTCACATCGAAGTAGGTGCCACGCGCGTCCCGGTAGGTCTCCCAGTCGGGCGCGTGGATCACCAGCGGCCGGTCGAGGTTGGCATAGTCGAACATCAGCGACGAGTAGTCGGTGACCAGCACGTCCGAGGCCAGGCACAGCTCCTCCACCGAAGGGTGCGCCGAGACGTCGATCAGCCCCCCGGGCGGCTCGCACGGCAGCCCCTCGTCGGCGTGGAAGTAGTGCGAACGCGCCAGTACGACGAAGGACGGGCCCAGCGTTGCCACCAGCCGTGCCAGGTCGAGCCAGGGCTGCCGGCCGCGCTGGTAGTCGCGGTGGGTGGGCGCGTACAGCACCGCCGTCACCCGCTCGGGGACGCCCAGCTCGGCGCGGATACGGGCCACGTCGGCGGCGGTCGCGGTCTGGAAGACGTCGTTGCGCGGGTAACCGAACTCCAGCGTGGTGTACGGCGAGGGATAGGCGCGCTCCCACACCAGCGTCGAGTGCGGGTTGGCGGAGAGGCTGTAGTCCCAGCGGTCGGTGTGCTCCAGCAGCCGTTCGAAATCCATGCCGTCCGCGGCGGCCGGGTAGGCCATCAGATCCAGCCCCATGTGCTTGAGCGGGGTGCCGTGGTGGGTCTGGAGGAGCAGCTGGCCGGGCCGTTTGCGGTAGCTGTGCGGCAGGTTGACGTTGCTGACCAGGAACCGGGCGCGGGCCAGTGCCGTCCAGTACGCCGCCGAGTCCGGCCGGATGTGCCGTACGCCGGGCGGGAGCGTGTGCGCGTACGCGGGGTCGCATATCCACGCCGTACGGATGTCCGGGACCAGTTCGCGGGCCTTGGCCTCGATCGCGGCCGGGTTGCAGGAGTAGCCGCGGCCCCAGTACGCGGAGAAGACGGCCAGGCCCGGATCGAGGGGGCGGCGGCGCTGGAGGAGGTAGTGGCCGCGCAGCACCGCCTTGTGGGCCAGGGAGCGTGCGGCGCCCAGCCGGGCACCCAGCAGGCGGCGTGCCCGGCCGGCGTGCGAGAGCAGCCGGAAGACGCGGTGTGCGCCGCACCGCACCAGCAGCCGGCGCAGCCGCCGGGCCCTCGTGTCGGGCGGGCCGTCCGCGCCGGGTGCGGGCCGGTGGCGGCGGCAGTGCGCCCGGGCGCGGCGCAGGAACTCGGTGCGGGCCGAACGGGGCAGCCTGCCGGGGCTGCTGTGGATGGTGGCGAAGTGGTCGGTCATCCGCTGGTGCAGATGGGGCCGCCAGCGCTCCAGCTCGGGCCGCGCTTCGAGGAAGGCGAACAGCCGGTCGTACTGCTCGAAGACGTCGAAGTGGCTGCGCCCCGTGGTCGTCAGGATGCTGCCGCCGCGCCGCTGCCGGTAGTGCACGCAGACTCTCCCCAGCGTCGCGATGGTGCGCGCGGTGAGCAGCACGGGGAAGTTCCAGGGGGTGTCCTCGTACGTGCCGGGCGGGAAGGCGAGGTTCTCGCGCCGCAGGAAGTCGCGCCGGTACGCCCTGGCCCAGGGGAAGGCGGGCAGCCGCAGCAGCTCGGGCCGCTCGGCGAGGCTGCACACCTCGGGCCCCGCCTCGGGCGCCAGGACGTCGGCGTGGGCCGGGGGAGCGAGGGAGCCGTCCCAGTAGGCGGGGGCGTAGTCGAACACCAGCACGTCGGGGTCGCTGGTCGCCGACAGCCGTTCGGCCAGCGCCCGCAGTGCGCCCGGTGCCATGGTGTCGTCGCTGTCGAGGTAGAGGACGTAGTCGCCGCGGGCGCGTGCGGTGCCGGTGTTGCGGGCCGGTCCCAGTCCGCCGTTCTGCGCCAGATGGATGACGGTCACCCGGGGATCGGCGGCGGCGTAGGCGTCCAGGATCTCGCCGCTGGAGTCGGGAGAGTTGTCGTCCACGGCGATCAGCTCGAAGTCGCCGAAGCACTGTCCGAGTACGGAGTCGAGGCACTCGTGCAGATACGCCTGCACCTGGTGGACGGGGACGATCACACTGAAACGAGGCATGGCGGATCCGCGGGGTCGACGGGACGGCTGGCTCCGCTGTACGGGGCGAACAATCTGATTTATCCCATATGCGGTGCGGGACCACATCCCGGCGCTGGGGAGGGGGGCCGCGCCCCGAAGGGGCGCGGGGAACTGCGCGCCCAGCCATGGGGGTACCCCCTGCTCGAAGAGCTTGGGGGAGCATCCGCAGCCTGCAACGGTCCGCAGGGGGCACCCCCTCCCCAGCAGCCGGGCACGGGGCAAGTCCTCAGCCCGGCAACCGTCGAAAGACGGAACGCGGCAGATGCCGCAGCACGCTCATCACCGGACCCAGCGCGGCAGGCACCCACACCGTCCGCGCCCGGCGCCGTACCCCGTGCTCGATCGCCTCCGCCACGGCGCTCGCCGTGGTGGCCAGCGGCGCCGGGGCCCGGCCCGCCGTCATCCGGGTGTGCACGAATCCCGGCCGTACGACCAGCACATGCACCCCGCTGCCGTGCAGCGCGTCCCCGAGGCCCTGCGCGAAGGCGTCCAGCCCCGCCTTGCTGGAGCCGTAGACGAAGTTGGCGCGGCGGGCCCGCTCGCCGGCGACCGAGGAGAGCACCACCAGCGAGCCATGCCCCTGCGCGCGCAGCGCCTTGGCGCACACCAGCCCGGAAGAGACCGCGCCGGTGTAGTTCGTCCGGGTGACGCGTACGGCGGCCATCGGGTCCTGTTCATCGGTGCGCTGGTCGCCCAGCACCCCGAAGGCGAGCAGCACCAGATCGATATCGCCCTCCGCGAAGATCTTCTCCAGCACCTTCTCGTGGGTCTCGGGAGCGAGCGCGTCGAACGGGACCGTACGGACGGTGACCTCCGCGCCGTGCGCCGCTGCCTCGTCCCGCAGCCCGGCCGCCGCCGAGTCCAGCCCGGTACCCGGCCGCCCGGCGAGCCAGACCGTCCGGGTGCGGCGGGCCATGAAGCGGCGCACGGTCGCCAGCGCGATCTCGGATGTGCCGCCCAGCACGAGCAGCGACTGCGGGTAACCGAAGGCGTCCTTCATGGGTGCTCCTGAAAAAGTTGGGTCGCAACAGGAAGTGGTCTCACAGCGCCAGCCGCCGTGCCAGGTCCGAGGTGAAGAGGCCGCGCGGGTCCAGCCGCGCGCGGAGTGCCCGGAAGTCGTCCAGGCGTGGATACATCGCGGGCAGCAGCTCGGGCCGCATCCGCGCGTCCTTGGCCAGATACAGCCGCCCGCCGGCCAGGGCGACCTCCTCGTCCAGCAGGTCGAGGAAGTCCGCAAGGCCCGGCAGCCCGGCCGGGATGTCCAGCGCCAGCGTCCAGCCCTCGGTGGGGAAGGAGAGCCACCCCGGGTCCCCGGCGCCGAACCGTTTGAGTACGGCGAGAAAGGAGGGGCAGGAGCGGCGCGAGATGAGCCGCACGATGCGGCGCAGCGCGTCGTCGTGCTCGTGCCCCACCACGCACTGCCACTGCACGAAGCCCGCGCTGCCGTAGACCCGGTTCCAGTGCGGCAGCCCGTCCAGTGGGTGGAAGAACGCAGCCAGCCGCTGGAGTTCGCCCCGGCGGCGGCGCGGCGCCTTGTGGTACCAGAGCTTGTTGAACGCCCCCACCGTGCTGCCGCGCAGCAGACCGTTGGGGACGGTGCGCGGCGCGGGCGGCAGCCGCCCCGGACGGAAGGCCAGCGGGTCCCGGCGCGCCGCGCGCGCCGGCCGACCGCCCTGTGACAGGGCCTCCAACGGTGCATGGTCGCCGCGCGTCAGCACGGCGCGCCCGGCTGCCGTACCGCGCGCCAGCAGGTCGATCCAGGCCACCGAGTAGCGGTAGCGGTGGTCGGTGGCGGTCAGCGTCGCCAGCAGCGAGTCCAGATCGGGCAGCCGCTCGGTGTCCACCGTCATCAGGGACGTCTCCACCGGCAGCAGCCGCACCGTCGCGCTCAGCACCAGCCCGGTGAGCCCCATACCGCCCGCTGTCGCGTCGAACAGCTCGCTGCCGGGCGTGACCTCACGCACCTGCCCGTCGGCCGTCAGCAGCTCCAGGGAGCGCACATGGCGGGTGAACGAGCCGGAGAGGTGGTGGTTCTTGCCGTGGATGTCCGCACCGATCGCGCCGCCGACCGTCACAAAACGGGTCCCCGGCGTGACGGGCACGAACCAGCCCAGCGGCAGCAGCACCGTCATCAGCCGGTGCAGGCTGATCCCCGCCTCGCAGGTCACCGTCCCGTCGACAGCGTCGATCGCCAGCACCCGGTCCAGGCCCGTGGCGTCCAGCACGGTGCCGCCCGCGTTCTGCGCCGCGTCACCGTAAGCCCGCCCCAGACCGCGCGGAATGCTGCCGCGTGCCCCACCCGCCAGTACGGCCTCCACCGCCTGCTGCCGGGTGCGCGGCCGCAGCACCCGGGCGCCGGTGGGCGCCGTCCTGCCCCAGCCGGTCAGCAGCCGGGCGGTGCGGTCGGGCGGTGCCGGTTCCGGTGCGGTCGCGTCGCGCTGGATGTGCTGAGCGGGCATGAACGTGACGGTAAGTGCCCCGAAATGCGAGGGAGGGGAAGCCGTGCCGCTGGTGTCGCTGAAAGGGTGAAAGGCCGAGTGTCGGGTCGGATCTCGGCCGAAGGCGGCGCGGGGCGCGGCAGAGTCGGACCGTGGCAGCGAGAGCGGTACGACAGTGGGAGCGGCGGCTGTTGTGCGCCCTGGGCGACTGCGCGGACGATGCCCGGGTGGCCGGCGCGGCCCGCGCCCTGTCCTGGAGCGGGGAGCACGCCGCCGTCTGGCTCCTGGTCGGACTCGCCGGCGCCGCCACCGACCGTACGCAGCGGGAGCGCTGGCTCAAGGGCACCGGGCTCGTGGGCGCCGCGCACCTGGCCAGCATGGGGATCAAGCGGGTCGTGCGCCGCCCGCGCCCCGGCCTGGCCGGCCGCGCCCCGCTGGTACGGACGGCCGGACGGCACTCCTTCCCCAGCTCCCACGCCGCCTCCGCGAGCGCTGCGGCATTGGCTCTGGGCGGGCTGCGGCACGGGACGCCGCTCGCCACGCTGGCCGCGCTGATGTGCGTCTCCCGGCTGGTCGTCGGCGTCCACTACCCCTCGGACGTGCTGGCGGGCGCCGCGCTGGGCGCGCTGACCGTACGGCTGGGCACGCGGGGCTGCGCGGGGCGCGGCATCCGGAGGGGGCGGCTCGATGGCTGAACGCTCCACACTGACCGGCTCGCCCGCCCCGCAGCCGCCCGGACGGCCCGCCGACCCGCACCGCCTCGCCCCCACCGCCGGGCCCACCACCGGGCGCCCGCACGGATTCGCCGGGACCCTCCCCGGCGGGCTGCTGCTGACCGTACGGCCCCGGCAGTGGGTCAAGAACCTGCTCGTCGTCGCCGCACCCGCCGCCGCAGGCAAGCTCGCCGCTGTGCACACGGTGCTCGAACTCGTCCTCGTCTTCGCCCTGTTCACCGCGGCGGCCTCCGCGGTCTACCTGCTCAACGACGCACGCGACGCCGAGGCCGACCGCGCGCACCCCGACAAGTGCCGCCGCCCCGTCGCCGCCGGAACCGTCCCGGTCCCGCTCGCCTACATCCTCGGGTCGCTGCTCGCCCTGGCCTCGGGGGTGGCCGCCGCGCTGCTGTGCAACGCCGCGACCGCGGCCCTGCTGGCGGCCTACGTGGCCATGCAGATCGCCTACTGTCTGCGGCTCAAGCGCGTCCTGGTGGTCGATCTGGCCGTGGTGACGGCCGGGTTCGTGATGCGGGCGATGTCCGGCGGGCTGGCGCTGGGGATTCCGCTCTCCCGCTGGTTCCTGATCACCGCGGGGTTCGGCGCGCTGTTCATGGTGGCGGGCAAGCGCTACTCGGAGGCGCTGCTGATGGGCGAGGGCGAGGGCGAGACCCGAGCACTGCTGCGCGAGTACACCGTCGGCTACCTGCGCTTCGTATGGCAGCTCGCCGCGGGAGCGGCAGTACTCGCGTACTGCCTTTGGGCCCTGGGGACCGATGCGGGCGCGGGCGTCTCGTTGTGCCGGCAGCTTTCGATGGTCCCGCTGATCCTGGCGGTGCTGCGGTACGCGGTCTTCATCGACCGCGGCAGTGCCGGCTCCCCCGAGGACGTTCTGTTGCGGGATCGGCCCTTGGCCGTCACGGCGGTGTGTTGGGGGCTGTTGTACGGCCTTTCGGTGGCGGGGCTGTAGCGCATGTCGGAGGGGGTGCCCCTGTCCGTCGCCTGCGGACTGCGGGTGTGTCGTGGCTGGTCGCGCAGTTCCCCGCGCCCCTTCGGGGCGCCCTGCGCTGTGCAGTGCCGTGCTGTGCTTGGGAGGTCTGCGCCAGAGGCGCAGGGCTGGCAAGCGCAGCCCCCCATGCGGGGCAAGCGATGAGTAAGCCGCACGCACTGTGCACAGAGTTCGCCGGGTTCGCCACCGTCGGCGTCTTCGCCTTCGCGGCGGATCTCGGCGGCTTCCTGTGGCTGCGCGGACCCGCCGGGATGGACCCGATGTACGCCAAAGCCCTCTCGTTCATCGCCGGTGTCGCCGTCGCGTACACCGGCAACGCGCTGGGGCCGTACCGGCTGCGCGACCGCAGGGTGGCCGGCGGCTGGCGCAGGTTCTGCGTCTTCGTACTGGTCAATGCCGCAGGTGGGGCGGTGCAACTGGGCTGTCTCGGCGTGTCCCGTTACGCACTGGGACTGACCTCCACCCTCGCCGACGTCGTCTCCGGCGCCGGCATCGGCCTCGTACTGGGCACCGCCGTGCGCTTCTGGGGGACGCGCACGCTGGTGTTCTCACGTGCGCCCGCCCCCGACCCGGATGGGGTGCGGGGGCGGGCGCCGGTGGATGGTGGGGCTACTTGACCGAGCCCGCCATCACGCCCGAGACGAACTGCTTCTGGAAGGCGAAGAAGACCGCCAGCGGCACCAGCATCGAGATGAAGGCGCCCGGCGCCAGCACGTCGATGTTGTTGCCGAACTGCCGCATCTGCTGCTGGAGCGCCACCGTGACCGGCGGGTTCGTCGAGTCGGCGAAGATCAGCGCGACCAGCATGTCGTTCCACACCCACAGGAACTGGAAGATGCCCAGCGAGGCGATGGCGGGCCCGCCCAGCGGCAGCACCACCCGCGCGAACAGCCGGATCTCACCGGCACCGTCCAGCCGCGCGGCCTCCAGCAGTTCGCGGGGGATCTCCGCGAAGAAGTTCCGCAGCAGGAAGATGGCGAACGGCAGACCGAAGGCCGTGTGGAAGAGGACCACACCGCTGGTCGTCTCGAAGATGCCGAGGGTGTTGAACAGCTTGGCGACCGGCACCAGTGCCACCTGCACCGGCACCACCAGCAGCCCTACGACGACCAGGAACCACCAGTCACGCCCCGGGAACTCCATCCAGGCGAAGGCGTATCCGGCGAGCGCACCGATCACCACGACCAGCACGGTGGCCGGGACGGTGATCAGCACCGTGGTCCACAGCGAGCTCATCACCTGGTCGTTGGCGAACAGCGCGTCGTAGTTCGAGACGGTCAGCTGCTGCCTGTCGATGATCCAGGGGAAGCTGCCGTTCAGGTCGAAGATGTTCCACCAGCCGGAGATCGAGACCTCCGCCGGGTCGCGCAGCGACGAACTGAGCAGACCGGCCGTCGGCATCAGCCAGAACAGCCCGATGACGACCAGTGCGAAGCGCACTGCCCAGTGGCCGGTGAAGGCGGCCACCCGGGAGGCGGCCGAGGTCTTGGGGGTGGCGGCTTCCGGTGCCGGAGCCGCCGGATCTGAGGACGCGCCCGTGGCGGTCAGCGTGGTCATCGGCGGGACTCCCTGCGCAGACGGCGGATGTTGAGGATCATGACCGGCACGACGAGCAGCAGCAGGATCACCGCGATCGCGCTGCCCGCGCCCTGGTCCGGGCTGCCACCGAAGGACTTCAGGTACAGCTGGAGTGCGAGGACGTTGGCTTCCCGCTGGGAAGCGCCGGGCGAGATGACGTAGACGAGGTCGAAGATCTTGAGGACGTTGATCATCAGGGTGACGGTGACGACGCCGAGCACCGGTGCCAGCAGTGGCACCGTGATCTTGCGGAAGACCTTCCACTCGTTGCAGCCGTCGACCCGCGCCTGCTCCAGCAGTTCACGGGGCACACCGGCCAGGCCCGCCGCGATCAGCACCATCGCGAAGCCCGCCCACATCCACACGTACGAGCCGATGATGGCCGGGGTCACCAGGGTGGGGCCGAGCCAGTCGACCCCGTTGTAGGGCGCCGCGAAGTTGGAGGCGGGCAGCCGTAGTTTGGCGCCGTCGGCGGAGGCCGGGAGCGTGAAGGTGCCGTCGTCGGCCGTGGTGGCCTCGGCGACCTTGCGGCCGTCCTTGACCGCCTCCACCTTGATGCCGGCCAGCGCCTTCTCCTGCTGGTCGATGACGCCGTGCTCGCTGCGCCCGCCCTTGACGAAGTCCAGCCACACGGCGCCGGTGACCTTGTCGCCCTCGGCCTTGGCGGGCTTCTTGGCGGGTGCCGCGTCGCTCGCCTCCTTCGGCGGGATGCCCACCAGCGGGAGGTAGGCAGGGCTGGCGGCGTCGACGGTCTCCCTGGTGGTGTAGGCGCCGCCGGAGATGGACAGCGG
Organism: Streptomyces sp. 8N114; assembly: GCF_052245835.1. Taxonomy (NCBI): domain Bacteria; kingdom Bacillati; phylum Actinomycetota; class Actinomycetes; order Kitasatosporales; family Streptomycetaceae; genus Streptomyces; species Streptomyces sp. 8N114. Next base: position 343,827 of record NZ_JBQQBT010000006.1, on the reverse strand, counting down.
CGCGTCGGTGCGCGGTCGCGCGTCCGGCCAGGGCGAGGTCTCGGCGAACGTGTCATGGACGGTGGTCCACATCGCGTTGGCCACGCCGCGGTCCGGGTCCTGCTCGTAGACGAGCCGGAAGATGATGCCCGAGGCCAGCATCGAGATGGCCATCGGCATGAAGATCAGCAGCTTGAACGCCGTTCCCCAGCGCACCTTCTCGGTCAGTACGGCGAAGATCAGGCCGAGCGCCGTACAGACGGCCGGCGCGACGATGACCCAGATGAGGTTGTTACGGAAGGCGATCAGTGTGCCGTCGTCGGTGAAGACTTCCTTGAAGTTGTCCAGCCCGACGAAGCTGGAGCCGTCGGCGTTCATCAGGCTGCGGAAGGTCGAGTACCCGATCGGGTAGACGACCAGCGCGCCGAGGACCACCAGTGCGGGCAGCAGGAACGCCGCGGCGATCCAGGGGCGGCGGCGCAGTGCCGAGGCCCCCTTCCCGGTCGTGCGGGCGCCGGTGCGCTCTGCGGAGGTCTGCTCGGCGGGAGTGGTGGCCGGTGCCGCCTCGGCGGCGGCCGTGGCCGTACTGCTTCCTGCCGTCGGCGCGCTCTTGGTCGCGCCTTCTGTCGTGCTGGAGCTGGTGCTGGTAGCGGCACCGGTGACCGGCGCGTCGGGCGTGCCGGAGTCGTCCGGTATGCCTCCGGTCGCGCCGCTTCCTGGCTGGCTCGGGGTCGGCATGACGGTGGTCTCCCCTGTCTGATCCGTCAGTGAGGCGTGGAGATCGCGAGAGCCGTACGGGAGATACGCGTCGTAGGTGTCGTACGCGTCGTACGGGTCGCGGCGGATGTGGTTACGGCGCGGTTCACTTCTCGTACGCCTTGGCGGCGGCCTTCTCCAGCGCCTGCTGAGTGCCCTTGATGTCCTTGGGGTTCGTCAGGAAGTCCTGGAGGGCCTTCCACTCGCCCTCACCCTTGGTGCCGCCGAACGCGGCGGGCGCCTGGTCGGACATGTCGAAGCGGAAGTCGTTCCCGGCGTCGACCAGCGCCTTGGCGATCTCGCGCTGCGGCTGGTTCGGGTAGGCGGACAGGTCCAGCTCCTTGTTGGGGGAGACGTAACCGCCCTCGGCCGCCCAGATCCCCGCCGCGTCCTTGGAGGCGAGGAAGGTGGCCAGTGCCTGTGCGCCCTTGCCGTTCTTCAGCACGGCTGCCGCGTCACCCCCGGTGACCACCGGGGACTGGTCGCCGACCTTCGGGAACGGGTAGACCTGTGCGTCCTTGCCGATCCGGGCCTTGGTGTCGCCCGCGATGTTGACGCCGACGAAGTCGGCCTCGAAGACGAGCGCGGCCTCCGGCGAGGCGAGGTTGCCGAAGGTCTGGGTCACGGACTTCGGGAAGTCCGTCTGGAGCGCGCCCTGGTTGCCGCCCGCCAGCAGATGCTTCTGGCCCCACAGCTGCGCCAGGGTCTTCAGCGCCTTGGTGACCGACTCGTCGGTCCACTTGATCTTGTGCTCCGAGAGCTGGTCGTACTTCTCCGGACCGGCCTGGGAGAGGTAGATGTTCTCGAACCAGTCGGTGAGCGTCCAGCCGTCGGCGCCGCCGACCGACACCGGGTCGACGCCCGAGTCGGAAAGCGTCTCCGCGTCCTTGACGAAGGACTTCCAGTCCTTGGCCTCCTTGACGCCCGCGTCCTCGAACGCCTGGGAGTTGTACCAGATCAGCGACTTGTTGGCGGCCTTGTAGTAGACGCCGTACTGCTTGCCCTCGTAGCTGCCCAGGTCCCGCCAGCCCTTGGAGAAGTTCTTCTTGGACTCGGCCAGTGCCTGCTTGCCCAGCGGCTTGAGGTAGCCCTTCTTGGCGAACTCACGCAGCACACCGACCTGCGGCATCATCGCCACATCCGGCGGCGAACCACCCTCGATCTTGGAGCTGATGTAGGTGGCCACGTTGTCGCCGGTCGGCACGAACTCGACCTTCGCGCCGGTTCGTTTCTCGAACTCGTCGAGGACCTTACGGAAGTTCTTCTGCTCGTCGCCCGTCCACACCGCTGCGACCTGGAGTTTCTGGCCGTTGAGCTTGGGGAGATCCACGGTCGGCTTGTGCGAAGCCGCCCACTCGCTCCCCTCGTCCTCGGCGGCACAGCCCGCAGCGGTGAGTGTCAGGGCGGCTGCGGAGGCGAGCGCGAGAGCCGTGCGTGGAGCACGCGAGATACGCATGGTTGAGTGCCGTCCCTTTCCCCGTGTACTCCCGTTTCCATCGGATGAACGGGAGATGAGCAGACGCGGCCTGCCGGGGGGCGGCACCGCGTCGTACCTATCTGTGCGGAAGTTTGTACGCCTGGACGATGCCCTCTGGCAACAGTGTTCGGCTCGCTGCCGGTATCTTGATCAGTCCGTGACCTGCCAGACCGCCCTCATGCGCCCTCATCTGCGAACTCGTGGGTAACGAGGGGGAGTTGAGGCGACCCTGCGGGGGCTCTCAAAAGGTGGCGGACGGGCCGTGCGGAACGGCGCTGACCGCCCCCGCGAGCCCCCCTCGACCAGCGTGCGAACTGCCCGCGAGAAGGCACAGAATTTTCACGCAACTGTTACATGTGCCGTCCACGGATCGGACGTTTTGCCGCCCTGCGAACCGGCCTCAACCAGCGGCGTTCTTACAACTTCTGAACGCGCGTCTACATATCTGAATGAGAACGCGCGAGAGAACCCGTGGAGACGAGGGCAGCGGAGAGGCACCGCCGAGGGGCCTGTGCGGTGGCTGTGCCGACCCCTCTTTCCGCCGCAGCGGTGATCAGCCTCCCGCCGCAGCGGTGATCAGCCTCACATTTCGGCCCGGCAGCCGGCGGCGGTCTGCGCGGGGGCTACGACGAAGGCGGGGTCGCGGTCGGTGTCACCTGTTGCGCCGCGCGCTCCATCGCGCTGGCCAGCAGAGCCAGGTCGGTGGGGCCGTTGCCCAGCTCCCGCACCTGACGCCGGGCGGGCGGATCCCCCGCGCGGGCCCAGTCCAGGGGCACCACGGTGGGCCGCAGCGTCGCCGTACGCGGAATACGGCCGGTGACCCGGCCCGCCTGGAAGGCGACCGGCACCCCGCCCACGACCGCGCCCTCCGGCCCGCGGCGCTGTCGCAGGGTGAGGGTGCCGCGACCGCGCGGCGTACCGTCCGCACCGCGCTCGCCGCCGGTCAGCTCCACGTGCAGCGCCGCCGTGCGGGCCAGCACCGTGTGCACCGTACGGTCCGCGCGGCCCGTCGCCGCGATCACAAGCACGCCCAGCCGCGCCCCGGACCGGGCCACCGCCTCCAGCGCCCGCACGACCGATCCGGCGGCCGGGCGGCCGGGATTCCCCAGCGCCGGGTCGACCAGCGTGTCGAAGTCGTCCACCAGCACGACCAGCCGGGGCGGGACCCCACCGGGACCCGCCGGGGAGGGCGGGGTCAGCCCGGACTCCGCGGGGTCGGCTTCCTGCGCACCGGTCCGGGGCGACTCGTCGGTACGGCGCAGCCGCAGGGTGCGCCGGGTGCGGTCCGGCTCGGCAGCGGGTGCTTCACCGCTGCCGGCGCTGCCGCCGAGTCGGCCGCCTGCTCCGGGCGTGGCCTGCGACGGCAGTGTGTTCAGTCCGCCGGTGGCGCCGCTCGCGGACCCGCTCCCGCTCTCGGCCCCGCCCTCGCCCGCCGGACGGTCCTCGGCGGAGCCGCCGCCGCGACGGCCGGAGGGACGGGCGGCCACGGTTGCCCGCTCGTCGGGCGCCGGGGCGGGAGCCGGGAGCTGTACCCCCTCCTCGGCGGCTGCGGCCTGTTCCCGCACCGGTGCCCGCTCGGGGGCCTGGCGGGGCGCCACCACCCGTCCGCCGGGGCGGGCGGCCGTACGTACGTACTCCTCGTAGCTGCCCTCGTCGCCGATCAGCTCGGCCCGCCGCTTCAGTTCGGCGCTCAGCGCCTGGGCGAACTGCCGCATCCGTACCGGGTCGCCCGCGGTCAGCCGGCCGGTGACATGCGGCAGCTCCTCGCACACCCGCAGCCCCTCACCGGCCTCGGCTCCCGCGCCGTCCACCAGCACCAGCGCCAGCCGGTCCGGGCGCTCCCCGGCGGCGAGGGAGGCCGCCAGCGAGCGGAGCAGCTCGGTCTTGCCGGAACCGGGACCGCCGCTGACGAAGGTGTGCCCCGGCAGGGCGCGGCCCGCCCCGTCGGCCTCACCCTCCGGTGCCGTCGGCGCCAGCTGTGCCGCCAGCCCTGCCAGCCCCGCAGGATCGGAGAGGTCGGCTTCCAGCGGCCCGTGCGGGCCGGCGCCGAAGACCACGGGCACCTTCCCGAAGGCGGTAGCCGCGCGCTCCGACCAGCGGGCGAGCAGCGCGGCGGGCGTGGCCCGCGCCAGCCCCAGCTCGTCCAGCAACCGGCACTGGTCCGGCAGCGTCACCGTCGGGGCCGCCGAGGCGTCGGTCCCCGCGCCTTCCGGCTCCCGCAACGGTGCCAGCGCCCGCGCGAACCGCTCCGCCCAGGCGGCGGACACCGCGTCCACGGTCGCCACAGGTCCGCTCGGCGCCCCCAGGGCACCGCCGCCGGTGGCCCCCGCCGGACCGGTCCCGCCGTACGGACCCGGTGCGGCCTCCGTGCTCCGGGCACCGTGCTGCGGCCCCTGCGCCTCGTGGGCGCCGCGCCCTGTGCGGGGGGCGGGCTGGAGGACCCGCACCGCAGTCGCCACGTCGCCGCTCAGCAGGGCGACGGTCCCGCACTCGGGAAAGGCGGCGCAGGCGGCGTACGCCGTCTCCAGCGTCGCGGCGACCGGCGAGGAAGGGCTGGCCGGCGGGGTCTCGGCGAGGCAGAGCAGATGAATTCCGGCCGCCGAACCCTCCCGCGCCAGCCGGGCCACGCTCGCCCGCAGCTCCGCGGGACCGGGGTCGCCGTCCACCACCACGACCACGGCGGGTCCGCGCGTCCCCCCGCGGCGGGGCGCCGTACTCGGCGCCTCCAGCCGCCGCAGGAGCTCGGCGGTACGCGCGGCGGCCTGCTCGTGGTCGTACGCCGTCAGCAGCGCGCAGTCCTGGCCGTGCGCCGGGCGCAGATGGGGGAGCCAGCCGAGCCACGACCACTCCTGCTGCCGCGCCTGGACGCTGCGCGTCCTGTCCGCCGCCAGCAGGACGACCTCCAGCGCGCTCGGCCCGTGCAGCGCCGTCAGCTGTGCGAGCACGGCCCGCGCCAGCCCGGCCAGCCGAGCGCGCGGCCCGGCCAGCCCGAGCGAACCGGACTGCCGCAGATCGACGCTGACCGGATCGCTCTGCCCACCGCTGCGGTGCGTGACGCCGAGCCGTACGGTCAGCGCGTCCGGATGGCCCGGGCCGCGCTCCCACAGCCGGGGCCCCGGGCCGAGGGCGCTCAGCAGCACGGCGGCCGGATCCGGCCGGCGCTGCTCCCCGCCGCCCGCAGCGGAGATGCCTCCAGAGCTTGCCGGAGGAGCCGGAGGGAGAGCGCCGGAGCTCTCGGCAGGGTGCGCCGTGTAGCCCTCCGCCGTGCCGGAGCCGGACCGCGTCGGCCCGTACGGGCCGCGGCCGGGGTGCGGCGGCGCGCTGCCGGGAGCCGCGCCCGGCCCGGCGGCGGCGCTGTCTGCCGCTTCCGCCCGGCCGCCCGCGAAACGGCGCGCCCAGGCGCCCAGCCCTCGCCCTTTGCGGTGCGCCGCGTCGTCGGCGTCCGGCGGTGGTACGGAACCCGCGTCGCTGGGGGGCACGATGCCGGCGCTGTGGGTCATGTCGGCGGCCGGGAAGGGTCCGCCGGGTGCCGGTGCGTAGGCGTGGCCTTGGCTGTCCGGCCCCTCTCCGGTGCCCCAGTGCTCGGCCCTCGCGGTCGCTCCGGCGCCCTCGGGGGAGGGGGAGCCGAACTCCTCGCCGGAGCGGGCGGCCGGGATCCGGGCACGGGCGCCGTCCCCCGCGGGCCCCTCGCGTACGAGGCGGAGCCGCCCCTCGCCGTCCGGCGTGGTGGGCAGGGCCAGCGGGGCGGCGGGTTCTCCCGCACCGACTGCCGTCTCCGCCTCCGTGCCCGGCCCCGCGTCAGGGGCCGTACGGGTCCCGGTGGCCTCCAGCCGGACGGTCGTCTCGCCGATCCGCAGCGTCGCGCCGGGGCGGAAGAGGACCGGCTGCGGGCCGACAGGGGTGCCGTCCAGGGTGGTGCCGTTGGTGGAGCCGAGGTCGGTCACGGTGACCGTGCCGCCGTCGGTCACGGTGACGGCACAGTGCAGCCGGGATACGTCCGGGTCGTCGAGCGGGACGTCGGCCTCCGCGGAGCGTCCGAGGTGGACCTTGCCGCCCTGGAGGAGGTGGATGCCGCCCGCGTCGGGGCCGCCGGTGACATGCAGCCTGGCCTTGGCCGAGCCGTACGCCGTCAGCGCCGTGACGGCGGCGCCGTGTGCGGGCAGCGCGGCCGGGGCGACCGGTGCGTACAGCGAGACGAGCGCGCCGTCCAGCAGCGGGGGTTCGCCGATGATCTGGCGGTGCGGATCGAGCCGCCGCGTTCCGGCGTAGACGATCACGGGTTCCTGGGAGGCTTCCTCCGTCGCCTCGCTCCCGGAGGAGGAGGTCGTCGCCAGAGCGGACGCGGCCGAGGTCGCCAGGGCGTTCGTCACTGCGGAGAGCACCGTGCCGGCGGGTGCTGTGACCAGCACGTTCGCCTGTCCGATGGGCTGGCCCGGGTAGCCGGCGCGTGACTGGGCCTGCTGCTGCCGGGCGGTCGGGCGCGCCGCCGGTCCGGTGCCGCCGGGCTCGCCGGCGTCGGCCGCGCCGCGTGCGCCGCGCGGCGCCAGGGCGACAGTCAGCCGGATCTGCATCTGCGCCTCCAGGTCCCGTCCGCGCCGTGTGCCGGGCGGGCTGCCCGCCCACCACCGCGCTCGCGCGCCGGCACATCGTCCGTACCACTGCATGCATACTCGCACCTGCGACGGACAACGGGGCCCGTCCTGGCCATCCGCACGATCTTGCCGCGCGGAAGGATCTTGTCCGGGCAGCGGCGCCGCCGCAACCATCGCCACCCGGTGTGCGTCTACCCGGGGACCGGGAATCCGGGGGACGCGCTCCGGTGCATGATCGTGTGCCCGGGTATCCGAGCGGTGCCCGGGAGTGTGCACAGCGTGTGCCCGCGAGCACGACCGTGTGCTCAACTGCACAGCGGTGCCAGAAGCACATGCGGTGCACAAAAGCACGCGGGTGCCGAAGAGCACAGCGCGCGGAGCCCGACACCGCCTTGCGTGGCGGCACTATTGTGGGCGGGATTGCAGTACGAGACCAGGGAGCGCATGACGTGCGGCCGGTAGGCAGCAAGTACCTGCTCGAAGAGCCGCTGGGGCGCGGCGCCACGGGCACCGTCTGGCGGGCCCGCCAGCGTGAGACGGCGGGCTCGGAGGCGGCGGTGGCCGGGCAGCCCGGCGAGACCGTCGCGATCAAGGTCCTCAAGGAGGAGCTGGCGAACGACCCCGACGTGGTGATGCGCTTCCTGCGGGAGCGCTCCGTGCTGCTTCGGCTGACGCACCACAACATCGTCAGAACCCGCGACCTGGTGGTCGAAGGCGATCTGCTGGCGCTCGTGATGGATCTCATCGAGGGCCCGGACCTCCATCGCTACCTGCGCGAGAACGGCCCGTTCTCGCCCATCGCCGCCTGTTTGGTCACCGCACAGGTGGCCGACGCGCTGGCGGCCAGCCACGCGGACGGCGTCGTGCACCGGGATCTGAAGCCCGCGAACGTCCTGCTCACCGAGGACGAGAACGGCATGCGCCCGATGCTCACCGACTTCGGCATCGCCCGCCTCGCCGATTCACCGGGGCTGACCCGTACCCAGGAGTTCGTCGGCACCCCGGCCTACGTCGCGCCCGAGTCGGCCGAGGGCCGCCCGCAGACCTCCGCCGTGGACATCTACGGCGCGGGCATCCTGCTGTACGAGCTGGTCAGCGGCTATCCGCCGTTCAGCGGCGACAGCGCGCTGGCCGTACTTCACCAGCACTTGGCGCAGGAGCCGGAGCGGCCCCGGAACCTCCCCGACCCGCTGTGGACGGTCATCGAGCACTGTCTGCGCAAGAACCCCGACGAGCGGCCCAGCGCCGTCAGCCTCGCGCGCGGTCTGCGTACGGTCGCTGATGGCATCGGTGCCCAGGCCACGCCGCAGGCCGCCACCGCGGCACTCGGAGTGGCCGCACTGCTGGCGCCGGACCCCGCGCCCGCGCCGGTCCCGAACTCCGGTGGTGCCCCGGGGCCCGGCGCGGGGGAGTCGGACCCGACGCAGGTGCTGCCGCACAGCGGTGCGGCGGGCGGGGGCGGGCAGTACGACCCGTCGGCCGAGACCAACGTCCTCCCGCAGACCAGCGGCCCCCAGGGCGGTTACGGCGGCCAAGGCCCGGGCGGCAGCAACTCCGAGCCCACCCAGGTGATGTCCCCCGTCCCGGGCAACCCGCCGGACGGCGGGCAGGGCGGCCCCCCGCAGCAGGAGGGCCCCCACCCGTGGGAGAGCCAGATGCGCGCGGCCCGGGACCGCAACGAGCAGACCCAGTTCCAGCCGCTCGACCCGAGCCTGGACCCGCTGCGCCGGCGCCCCCAGCGCCGGGCGGCCCCGCCGCCTCCGCAGGGCAACCCGTCCTACGGACAGCAGCAGTACGGCGGACAGTACGGGCAGCAGGGAGCCACGCAGCCGCCGCCGCAGCGCTACGAGCCGCAGCCGCCCCGGCGCCGGGAACCCAGGCCCGAGCCGAGGCCGCCGCGCGAGCCGAGGCCGCGCCGTGAGCCGCGGCAGCGCAGCGCCAACCCCATGCGCATCCCGGGGCTGGGCTGTCTCAAGGGCTGCCTGTTCCTGATCGTCATCGTCGTGGTGGCGGGCGTGCTGGTCTGGAACTTCACGGACGCGCCGAAGTGGTGGGCCGAGGGGCAGAGTGCCTGGGAGACGACGAAGGACGTCTTCCGCCAGATAGGGGATTTCTTCGGCCAGTTCAACAACTGACGAGCCGCAGGTGGCCGGTGACCACACCGGCGGCAGCGGCTGACGAGTTGCCGGTGACGGTCCGCCGAGTCACCGGCGACTACGGTGATTTGTCGACTCGTGAGAGGGGATTTCCCCCACAGAAGTGACAGTTACCGGCATCCGGGGCTCCCAACCCGGGCCTCGCCGCGTAGTTTTGTCGCCATGGCACGGAAGATCGGCAGTCGCTACACGGCACACCGGATCCTGGGGCGCGGGAGTGCCGGAACGGTGTGGCTCGGCGATGGACCCGAGGGTCCCGTCGCCATCAAGCTGCTGCGTGAGGACCTCGCCTCCGACCAGGATCTGGTCGAGCGGTTCGTGCAGGAACGCAGCGCCCTGCTCTGCCTCGACCACCCGCGCGTCGTCGGCGTCCGCGACCTGGTGGTGGACGGCAACGAGCTTGCCCTGGTCATGGATCTGGTGCGCGGTACCGATCTGCGCACCCGGCTGGAGCGGGACCGTCGCCTGGCGCCCGCTGCGGCCGTCGCCATCGCGGCCGACGTCGCCGACGCGCTGGCCGCCGCGCACGCCGCCGGTCTGGTGCACCGCGATGTGAAGCCGGAGAACGTGCTGCTGGACGCCCTCTCGCTGGAGGGCCCGGGCGGGGCGCCGCCCGCGCTGCTGACCGACTTCGGCGTCGCCAAGCTCATCGACTCGCCCAGCCGTACCCGTGCCACCTCGATCATCGGCACCCCGGACTATCTGGCGCCCGAGATCGTCGAGGGGCTGCCGCCGCGCGCCGCCGTCGACATCTACGCCCTGGCCACCGTGGTCTACGAGCTGCTCGCGGGCTTCACCCCGTTCGGCGGCGGCCACCCCGGCGCGGTGCTGCGCCGGCATGTCACCGAGACCGTCGCACCGCTGCCCGGCATCCCGGACGAGCTGTGGCAGCTCATCCATCAGTGCCTCGCCAAGGCGCCTGCCTCCCGGCTGCGCGCCGCCGAGCTGGCGGCCCGGCTGCGCGAGCTGCTGCCGACGCTGGAGGGGCTGCCGCCGCTCGACATCGACGAGCAGGGCGAGGAGGGCTACGCCGAGTACGGCGACCACGACCAGGACAGTGACGGCGCGGGCGCCGACGGCGCGGACGGCGAGCACTCCCTCCCCGGCGGCGGCGCGGTACCGGCCGCAGGCGGGGGCGCCGTGCCGCTCGTCCACTCACGGGTCGGCCCCGACGCGAACCGGGACACCCATACGAGCATGCGGGTGCCCGGCGAGGACGAGCTGGCCGGAGGAGCGCACGGCACGGCACGCGCGCCGCGGGCGTCGGGGGAGGCGCGGGCCGGGTCGGCGCGGCACCGGATCGCCGTACGCCGCCGACGGCTCAAGGTGGGCGCCGCAGCCGCACTGGTGGCCGCGGCGCTCGCGGTCGGCGGCTGGCTGGCCTCGTCCGAGGAGGAGACCGGCTCGTTGCCCGCGCCCTCGTATGGGTACTCGGGCGACTGACCGCCGCAGACGGCGGTGGCGGACACGGCCTGGTGCCGGTACCCGCCCCGGAGCCGACTCCACGGGAGCACCTCATGACGGCGATCCCGGACCTCGTCCGCCCCACCAGCCCTGTCCTGCCCACCGCCCGTGGCCCGCTCTCGGCGGCCGTGCTCACCGCGCTGACCGGCGGGCGCCCCGAGACCGCGGCGCTGGTCCGCGAGGCCGGTGCGGAGGCCGGGCCGGAGCCCGGAAGCGAGGCCGCAGCCGCCGACCCGTACGGCGAGGACCTGCAACTGGCCCTCTATGTGCTCTACGAACTGCACTACCGGGGCTTCGCGGGGGTGCCGGAGGCCCGTGAGTGGGACCCCGAGCTGCTGCGGGTGCGCGGAGTGCTGGAGGACCGGTTCCTGACGGCCCTGCGCAGGGACGTCCCGGCCGGCCGTACGGTGGCCGACGCCTTCGGCGAGCTGCTGCTGGAGCCGGTCGGCCCCGTGGCGCTGCACGGCGACGACCAGCAGGAGAGCGTGGCCGCCCACCTCCAGCACCGCGGGGAGCTGTGGCAGCTGCGCGAGTACGCGGCCCTGCGCTCCCTCTATCACCTGAAAGAGGCCGACCCGCACGCCTGGGTGATTCCGCGGCTCGCGGGGCGGGCCAAGGCCGCGATGGTCGCCGTCGAGTACGACGAGTTCGGTGCCGGACGGGCCGAGAAGGTGCACGCCCGGCTCTTCGCCGAGCTGCTGCGCGACCTGGATCTGGACGCCACGTACGGGCACTATCTGGACGCCGCACCGGGGCCCGCGCTCGCGCCCGTCAACCTGATGTCGCTCCTCGGGCTGCACCGGTCGCTGCGCGGTGCACTGGTCGGCCACTTCGCCTGTGTGGAGGTCACCTCCTCGCCCGGCTCCCGCCGCCTTGCCGCCGCGCTGCGCCGCCTGGAGGCGGGAGAGGCGGCCCAGCGCTTCTACGACGAGCATGTGGAGGCCGACGCGGTGCACGAGCAGGTGGTGCGCCGGGAGGTGATCGGCGGTCTGCTGGAGGACGAGCCCGCGCTGGAGTCCGACATCGCCTTCGGCGCGGACGCCACGGTCTTCCTGGAGGACCGGCTGGGCGCGGCCCTGCTGGAGTGCTGGCGGGTCGGCGCCTCAGCGCTGCGCGTCCCCCTCCAGCCGCTCCCGCCGCCCGGGCCTTCCCCCGGCCTCCGGCCGACAGCTGCCCCCACGGCCTGGGCCGAGAGCCCGGATGCGGACCCTGACCGGGCATAGGAGGATTGCCGCATGGAGGACATTTCGGGTGCTCCGACGTTGCGGAGCGCGGGCGAGGTGGCCGAGGCCCGGAAGGCGCTGCTCTCCCGGCGTGTCCATGTGATGGAGCCCGCCGCCGTCTCCCGGTGCGTAGGCGCGGACGCGGCGGGCTGGCGCCGGTTCGCCGTCCACTGGGAGGACCTGGCCCCGGACGATTACGCGGCCAGGGAAGGCACCCACCGCCTTCGTCGGTACGGGCACTTCTCCCTGGACCGCACCGGGGCGCTGCGCCCGATGCCGCACCTGGCCTTCGCGCAGCCGGAGGACACCAACCCCCTCTACACCGGTGAGGACCGCCACTTCGAGCCGCTGACGGACGTCTTCGTCGCCGACCCGCTGTTCAAGTCGCTGATGCGGCTGCTGGGCCGGATCGCGAGCTGTCTGCAGGACGCCGACACCTGGAGCGTCAAGGTGCACCCCTTCCGGGTCGTCGCCTCGGCCGACAGCGCCGGGCTGCCGACCCCCGAGGGGCGGCACCGCGACGGGGTCACCCTGGCGACCTCCCTGATGATCGGCCGGGAGAACGCCGTCGGCGGACAGAGCAGCGTCTACACACCCGACGGTGACCGGCTCCTGGTCACCACGCTGGAGGAGCCCGGCACCCTGCTGCTCGGCGACGACCGCGCCACCCTGCACGAGGTCGGCCCGGTCCGTCCCGCGGACACCACCCGGCCGGCCCGCCGTGACGTCCTGGTGACCACGCTGACCGCACACCACAGCGCGGAGCGTGACGCCCAAGTGGGCTAGGGCTGGGGTTGCTGGCTTGCGGTTAGGGTGGGGAGCGTGGCAGTCGTCGATGTATCCGAAGAGCTGAAGTCCCTCTCCTCCACCATGGAGTCGATCGAGGCCGTCCTTGACCTGGGCAAGATGCGGTCAGACATCGCCGCGCTCGAGGAAGACGCGGCGGCCCCGGACCTGTGGGACGACGTCGAGAACGCACAGAAGGTGACCAGCCGGCTCTCCTACCTCCAGGGGCAGCTGCGGAAGGTCGAGGAGCTGCGCGGGCGGATCGACGATGTCGGGGTGCTCTTCGAGCTGGCCGAGAGCGAGGACGACGCGGACGCGCGCGCCGAGGCGGAGAACGAGCTGGCGGCCGTCCGCAAGACGGTGGACGAGCTGGAGGTCCGTACGCTGCTGTCCGGCGAGTACGACCCGCGCGAGGCGGTCGTCAGCGTCCGGGCCGAGGCGGGTGGTGTGGACGCCGCCGACTTCGCCGAGCAGCTGATGCGGATGTATCTGCGCTGGTCCGAGCGGCGTGGCTACCCCACCGAGGTGTTCGACATCTCCTACGCGGAGGAGGCGGGCATCAAGTCCGCGACCTTCACCGTCAAGGCGCCGTACGCCTACGGCACGCTCTCCGTCGAACAGGGCACGCACCGGATGGTGCGCATCTCGCCGTTCGACAACCAGGGCCGCCGCCAGACCTCGTTCGCCGGGGTCGAGGTGCTGCCCGTCGTCGAGCAGGTCGACCATATCGACATCCCGGAGAACGAGCTGCGGATCGACGTCTTCCGCTCGTCCGGGCCCGGCGGCCAGTCGGTGAACACCACGGACTCCGCGGTCCGGATGACGCACCTGCCGACCGGCATCGTCGTCTCCTGCCAGAACGAGAAGTCGCAGATCCAGAACCGTGCCGCCGCCATGCGCGTCATGCAGGCCCGGCTGCTGGCCTACCGCCGTCAGGAGGAGCAGGCCAAGATGGACGCCCTCAAGGGCGACGGCGGCAACTCCTGGGGCAGCCAGATGCGTTCGTATGTGCTGCACCCGTACCAGATGGTCAAGGATTTGCGCACCGAGTACGAGGTGGGCAACCCGCAGGGCGTGCTGGACGGTGACATCGACAGCTTCCTGGAAGCCGGGATTCGCTGGCGTAAGCAGCAGGAACAGACGCAGGGCTGACGGCGGATCAGTTCCGTATTCGATTCCGTTCAACGGTTCTTCGCTTGACGGGCATGTAAGAGCTGGGGAAAGCTGTTCGCTCGGCATGCCTGTGTCAGGGGCGCACGGACGGGGTGGAGAGAGCCCCGGTGAGCAAACGGCGGCAGTCCGGGGTGGGGGTACGCATTTTGCCTCGACGGGAAGCCCGGTGCGGGTCGCGCTCCACACGCAGCTGCCCCATCCACGAGTACAGCTACTGGGGGTAGTTGGAACATGAGCAAATCGAAGACGCGGCTGCGGGTCGCGCGGATAGCCGCTGCTGCGGTGTTCGCCGCCGGCGCCTCGCTGACCGCCGCGGGCGCCGCGCAGGCCGCGGGCCTGGGTGACACCGACGGTGCCACCAAGGCCGCCGAGGACGACGGCGGGTTCATCGGCGGCATCATTGGCGGCGGCGACAGCGGCAGCTCCGGCGGTGACGACGGTGGCACCTCCGGCGGTGACGACGGCGGCATCAGCGGCACCGTCACCATCGGCGGCGAGGACAACGGTGGCAACGATGGCGGTGTCGCCAACAACGGTGGCAACGGCAACGGTGGCAACGATGGCGGTGTCGCCAACAATGGCGGCAACGGCAACGGTGGCAACGATGGCGGTGCGGCCAACAATGGCGGCAACGGCAACGGTGGCAACGATGGCGGTGCGGCCAACAATGGCGGCAACGGCAACGGTGGCAACGATGGCGGTGCGGCCAACAACGGTGGCAACGGCAACGGTGGCAACGGCGGCAACGGTGGCGGCGGCGAGGAGCCCGCGACCACCGGCGGTTCCGGCGGTGGCGACGACGACACCTGCGACCTCGACGGCGACCAGGTGAACTGCGAGGGCGGCGGCGCCAACCCGGACAGCGAGGGCAGCCAGCCGGTCGAGGACAGCAAGCCGGCGGCTCCGGGCAAGAAGCAGGACGAGCTGGCCGAGACCGGTTCCAGCGAGACGACGTTCCTGCTGGTGGGCGCGGCGACGATGATCGCCGGCGGTATCGGCTTCCGCCTGATGCCGCGTCTGGCCTCGCGGCGTACTGCTGCCTAAGAGCTAGCTCACAACAGCGCGCTGGGTCGCGGTGGTCTCACGACCGCCGGACCCAGCGCGTTGGTGTGTCGCCGCGCGTGCGCTCAAGCCGTCGCTACGCGCTGTGCCACCAGCGCTACTGCTATCAGTGTGGCCAACAAGGCGATCAGTGCCGTGGGGGACAGGTGCGCCAGTGGTGCTTCCCGGTGCAGCCTCTCCCGGTGGGCACGGCACACGGCGCAGCGGCCCTCGCTCACGGGCCCCGCGCAGTTGGCACACACCAGTCGATCGCATGTCATGCGAACTCCTCCTCAGTCGCGCCAACGCCACCCGTGAGTGATTCGTTCCCCAGGGGTGCTCTCCACCACTCTGCCAGGTGAGGTGGCCTCCCGCCGAAACCACCAGTTCACGGGAACAAGCAGGCGGGAACAGGGAGGCACTGCGCGGGTGCAGAGAGTGCGCGCGGGTGCCGCGTGCGCAGCGCACCACGCTTCGCGTATGGTCGCCCACACCGCCCCCGGCAGACGCTGGGAGGCTTATCCAGGGGGCCGCACCGCGGCTTCCGTTGTCCCTACCCAGGTCGACGTGGTGTATCCGTGATCCGATTCGACAGCGTCTCCAAGTCCTATCCCAAGCAGAACCGTCCAGCGCTCCGCGATGTCTCGCTGGAGATCGAGCGCGGCGAGTTCGTGTTCCTGGTGGGCTCCTCCGGTTCCGGCAAATCCACCTTCCTGCGGCTGATCCTGCGCGAGGAGCGCGCCAGCTCCGGGCAGGTTCATGTGCTCGGCAAGGATCTGGCCCGGTTGTCGAACTGGAAGGTGCCGCACATGCGGCGGCAGCTCGGCACCGTCTTCCAGGACTTCCGGCTGCTGGGCAACAAGACCGTCGGCGAGAACGTCGCCTTCGCGCTGGAGGTGATCGGCAAGTCCCGCGGTCAGATCCGCAAGACGGTGCCGGAGGTCCTCGACCTCGTCGGTCTGGGCGGCAAGGAGGGCCGGATGCCCGGCGAGCTGTCCGGTGGTGAGCAGCAGCGCGTGGCCATCGCGCGCGCCTTCGCCAACCGGCCCATGCTGCTGATCGCCGACGAGCCGACCGGCAACCTCGACCCGCAGACCTCCGTCGGCATCATGAAGTTGCTCGACCGCATCAACCGCACGGGGACCACCGTTGTGATGGCCACCCACGACCAGCAGATCGTCGACCAGATGCGCAAGCGCGTCGTCGAACTCGAGTTGGGCCGCCTCGTGCGCGACCAGTCGCGCGGCGTCTACGGATACCAGCACTGAGGCACCAGCACTGAGGAAAGGACGCCATGCGCGCCCAGTTCGTCCTGTCGGAGATCGGCGTCGGTCTCCGTCGCAATCTCACGATGACCTTCGCGGTGATCGTCTCCGTCGCTCTGTCGCTCGCGCTCGCGGGCGGTTCGCTGCTCGCGCGCGAGCAGGTGAGCACGATGAAGGGGTACTGGTACGACAAGGTCCAGGTCTCCATCTATCTGTGCAACAAGAACGACGCCTCCTCGGACCCCAACTGTGCCAAGGGCGCCGTCACCCAGCAGCAGAAGAGCGAGATCAAGACCGACCTCGAGAAGCTCGACGTCGTGGACAAGATCTACTACGAGTCGGCCGACGAGGCGTACAAGCACTACAAGGAGCAGTTCAAGGACTCGCCGCTGGCCGACTCGCTGACGCCGGACCAGATGCAGGAGTCCTACCGCGTCAAGCTCAAGGACCCGACCAAGTACCAGGTCCTGCAGACCGCGTTCTCCGGCAGACAGGGCGTCCAGGAGGTGCAGGACCAGCGCAGCTTGCTGGAGAACCTCTTCAACCTCCTCAACGGCATGAACATCGCGGCGCTGTGTGTGATGGCGCTGATGCTGGTCGTTGCGCTGCTGCTGATCGTCAACACCGTGCGGGTGTCGGCGTTCAGCAGGCGCCGGGAGACCGGGATCATGCGGCTGGTCGGCGCCTCCAGCTTCTACATCCAGATGCCGTTCATCCTGGAGGCCGCCATCGCGGGGCTGATCGGCGCCGGGTTCGCCTGCGTGCTGCTCGTCCTCGGCAAGTACTTCCTGATCAACAACTGGCTCCAGCAGAAGATCGTCCTGATCAACTTCATCGGCTGGGACGCGGTGATCAAGGTGCTGCCGCTGATCATCGCCGTGGGGGTGCTGATGCCCGCGGTGGCAGCCTTCTTCACGTTGCGCAAGTACCTGAAGGTGTGACGCAGGACGCGGGGCGCCGTGGACCCAACGGCCCTTGCGGCGCCCCGCACTGGCCTACACTCCGGACCATGCCAGGCTCGTGGTTCCTCGACACGCGCCCGCGCCGGCCGCGGCGCGGGACCCTGACACTGGTCTTCGCCGGCGTGCTGGCGACCGGCGCGGCCACCGGAGCCTTCGGCGGAGAGCTGGCCGCGTTCGGCTCGGGCTCACCCGACAGCGCGGCCCACGGCGCGGGCCGCGCCGCACCGGGCGGCCCGCCGCAGGGCTCCGCCGATGCAAAGGGCGCACCGGCCGGCTCGGGCCAGGCCCGCGAGCGCGCCGGGGGCGCCGACGCGGACGCCGTCGTCAGCCGCAGCGGCGACCGCTGGTCCGCCGCCTATTCGGCCCGTGAGTACGAGGGGCTGCGGCAGGCCCTGGACGGCTCGTACGTGGGCGTCGGCATCTCCGTACGTCAGGCCCGCGGGGACGGAGCGGGCCCGGACGGCGGCACGGCCACTGCCACGGACCACGAGAGCGCCACCGACCGCAGGACCACCGCCGG
Source organism: Streptomyces sp. 8N114 (assembly GCF_052245835.1). Classification (NCBI taxonomy): domain Bacteria; kingdom Bacillati; phylum Actinomycetota; class Actinomycetes; order Kitasatosporales; family Streptomycetaceae; genus Streptomyces; species Streptomyces sp. 8N114. Next base: position 326,433 of record NZ_JBQQBT010000006.1, on the reverse strand, counting down.
TCGGTCGCCGCGCCGTACCGCTGTCGAGGTGGATCGCGTACAGCCCGGCAGCCCCGCCGACCGCGCCGGGGTCCGGACCGGGGACCGGCTGCGCTCCGTGGACGGTCACCCTGTGACCGGCAAGCCCGTCACCGCCGTCGTGGCGCTGCTGCGCGGCTCCGATCCCGCGTCCCCGACCGGCGCCGCCGAGCCCGGCAGCCGGGTCCGGCTCCACCTCACCCGCGGCGGCACCGATCTGCACCCCAGCCTTCGCCGCGAGCGGCTGACGACCGAGTCGGTGCGGGTGGACCGGATCGGTGACGGCGTCACCCGCGTCAAGATCGGCTCCTTCACCCGGGGCTCCGGCGAGCAGGTGCGCAGGGCGGTCCGCGAGCGGGTGCCCGCCGACGGCCCGGTCCTGCTCGACCTGCGGGGCAACTCCGGCGGCCTGGTCGACGAGGCGGTCACCGCGGCCGGGGCCTTCCTCGACGGCGGACTGGTCGCCACGTACGACGAGGACGGCACCGAGCGCGCGCTGTACGCCGAGGACGACAACGGCGCGGAGGGCGGCGCGGACGACGTAGAGCGGCGACCGCTCGTGGTCCTTGTGGACGGCGGGACGATGAGCGCCGCCGAGATGCTGACCGGCGCGTTGCAGGACCGGGGGCGCGCCGTGGTGGTCGGTTCCCGCACCTTCGGCAAGGGCTCGGTGCAGATGCCCCGGCCCCAGTCGGACGGTTCCGTCGCCGAGCTGACAGTCGGTCACTACACGACTCCGTCGGGTCGCGATGTGGAGGGGCGCGGCATCGCGCCCGATCTCCCGGTGCGCAGCCGGGGCGAGTCCACGGACCGGGCGAGAACAGTATTGAGTGGCCTCGAAGCCCGGTCGTAGTGGGAGAATGGCCTGGCTATGGCGAAGATGAAGACGACACGAACCCAGGCCAAAACCAAGGCCAAGGACGACAAGGATGTCCGGAAGCTCGTCGCGCAGAACAAGAAGGCGCGGCACGACTACCTCGTGCTGGACACGTACGAGTGCGGCATCGCGCTGACGGGAACCGAGGTCAAGTCCCTGCGCCAGGGCCGCGCCTCGCTCGTCGACGGCTTCGCCCAGATCGACGGCGGCGAGGCGTGGCTGCACAACGTGCACATTCCCGAGTATGCACAGGGAACCTGGACCAACCACGCGGCCCGGCGTAAGCGGAAGCTGCTGCTCCATCGTGCCGAGATCGACAAGCTGACCGGCAAGCTCCAGGAGACGGGCTACACCCTCGTCCCGCTCCAGCTCTACTTCTACCGGGGCCGGGCAAAGGTCGAGATCGCCCTGGCCAGGGGTAAGAAGGAGTACGACAAGCGGCAGACGCTCCGCGAGAAGCAGGACCGCCGGGAGGCGGATCGCGCGATGTCGGCCGCCCGCCGCCGCCAGCGCGCCAACGCCTGACCTTCCGGGGCCGCAGGAATAGTCCCGGGCGTCAAATGGTTGGCACCTGTGCGACATGGTCACGTATCATGGCCAGCAGCACTGCCCGCCAGGGTGCGTGTGCAGATTGTTAACTCAACACGGGGATGATCGGTTTCGACAGCGAACGTCGAAGCAGGGGAAGCGAGCCGAGGAACGCGGCAATGATCTCGTAAACCATGTGCCGCAAAAAAATAATCGCCAACACCAAGCGCGATTCCTTCGCCCTCGCTGCCTGAGCAGCGACCTGCGAAGTGTCAGCCCGGGGTAGTTCCCGCCCCGGTTCCTGGCATCAGCTAAGGGAACTCACCGCGTAGGTCCGGTCACGGGACCTACCGGGACATCACACAGTGACTGGGCCCGTCGGAGACTTGTCCGCGTGATCTCCGGGGCCGAGAAAATCGCAGCGGACTGCGCTCGGAGAAGCCCTGTTTCCACTTCGTTGGACGCGGGTTCGATTCCCGCCATCTCCACGAAGGCGAAAGGCGAGGTGTGCCCACGGAAAGCGTGGGCCGCCTCGCCTTCGTCGTTTTTGCGCGGCTTCGCCGCGCGGGGCGGGGCGGCGTCGGATGCGTGGGGTGCCTCGCGCTCCCTCTCGTGCCCCGGACAAGTCCGCCGCGACGGCGTCAGCCCTCGCCCTCGGCTCAGTCGCCAAAGCGTGCTCTGATAGAGGACATGGGACGGGGTACAGCAACGGACAACTTGCCGGCGCGGCTGTTTCTGCTCGCGTGCGACGCCGAGAAGGAACGGCTCAAATGGGGCGACGAACTGGGCTACGCGATACGCGCTGCCACGCTGGCGGAGCTGGAGGCACGGGGCTGCCTCAAGGACGACAAGGGCAAGGCCCGGCCGGCCGGAGGCCACCGCACCGGTGACCCGGTGCTCGACGGAGCGCTGCACAGCATCGCGGAGCATTCCCGTGCCCGGCGCTGGAGCACTCTGGTGCAGCGTGAGCGCCGCGAGACCTGCCTCGCGGTGGAGGAACAGCTGGCCGCGGCGGGGATCATCTCCGTCGAGAGCAGGACGCTGAACCGTAAGCGCATCATCGTGAGTGACAAGAGTCTGCCGGGGGAGCTGCGCAGGGAGGCCGTCGCCACGTTGACCGGCACGGAGCCGGTGGCGCGGATCGAGCCCACACGGGCGGCGCTGGCCTCGTTCGCGGCGCTGACCCGGCTGTGTCCGGAGCTGAGCTGGCGCGTGCGATACCAGAACCGCCGCCGTCTCAAGGAGCTGACGGCGCGGGCCGGGGTGGCAGGGGATGCGCTGAAGAAGGCGCTGAACGCGCGAGCCGCAGCCAGCAGCGGCGGGGGCTGAATTCATCGCCGGGGTATCTACCCTGGCGAAAGGGCGGACCGGAGCGGAAGGAGCGCCGCATGGTCCCGAGCGAAGCGTCAGGTCCGGAGCCTCTGGGGCCCTCGTCGTTGACGTGGAAGTACTTCGGGGACTGGCGCGGCGTGCTGCTGGCTCCGTGGGCGGGGGCGATGCAGAACATGCATCCGCAGCTCGGCGCGGGAGTCGCCGAGCACTCCCGGTTCTTCGAGGAGCGCTGGCAGCGGCTGTTCCGTTCGCTCTACCCGATCGGGGGCGTCGTCTACGACGGGCCCCGCGCTGCGGAGACGGCGCGTCAGGTGCGCGGGTACCACCGCACCATCAAGGGCACCGATTGTGAGGGCCGCCCGTATCACGCGCTGGACCCCGACACGTTCTACTGGGCGCACGCCACCTTCTTCGTCCTGACCCTGCTCGTCGCCGACCGGCTCGGTCCCGGGCTGACGGAGACGGAGAAACGGCAGCTGTTCGACGAGCATGTGCGGTGGTGGCGGCTGTACGGGATGAGCATGCGTCCCGTACCGGCCGACTGGGAGGCGTTCTGTGAGTACTGGACGCACATGGCCGAGAACGTGCTGGAGGACAACCGGCCCACCCGCGATGTGCTCGATCTGACGCTGATCGCGAAGCCGCCCGCGCTGCGGCTGCTGCCGGATGTCGTATGGCGGCTGGTGCGCGGCCCGCAGGCGCGGGCCTCCGTGTGGTTCACGGTCGGTTTCTTCCCGCCCGCCGTACGGCGCCGCCTCGGCTACACCTGGACCGCCCGCGACGAGCGCCGGCTGCGCAGGATCGGGCGGCTCATCCACCGGGGCTGGAAGCTGGTCCCTCCGTCGCGCCGCTACCACCCGAGGGCGCGGGCGGGCTGGGAGCGCGAGCGGGGTGCGAGGGACCCGGACGCGCCCGCGGTGGAGACGCCGGCCCGCAATCTGCCGCTGCCCGGGGAGCGGGACCGGCCGCAGCACTACTCGCCCCGCGTGTGAGAGCCCGGGCGACGGGCCGTGCGTCACCCGTGTGCAACGGGGCGGGCGGCCAAGAGGGTGGCGAGTACGGCAGCGGCGGCTGCCGCCGCGAGGGGGACGGTGTACGCCCACCCGGCGGAGCCGAGCGCTTCGGTGGCCCAGCCTCCGGTGGCCGAGCCGGCGGCGATGCCGCCGAGCAGTGCGGTGACGGCCAGCGTCATGCCCTCGTTGAGCCGCCCGGCCGGGGTGAGCCGCTGGACGAGGGCCATGCCGGTGACCATCGTCGGTGCCGTCGCCATGCCCGCCACCAGGAGCGCTCCGGCCAGCAGCGGCAGCGGCGCCGTCAGCGAGACGAGCAGCGGCAGGGTCAGCAACGCGGCCATGGCGCCCACGCATCCGGCCAGTCGGCGCCGGTCGGAGCGGGCGGGCGGCAGCGCGCCGAAGGCGAGCCCGGCGAGCGCCGAGCCGGCCGCCTGGCAGGCGAGGACGGCACCGGCCGCCGCGCGGTGGCCCTCCCCGTCCGCATGGGCCAGGGTGACCACTTCCAGTGCGCCGAACACCGCGCCGGTGGCGAGGAAGACCAGCAGCAGCGCGGGCATGCCGGGCTGCCGCAGCGGTGCGGGACCGGCATGGGTGCTGCTCGGACCCGGCGGCGGTTCGGTCGAGCGCTGTGCGAGGAACAGCAGCATTCCGGCGAGCAGCAGCCCGCACCCGGCGAGCGTTCCGGCCTGGGGGAAGAGCGCGGTGCACAGCAGGGTTGCGAGGACGGGACCGAGCATGAAGCACAGTTCGTCCGCGGCCTGTTCGAAGGAGTTGGCGGTGTGCCGGGCGGCTGTGTCGGCACGCAGCAGATACGCCCAGCGGGCGCGCGCCATGCCGCCGGTGTTGGGGGTGGTCGCGGTGGCGGCGTAGGCGGCGAAGAGCGTCCAGTCGGGCGCGTGCGTGCGTACGCACACCACGAGCGCGAGGGAGCCGAGCAGCGCGAGCAGGGTGGCGGGCAGCGCGATCCGCGCCTGTCCGTACCGGTCCACGAGGCGCGCCACGAGCGGTCCGGTCAGCGCGGTCGCCGCCAGCCCGGCCGCGGTGACGCTCCCGGCCAGCGCGTACGAGCCGCGCTCGCCCGCGATCATCAACACGGCGCTGACGGTGAACATGCCCATGGGCAGCCGCGCGAGCAGACCGCCGAGTGTGAAGCCGACGGTGCCGGGGCGGGCGAACAGCCGGGCGTACGGGTTGCGAGGCGGGCTTCTGCGGGGCGGCGGCGGTGCGGGCCGCGCCACGACGAGGGTGCTGCCGTGGACGGCGTACCGCAGGCGGGCGGGACGGGCAGGTCGGTGGTAGACGGGCATGCGGTACAGCGTTGCCGCAGGTGGGAGGCGGGGTCCAACACCTGTTGGCGGCCCTTTCACGCAACTGCGTTGTGAATCGCGCTGCCCGCGCTTACGGTCTCCCGGTGTCCAGTGATCTCTCTCCACGCCTGCTGCGGGCGTTCATGGCGGTCGCGGAGGAGCTGCACTTCACGCGCGCTGCCGCCCGGCTGTACGTGGCACAGCAGGCGCTCAGCCGTGATATCCGCTCGCTGGAGCGGGAGTTGGGTGCCGTGCTGTTCGTCCGCAGCACCCGGCAGGTGGCGCTCACTCCGGAGGGCGAGCAGCTGCTTCCGTACGCCCGGCGGGTGTTGGCGGCACACGACGAGCTGGCCGCAGCCTTCGGGCGGGGCGCGGCGGCGGGACAGCGTCCGCTGGCCGTCGATGTGGCGGCGCCCGTCTCCACCGGGCAGCGGGTGCTGGAGGCGGCGCGGGAGGCGGCGCCGCGCTTCGAGTTCGTCGCCCGCTACTACAGCGGTCTGACAGCAGCCGCCGCCGACATCCTCGCGGGCCGCCTCGATGTCGCCTTCGGCCGGGTGGCCGGGCTGCCCCGGGAGATGCTGACCGGGCTGGAGTACCACCTGGTGCGGTACGAGCGCGTCGCCGTACTGCTGCCGGAGCAGCACCGCCGCCCGGGAGCCGGGCCGGGCGAGATGCCGCTGGCGGCGCTGGAGGGGGAGACGCTGTACGCCGGTGCCGGGAACCCGGACACCGCCGAGTGGACCTCTTACGCCCGCGCGCTGTTCGAGGGGCGCGGCATCCGACTGGCGGCGCCGTTCCCGAAGATCGAGGGGGAGCGGGAGTTCGCCCGGGTGGTGCGGGGGAAGGGCTGGTCGGTGCTGGCGACCGAGGTCTTCATCGACATGGAGGGCATGGTGCTGCGCCCGCTGACCGAGCCGGTACCGCTGTCGCCGGTCTCGATGGTGTGGCGCCGGGGCCTGCGGCACCCCGGCCTCGCCGCGCTGCGTGAGACCGCACGGGAGTTGGGCGCCGCCGGCGGGTGGCTGCGCCGCCCCGCCGGAAGCTGGCTCCCGGCCCCGGACGATAACCTGCACCACTGAGGGCCGCTCGCGGGGCACTTACGATGACCCGATGTCCCGGACCGATCTGAAGCCGTACTGGAACACCAACGTCGCCCGCCATCCGGGCATCCTGCGCGCCGTTCCCGAGGGGTGCTCGGAGGCGCTGGACGTCGGCTGCGGGGACGGACTTCTGGCCCGGAAGCTGACCGGCCGGGCACAGCGCGTCACCGGGATCGACAGCTCGGCACAGATGATCTCCCGCGCCCGCGAACTCGCCGCCGGCCACCCGGAGCTGACCTTCATCGAGGACGACTTCCGCACCTCCGACCTCCCCGCCGCGGGCTACGACTTCATCTGCTCGGTCTCCACCATCCACCACATGGACTTCGAGGCGGCCCTCACCCGCATGCGTGAGCTGCTTCGCCCCGGCGGCACGCTGGTGGTCGTGGGACTCGCCCGTGAGGCGACCCCGGCCGACTGGGCGGCGCGGATCGCGACCCTCCCTCTCGTACGGATCACCAAAGTGGTGCGCCGCGCAAGCGGTCCGGGAGGGATGCCGGCCGCCGACCCGTATATGAGCTACGGGCAGGTGCGGGGCGCTGCGCGGCGGCTGCTGCCCGGTGTGCGGTATCGCTGGCACGTGCTGCGTCGGTACTCGCTGACCTGGCGGAAGCCCGCGCTTTGACGCGGCCCTCCGGTTGTTCCGGTGAGGGGGTTGCCCCTTGCCCGATCCCGCGGGCTGCGGGTCCGTTGTGGCTGGTCGCGCCCCCAAGTTCTCGGCTTCGCTCGAACAGGGGGACCCCCATCGCGGCGGAGCCGCATATGAACACAGCCCCGCGCCCCTTCGGGGCGCAGCCCTCAGGCGTTGGTGCCCGCGTCCACGGTGAAGGTGGAGCCGGTGGTGCCGGAGCCGTCCGGGCCGACCAGGTGGGCGACCATGGCGGCGATGCCCTCGGGGGTGCCGTAGCGGCCGAGGGCGGTCATCGAGCGCTGTGCGTCGGCCCGTGCGCCGCTGTCGGCGGGGTTCATCTCGGTGTCCGTCGAGCCGGGCTGGACGAGGTTGGCGGTGATGCCACGGGCGCCAAGGTCGCGGGCCAGCCCCCGAGTGAGGCCGCTGAGTGCGGACTTGGAGGCGGCGTAGAGGGTGATGCCGGGGCCTGGAACGCGGTCGGCGAGGTTGCTGCCGATCGTGATGATCCGTCCGCCCTCCGTCATGTGCCCGGCCGCCGTCTGCGCACCGAGCAGCGCGGCGCGCACATGGATCGCGAGGGTGCGGTCGATCTCCGCCACCGTGACGTCCTCCAGCGGGCCGCTGGGGAAGATGCCGGCGTTGTTGACGAGGATGTCGAAGCGGCCGAACTCGCGCGCCGTACGGTGCACGGCCTCCACGGGGTCGGTGGCCGACGCGCTGTCCGCCTGGATGACCAGCGCCCGGCGGCCGGTGGCGCGGATGTCCTCGGCGACCTCCTTGGCCCGGCCCTCCGCGCTGACGTACGTCAGAGCGACGTCTGCGCCGTCCGCCGCGAGCCTCCTGGCGACGGCCGCGCCTATCCCCCTGCTCCCGCCGGTGACCAGCGCTGCCTTGCCGCTGAGCGGGAGTGTCGATGTCGACGTCATGGCTGTCCTCTTTCGTGTCGCATACGGAGCCGCAGAGTTGCGGGAACGGCAGCCCTGCGGAGCCGCTCACCATTTATGTATCGAGCGCTCAATAATTAACGCAGCGAGTATCCTCGGCAGTCAAGGGCTTTCGGTAGCGAGCGCTAAATAAAGTCGATCCGTGCACAGGAAGGGGCCGGTGATGGCGGCACGCGGACGGCCACGGGCCTTCGACCGGGACGCCGCGCTCGAACAGGCGATGCGCGTCTTCTGGGAGCGCGGATACGAGGCCACCACGATGGCCGAACTCACCGAGGCCATGGGCATCAGACCGCCGAGCCTGTACGCCGCCTTCGGCTCGAAGGAGGGCCTCTTCCGCGAGGCGGTGGAGCTGTACGAGCGGACCGACGGCACGATCAGCTGCGTCGCACTGTCCGAGGCGCCCACGGCCCGCGAGGGGGTGCATGACGCGCTGCGCAGCAATGTGATCGCCTACACCGACCCCGACAAGCCGCGCGGCTGCATGATCGTCCTCGCCGCCACCAACTGCACCCCGGAGAACGAGGGCGTCCGCGCCCTGCTCGCCGAGGACCGCCGGGGGACCGAGCGGATGTTCCGCGAGCGCGTGGACCGCGGGATCGCGGAGGGCGACGTCCCGCGCGGCACCGACAGCCGCACGCTCGGTGCCTTCTACGCGACCGTTCTGTTCGGCCTCTCCGTCCAGGCGAAGGACGGCGTCCCGCGCAGCGAACTGCTCGCCGTCGTGGACGCTTCCATGGCGGCCTGGGACACCCTTACGGCGGCGGGACGGTAGCCGTCCGGCCGGCCATATGCCGGGCCGCCGCCCCGTCCCTCCCTTGCGTCGGCCAGGGGGTGCCCCTGCCCGGCGTCCGCAGGCTGCGGCGTGCTCCCCCAAGCTCTTCGAGCAGGGAGGTACCCCCAGGCTGGTCGCGCCCACGCGGCGGAGCCGCACATGAACACAGCCCCGCGCCCCTTACGGGGCGCACCCCCGATGAGCGTCAGCGCTGGTAGAGGCCGACGAGGTTGCCGCTCGCCAGGGCCGCGCCGTCCACCGCGCGGTGCACGTCCTCGGCGGAGGCGTTGTCGGGGACCTGTACGGAGTCGGGCAAGGCGTAGAGCCGGAAGAAGTAGCGGTGTGCCTCGTCCCCCGCGGGTGGCTGCGGGCCGCCCCAGCCGGTCCCGCCGAAGCCGTTGGACAGGGGAGTGCCGCCCGGCGGCGTCTCGCCGGGCTCCACCGACCGCACGTCCGGGGCGATGCCGGTGACCAGCCAGTGCACAAAGGTGCCGGACGGCGCGTCCGGATCCTCGCAGAGCAGCAACTGCTCGGCGGTGCCGTCCGGTACGCCGGACCACTGGAGGGGAGGGGAGGTGTCGTCGCCGTCGCGTGTGTAGCGGCGCGGGATGATCGCGTGGTCGGTGAACGCCGTGCTGGTGAGTTCGATGCCTGCCATGCACGGACGGGTATCCCGGATGCGGCCTGGGGTACCGCGCCGTGGGCCAGCTAGCCGACGAAGACCCACCCACCGGGGGGGCCGCGGGCCCGGCGGTAGAGCTCACCCCTCGCGACCCCCTGTCTCCCTCGCCCGCCACCCGACGACCGGCACCACCAGCAGCGCCACCGCACCGCCCACCGCCAGTACCACCGACGGCGACGAACGGTCCAGCAGCGTGCCGCCCGCCAGCGCGCCCGTCGAAATGGTGGCCTGGAACGACGCGGTGAACAGTGTCGAGGACGCCTCGGCGGCCCCCGGCGCGGCCTTGGCGAACAGGGTCTGGGAGCAGACCGGCACGGCGCCGTAGCCGACTCCCCACGCCACCAGCAGCACGAACGCGCCCACTTCCCTCCCCCAAGCTCCTCCGACGAGCTCCGGAGCAGGGAGGTGCCCCCAGTCGAGCACCGGCAGCAGCAGCGTCGCGGCGGCGATCACCGCTGCTGCTGCCGCGAACGTCCCGTACGGCCGACGGGCGGCGGCCGGGCCGCCCAGGAAGTTGCCGAGCATCCCCGCGGCTCCGTACGTCAGCAGCGCCAAGGTGATCAGCCCGGGACCCGCCTGTGTGACCTGCTCCAGGAACGGTGTGACGTAGGTGTACGTGCCGAAGTGCGCCAGCACGATCAGGAACGTGACGAGCAGCGCGAACCGCGTACCGTTCTGCCCGAGCTGCCGGCCGAGCGTACGCAGCCGCGTGGCCTGCTCGGGCGGGAGCGGCGGCAGCACCGACCACAGCGCCGCGAAAACCGCCAGCGACAGCACCCCCATCGCGGCGAATGCCGTCCGCCACCCCGCAACGTCCCCCACGAACGTGCCCAGCGGCACCCCGAGCACCGAGCCGAGCGGCACCGCCGCGAAGATCACCGACGTCGCCCGCCCCACCGCCGGCGCCGCGGCCAGCCGCGGCGCCAGCCCCGCCGCGATCGACCAGAACCCCCCGATCGTGACCCCCACCGCGGCGCGCGAGACGAGAATCCAGCCGTAGCCGTCAGCCGTAGCGGCGACGAAGTTGGCCAGCGCCAGCAGCAGCATGAACGCACACAGCATCCGCCGCCGGTCCACCCGCGCCGTCGCCGCCGTCACCAGCGGCGCGGAGACCGCCGCCAGAAAGCCGGGCATCGTCATCATCAGCCCGGCCATCCCGTCCGAGACGGTGAAGTCCGCGCCGATCGACGTGAGCAGCCCGATCGGCAGGATCTCCGTCGTGACGAGGGAGAACAGCCCCGCCATCACCGAAACCACGGCCGGCCACGACGTCACCGGCGACCGCTTGGCCGCGCGTTCCTCTGTGAGCACTGTGTCCATGCCACGAGTTCAGCAAGGCCGCCGCGCAAGGGCTGGCGGGATCACGCCCTCAACGAGCCGAGCCTCAGCCGGGGAAGCTGAGATAGCGAGGCGGCACGGCAGCGGTGAGCCACACCCCGTTCTCGCTCCGGTGGAACACATACCCCTGCTCGTGCATGTGTGCCGCGGCGACCGTCAGCACGACGGCACGCCCCCGGCGGGCCCCCACTCGGGTCGCCGTCTCGCGGTCCGGCGAGAGATGGACGGCATGCCGCGCCATGGGGCGCAGCCCCTCCGCGCGGATCGCGGCGAGGAAACGGGGCACGGTGCCGTGGAAGAGCACCGGCGGCGGCGCCAGCGCCGGGAGCTCCAACTCGACGTCGACGGTGTGCCCTTGGTTGGCGCGGATTCGGGTGCCGTCGGCCGAGAGGGCGTAGCGCTGCTTGTCATTGGTGACCACCACCTCCTCGAGCTCGGCCCGCGTGAGGGGGAATCCGTGCGTCGCGGCGGCAGCCAGCAGCTCGTCGATGCCGGCCCAGCCCTGCGCGTCGAGGCTGAGCCCGATGCGGGCGGGGTCATGGCGCAGATGGCGCGCCAGGTACTTGGAAACGCGGACGTTCCGCTTCTCGTTCATAGCCGACTTCTCGTTCATGTACGACGAGGATGACGCGTGCGCGGCACCGTCCGCATCGGGTTATCGGGCCCGCTGCTCCCTGACCGCCGCCAGCAGCGCGGCGTGCGTCTGCTGGTCGGCCGCCACGATCAGGCCCCCTGCGCCGCTGTGCAACGGTCGGCCGTGGATGTCGGTCAGCACGCATCCGGCGGCAGCGCACAGGGCGATCCCGGCGGCGAAGTGCACGCTGTCGCGCAGGTCGCCGTCGGTGACGTAAGCCGCCCTCCGACCGGCGGCCACCCAGGCGACCGCCAGGCTGGTGGAGACGACGCGCGGCCGGAAGTGCTCGACGAACCCTGGGGTGGTCAGAAGACCGGCCGCCTGGAAATCCGGTGCGTTGGGGAACGGCGGGTCGACGTTGAGGTCCACCAGCCGCGAGTCGGGCGAGGGTGCCAGTTCCTCCTCCACACCGCCGTGGCGGAGGTGCGCGCGTTCCCCGTCGGTCCAGAACACCTCGCCGGTGAACGGATCTGCTGCCGCGGCTGCTGTGATGTCGGCCCCCACCCGTAAGGCCACGTTCACCGCGACCAGCCTGGTGCGGGCGGCGTAGTTCAGCGTGCCGCACAAGGGATCGACCAGCCATCTGCGCTCCGCGTTGTCCGCGCCGCTGTGCCCGCTCTCCTCGGCCGTCACAGCGTCGCCGGGGCGAGCGGTGCGGAGGACGCCGAGAATGGCCTCCTCCGCCGCGAGATCCGCGGCCGTCGCGAAGTCACCCGCGGACTTCTCGAACCGCGCTAACGACGCCCCGTACATCTCGCGAGCCACCGCCGCACCCGATTGCGCTGCCTTCACGGCCAGTTGGGCATCAGTTTCCGGGTTCCCTGTCAGCATGCGCCGCAGGGTATCCGCGAGCGAGTGTCAGTGCTCGGGGCCTGCTTTCGCGGGTGATGCGACGGCGGGAGCGTAGGGGGCCTCGGCGCCCAACCGCGCTCGCACAGCGCAGGTTTGACGGTACGTCTGCACCAGTACCAGGAAAGCGCGGACGTGGGCCTCCCGGCCGAGCGGCATGATCTGGATTGCGAGTCCCGGCAGATCCGGGTCCTGCCGCAGACGGCGCAGCTGCTCCCGGCGCACCCCGTCGCCGCCGAGCCGATCCATGAGTACGGCCTCAGAGATGATGAAGCTCGTGGAGGGCGGGATCCTCCGTTGGAGGATGCCTTGTCGGGCCATTCGCCCTGTGACCTGCACCTCCACCTCGTCCGGCTCCAGTGGCGGCTCCTTGCTCCGGAAGACCGCTCGGGCGTAGTCCTCGGTCTGCAACAGCCCAGGAAGGGGCCTGGTTCTCGAACCAATCGATGGCCACGGCCTCCTGCTCCCGGTCGATGTACTCCTCCGCCCATAGCAGGTACTTGTCGAGCTCCGGCATGTGCTTGACGGCGACCGCCAGCGCTCCCTTCGTCTCCAGGAGCTCGTCAAACTGTTCGGCCATGTCGTTCTTCCGGCACCCTCGACCTTGCTCGATGGAAGCGATGGGCTCTTGATCCAGACACGCCTGCCCGGCAAGCGACCGCTGGATGTAGCCCGCCGCACGGCGGTAGTGGGCGAGGATCTGCCCGACCATCTTCATGGCGGAGGCGTTCTTCGTACGCTTCTTGGGTGGCATAGCCGTGTCTCTCCCCCAATTCCGAGAGCACTTTTACCGTCGGGAGCGGCGCTCCGTTCCACGCGCGCGGGCGTTCGTGGGGGCGGCGCTCGCGACTGGGAGGCGGCGGCACGCTGCGACAGCGTACTGCTGTGTGTCAGGGAGATGGCGACGAACGCGCTGCTGCACGGGGTGCCGCCGGGGCGGGGATTTCGGGTCATGCTTTGGCTAGGGCATGACGGACTGTTGCCGCGCCCCGCCGCCGACGATGAGCAAGGCTCAGGACCTGTGGCTGAGTCCGGTGCCCGCCCCTCCCGGCACCCCATTAAAACCGTCACCACCTGGACCGGTGACGTTCTCAGCGACGGTGTCGGGCCCTCCCGCCGCGAAGCCGGATCGCGTCAGCGGTGGTGCACGGACTCCACCGTGTGCAGGCGCGGATCAAAGGTGTCCGCGAGGGCGGCGGCCTCGCGCATGTGTGCCTGGGCGGCAGGGGTGTCGAGCATGGCGTGGAAGGCGTTCTGCGGGAACTCGGCCTTTCCATGTCCCAGTACGCGGTGCTGCGAGCACTGGCCGACGCACCCGGAGCCCCCGGCAGCCGAGCTGGCCCGCCCTACCTTCGTCACCCGTCAGTCCCTGGTTATACGTGCGGAGCCGCTCAGGGGGACAAGTGCCGAACTCGTCGCAGAACTGTCCTTCGCCGTAGCGCCGCACCAGCGCCTTGAAATCGGTGGGCAGCCAGAGGCCGAGCGCGCTTTCCGTTTCCGCCCAGTCGATGTCCGCGTTCGTACGGTTACGAATCATGCCGCACGCGCCGGAGATCACGCACGGTTGTGAGCCACGAGGTTGGCTGAAGTGCCCGCGCGCCAGGCTGGGTTGACTGACTAGTCTGAGGCCCGGACTGCGGAAGTCGGGAAAGGAACAGGTGCATGGACCCGGAGGTTGCCGCGCTGGCAGGCACGGCAGGCACAGCCTTGGTGACGATGCTGACGACGGAGGCATGGCAGGCCGTCAGGGACGGTTTCTCCTCGTTGTGGTGCCGTGCTCAGCCGGAGAGGGCCGAAGCCATCGATTCCGAGCTTGTCAGCACCCGTAACGATCTGCTCGCCGCTCAGGCTGAGGGCGACCTCGACGCCCATGAGGAGCTCGGTGCTGAGTGGCAGGGCCGCATACGGCGCCTGCTCGTGACGCACCCCGAGGAGATGGAGGCCCTTCGAAGGCTCCTCAACGAGCTCGAGCCACAGATGCCGCCCGTTACTCCCTCAGTGACGCAACACGCCACTGCCTCCGGGCACGCCAGGGTCTATCAGGCGGGTCGTGACCAGAATCTGGGCCAACGGTGAACGGCAGCAACGATGCGCAGGCCGAGGGGCATGGGCGCATCTATCAGGCCTCGGGCGATCAACACATCATCGAGCACCACCACCATGCCCCTGACTGGCTGAGCCCTGACTCAGTACGTCATCCGGCCGTCGGCCGCGCTCCCGTCGTACTCCGCGACCGCGCCGCAGAGATGGACCGCTTGAAGGCCGCCGTTGGTCCTGGCGCCGGCAACCGCGTCTACGTCCTGCACGGACTGGGAGGCTGCGGCAAAACAGCCGTCGCTTACACACTCTTCCAGCACGCCACGAACGACGTCGGCCGCATTGGACTTTGGGTCAACGCTTCCGACCCGACCTCCCTGCGTGCGGGCATGCTCGCCGTCGCCGCCGACCGCGGCGCCACCGACGCGGAACTCACCGGAGCACGCAGCGGCCTGCGCCCCGCCGCCGACCTGGTCTGGCACTACCTCGACAACTCCGACCAACCCTGGCTGCTTGTCCTCGACAACGCCGACACCCCCGCCATCCTCCGCGACGGCGGCTGGCTGCGCACCAGCCCCGCAGGAACCGTCGTCGTCACCACCCGCCAGGCAGCAACCCACTGGTGGCCCGGCGCCGAGCTGCTGCAATTCGGTGTCCTCCCGAGAGCAGACGCCGCCCGTGTCCTCCAGGACCTCGCACCTCACGCGGGGAGCATCGAGGACGCCACGGAGGTCGCCGAACGCCTCGGGCGCCTTCCCCTGGCGCTCACTCTCGCCGGTGGTTTCCTCGCCCAACAAGTCATCGACCCGTGGACGCTGTCCGACTACCGCCTCGGGCTTGACGGCGGCACCGGCCTCGCTCCCGTCGAACTGATCGACCAGGGCGCCGAAGCAGTCGGTTCCGAAGCCCGCCACCTGCTCAGCCGCACTTGGCAAATCTCCCTCGACGCCCTCACCACCCAGGGCCTCCCCGAGGCCACCCACCTCCTGCGCCTTTTCGCCTGCTGGGCCGGCGATCCGCTCCCCATCAATCTCCTCGCCAACGCCGAACTTGGCCCGGAGCTCAATCCGTCCCGTGTTGAATCAGCTCTTCGAGGACTGCTCGACCACTCCCTCACCGAACTGGTTCCAGGCGACGTGCGCTGCCTACGCGCGCACGGAATCCTTCTCGACAGCGTCGCTCAAGCCACACCTGGTGACCAACGAGTGCGACTCGCCGCGACAGCTGCTCGACTACTCCAGGCCGTGCTGCCGAAGATTCCTGAACGCGGAGCACAAGACCCCGCCGTGATGCTTCTCGCACCGCACGTCATTGCGTTCCTGCGACGGGTAGCAGAGTGGGAGATCGAAGGGTCCACTGCAGAGGCCGCTGCGGAATGTGCGCTTCGTCTTGTGGTCGCCGTCCACAGGTCGGGTGACTACTCTTCGGCGCACACGATGGCAAGCGAAGTCTTCGACATCGCTGCGCCGCTTCTGGGTGCGGACAACGTTTTCGTTCTCAAGATTCGCCAACGAATTGGTCGAGCCCTCTTCCGCCTTGGGGAATTCGAAGAGGCCGAAGGCGTGCACAGGCAGCTTCTCGAGGACTGCGAACAGGTACTCGGGCCTCGTGCTCCCGACACGTTGGAGTCTTGCTTGCGGCTGTCGGCTCCGCTCCTCAACCTCGGTCAAATCGAGGAAGCGGTCAATTTGTTGCGCCGGTCGGTTGAAGGTCGAGAGGAGATCTTCGGGAGGCTGCACCCTCTTACGCTCATTGCGCGAAAGTATCTCCTGGGGGCGGCAGGAAATCCAGACGCATACGTAATCCCAGACCGGTCTGAGATCATCTCCACGGGGCCGGCGGTACTTGCGGACTGCCGCAGCGTATCCGGAGAAGACCACCCCATGACGCTCGGGGCTGAGCTCAATTATGCCTTCGTGCTCTCCGGTGCAGACAGGGCGGAGGAAGCACTTCCTCACGCCCGTAAGGCGCTTGCCGGGTACGAAAGAACGCTTTCCCCTGCATACCCACTACTGTTGAATGCGCGCCAGACGTACGGCGTTATTCTTGCCGCTTTGGGCCGGAAGGCTGAGGCGATCGATCAGGCGGAAAAGGTTGCCGAGGGGAGACTCGAAGTGCTGGGTCCAACGCATCCTTGGACAGTCGAAGCTCAAACGCGCCTCGCCGAGCTCCGGAGCTCCTGAATTACTCGCCAACTCGCGCCTGTTGATGAGTAGTCCCTGGAGCTGAAGCTGCTCCGGCGCGCCCTGACGCTCGCCGGCACCGTGGGGTGACCCTTGCGCAAGCCTGGCCGCCTGGCCGTGGATTTCGGGTCATGCTCTGGGCGAAGAAGGCTGGCGGATAAATGGAGAGTGGGGGAGCGGAACCCCGGAAAGGTGGTGTGGGCGGAATTCGCCGGGTGCCGGGACAGTTGAGGCCGGTACGCTGCGCGGTCCGGACGAGAACGGGGGGCGACATGGCTGTGACGGCGGACGCCGACAGGCGCTGGTGGCAGCGTCATCGCCGCGCGGTGGGGCTGGCGATGATGCTGGCAGCACTGCTTCTGCTGCTCGGGTACGCGCTGGGCAGCCACTACGCGGAGACCACCCATCTCGTCGTCCTGCGCAGGGTCTTCGACGGCCCCGTCCCCCACGTCGCCGCAGCAGCCGTACTCCTCATCGCCGGGGCGACGCTGCGCCCGTTGCGGCCCCTCCTGCGGATACCTGCCGTGATCTTCGGCGGGCTCGCCCTGCTGGGCTGTTTCGCGCTCAGTGTTCTCCTGGGGTGGGACAGTGACGGCTGGGCGGAAGGCGAGACGGTGCGCGCCCCGGAGGGAGTTGAGCGTCGGGCGGTGGCGTGGCGCGGATCGTCGGTGATCGACCCGCTCTTCCAGGTCACGGTCATCAACGGCACAGGGCTCGGAGCCCGGGAGTGGAAGGCCGCCTGCTTCAACGGAGACGACGAGAGCCGCGAACTGAAGAAGATCACCTGGGCCACCCCGACGCGTCTGGTCCTCACGGATGCGGGCGGCCGTCAGCACGAGGTGCAGCTGGACCCTCGCACCGGCAGGC
This sequence comes from Streptomyces sp. 8N114, assembly GCF_052245835.1. Classification (NCBI taxonomy): domain Bacteria; kingdom Bacillati; phylum Actinomycetota; class Actinomycetes; order Kitasatosporales; family Streptomycetaceae; genus Streptomyces; species Streptomyces sp. 8N114. The sequence continues at coordinate 309,318 of NZ_JBQQBT010000006.1, read as the reverse complement.
CCGACAGCACGCTCTCCATGGAGTGCTGACCCAGGCCACGGGCCTGGCTTCGGCCGTCAGGGGTGGGCGGGCGTGAACCAGGCGGCCTCGACGGGTTCGCCCTCTTCCTCGAACTCTTCGAGGAGGTACTCGACCTGTGCGGTGAGGTACTCGACGGCACCGCAGTCCCATTCGTAGAAGGCGACATCCCGCCGGTGCCACCTCACCACCTGCCAGGTGTCCGGCTCGCCCTCCGTACGCCAGCACAGGGCACCGCCGTTGTTGTCGAACCCCCAGACCAACAGCCCTGAGGGCTCGGGGTACAGGGGGAGTCGGAACCTTTCCGGGCACTCGTCCCGGAAGGTCTCCCACTCCGCCGTCAGTCGCTGGTTGTGCGACCGGAGCTGCTCCGGGGAACAGGTGCCGAACTCGTCGCAGAACTGTCCTTCGCCGTAGCGCCGCACCAGCGCCTTGAATTCGGCGGGCAGCGAAAGGCCGAGGGCGGCCTCGGTTTCCGTCCAGTCGACGTCCGCGCGTACGGGGTGGGCGTGGGGCGGCACCAGGGAGATCAACTTCTGAAGGCTCACGGGCTGATGCTCACACGGGCCCGTCCGGGCGTGACAGCCGGTGCCCGGCCTGCCGCCTCGGCGTCCGATATCCGCCGGTGCCGGAACCGGCCGCCCCGCACGCTGGGGCGTATGGGCAGTGCATTCGACGGCATCATCGACCGGTTCGTCCTCTCCAGCGCCGAGTTCGAGCGGAGACTGACGGCCGTACGGGCCGAGCAGTGGTGCTGGCCGACGCCGTGCACCGAGTGGAACGTACGGCGGCTGGTGAACCATGTGACGCGGGGAAATCTCAACTACGCGGCGCTGGTGCACGGCGGCAGCGGCGCCGGCTTCCTGCGGCTGCGGGACGTTGACGCGCTGGGTGACGACCCGGTGAGCGCGTACGCGGATTCCGTGCGGGAGTGCGTCGAGGCGTTCAGCGGCCCCGGCGCGCTCCGGCAGGTGCTGGACTATCCCCTGGGCCGGGTGTCCGGTGCGCAGGCGCTGGCCGTACGCACCACCGACAACACCGTGCACACCTGGGACCTCGCACGGGCTGTGGGCGGGGACGAGACGCTCGACGGCGGCCTGGTGGCATGGATCAACGCGCATCTGGCCGAGATCTACGCCGGTCTGCCGGAGACCCCCACGGCCGCCGACACCACCCACCGCTTCTTCGCCGCACCGGACGGCACCGCCTCCCCACAGGAGGCGTCCGCCCAGGCGCGGCTGCTGCGCACCATGGGAAGGGTGTCCGCAGTCTCCGCGTAGGACCGTCGCGGCTCACTCCGGCAGGGGCGAGCGCTCGGCGGCGTCCAGGCGAACGGCGGCGATGAATGCCCCGTCGGGGGCCGTACGGAGCCGGACACCGGGCGGGAGGGGGCTGGGGAGTGCGGCCCGGACCTCGGCGGCGGGATGGCCGAAGAGGTCGATGTCGCCCAGCACGACGGGCTGCGCCGCAGGGCGGCACTCGGCGGTCAGGGTGAGGGCCGCGAGCCCCGCGCACTCCGCGTACCGGCCGTAGCGGTCCCAGGTGTTGCCGTGCACCTCCAGGGTCACCCCCTCGTATCGCGCGCCGAAGGACCAGCCCGCCCCGCAGGCCCAGCCCTCCCGGACGTCGGCGAGTGTGGCGACGGCCCACTGGGCGGGGCGTTCGTCCATGCCGAACCGCAGGGTGCCCGCGCGGCCGGGCAGCCGCAGGCCGACGCCCGGGAGAACCTCGAACATGCCGCCGATTCTCGCTGGAAGGCTGCCGCCTACTACCGTACGGTCACCCGCCATGCCGAACTCGTCGAAGCCGAAGCGTCTGCTGTTCGTTGCGCTGGCCGGGAGCGGTCACGTCAATCCGACGTTGCCGCTGGTGGAGGAGCTGGTGCGGCGTGGGTACCGGGTGGAGTACGCGACCGGGGCCGAGCATGCCGAAGTGGTCACCCGGGCGGGGGCCTATTGGCTGGAGCTGCCTGCGCTGGAGCCGTTCACGCCGCCGTCCCGCATCGGCCCCGAGATCATGGGCGCTTGGCTGCGGCATTACTTCGCAGCGATGACGAAGACCTACCCCGTACTGCGCGACCGGTGCGCGGCCGAGCCGCCGGACGCGGTCTGCTACGACACGACCAACTGGCCGGCGCGCGTGGTGGCCGAAGACCTGGGCCTCCCGGCCGTACGGCTCGTCCCGCACTTCGCCTCGAACGAGAAGTTCTCCCTGGACGAGCACATGGCGGGGGCGCTCGGGGATGAGCACCCGGCGATGGAATGCCTGGCCGCCGACCGCGCGCAGTTCTTCCGTACGTACGGCGTGCCCGCCGACCGCGTCGACCCGCTGACCGAACCCGCGACCGAGCTCAACCTGGTGTTCGTGCCCCGCGCCTTCCAGCCGTACGGTGACAGCTTCGACGCCCGGCACCACTTCGTCGGCCCCTCGTCGGGTGCGCGGGAGCGGGCCGAGCTGTGGGAGCCGCGCGATCCGGAGATGCCGCTGGTCTACATCTCGCTGGGGTCCGTCGCGACGGGCAGCCCCGAGTTCTACCGCTGCTGCGTCGACGCCTTCGCCGACAGCCCGTGGCAGGTGGCGATGACGGTGGGTGGAACGGACCCCGCGGAGCTGGGCGTGCTGCCGCCGACCGTCGAGGTACGGCGGAGTTTCCCGCAGCCGGCAGTACTGCGGGAAGCCTCCGCGTTCGTCTCCCATGCGGGCATGAACTCCGTGCTGGAGTCCCTCCACTGCGGCGTCGGCCTGGTCACCCTTCCCCACACTCCGGAGCAGTCCCTCAACGCCGACCGCGTCGAGGAGCTGGGCCTGGGCACCCGGCTGGACCGCGACACGCTCACCCCTGCCGCGCTCCTGGCGGCCGTCACCCACATCACCTCGGACCCCGCCACCCGAGCCGCCCTCTACACCATGCGCGAAACCATCCACACCGCCGGCGGCGCCCCCCGAGCCGCCGACCTGCTCGAGAGCCACCTGGACTGAATGCGCGCAGCCCCGGTCCACAGCGCTCCGCGAAGCGGAATCGCGTACGGTTGACGGCTGCCCTAAGGAACGCAGAAGGGGGCCGCCGCGTTGAACGCGCAGCACAGAGCGGAGCCAGAGACCATCCGTGACCGCGAGATCGACGCGGAGCAACAGCACCTCGAACGGGTGTACCGGAGGCTGGAGGAGAAGATCCACGAGGCCGAGTTCCTCATGGACGACGCCTCCAAGCGCGCGCAGGTGGGAACCCCGGGGGCGCTTGCCGAGCGGGACGCGCAGGTGTTCCGGGCGGGGATACATCTCAATCGGCTCAACAGCGAGTTCGAGGACTTCCTCTTCGGCCGGATCGATCTGCTGGAGGGCAAGACCGGCGAGCGCGGCCCCGACGGTGCGTACACCTCCGTGGAACCGGCGGACGGCGCCGTCCGCGAGGAGAACGGCGAGCAGCGCGCCGATATCGCCGAGACCCTGCACATCGGGCGGCTCGGCGTGCTGGACGCCGACTACGCGCCGCTGGTCATCGACTGGCGCGCCCCGGCCGCCGCGCCCTTCTACCGCTCCACCCCCGTCGCCCCCGGCCGTGTCGTACGCCGCCGCGTCATCCGCAGCAAGGGGCGCAGGGTGCTCAGCGTCGAGGACGATCTGCTGCGCCCCGAGCTGAAGGCCCGGCTGGACGCCGAAGAGCTGGCCGTGGTCGGCGACGGGGCGCTGATGGCCGCGCTCGGCCAGGCCCGCAGCCACACCATGCGGGACATCGTCTCGTCCATCCAGGCCGAGCAGGACGAGGTCATCCGCGCTCCCGCCGCCTCCGTCACCGAGGTCGAGGGCGGTCCGGGCACCGGCAAGACGGCGGTCGCGCTGCACCGTGCCGCCTACCTCCTCTACCAGGACCGGCGCCGCTACGCGGGCGGCATCCTGATCGTCTCGCCGACCCCGCTGCTCGTCTCGTACACGGAAGGAGTGCTTCCGTCGCTGGGCGAGGAGGGGCAGGTGGCCATCCGGGCGCTCGGCGCGCTGGCCGAGGAGACGGCGGGCGCCGAGGCGACGACGTACGACGAGCAGAGCGTCGCCCGCGTCAAGGGCTCGGCGCGGATGGTGAAGGTGCTGCGCAAGGCAGCCCGCGGAGCGCTCGGCCTGGGACTGCGTACGCCGGTGCCTCAGCTGCTGCGGGTGGTCGCCTTCGGCCGGCGCGTCGAACTGGACGCGGACGAGCTGGCCGCCGTACGCCAGCAGGTCCTCGGCGGCACGGCGCCGGTCAACCTGATGCGCCCCCGCGCGCGGAAACTCCTGCTGGACGCGCTGTGGGAGAAGTCCGGGGCGCGCCGCCGGTACGAGGACCCCGAACTGGCCGCCGAGGCGCGGCAGGGCTTCGACGAGGACATCGCGACCGAGGACGATTTCCTCGCCTTCCTCGACGCGTGGTGGCCGGAGCTCAGCCCGCGGGAGGTGCTGGGCGCCATGACGGACGAGGGGCGGCTGGCCCGCTGGTCGCGGCGCGTACTGCGGCCCGGCGAAGTACGCACGCTGGCGCGCGCCCTCGCCGCGCGCCTCTCCCCGCAGGGCGAGGGCCCGCTGTCGGCGCACGACATCGCGCTCCTGGACGAGCTGCGCACCCTGCTGGGCACCCCCGCACGCCCCAAGAAGCGGGAGCTCGATCCGCTGGAGCAGCTCACCGGGCTGGAGGAGCTGACCACCGCCGCCGACCGGGAGGGCGCAGGCCGGCGCGAGCGCCAGGCACCGGAACGTACGGAGTATGCGCACGTCATCGTCGACGAGGCGCAGGACCTCACGCCCATGCAGTGGCGCCTGGTCGGCCGACGCGGCCGGCACGCAACCTGGACGATCGTCGGCGACCCGGCCCAGTCCTCCTGGACCGACCCCGACGAGGCCGCGGCGGCGCGCGACGAGGCGCTGGGGAAGCGGCCCCGGCGCCGCTTCGAACTGACCGTCAACTACCGCAACCCCGCCGAGCTCGCCGTCCTCGCCGACCGGGTGCTCGCCCTGGCCATGCCCGGCGTCGCCCCGCCCCGCGCCGTACGCTCCACCGGCATCGAACCCTCCTTCACCGTCGCGGGCGGCGACCTGGGGACCTCGGTGCGTCAGGCCGCCGCGCAACTCCTTGCGGAGGTCGAGGGCACGGTGGGTGTCGTGGTCGCCATGCGGCGCCGCGACGAGGTGCGGCAGTGGCTGGCGGGGCTGGGGGAGCGGGTCGTCGCGCTGGGGAGCCTGGAGGCGAAGGGGCTGGAGTACGACGCGGCGCTCGTCGTCTCGCCCGCGGAGATCGCGGACGAGTCGCCGGCGGGGCTGCGCGTGCTGTACGTGGCCCTCACGAGGGCGACGCAGCGGCTGCGGGTGCTGAGTGCCGCGGCGGACCTCCCGGACGCGGAAGGGGTCCCTGACCTGCTGCGGGACTGAGCGCTCAGCGGCGTCTTCCGTAGGGGAATCACGGGTGCGGGTGGTTTGTTAGCCTGGGTGTGGCACCGGCCCGATCCATGCCCCCGGGCCCAACCATTGGCGCTTCGAGCGCCCACTTGCCGCGAGGCGAGCTGGCGGGTCGGTGTCGCTCATACGGAGTTCTCATACGTGAGAAAGAGGGCTCTCGCCGGACTGGCGGGAGCCCTCTTTCCGTGTGTGTCCGGGTAGTCAGCCGACCACCCGGACACCGTCGGCCTGCGGGCCCTTGCGGCCCTGGGTGATCTCGAACTCGACGCGCTGTGCGTCCTCCAGGCTGCGGTATCCCTCACTGTCGATCGAGCTGTAGTGCACGAAGACGTCCGGCCCGCCGCCCTCCTGTGCGATGAATCCGTAGCCCTTCTCGGCGTTGAACCACTTGACCGTGCCCTGAGCCATGTTGCTGGTCTCCTGTGATGCAGAGGCAGTGTGCGGGCCGATCTTAAGTCGTTTTCATGCTGTTTCAGGGGAATTGAGGCCGTTTTTCTTACGAGGAAGTGGCGGAGGAGCGGGCCCCTTACGGGTGACATCCTCTCGGATAGTGGAATACGCTTTCCGAAACTAGCGACGCGTTACCACGTACCGGGGGGTAGGTGGGACGATCTGTTGACGTGATGCGTTGTAGGCCGTAAGAACTGCGGCCACGCGTGCGCACGTGAACAACGTGACAAGGGAAAGCTGAGGGAAGTCGGCAATGGCGCCAAGCGTCTCCTACTCGATGACGGTCCGTCTGGAGGTCCCCGCGGGCGGGACGGCGGTCAGTCAGATCACCACGGTCGTGGAGTCGTCTGGCGGCTCGGTCACCGGTCTCGACGTCACAGCGTCGGGCCACGAACGGCTGCGGATCGACGTGACGATCGCGGCCAGCTCCACAGCGCACGCCGACGAGATCGTCGACCAGCTGCGCACCATCGAGGGCGTCACCATCGGCAAGGTCTCGGACCGAACCTTCCTGATGCACCTCGGCGGCAAGATCGAGATGTCCGCCAAACACCCCATTCGCAACCGCGACGATCTCTCGATGATCTACACCCCCGGTGTGGCCCGCGTCTGTACGCAGATCGCCGAACACCCCGAGGACGCGCGCCGTCTGACGATCAAGCGCAACAGCGTCGCCGTCGTCACCGACGGCTCCGCCGTGCTGGGCCTGGGCAACATCGGCCCGCAGGCCGCGCTGCCGGTCATGGAGGGCAAGGCGGCCCTCTTCAAGCGCTTCGCCGGGATCGACGCCTGGCCGATCTGCCTGGACACCCAGGACACCGACGAGATCGTGCAGGTCGTCAAGGCGCTGGCGCCCGGCTTCGCGGGCATCAACCTGGAGGACATCTCCGCGCCCCGCTGCTTCGAGATCGAGGCGCGGCTGCGGGAGGCCGTCGACATCCCCGTCTTCCACGACGACCAGCACGGAACCGCTATCGTCGTGCTCGCCGCGCTCTACAACGCGCTGCGGGTGGTGGACAAGCGGATCGAGGACGTCCGCGTCGTGATGTCCGGTGCCGGTGCCGCCGGTACGGCCATCCTGAAGCTGCTGTTGGAGGCGGGCGTCAAGCACGCCGTCGTCGCCGACATCCACGGCGTCGTGCACGCGGGCCGCAAGGACCTCGCGGACGCGGAGGAGGGCTCGCCGATGCGGTGGGTCGCCGACAACACCAACCCCGAGGGGCACACCGGCACGCTCAAGGAGGTCGTGGTCGGCGCCGACGTCTTCATCGGCGTCTCCGCGCCCAACGTGCTGGACGGGTCCGACATCGCGAAGATGGCGGACGGTGCCATCGTGTTCGCGCTCGCCAACCCCGACCCCGAGGTGGACCCGGCGGCGGCCCGCGAGACGGCGGCCGTCGTGGCCACCGGGCGGTCCGACTTCCCGAACCAGATCAACAACGTGCTGGTCTTCCCCGGTGTCTTCCGCGGGCTCCTGGACGCGCAGTCGCGGACGGTCGACGACACGATGATGCTGGCCGCTGCGCGGGCCCTCGCCGATGTGGTCGGCGAGGAGGAGTTGAACCCGAACTACATCATTCCCAGCGTCTTCAACGAGAAGGTCTCCGGTGCCGTCGCCGGTGCCGTCCGCAACGCCGCCGCCGCTGAGTCCCCCGCCCACGCGTGAGGGCTTCGCCCTCCCTGCTGCCCACTTGCGGGCTGCGCACCCATGGTGCCCGCTTGTGGGCATCTGTTCCGCAAAGGGCGGAACGGGTGGGCACAAGCGGGCCCGCAGCCGCGTGACGGCCGTACCCCGCACCGTGCAGTGGGCGTCCTTCGGGTGCGGCCCGATGGTGGGTGCTGCGCTTGCCCACCCTGCGCCCTGGGGGTATCCCTGCTCGAAGAGCTTGGGGGAGCAGACTGCCCAAGCGCCGCAGCGGGAGGGGGGAGGGCCAAGCGCAGGGCGGCGCAGCGCAGCCTCGGCGCGTCGGGTGGGGGTTCACTCGGGCGGGCCCTCTAGTGTTGCGGGGACGCGAGGACGCCGGATTGGCTTTCCCGCCGCAGGTAGGGGCAGGATGCATCCTCAAGGACTTCGTCCGAGGGGGGAGACCCCGAAACGGACTTGTCCGGGGGATATCCCCACGGGGCGCGCGGGCCCGAAGGCGGACCCGGGTCCGGGGACTGTCGGAGGGCCCTGGCAGCATCGGCTTCGCTGTGTCTGATATGCGGCTCTGCCGCGTGGCACGCCTCATCGGCAAGAAGAACACGGGAGTACGAATTATGAACCGCAGTGAGCTGGTGGCCGCTCTGTCCGAGCGTGCCGAGGTGACCCGTAAGGACGCCGACGCGATCCTGTCGGCGTTCGCCGAGACCGTCGGCGAGATCGTCGCCAAGGGCGACGAGAAGGTCACCATCCCCGGCTTCCTCACCTTCGAGCGCACCCACCGGGCGGCGCGCACCGCGCGCAACCCGCAGACCGGCGACCCGATCCAGATCCCGGCCGGGTACAGCGTCAAGGTTTCGGCGGGCTCCAAGCTCAAGGAAGCGGCGAAGGGCAAGTAAGCCCAGGAGACCTGAAGCTCTGAAATTCTGAAGCAAAGGGCGGCCCCCCAAGCGGGGGGCCGCCCTTTGCGCGCGCGGTATGCGCTGTCCGATGCGTCGTCCTAACGTGCCGTCCTACGTGTCGTCCTACGCGTCGGCACCCGCGAAGGAGAGCGGGAGCGCCCTCAGGTCCACCTCCCGGAGGGAGGGCAGCACAAGGGTGCCCGGGGCCTCCTCGATGCCGTCCACGGTGGGTACGGCGATCACCCGGCAGCCCGCGGCACGCGCCGAGGCCGCGCCGGTGGGAGTGTCCTCCAGGGCCAGGCACGCGGTCGCGGGGACGCCCAGGAGGCGCGCGGCGGCCAGATACGGGTCCGGGTGCGGCTTGCCGCGCGGGGTCTCGCCGTGCGCGACCGAGCAGATGAAGCGGTGCGGGCCCAGCGTGGCCAGCACCAGATCGGCGACGGGCCGCTCGGATGCCGTGACGAGTGCCACAGGGATCTCCAGCCGCCGCGCGCTGTCGAGCAGCGCCAGCGCTCCGGGCTGCACCGTCACCCCGGCGCGTACCCGAGCCGTGAAGGACGCGTCCAGCCGGGCCAGTGCCGTCTCGGCGGCCAGTCCCGACCGGTGGGCGACCAGCTCGGCCGCAGCGTCCAGCGGCAGCCCCGCGAAGGGTGCCAGGGCGGCCTCGTCGCAAGCCGCGCCGTGCTCGGCCAGTAGCTGGGCCAGGGACGCCAGCCAGTCACGTTCCGTGTCGACAAGGGTGCCGTCCATGTCGCAGAGCAGCGCCGCGGGCATCGAGGCGCCCGGCCGCGTGCTGGGCGAGGGGGAGGGTGAGGGCAGAGGAGTGGGCAATGCGGGCTCGTACTTTCATCGATGGAGGGCGGCTGCTCACGCGCGGGTGCGCGCCAGCGGGTTGGTCTGGGTGGAGTTGCGGACGGTGAAGACGACGGAGCCGGGGCGGTAGCGGTCGTCCGAGGTCTCCACGGGGCGGCCGTCGGCCGTCGTGGTCGTACGGCGGACCCGCAGCAGCGGGCTGCCCCGGCGCACCCCCAGGTGCTCGGCGTCCGCCGTGCCGGCGGCCACCGCGTCGATGTGGTGCTCGCCGTGCGCGAAGACGAGCCCGGTGTCGTCGTAGAGCCGCTGGGTGACCGACTCGCAGTCGGCCGGCAGTGCCTCGACGGCGGTGCCGATCCACTCCGCGTAGACGGTGCGCTCCAGCAGCACGGGCTCCTCGTCCAGCGTGCGCACCCGCAGCACCCGCAGCACCGGCGCCCCGTGCCGTACCTGGAGCAGCCCGGCCTCCTCGGCGCGGGCGGTGGCCCAGGAGGAGGCCAGCACCAGTCCGCCCGCCGTACGGCCGCCCGCGCGCGCCCACTGGGCGAAGCTGCGCAGCTCGGTGAAGCTCTGGCTGGGCGTGGTCGACAGGACGACGCGGCGTGCGCCCTGCCGGGATCCGATGAGGCCCTCGGCGAGCAGCGCGGAGACGGCCTGCCGCACGGTGCCACGGGAGGCGCCGTGCGCGGTGGCGAGCTCGGCCTCGGAGGGGAGGGTCGCCCCGACCGGGTAGCGCCCGTCCGCGATGGCGCGGCGCAGCTCGTCGGCGATCACCTCGTGCCGCGGCTCCGTACGGCCGTCGGGCGCATCCGGACGGCCGCCACGCGCATCCGTACGGCGATTGCGCGCACCCGTACGGCCGCGCTGTGCATCCGCAGGGCGCGACGGCGTGCGACCGGCGGCCCGGGGGCGGTCGTCGGGGGCGGGGTCGGGCATGGGGCGGCTCCTGTGAAGTGCTGCGCTTCTCCAGCTGCGCGTGGGTGCGCCCGATCATGCCATCTGTGCGCAGCAGTGCGCACACTCGCCAGCCTGGTCGGTTACTTGTATCCACGGTGAACATCACTAAACCTGTTCTCAAATAACGCTTTGAGCTGGGGATTTGAAGGAGTTCGGGGCTTTGCGGCACGGGCTGGGGGCTGTTAGCTTGCCCTGGCTCAATGAATCGAGCTTGTCCATACAGGTGACGGGCGCGACCCCCAGGAGTTTCAGACGTGAAGGCACACCATCACAGCCGTAGGAGCCGCCTGTTGGCCGCCGCAGCTGCGGCCGTCACCCTCTCCGCTGTGGCCACCGGCTGCGGCTCCGCACCGGCCCAGGGCTCGGACAGCAAGGCGGGCAAGGCAGGCTCGGCCGCGGACCTGGGCGGCATGGACAAGCTGGTGAAGGCGGCGAAGAAGGAGGGCGAGCTGAACGTCTACGCCCTCGCGCCGACCTGGGCCAACTACGGCCAGATGATCAAAACCTTCGAGAAGAAGTACGGCATCGAGGTCCACAACGAGGACCCCGGCGGCAGCAGCCAGGGCGCGCTGAACGCCGCGGCCAAGCGCAAGGGCCAGGACCGCGCCGTCGACGCCCTCGACCTGGGCACCGCCTTCATGCAGCAGGCCAAGGCCAAGAAGCTGCTCGCCCCCTACAAGGTCAAGGGCTGGGAAGCGATCCCCGCGTCGCAGAAGCAGCCTGACGGCTCCTTCATGAACAACTACGGCGGCTACATCTCGATCGGCTGCGACGCCAGGGCCGTCAAGGAGTGCCCGAAGACCTTCAAGGACCTGCTCGAGCCGCAGTACAAGAACAAGGTCGCCCTCAACGGCAACCCCAACGAGTCCTCCTCGGCCTTCTCCGCCGTCATCGCCGCCTCGCTCGCCAACGGCGGCAGCTTCGACAACGTCCAGCCCGGCCTCGGCTTCTTCAAGAAGCTCAAGAAGAGCGGCAACTACGTGCCCGTCGAGTCCACCAAGGCCACCATCCAGAAGGGCGAGACGCCCATCTCGATCGACTGGGACTACCTCAACCTCGGCTACGGCAAGGAGCTGAAGTCCAAGGGCGTCGAGTGGAAGGTCAACGTCCCCAAGGACGGCCAGTACTCGCAGTACTACAACCAGGGCGTCAACAAGTACGCCCCGCACCCGGCCGCAGCGCGGCTGTGGCTGGAGTTCCTCTACAGCCCCGAGGGCCAGAACATCTGGCTCAAGGGCTACTCGCGGCCCGCGCTGCTGGAGAAGATGCAGAAGGACGGCACCGCGGACAAGAAGGCCGCCGCCGAGCTCCCCGAGGTGGACGGGGTGCCGAAGTTCCCCACGCCCGCGCAGGAGAAGTGGGCGCAGAAAGCCGTCAGCGAGGGCTGGGGCGCGGCGGTCAGCTGATGGCTGTGCAGACTCCCGCCTCCCGGGCCGCCTCCCGGGCCGCCGGCGGCGCCACCGGGACCGCGGCGAAACGCCGGCCCGGCGGCGGCGCGCGCCGGTGGCGCTGGCCCGCCGTCGTACCGTTCTTCACCTTCATGGCCCTCTGCTTCGGCCTGCCCGCCTGCACCCTGGCCTACAACGCGTTCACCGTCGTCGACCCGGGCACCGGCGCCAGCCACTACAGCCTGGACAACGTGCGGCACTCGCTGTCCGGCGCATACGCCACCGGGCTGGCCGGCAGCGTGAAACTCTCGCTGCTCAGCGCGGTACTGGCCACCGTCCTCGGCACCGTCATCGCCCAGGCGCTGCTGGGCTCGCGCAACAGCGCGCTGCGCAAGGCGGTCGTCTCGGCGTCCGGCGTGTTCGCCAACTTCAGCGGCGCACCGCTGGCCTTCGCCTTCATCGCCACCCTCGGCACCACCGGCACCGTGACGCGGCTGCTGCAGCTGAAGAGCACCGGGTTCAGCCTCTACACCTTCGCCGGACTGGTGCTGGCCTATCTGTACTTCATGGTGCCGCTGATGGTCGTCAGCATCCTGCCCGCGCTGGACGGCGTCCGCGCCCAGTGGCGGGAGGCCGCCGCCTCCTGCGGGGCGACCAGGGCGCAGTTCTGGCGGCACGTGGGGCTGCCGGTGCTGATGCCCTCGCTGCTGGGCGGCGCCGTGCTGATGTTCGGCACCGCGTTCGCCTCGCACGCCACCGCCGCCGTGATGACGGGCAGTTCGGTGCCGCTGATCACCATCCAGATCGCCAACGCACTCGCCGGCAACGTTCTCGTCGGCCAGGAGAACCTCGCCCTCGCCATGAGCCTCAACATGGTGGTGATCGCCCTGCTCGTGATGGCCGTACAGATCCCGCTGCAACGACGGAGCAACCGATGGCTGGGATGACCGCAACGCCTCCCGCGCGCAGGCGCCCGTGGGGCAGTGCCCTGGTGCTGCTGCTGGCCGCGCTCTACTTCCTTGCCCCCGTCGCCGCCTCGCTCTGGTTCACCGTCGACGACCCCGCCGAGGGCTTCACCTTCGGCGCGTACGCCAAGGGCCTGCGCGACGACTCCATGGCCACCAGCCTCGCCCTGTCGATACGGCTCGGCCTGGCGACCGTGGCGCTCGGTCTGGCGCTGATGGTGCCGACCATGGTGATGGTCGCGCTGCGGCTGCCCAGGCTGCGGCGCGTCGTCGAGGTGCTGTGCATGGTGCCGCTCATCGTGCCGCCGGTCGCGCTCGTGGCCGGGGTCAGCACGGTGCTCTCCTGGGAGCAGGACCTGGCGGACACCCCGCTGTGGGGCACCTTCCAGGCGCTGCACAACCAGAGCTTCCCGCTGGTCCTCGTTCTCGTCTACACCGTCATGTCGCTGCCGTTCCTCTACCGCTCGCTGGACGGGGGACTGCGCGCGGTCGACCTGAAGACCCTGGTGGAAGCCTCACGCAGCCTGGGCGCTTCGCGGCTGGGCACGCTGTGTCGGGTCGTCGTGCCCAATCTGCGGCCCGCCATCGTCAGCGGCGCCGTGCTGAGCCTGGCCATGGTGCTGGGGGAGTTCACCGTTGCGAACGTTCTCGGATTCGAGCCGTTCTCCGTATGGATGGTGCACGTCGGCGAGTACGAGGCCCAGCTGTCCGTCGCCGCCGCCATGCTCAGCCTGCTCATCACCTGGGGCCTGCTGCTCCTGCTCACCAACCTCGCCGGCGGGCGTACCCGCGACCGGCGGGCCCGCGACCGGAGGAAGACGACCGTATGACCACCGCTACGACCGTGAAGCAGCCGACGGCAGCACCGCGTGGTGAAGGCGGCGTCGGGCTGGTCCTGCGTGACCTGCGGCGCTCCTTCGGTGCCGGCATCGCGCTCGACGGGCTCGACCTGGAGGTCGCACCCGGCGAACTCCTCGCCCTGCTCGGCCCCTCCGGCTGCGGCAAGACCACCGCGCTGCGCATCATCGCCGGGTTCGAGACGGCCGATGGCGGCGAACTGCTGATCGGCGGCGAGGACGTGACCGCCGTACCGGCCAACCGGCGGGACATCGGCATGGTCTTCCAGTCCTACAGCCTCTTCCCCACCATGACCGCCGCCGAGAACGTCGCCTACGGGCTGCGCGTTCGCAAAGTACCCAAGGCGGAACGCGCAGCGCGGGCCGAGGAACTGCTGGAGCTGGTAGGGCTGCCGGGGCGTGAGAAGCACTACCCGCACCAGCTCTCCGGCGGCCAGCAGCAGCGGGTGGCGCTCGCCCGCGCGCTGGCCGTCCGGCCCCGGATACTGCTGCTGGACGAGCCGCTGTCCGCACTCGACGCCAAGGTGCGGCTCCAGTTGCGCGAGGAGATCCGCCGCCTCCAGCTGGAGCTGGGCATCACCACCGTCTTCGTCACCCACGACCAGGAGGAGGCGCTGTCGATGGCCGACCGCGTCGCCGTGATGAAGGACGGCCACCTGGAGCAGTGCGCCCCGCCGAACGAGCTGTACGAGCGGCCCGCGACGCCGTTCGTCGCGGAGTTCGTCGGCACGATGAACCGGCTGCCCGGCGTCGTACGTGACGGAGGCACCGTCGAGGTGCTGGGGCGGCGGCTGCCGGTGCACGGTGCCTGCCCCGCGGCAGGGCGCGAGGTGGACGTACTCCTGCGCCCGGAGGGGCTGAAGGTGGGGGTAGGCGAGGAGGGCCCCGGCGAGGCCGCGACCGTCCGCGTCGCCACCTTCCTCGGCGGCTTCACCCGCCTCCTGCTGGCCACCGACTCCGGCGCCGAGGCCAAGGCCGACCTGCCCAGCTGGGAGGCGCAGGCGCTGACGCCGGGGGTCCGTTGCAGGCTCACCCCCCAGGAGAGCGCTGTGCTGGTGGAGGAGACCAGCGGCTGAAGCCAACCGCAGTGAGGGGACGCGCCCCGAAGGGGCGCGGGGAACTGCGCGCCAGGCCACTACGCACCCGCACCCCGCAACCTATCGGTCGGGGCACCCACTCATCGGTTCTACGGGCGGTCCACCTTGGCGCCGAGTTCGACCAGCTTCTCCTGGAAGTTCTCGTAGCCGCGGTTGATCAGATCGATGCCGTGCACCCGGGACGTGCCCTGCGCGGCCAGCGCGGCGATCAGATACGAGAAGCCGCCGCGCAGGTCGGGAATGATCAGGTCGCTGCCCTGGAGCCGGGTCGGCCCGGAAACGACCGCCGAGTGCAGGAAGTTGCGCTGCCCGAAGCGGCAGGGCATCCCGCCCAGGCACTCGCGGTAGAGCTGGATGTGCGCCCCCATCTGGTTGAGCGCCGAGGTGAAGCCGAGCCGCGACTCGTACACCGTCTCGTGCACGATCGACAGCCCCGACGCCTGCGTCAGCGCCACCACCAGCGGCTGCTGCCAGTCCGTCTGGAAGCCGGGGTGTACGTCCGTCTCGAGCGCGATGGCGTTCAGCGGGCCGCCCGGGTGCCAGAAGCGGATGCCCTCATCCCCGATCTCGAACGCGCCGCCCACCTTGCGGAAGGTGTTGAGGAACGCGATCATCGACCGCTGGTCGGCGCCGCGTACGAAAACGCTGCCCTCGGTCGCCAGCGCGGCGCTCGCCCAGGAGGCCGCCTCCAGCCGGTCGGGCAGGGCGCGGTGGGTGTAGCCGCCCAGCTTGTCGACACCGGTGATCCGGATCGTCCGGTCGGTGTCCATCGAGATGATCGCGCCCATCTTCTGCAGCACGCAGATCAGGTCCTCGATCTCCGGCTCGACCGCCGCGTTCGACAGCTCGGTGACGCCCTCTGCCAGCACCGCCGTCAGCAGCACCTGCTCCGTGGAACCGACCGACGGGTACGGCAGCCGGATCTTGGTGCCGCGCAGCCGCTGCGGGGCCTCCAGATACTGCCCGTCGGCGCGCTTCTCGATCGTCGCGCCGAACTTCCGCAGCACGTCGAAGTGGAAGTCCACCGGACGGCCGCCGATGTCACAGCCGCCCAGACCCGGGATGAAAGCGTGCCCCAGCCGGTGCAGCAGCGGCCCACAGAAGAGGATCGGGATACGCGAGGAGCCCGCGTGCGCGTCGATGTCCGCGACGTTGGCGCTCTCCACATGGGAGGGGTCGAGTACCAGCTCGCCGGATTCGTCCCCGGTGCGCACCGTGACGCCGTGCAGCTGGAGCAGACCGCGGACGACCCGGACATCCCGGATGTCCGGCACGTTGCGCAGTCGGCTCGGCTCACTGCCCAGCAGCGCGGCGACCATGGCCTTGGGGACGAGGTTCTTCGCACCCCGGACACGGATCTCGCCCTCGAGCGGGGCACCACCGTGGACGAGGAGTACGTCGGCTGGGCTGTCGGTCATGGATCTCCGCGATTCCGCGAGACGGGATGGGACAACAGGCAAGCGTAATGGCCCCGTCCGGTGCGGACCCAGGCCCGAGGGGGGTGGGCGACTGTCACAGCTCGGCAATAACACGTAGGGTGGTTTGCCCGTTACCTGACGTGCTGCGGGTGGAAGCCCTGTCCGCCCGCCCGGACCACCCCGCGCACGCCCCGCGCCGCACGTGAACCCGGTCTGCGCGGTCTCCGTTCCGGCCATTGGGTCCCACGAACGGCGCAGGTGCGGGATCATTGCTGTATGACCGAGGTGTCCTCGCTCACCGGACGACTGCTCGTCGCCACACCGGTGCTGGCCGATCCGAACTTCGACCGCGCTGTGGTGCTCCTCCTCGACCATGACGAGGAGGGCTCACTGGGCGTGGTCCTCAACCGTCCCACCCCGGTGGACGTCAGCGACATCCTGGAGCCGTGGGCCGCGCTCACCGGCGAGCCCGGCGTCGTCTTCCAGGGCGGACCTGTCTCGCTGGACGCCGCGCTGGGCGTTGCCGTGGTCCCCTCCGGCAGAGGCGACCGCACGGACGGCGGCCCCGCCCGCGCGACCGACGGGGGCCTGGGCCGCGCGACCGACGGCGGCCCCGGCCGTGCGCCCGGCCGAACGCCCGGCCGGAAGAGAGCCACGACGGGGGACGGCGGCGCGGCTCCCGCGGGGGGCGGTGCGGAGCCCGCGGGGGCCGGACCGGAGCCCGCGGAGGGGCGTGGGCCAGAGCCCGGCGAGGGGCCGGAGGCCCGGCCGGTCGGCAACGGGACCGGCACCCGGCCCGCGGAGTCGGACGGCTCGGGCGCCGCGGAGATCGGGAGCGCCGCCGCTCGCGGGGGCCCGACGGGTCGCGGGGGCGCGACGGGTCGGGGGAGCGCCGCCGATCGTGAGAGGGCCGGCGCGGAGCGTGGGAGCGCCGCCGATCGTGAGAGGGCCGGCGCGGAGCGTGGGAGCGCCGCCGGTGGGGCCGACGCCGCAGGTGAGGGCGCTGCCGCAGCCGACGCGGATGCCGCCGACGCAGCCGACCCGGATACGGGCACCGGCACCGATGCAGGCACCGGCACCGGCACTGACATGGGCACCGGCACCGACGTGGGCACCGACGCCGACATGGGCGCGGACGCCGTCCTCGACACCGACGGGCCGCTCGGCTGGCGTCGGGTGCACGGTGCCATCGGTCTCGTCGATCTGGAGGCGCCGCCCGAGCTGCTCGCTGCCGAGCTGGGCTCGCTACGGATCTTCGCCGGGTACGCGGGCTGGGGGCCGGGCCAGCTGGAGAAGGAGCTGTCGGAGGGCGCGTGGTACGTCGTCGAGTCCGAGCCCGGCGATGTGTCCTCCCCCGCCCCCGAGCGGTTGTGGCGGTCCGTACTGCGCAGACAGCGGAGCGAGTTGGCGCTGGTTGCGACGTATCCGGACGACCCGTCGCTGAACTGAGGGCCGAGCCGGTCCGGCGAGAGCACCAAGGCGGACGAACGGGGTTACATGCGGCACTCCCGACGGGTGACGCGGGCCACTGCCCATGCCTGACGTGTTCCGGTCGCATGAGTACCCTTGGACTGCATGAGCACTCTTGAGCCCGAGCGCGGGACGGGCACCGGCACACTCGTCGAACCGACCCCGCAGACATCGCACGGTGACGGCGACCACGAGCGGTTCGCCCACTATGTCCAGAAGGACAAGATCATGGCGAGCGCGATGGACGGGACGCCCGTCGTCGCACTCTGCGGGAAGGTCTGGGTCCCGGGTCGCGACCCGAAGAAGTACCCCGTCTGCCCGATGTGCAAGGAGATCTACGAGACGATGGGTCCCGGCGGGGACAAGAACGGCAAGGACGGCAAGGGCGGCGACAAGAAGTAGCCCCCACGCGTTCGAGCTCAGCGCCCCCGCGCACGCGTACTGCATACCGCCGCCTCGCCCGTACCCCGTACGGGCGAGGCGGTGTTGTGTGCTGTCCGCGGTCTGCTGTCGGCCTGCTGGTTGGCCTGCTGTTCGGCCTGTTGTCTGCGGTAGCAGGGATCAGCAACACTGCCAGGTGAACATCGCCTTCTCGAAGCGGTTCTCGGCCAGGTCCTCGGGGCGGATCAGCCAGTAGAGGACGCCGCAGTCGCCCCAGGACATATCGGCGTCGGGGTCGCTGTCGAACTGGGCGAGCAGCACCCACCGCTGCGCCTCCTCGAAGACCCGCGGATCGTTCCAGCCCACTTCGCGGGCGCCCAAAGCGCCATGGGCCACCTCCAGCTCGACAGGGCCCTGGATACTGTGCGGATTGCCGAGGATCTGGTGGCCGTTGAACCTCCGCACCTTGTCCAGCTCTGCGAGGAAGGGCCCGCTGCCGACCGGGTGCTGGGAATACTCGGACCGGTCCGAGAACCCGAACGTACGAGACAGTGCCGGGGTGTCGCCGCCGGGCACGGTCGGCGCCACCTCGACCGTCAACGGCACGGTGTCGTACGGCTCCAGGTCCCCCGGAGCGGGGCGCTCCGGCAACTCCCCGTAATGCGGCGGCAGATGGAGTACCCGGGCACCGGCCCAGGATTCGGGGTCACCCGCCTCGACCACTTCTTCCTCGTCGCTGAAGTAGAAGAAGGCGAGCCAGCCGTCCGTCCGGAGTGGCAGTTCCTGGCCGCGTTCGGCAGCCGCCGAGCGCAGCGCCCCGCAGTCCACCGCAGCGATGAAGTCCAGCGGCCCGCACCCTTCCCATTCCGGCCACTCCACGTCCTCCGGCAGTCGGGGGAGTCCGCCCAACTGACCCACGACGCGTTCGCCGTCCCCTGCCTTCCGCAGGTACGCGCCGGTCTTCAGCAGCCCGATCCAGCGTTCGGCGTCCTCGGGGGACAGATGGGTCCGGGCAAGAGCGTGCAGCGCCTCGGGTGCTTGTGCCGTAGTCGTCATGCCGCCATGTTGCCGGGGGCCTCTGACAGTTGAGCGGCGGGCCGACTGCATCGGCGAGCTGTTTCTGTGGACGGCGTTGTTCCGTTCGTGCTGCTCCTGAAGTCGCTGGGTGCGGAGTTGGCCGCGCTGCTACCGTCAGGTGCACGACAGTCACCTGACGCAACAGGGAGCCCGCCGTGCACCTCACCCGCCCCGCCGCCTCGCTGGCCGCCGCCACAGCCGCCGCGCTGCTCCTCGCCGGGTGCGGCGGAAGTGACGACGCCGACTCCAAGAGCGACAAGATCGAGGGCGCGGACAGTTCGAAGGGCAAGTCGACGGCTCCGAGTAAGGGTGAGGGCGGCGCCAAGCAGAAGGGGCCCGACTTCCGCACGTCGGACATCAAGTTGCCCGGTGACGTCAAGCAGGTCTTCGACTGGAACCAGCCGTCGGCCCCGGAGAAGGCTGCCGCCTTGGACGGCGCTGCGGACTACATGCGGGCAATGATGCATGCAATGGCCGAACAGGATCCGAAGGATCCGCTTTTGACCGCTCACGCCGTGCCGCTGGGAGACGCGCAGGAGTACGCGTCCTATATCGCGGGGGAAGGCAAGAAGCGGGGCTACACCGTGACCGGTACGGAGCGGTATTACAAGGAGCAGGTCGGAGAGTTGAACGAGAGCAAACTTATCGAGGTCAACTACTGCGTCGATCAGGCGAAGCTGTTCAGTAAAGAGGCCAAATCCGGGAAAGTGATCCGTAGCAGCCCCTCGGACGAGAGCTACTTGCACTTCGAACTCGTCATGCAGAAGCCGTCAAAGTCGGGCGGTTCGTGGAAAGCACGAGCGGTTACGGTGACAGAAAAGGCGGTGAAACAATGTGGAAAGTAAGGACGGGGGCGTCGCTTCTCGGAGCTGTCGCTTTAGCGCTCACGGTAGAGGCACCTGTCGCCGAGGCCAACACGGGCTACGGGCGGGGTGAGAAGGAAGGAAAGACCTACAGTGCCGAGGCTGGTGTCGTCCACTATTCCGGGGCTGGGGCCGCCAAGAACAAGGGCGGCGGGAATTTAGCTGTGCCTGCGGGGGATTGGGCGCCGCCTCCTTGTTGGTACGCGCCCGCGTATACGCCGAAGCAGCTGAAAGAGAAGGTGGATGCGTCGCCGTACTCGCTCACCGGGCGGGATCCCAACAACAAGTACGTGAAGGAGGAGACGGACCGCGACATTCGGAAGATGTACTCGGAGGGGGAGTACAAGAACTTCAACCTCAAGAAGCAGGGGGAGGGCAAGTTCTGGGCGGGGGTGCCGAATCCGAACGAAAAGGACGCGGCGAAGCGCGAGTCGTGTACGAAGTTGCCGTTCTGGGTGAAGAACGGCGAGCAGCCGGAGGTTGAGAACGCCATCAGCCCGGAGATTCTGTCCAAGCTGGCGTATGCGCAGATCACGGTGCCGGAGACAAAGGTCGAGCTGAACCCGAAGGACAAGCAGACGGTCAATCTGCCGACGTGGGTCTGGTTGGACAAGGGCACGTACAAGCCGCTGTCAGTGAAGGCGTCCGTCGACCTCGGCGGGGGCCAGGAGATCTGGGCGAGGACGACGGTGGAGCCCGACTCCCTCACGCTGAGCCCGGGGACGGAGAGCGCGACGGTGCACCCGGCGTCCGGTGAGTGCGCGATCAAGGACGACGGCAGCATCGGCACCCCGTACAAGAAGGGCAGCGGGAAGAAGGCGCCGCCGTGCGGGGTGACATATCTGCGGGCGACGCAGGACGACGGCACCTACACCTTGCGGTCGACGCTGAAGTGGAACGCGTCGTGGGAAGGCAGCGGCGGCGCGGGCGCCAACGATCTGCCCACCGGCGAGTTCGGCAGCCAGCAGAACGTCACCGTCCAGGAGATCCAGTCCATCAACTAGCGGGGGGCCGGTCGGCGTGCCGGTAGAGCCCGCGGCGGTTCGCGCAACGTTTCCCCGTTCGCCGCCCGAAGTACGCAACGATCATCCGTGGATGCGCAACAGCCGTGCATTCCTGCCGTGAGCTGCGGACTCGTAGGCTCATGCCCCGTGCCAGGCGTGGCGGTGACCGCCAGCTCGGCGGCCCCCTCACCGGTGCACGGGAGTTCCCTGCCGGCGTGATGTGTCATGCTCGCGGGCCGTCGCCTGCCACAGGTCCCCGCCGACCCGCAGCGACAAGGAGTCCGACATGCCGCCGATGCCGCCGGAACACAGCACCGCGCCACCCTCGGCCGAGGCAGCTTCCCCGCCGAGTTCCCCGCCGGGCTCCGGGGTGGGCTCCGCGGCGAGCCCCGTACGCGGCGGTGGTCGACTGCTGCGGCGCAAGCCCGTCGAACAGCTGATTGCCGAGGGCGGGCAAGGCGCGGGGGGAGCGCTCCGCCGGTCCCTCTCGATGTGGCAGCTGACGATGATCAGCATCGGCGCCACTCTGGGCACCGGGATCTTTGTCGTACTCGGCGAGGCCACCCCGCTCGCCGGGCCCGCTGTCGCGATTTCGTTCGTCCTCGCGGGCCTGACTGCGCTGTTCTCCGCGCTGTCCTACGCGGAGCTGGCCGGCTCCATCCCGGTCTCCGGCTCCTCGTACTCGTACGCCTACGCGACCATGGGCGAATTCGTCGCCTGGATCTGCGGCTGGTGCCTGGTGCTGGAGTACGGCATCTCGGTGGCGGCCGTCGCCGTCGGCTGGGGGCAGTACCTCGACGAGCTCCTCGGCGGCACCCTCGGTGTGACGATCCCCGATGCGGTCTCCGCACCGCTCGGTGAGGGCGGCCTCATCAACCTGCCCGCGCTCGCGGTGATTCTGCTCGCCATGGTCTTCCTGATGGGCGGCGCGAAGGAGAGCGCCCGGATCAACACCACCATGGTCGTCATCAAGATCGTGACGCTGCTGCTCTTCTGCGGCATCGGCTTCTTCGGCATCAAGGCGGGCAACTACGCGCCGCTCGCCCCGCTCGGGGCCACCGGCGTCAGCGCCGCCGCCGCGACGCTCTTCTTCTCCTACATCGGTTTCGACGCCGCCTCCACCGCGGGGGAGGAGGCCAAGAACGCCAAGCGGGACCTGCCCCGGGCGATCATGCTGTCGCTGCTGATCGTCACCGTCCTCTACTGCGTCGTCGCGCTGGTCGCCGTCGGCGCCATGCCCTGGCAGGACTTCGGGGACACCGACGCCGCACTCGCGCGGATCATGGAGAACGTCACCGGCATCGGCCTGTGGAGCGTCGTACTGGCCGCCGGTGCCGTCGTCGCCATCGCGAGCGTCGTCTTCGCCGTGCTCTACGGCCAGACCCGCATCCTCTTCGCCATGGCCCGGGACGGCCTCGTACCGCAGGTGTTCGCCAAGGTGAATCAGCGGACGGGCACGCCGCGCGCCAACACCGTCCTCGTCGCCGCCTTCTGCGGAGCCCTGGCCGCCACCGTCCCGCTCGGCGAACTCGCCAACGCCACCAGCATCGGCACCCTCTTCGCGTTCGCCCTGGTCAACGTTGCCGTCATCATCCTGCGCCGCACCCGGCCCACCATGAACCGGACCTTCCGGGTGGCGCTCTTCCCGCTCACGCCGCTGCTCGGCTTCGGCTTCTGCGTCTGGATGATGTTCAGCCTGCCCGCCGCCACCTGGGCCGTCTTCGGCGGCTGGATGGCCGCGGGCCTCGCCTGCTACTTCCTGTACGGCATCCGGCACTCGCGTCTCGCTGGGAGACTGGACGCCGACGTGACCAGTGGGGCCAGTGGGGAGAGCGTATGAAGGTGTACATCAGCGCCGACATGGAGGGCGTCACCGGGCTCGTCGGGGCCGACGACGTACAGATGGGCGGCCGGGACTACGAGCGCGGACGCGTGATGATGACGGAGGACGTCAACGCGGCGGTGCGGGGCGCCGTCGCGGCCGGCGCCCGCGAGGTCGTCGTCAACGACACGCACAGCGCCATGCGGAATCTGCTGGTCGAAGACCTGCACCCGGCGGCGTCCCTCGTCCGTGGGAAGCCCAAGCCGATGGGCATGCTCCAGGACCTCGACTCCTCCTTCGACGCTGCCGTGTTCGTCGGCTACCACGCACGGGCCGGTGCGCTCGGGGTGCTCAGCCACAGCTTTATGGGCCACGAGATCGAGGACATGTGGCTGGACGACGATCACGCCATGGGCGAGATCGGCTTCGCCCACTCGACGGCCACGGCGCTCGGCGTGCCCGTCGTGGCGCTCTCGGGCTGCGACGTGGCGTGCGCGGAGCTGACGGAGTGGGAGGGAGACGGCGGGTACGTCCGTACAGTGCCGGTCAAGTACGCCCGGGACCGCTTCGCCGCCCGGCTCCGTCCCGCCGAGGAGGCGCGCCGCGCGATCGAGGAAGCCGTACGGGAGGGCGTGCGCGAGGCTCCGTCCCGTACCCGCCCGGCGCCCGACACCACCGAGCACACCCTCACCGTGCGCTGGCAGTCGGCGTCGGTCGCCCAGCAGCTGGAGGGCATTCCGGGCGTCACCTGTTCAGGAGGTGATGCGGGAAAGGACCCCGCCCATGACCGTTCGGTACGGGTCAGCGGCGACCTGCCCGCGCTCTTCCGCCTCTTCGGCGTCTTCATGGGCGTCGCCTACGCGCTGACGGGCCAGGCCCCGTACTGCTAGCCGTGGTTGGGCTCCTGCCGACCGGGGTCGGTGCCTAGTCGCCGCCCCCGGCGCGGAACGGGATGGTGAGCCAAGGGCTCTCCGGCTCGGTCGTCAGAAGCCGGTGGGCCGTCAGCATCTCCTCGTACCACGGCCCGAACTCCTCCTCGTCGAAGTGCAGACAGCGGCCCAGCACATACGCGGCGGAGAAGTCCTCCCACGAGCGGTAGCCGATCGTGCTGACCCGCCCGGCACGCAGGACGGCGCCCTCGGCCTCCTCCAACGTGCAGAAGCGGGCCGCCAGTCCGAAGCGGGCCATGTTGGAGGCGCGGCCGTAGTCCCAGGCGGCGACCGAGCGGACGAACCGGCCCTCCGGAAGCAGTCCGTCGGCGCGGAACCGGGCCTCGTACCGGGTGATGCGGCCGATCAGCCGCTTCACCCCGTCGATCTGCCACTCCACCTCCTCCTCGGAGGGGCCCTCCGACCGCGTCACCCCGTCCGGCGTCAGCTCAATGGTGGCCGTCGCGACCCGCTTGCGCAGCACCCGCTCCGCGGCCTGCCGCCAGTGCGCGGGCTCCACCTGCCCGCCGAAGTCCTGGGCCAGACTGTGCCGCAGCCCCAGTGTGAACTCCCACACCGGGCTGCTCATCTCGCCGCGCAGCAACTCCTCCTGGTGGCTGCGCCAGGTCTGGCGGGTAGTGCAGCTCCACCAGCGATCCAGGAGCCGCCGCTCGTCGTTGTAGCCCAGCCCGTGGCCCAGCGAGTTCCAGTGCTGGCCGTTCTTCACCGACAGCAGCGCCCCGCAGGCCAGCCCCCGCGCGACAGCCCCGGTACGCGGGCCGCCCATCCACAGCGTGCGGAGCGTCAGATTGGGCGCGACCTCGGGAACCCGGTCCGCATGCTGCTGCCACAGCGCGCACAGGGACTGGCTTGCCGGGAAGTACGCCTCACAAGGCGACCCCGGGTTCACCGCCAGCCACGGCGGGTCCTGCTGCGACCAGCCACGCGCATACTCGCCGAGGCTCTCCGAGATGAAGACCGGGTCCTCGATCGGCGCCGGCAACATCGCCTCCGTGTACACGGCCGCGCACCACCCCTGCACCTCCGGACGCCATACGGGCTGCATCCGCGCGGGGACCCGCCCCGGATTGGCATCCAGCCATGGCCGGGAGGCGAGACGGTACAGATACTGCCCGGCCAGCACATCCATGTAAGCGGCCCAGTCATGACGGCACTTGGCCTCATACAGCCGCCGCTCCACCTCGCTGGGCGCCTCCGCCCACACCGGCGCCGGCGCCGCCGCGGCCTCTTCGGCCGCCCCCCGATTCCACATCGATTGACCCCGTACTCGTGCCCGTCAGTCCGCCGCCGTCATTGTCGCCCTCAACGGAGCAGCTGGAATGCCGGTATCACCACGTAGACAAACACCAGCACCCCGCCCACACACATCCCGATCACCCGCCCCGTGGTAACCCCCTTCTTCCCCGCCCCGGCAGGCGCCGCCCACCCCGCCCCGGGATGGGCGCCGTACGGGTTCGGCGGCGGAGTCGGGAGACGCGGGGACCGCTGGGCCATGGATCGGTGACCTCCGGTGGCTCGCTTGGGAGGGAGTGCTTGCTGCTGCGCGCTGACGCTGGTTGATACTGACCGACAGTGACCCTCGGGGCAACGCACGGTCGGAGGGCCAGGATAGCTTTGGGCCCGGAGGGAGAGGGACCCGGTTGCGCCCTCGGATGACAGACGTCCCTTTGGGGCTCCACCTACGTCTCTAGTCGCCGCTTCGTACCCTGGCGACGAGCGGAAAGTTCCGTTGTGCCGGACTCGCGAGCGTGGCAATCGGCATGTGTTCACAGGTGCCATCTCCGAAAGAGCAAGGATGAAGTTGTTGCCATCTACGTGGCATAATTTCTCCATGATGATGCCGAATGATGACATTGAATTGCTCGCACTGACTCGGCGTTATGTCATGCCCGGGCGCCCCTACTTGAAATTTCAGGGGTGGAACCTTCGGCATTTGGCGGATGCAGATCTGCTGGAATTCGGGGGAAGTTTTCGGAAAACCTCCCAGGAGATTGAAGATGAGGGTCTGACGCGCCTCTTGGCTGCTGATTGGCGGGCGAAGATCACGGCCTCATGGATGATTGCGATGAGTTCGCGCGACTGGTTCGGGGGACTGCTGAAGCACCTGCTTTGGGGTGGTCAGGAAGGGCGGGCTGCCTTGGGGCATGTGTTCGCGCTGACTTCATTTGGTCGCACTCAAGATCTCCAGTGCCTTCGCGACTATGCGCGTCGGGGTGTCGAGTTGAATGAGTGGGGAGTCTCCCATGACTGGGCGATCGCCGGCTGGAAGTATCATCAGGCTAGGCGAATTGCCGGGAGCCAGGAGGCGGCTTTGTTCAAAACGCCGGGAGATGCCTGGCTGGATTCGCTGCCGTCGCCACCGGAAATTGACCTCATCGAATTTCTGTGCGGATTTGTGGAGAGGTGCGGCCTCCGGTTCGTTCGCGACGGTTCAGTGGTTGAACCCTTGGAATTCTTTCTCGCTCTTTCGGGGCGTGCTCGGCGCGGCGCAGAAGCTTGGGGAATCGTGCCGGATGAAGATGCTCGGCAGGAGTTGGATCGACGCTTTCTTTCGTATCCTGGTGTTGCAGATGAACTTCGCGCCGCTGCTCCGTTGGCAGTGGCCGCGGACAGCGACTTCCGTACCGTTCTGTACGGCCTGAATCCTGCGGTCGGCGAGGGGCGTTGGGTGGTGTCTAATTCCAGGCGGGGGATCAAATACGAGGCGCTGTCAGATCTTGATTCCGCAGTCGAACTCATGGGGGAATGGTCTCACCTTTAGGGCCTTTCAGCCGGGTCGGTGCCATGGTCCGCCATTTATGCTTATCTCAGCCCCTTCAACTGTCCCCCGGAGGGTGACCTCACCCTCCGGGTACGGGTACGAAACTCCGGGGACGCGGAAGTACTTAGCGCCGTCCGCGTTCGGGATCCGGAGCACGACGCCGGGGCCGTTGCCCATTCGGCTGCACTCAAGTGCCATGTCCTCGTAGTCGGTTGTCCAAGAGGTGAAGACGCTGTCGGTCTGACCGTCTCCTCCCGCGTGTCTCTGGACGTCTTCGTGTCCGCCACGTGGCTCTGCTCTGCCCTGAAGCGCGTTTTCATACATCTTGCGCCAGTCTGGATCCTGCTCAGTCGCATAACTCACGCCTCTGTAGAGAAACGGCTCCTCCGCAGGATCCCAAGACCCTCCGTTCGGACAGTGCTCCGGGGCCAACCCAAGCGGATCTCTCCCGGAAAGTGGATTACCCACATACGCCACCGGGTTCGGTGCCGGCGTCAGTCCCAGCGGGTCCGGGGACAGGTAGCGGGCCGTCTCTGGGTCGTAGTGGCGGAAGTAGTTGTAGTGGAGGGTGGTTTCGGGGTCGAAGTATTGGCCGGGGAAGCGGAGGGGGGTGTAGGTGGTGGCGTCGGTGTTCCAGGTGGTGGTGCCCCAGAGGGTTTGTTGGGTGTGCCAGGCCGTGGAGCCGGATTCGGTGATGAGGGCGGTGGGGGTGCCGATGAGGTCGGTGACGATGGCGAAGAAGCGGGTGTCTATGTCTCGTTGGGTGGTCTCGTCGGTGATGCGTTCCGTCTGGGAGATGGGGTGGAGGCCCTGGTGGTTCCAGGTGAGGGTTACCGGGTGGGGGGACTCGCCTGTTGTGGTTTGTTCTATGAGGGTGGGGCCGTCCCAGGTGAAGTCCACCCGCTCGGAGTCCGACCTTTTTGATATGCGGCGGCCCAACGGGTCGTACGCGTAATGCCATTCCGCGCCGTCCGGGGTGGTGACCCGTGTCAGACGGTCTTCCGCGTCCCACGCGTAGTGCCAGGTGTCCGGTCGCCGGGAGAGGTTCTTCTTCTGGCGGCTCACGACGCGGCCGGCCGCGTCGTGTTCGTAGCGCAGGCGGCCC
Organism: Streptomyces sp. 8N114; assembly: GCF_052245835.1. NCBI lineage: Bacteria > Bacillati > Actinomycetota > Actinomycetes > Kitasatosporales > Streptomycetaceae > Streptomyces > Streptomyces sp. 8N114. Next base: position 281,957 of record NZ_JBQQBT010000006.1, on the reverse strand, counting down.
GCCGTGCGGATGCGGGTGCCGGTGTAGGTGCGGGGGCCGCGGGCCTCGGGGCTCGCGTGGGCCGCGGGCCAGTCGGCGGTGGTCTGGTTGCCCGCCTCGTCGTAGGCGTAGGTCTCGGTCCAGTCGCGCGCGTTGACCCGCGTGACGCGGCCCGCCGTGTCGAGGGCGAAGCGGCTGGTGCCCTCGCGGGAGTCGTCCACCGCGATCAGATGACCGTCCGGTCGGTATGTGTAGGAGCGGTGCCAGGCGGAGTCTGCCGCCGCCCCAGTGAGCGCTTGGCCGGTGAGGCGGCCTGCGGGGTCCCATGTCCAGGAGAGGGAGGCGGTGGCGTCGATCTGCCGTTGCTGCTCGCGGCCTGCGGCGTCGTACGTGGAGGAGAGTGTGTGGCCGTCAGCCGTCAACGTTGTCCGGTTGCCCGCCGCGTCGTATCCGTAGTGGGTCAGCGAGCCGGTGGGTGTGGTGCGGCGCAGTGGGCGGCCCAGCGCGTCGTACGTGAACGTGAGCGCACGGCCGTTGACGACCTCCGTCTTCAACCGGCCCGCCCGGTCGTACTGGCGCAGCAGTTCCGCGTCAGGGTTCCGGGCCTCGGTCAGGCGGCCTGCCGGGTCGTATGCGTACGTGGTCACCGTGCCGGCGGCGTCCTTGGCCGTCATCCGGCCGAGCAGGTCGCGTTCGTAGGTGATCGTGTCGCCGAGCGGGGTGGTGCGGGTGGTCAACTGGCCTGCGGCGTCGAGGGTGTAGCGCTGGGTGCGGCCATCGAAGTCGGTCTCCGCGACGAGGCGGTCGGCGCCGTCGTAGTCGTACGTCCAGCTCAGGCCCTGGGGGTTCTCCACCTCGCGCAGCCGCAGGCGGGTGTCGTGGGTGAAGGTGTAGCGGACGCCGTCGGGGCCGGTGCGGGCGGTGAGCAGGTCGAAGTGGGTGTATTCGTAGGTGGTCTCGCCGCCTGCCGCGTCGATGTGGCGGGTGCAGTTGCCCTCGCCGTCCCACTCCCAGCGCTCGGTGGCGCCGTCGGGTGCGGTGCGGCGGGCGAGGTGACCTTCGACCGTCCAGGCCAGGTGGGTGGTGTCGCCGAGTGGGTTGATGACGGCTGTGGGGCGGCCGAAGGCGTCGCGGCGGTACGTCGTCACGGCACCGGCCGGGTCGGTGATCTCGCTGGGCAAGCCTGCCGGGTCGCAGCGCACCCGCGTCTCGTCACCCAGCGCGTTGGTCACCGATGTGAGACGGCCCGCCTGGTCGTACGTATAACGGGTCGTCGCGCCGGCGGGATCGGTGGAGACGGTGCGGTTGCCGCGCTCGTCGTACTCGTGCCGCCACACCGAACCGTCGGGCTCGGTGATCTCGACCGGCAGTCCCAGTGTGTCGTAGGAGACGGCCCGCGTGCTGCCGTCGGGGTGCAGGACGGTGACGACGCGGCCTGCGTCGTCCCGCTCCAGTCGGGTGGTGCGGCCGAGGGCGTCGGTGTGGGAGAGCACGCGGTGGTGGGCGTCGCGTTCGGTGTGCGTGGTGGCGCCGGTGGGGTCGGTGATGGCTAGGACCTGGTTGCGGGTGTTGACCAGGTAGTAGGTGGTGTGGCCGAGGGAGTTGGTGACTTTGGTGACGCGGCGGCCTGTTTCCGGGTCGGCAGGGCTGTAGTCGAAGGTCGCGTGCATGTGGCCTTCGATGCCGGACTGCCACACGCAGCGGTCGCGTTCGTCGTACGCGTACTCGTAGCGGGAGTCGTTGGTGTCGGTCCAGGAGACGATGCGGCCCGCGTCGTCGTAGCCGAAGCGCAAAGAGTCACCGGTCGAGCCGGTGACGTTGGCGAGGTGGCCGTGCTCGTCGTAGCCGAAGCGGACGATCTCCTGGTCGCCGCCGTCCCGTGCGGCTCCGGCGAGCTGAAGCGCGGTGACGCGGCCCAGCTCGGCGTCTGTCTCGACGCGTATGTGGTAGCCGCCGGAGTGGACGAGGGCGAGCGGGGTGCCGTCTTCGGCGTACTCGAAGGTGACGCGGTTGCCGTTCCGGTCGGATATCTCCGCGAGCAGGGCGGTGCCTGCGCGGCCGGGGGGATCGGTCGGGGGCGCGTAGTGGCTGGTCCAGCCGGTGTCGGGGTCGGTCAGTACGTAGTCGCCGTCCGCGTGTAGCTGCAGCGGCCAGCGCGGGCCCTTCTCGGGCAGTACCGGCTCGCCGCCGGGCTCCGGGTGCGGGTAGGCCACCAGCAGGCTGCTCTCCCCGTGGAGGACGACGCCCTCGGCATCGACCTCCAGGCGCTGGTCGACGGTGCTCGACCAGGTGGGGCCGAACCAGCGGCCGGCGCGGTAGGAGGACTCGAACTGACGCCGGAAGACCAGCGGCAGCACACCGGGCAGTGCCAGATCGGTCTGCGGCAGCAGCATGCGGCCGGTGGCGAAGTCGACGGGGTCCTCACCGCAGGTGCGGTCGCCGTTCTGTCGGTTGGAGTTGTGCGGTTCCTGGCTGAGCGACTTGCGTCCCGGACGCTCCGCGGCGTGCTCGCCCGCCCGGGCAAGGCGGGTGCCCTTCGTCACCACGCCCGCGGCTTTTCCGCCGCCTCCGGTGACGGCGTCGAGTGCCATGCCGCCAAAGAACTGGTCCGGGTCGTTCAGGAAGCTTCTGTACGCCTGCTTGAGGGCGGCGTCCGGGTGGGTGGCCAGGGTCTTGGTCCCGGCGGCCGTGCTGTTGAGGTTGGTCTGGTAGTCGTCGGGGTTGAGGAAGTTGTGGCCGTTGATCGGGCTCATGCCCTTGGCGAAGTTGTTGGCAGCGGCGCCCGTGTTGAGGAGGCCACCGGCCCGGTGTTCCATCGCCAGCAGCCCGCCCTTGAAGCCGCTGCGTGTCTGGGCGAGGGTCGAGGGCTTGGGCGGGGCGGCGTCGCGGGCCGCCTCCATCAGCGTGTTGGCAGCCCGCGCCGCCTCGTCCCGCTGGCGGCGGGCCTCCCTCAGCTTCTCGCGGGCCTCGTCCATCTTGGCCTCGCCCGGGTCCTTGGCCGGGGGCTTGTCGGGGAGCGAGCCGGCCACGCGGTCCTTCTTCGGCGTCTCCTTGTACGCCTTGAGCGCGTCCTCGTAGAACGAGACCTTCGACTTGTGCTGCGCGGAAGCGGTCTTGCCCTCGTTGTAGAGCTTGATGGACTCCCGGGCCTCGCCCTGGGCCCAGCGCACGGTGCGGGCGAAGTCGTTCAGCGCACCCTTGGCCTTCTCGCACGCGTCGGCCGCCTTGAACCACCGGCCCGGCTGCACCTCCACCGTCCGGCGGAAGGCGTCAGCCGCCTCCCCCCTCAAGTGGTGTGAATCCAGGCCCTTCAGGCCCCGGCCCACCCGGTTGAACGCCCTGCGGAAGTCCCGCAGATGATCGGCCGCCGACTCCAGCTTGGACGGCGAGCCGTGGATGAGCTTGTTCGCCTCCTCCGTCTCGCCCAGCTCCCGCTCCTGGACATTCCCGCCGGTCTTGTTGGTGACCGCGTCCCCCGCGTCCCGGACGAACTTCGCGCCCGGCTTCCAGCCCATCTCATCCAGCTGGTCGGCGAGGAGGTTGGAGCCCTTGCCGACGACTTCGCCGCCCTTCTCGACGACGCCCTCGATCTTGTCCTCGACCGGATCGGGGGTGAAGTCGTGGTAGGCGTCCTTTGCCGCGTCGGTCCCCGCGTTGACGAGATCTCCGAGACCCATCAGCCGGGCTCCCCCTTGCCCTGGCCGCCGGGTTTTCCGTCCATCTGGCCGGTGGTCATGTCCAGGAACCCGGCCTTGTCCAGGCCGTCCTCGGAGGCGTACGGATTACCCATGGGGTTGAGGGCGTTGATGCTGCCCTTGAGCGTCACGGCCCGGTAGCGGTCCTCCTCCCAGGACATGCCCGCCGCCAGATCCAGCCCCTCCGCGATGGCATCCGCGTCCGCCATCAGACCCCGTACGCCCCACTCCCACTGCTCGCAGAACCCCTCGAACGACTGGGACAGCGCCTCGTCACCGACCTCCATCTTGGACAGCGACATCTCCTCGAAACCGCTGCCCTGCGCGGCATCCACATCCGTGCCGACCTCACGCAGCTCATCCAGAGCGCCCCTGATGCCCTTGGTCAGCTGGGTGACCGTCTCCTTCGGGACCTGCAACTGCCCCTTGTACGCCAGCTCATCCGAGAGCTTGTCGCCGGGCAGCACCGGCCCGCCGTTGTCACCCATTCCGCTGTCCCCCTCGATCCCCGCCCCATTTCGATCGAACACCGTACCTGTACGCGACCGTACGAACGCAAGCCGTATCGAGCCCTCATGACGAGCCCTCATGACGAGCTATGCGCTCGGGTCCACGTTCCAGCGGCGCGGGAGCTCGGTGTCGCAGAAGGCGCAGTACCAGTCGTCCTCGCGGACGATGTTGGGCTGGTGGCAGTGCTCGCAGCGGCGGAAGGTGAGGGCGTGGGTGAAGGAGGCGGGGTGGGGGAGGGCTGCGCGGTGGAGGGATCGGGAGACCGCGGGCCAGCAGGTGGGTTCGGGGCAGTAGCCGGTGGAGTGGTTGGTCGCCTCGGTGACCCGCCAGCCGGAGGGGGAGGCGGCGGCGTGCGCGAAGGCGATCTCGCCGGCGGCGAGGACCCGCGCGCCGCCCGCGCAGGTGACGTGTTCGGTGCGGCGGGGCGCCAGGCGGAGCAGGCCGGTCAAGTCGACGACGAAGGTGAAGGGTTCGGCAAGCTCTGCTGTTGTGCGGTGGGCGGCCCAAGCGGCGAAGTCGGGGGCGGTGTGGATGGCGTGGCCCATCGTCGCGGCGTCGGCGTGGGCTGCGAGATCGGCGGGGCCCACGTAGCGGTAGCTCCGTATGGTCACCGGGTCAGGGTAGGGCGCGGGAGCGGAGGCGGCGGAGCATGCGGGGGTCGGTGAAGCCGACCTCGTGGGCGGCGGTTTCGGTGGTGGCGCCGTGGGCGATGAGGTGCTCGGCGCGTTCGAGGCGGAGGGCCTGCTGGTAGCGCAGAGGGGTCAGGCCGCCGGTGGCGCGGGTGAAGAGACGCGTCAGGGTGCGGGCGCTGACGCCCGCGGTGGCGGCCAGGTGGTCCAGGGTGAGGGGTTCGGCGAAGCGGGTGTCGATGAGGTCCTGGGTCCGGTGCACGGTGTCGTCGAGGTGCGAGCGGTACCGCAGTACGGCGCTGGCCTGCGGCTCGTCCCCGTTCCGGCGGACGTAGACGACCATGTTGCGGGCCACTTGTGCGGCCTGCGCCGGACCGTGGCGTACGGCCAGCAGATGCAGGGACAGATCGATGCCGCTGGCGATGCCCGCGGAGGTGATGACCCGGTCGTCGGTGGTGAACAGGACATCGCGGACGACCTTCGCCCGCGGGAAGCGGCGCGCGAGTTCGTCCTGCAGCTCGTGGTGCGTGGTGCAGCGGCGGCCGTCCAGCAGCCCCGCGTCGCCGAGGGCCTGCGCCCCCGAGCAGACGCTGGCGACCGTGCCGCCGGCGGCGTGGTGTGCGGCGATGCGGGAGAGGGTTTCCTGGCTGAAGGGGGGAGGCAGCGTCGGGCGCGGGGAGCGCCAGCCGGGTACGACGAGCAGGTCGCCTGGGCCCAGGTCCCGGGGCCACTCGGTCTGTGCGTGCACCGGCAGCCCCTGCGCGCTGTCGATCCGTTCCCGTTCGCCGACATAGCTGAGCCGGTAGGCCCGGCCGAGCCCCGCCGCGGTGCTGAAGACCTGGGCGGGGCCGGCGAGGTCGAGGAGGTGGACGCCCGGGGTGAGGACGAGGACGACGTGGGTCACGCCGTGGATGGTGCCAGCTTCGCCGACTCCCCCTCCAGTTCTCCCTCCCGCTCCGCCTCCAGTTCTCCCTCTCGCTCCGCTTCCAGTTCGGCGACCGTGGTGATCCGCGCGAAGCGGTCGCGGAGCACTGCGACCGTCCGTTCGACGACGGCTTCGGCGCTCAGGCCGCCGACGGGGTTCGTGGTGGTGGCGTCGACGGGGAAGGCGACGCGGTAGCCGAGGTCGCTGCCGATCCGAGTGGTGGTCTCGACGCACTGTTCGGTGCGGATGCCGCTGATGACGAGCTCGGTGACGCCCGCCTCCGTCAGCAGCTGCTGGAGGTTGGTGGTGGTGAACGCGTTGTGTGAGGTCTTGCGCAGTACGGGCTCGCCGGGGAGCGGCTGGTCGAGTTCGGGCAGCAGCCGTACGTGACCCTGCTCCGGATCGAAGACGCCGCCCGAGCCGGGCTCGGTGTGCAGGATCCAGATGACGCGGTCCCCGGCGGCGCGGGCGAGCCGGACCAGCCTGTTGACCGGTTCGGCGATGTCCGGGTCGGCGATGGTGGCCCAGGAGTCGGGGCGGGCGCGGAAGGACTCCTGGACATCGATGACAAGCAGGGCTCTGTTCATGTCCGTCAGTCTGGCCAGCGACAAGGCGTCGTTGACAGACACGATCGGGGCCCTTAGCGGAACGATCTGGTCAGCCGAGCCTCGATTCGGGGCTCCCGTTGGCTGGTACAGACCTATTGCCCTCGCAGGTGCCTGCCTCGTAGCCTCACGCGCAGATTGTGCAGCGCGAAACGCCGGTTGCGTATGTTGCAACGCGCCATTGCCACGTCGCGTGCTTGGGGGTCTCCTCGTGAAGGACGTCAGGGTCATCAAGGCCATCAAGGACGTTAAGGACGCCAAGGTCGTCAAGACCAAAGCCGTCCAGCGCAGGCAGCAGGCACCCGGGCGGCGCCTCGTCGCCCCTCTCGTGGCGCTGGGAATGGTGGCGGCCGCGGTGGCCGGATGCGCCCCCAGCACCTCCGGCGGCGGTAACGGCGCCGGCCAGGACGAGAAGAGCGGGACGGTACGCGTCTGGCTGTTCCGCGAGGTCGGCAACAAGCCCAAGGAGAAAGTCGTCCAAGGCGTGGTCGACCGGTTCGAGAAGCAGCACAAGGGCGTCCGCGTCGCCGTGCAGTACATCCCCGTCAACAGCCGGGCCGAGAAGATCAAGGGCGCGCTCAACGACCCGGACTCGGCACCGGACGTCATCGAGTACGGCAACACCGACACCGCCGGATACGTCGCCGACGGCGGACTGGCCGACGTCAGCGACGAGTTCGCCAAGTGGGATGCCACCGCGGACCTCGACCCGACCGCAAGGAAGTCCGTCACCGTCCGGGGCAAGCAGTACGGCGCGCCCCTCTTCGTCGGCGTCCGCGCCCTCTACTACCGCACCGACGTCTTCAAGGACCTCGGCCTCGAGCCTCCCCGCAGCCTGGGCGAACTGGCCGCCACGGCACGGAAGATCCGCGCCGAGCGCAAGGACATGTACGGCATCGCCGTCGGCGGCGCCTACACCTACGGGGCGCTGCCCTTCGTCTGGGCGCACGGCGGGGAACCGGCGAAGGAGGTCCGCGACGGGAAGTTCGAGGCCACCCTCGACAGCGTCGGCGCCAAGAAGGGCATCCGGGCGTACACCTCTCTCTTCGGCGACGACAACTGCCCCGCGGCCAAGTGCGCGGCCATGGGCGGCAACGAGACGGTGGAGGCGTTCGCGGGCGGCAAGGCCGGGATGGCCATCGGCGGCGACTTCAACCGGCAGGCCATGGAGGACGGCGCGGTCAAGGGCAAGTACGCCATCGTCCCGCTGCCCGGCGTCGAGCGGGGCAGCATCGCGCCCGCCTTCGCCGGCGGCAACAACATCGGCGTCCTCAAGAGCAGCAGGCACCGCAGCCTCGCCGTCGAGCTGATGAAGGAGCTGGCGGGCAAGCGCACCCAGGAGCGGCTGTTCGACGCCATGGGCTTTCTGCCGACCTTCAGCGATACGAGGAAGCAGGCCGCCGCGCGGGAGCCGTTCGTCAAGCCGTTCGTCGCGACGCTGGAGTCCGGGACGAAGTTCGTGCCCACCAGCCCCGCGTGGGGGCGGATCGACGCCTCGCTGGTCCTGCCGGGGATGTTCCAGCAGATCGTCAGCGGCAAGCAGGGCGTGGCCGGGGCCGCCGCCGACGCCGCGCGGAAGATGGACGAGGCGTTCGAGAGGTGAGGGCCGCCTCCACGGTGATGACGGTGCCCGTGCTCGCCCTTTTCGTCTGTGTACACCGCTGTGTACACCGCCGCTGGTCTCCGGGCTCGGCGGAGCCGTGAAGTAAGCCGTCACACAAGGAGGACCGGTCATGTCGGCCATCGGCTGGGCGGGGCTCGTACCGCGCGCCCGCGAGGTACGGGAGGGGGACGGACCGCCCTTCGTATGGGGGAGCGGCACCGCGCTCGTTGCCGGTCCCGAAGTGCGCGGGGTCGCCCGGTGGCTGCGCGGCCAGTCCGTGCTGCCGTTCCACGATGGGGAGGGCGAAGTGGGGACCGCCCTGCAGCTTCGGCTGAACGGTGAGCTGGGCGCCGGCGCCTACCGGCTGGACGTCACCGCTGAGCGTGCCCTGATCGAGGGCGGGGACGCCGCGGGGGTGTTCTGGGGCGTACAGACACTGCGCCAGGCACTGCCGCCCGCGGCGTTCCGGCGTGCCGGAACCGCGGGCGAGTGGGGGATCGCGCCGGCCCGCGTCCAGGACGCCCCGCGGTTCGCCTGGCGCGGCCTCCTGCTCGATGTGGCCCGGCACTTCATGCCCAAGGACGGAGTGCTACGCGTCCTCGATCTGCTCGCCGCGCACAAGCTGAACGTCCTCCATCTGCACCTCACCGACGACCAGGGCTGGCGGATGGAGATCCACCGCTATCCGCGGCTCACCGAAGTCGGCGCCTGGCGGCACCGCACCCGGGTCGGCCACCGGGCCTCCCCTCTGTGGGACGAGCGCCCGCACGGCGGCTACTACACCCAGGATGATCTCCGCGAAATCGTGTCGTACGCCGCCGAACAGCACATCACAGTCGTACCCGAGATCGAACTCCCCGGCCACTCGCAGGCCGCCATCGCCGCCTATCCCGAACTCGGCAACACGGACGTCGTCGACACCGCCGCGCTGGGGGTGTGGACCGACTGGGGAGTCAGTCCGCACCTGCTGGCGCCCACCGACGAGGTCCTGCGCTTCTACGAGCACGTACTGGAAGAGGTGCTGGACGTCTTTCCGTCCCCCTTCATCCACATCGGCGGCGACGAGACCCCCAAGGACCAGTGGCGCGCTTCCGCCGTCGCGCAGGCGCGGATGGCCCGCGAAGGGCTGCGCGACGAGGATGCCCTCCAGGCGTGGATGGTGCGGCACTTCGACCGCTGGCTCGCCGGGCGCGGGCGGCGGATGGTCGGCTGGGACGAGATCCTGGAGGGAGACACCCTCGCGGGCGACGGCCTCACGCCGGGCGCCGTCGTCTCCTCCTGGCGGGGGTACGAGGGCGGCGTCGCCGCCGCCGAGGCGGGCCACGATGTGGTGATGTGCCCCGAGCACGAGCTGTACCTCGACCGGCGGCAGACGGCCGGGGACGACGAGCCCATGCCGCTGGGCTACGTCGCCTCGCTTCGGGACGTGTACGAGATGCGCCCGGTGCCCGAGCGGCTCACGCAGGGCGGGCGCGCCGCGCGAGTGCTGGGCGTGCAGGCGAACATGTGGACCGAGTGCACGGAGAGTTCACAGCGCGTCGACTACCAGCTCTTCCCCCGTCTCGCCGCCGTCGCGGAGGTCGCCTGGACCGGGCCCGGCGGGGACTACGAGCACTTCGCGGCGCGGCTGGAGAGGGCGCACCTGCCCCGCCTCGACGCGCTCGGCGTCGACTACCGCCCCCTCTCGGGGCCACACCCCTGGCAGCGGCGGCCGGGGATTCCGGGGCGGCCACTTCCCTAAGCCGCCCCCTGGCGCAGGTAGAGCACCATCACGTCATGAAGATCCGCTCCGTCCCACGGATGAGCCTCGCCCACCTTGCGGTAACCCCACGACCGGTAGGCAGCCTGCGCCGCCTCGACATCCGGCCGCGCGTTGAGCAGCACGCGCTCCTCGTCGGCGTCGGCAAGCACCGCGTCGTGCATCCGCCGAGCCACACCGAGGCGACGCCACGGCGCGCGCACCGCGAGCTCCATCAGCCCAAACGTCCGGCGCCCGTCTTCGCGGCGCAGCTCGTCACTTACGGGCGTTGTCAGCCGGTCCCACCAGCCGGTGCTGGGGCTGAGGGGGTATCCGTAAGCGATACCGACCGGCTCGCCGCCGCTTGTGCGGGCGAGGGCAGCGCGGAACGTTGCCTTGCGGGTCTGTGAGCGGAAGCGCCGGAAGTTCGCCGCCACGCTCTCCGGCGTCTCGTCGTACGGGGCCTCGGCGAACACCTCGGCATAGACGCGGGTGAACGCCTCCTCGGCAGCTGCGGCGGCGGAGCCGTCCATGCGCTCGACGGTGACGCTCTCCGACAGGGTCATCGTTGGCTCCCTCGGCTGAACTCCCGGATGCGGTCGACCATGTCATGGCAGACGGCACCGCCGCTGGCGGCGGCCTCCTTCTGGAACTCGTGCACGCGGTGAGTCAGGCGCGCGGAAGAGACATCACCGCAGGCATCGAGCACTCCCGCCATTTCGGAGCACGCAGCCTCCGTCTCGCCTGGCTTGAGAAGCGTGACGGCGAGCTTGGACCTGTACCAAGCGGTATTACGGGCGTAGCCTCCGCCCAGCCCTTCGACTGCCGACCTGAGGAATGGGACGGAGCGTTGTGGCTGCCCTGCCCGTGCGTACATGTCGGCCGTGGCGTAATCGATCTCGGCGGAACTGGCGAACCGCGCCCATGCAGGCACTGCCGTGTCCGTGTCTGTGCGGCTGTGGAACGACATGGCGCGGCTGAGTGCCCGGCGAGCGGCAGTGGAGTCACCCCCCTGGGTGGTGACGTTGGCCTCACGCAGGGCGATCACCAGGTGCACGGTCGGGCCTGCGCCGACCTGCTTCGCAAGCCTGTAAGCCGTTTCGACCGCCGATGCCGCCTCCCACTGCCGATTCGCCTTGATGTCGATGAGGATCAGCGTCTCAAGAGCAGACAGCTGCAGCAGTTCGTCGCCGATGAGTTGGGCAGTGGTCAGCGCTTCCAGTGCGGCAGCACGAGCGCGCTCAACCGGCCCGCTGTCGAATCCGTACCAGGCTCGATTGGCGCGTAGTTCGGACAGCATTCCTTGCAGGTCACGGCTGACCCTGCTCGTGTAGACGCTGTTGCTCAGTGCCCCGGTGATCTGTTGTTCAAGCTGATTGGCTCGTGCAGCGGCGGGGATACCCCCGGAGCGGTGATCCACGGTGTAGAGATCGGCCACTCGGGAGCGGAACGCCGCCACCTCGCTGGCACCGATGCGAGGGCCGAGCCGCTCGGGGAGCATCGCCGCGGCGGCGATCGCCCCCGTACCGGTGACGAATGCTCGACGTTTCACCTCTCCATCGTCACCGATCCGCTCGGCGGTCGCGGTTCGGTGGGCGGGAACCTCGAAGCCCATCTCGGCGAGCGGCAGTCCGAACAGGGCCTCCAACACAGCCTGCTGGCTCGGATGCGGTAAGGGCGGGGGCGTCTCGCCCTCCCATCGCCGCAGTTGGCGGACGCTGACCGATGCGCCGATGCCCAGGCGGGCGGCCTCGCGGGCGAACGCGGCGACGAAAGTCACCTGCGTGTATCCCGCCGCCCTGCGCAGCTGTACCAGCTTGCTGGGGTCTGTCCCCGCCATGAACTTCTCCTCGCGTGGGCGGACACTCCCCTAACCGTAGCGACATGACCACGCAGCGTCCGCGGAAACGTCCGCCTGAACGTCCGGTTGGGGACGACCCGCAGCGTCCGCCGACGCGGTGAACTGGTGGGGTGCAAGGCCGGCACGGCCTGCACCGCAAACACTGCCGGTCGTTGCCGCACTCCAGTGATCGAACCGCGACAGCGTGACAGAGGAGAGGGTCGCAATGGGCACGCACGCCCAGGAACAGCCAGCGGCGGCGCAGTTGGCGCGTCCGGTGGGGCGTGAGCTGGAGCCCGTCCCTGTGCGCGGTTGCGACGTATGCGAACTGCTGGCTCAGGACAGGGAGACGGCCCGCTCGATGGGTCACACGCTGATCGTCAGGAGTTGCAACGCCGTCATGGCAGGACATCCTCATAAACGGAGCTCAAGTAAATGATCACTACCCCTGGGGCGTGCCCGACGTGTCAGGCGCTGGAGGTGCGGCTGGCCAAGGCCGAAGAGGCCGGTGACCAGTCGCAGGCCGTGGACTGCCGGGTGCTGCTCCGTCGGCACCCCGACCACGGCGGCCCACCGTCGGCGCCGGCCCACAAGTCCTGGAAGGGGAAGGACAAGTACTGATGAGCAAGCCCCACCACCTCCGCCGCCCAGCAGGCAACCTGCGCGGCGGGAGCATCGCGGACAAGGATCGTCGCGCAGCGGCGGCGCAGACCACCCGCCGCGCAGACCTCCTGGAACGCATGCGGCGACGCAATGCCTCACCCCCGCAAAAGTCGTCACCCCCTTGACCGGTGACCTTCCTGAGGGTGCCGCCTATGCCGACGCCGAGCGCGGGCAACACGGCCATCCCGTAGGGCCCAGGCGGGGCCCGCCGTCAAATGGTGCGAAAGGGCCCATCCCTGGCCCTCGTGTCGGGCGCGGGCCGAGATATGCCAGAGTTGCCTCGTCCGGGCTGTGAGCACGTACCGTACGGCAGTGCAGCCGGGAGCCCGGTATGTCGGGGAAGGGGCAGCAGGTTGAGCACGCACGTACGGCATGCACCAGACGGTGAACGAGCCGCGCAGGCTGTGCCCCCTGCTGTCATGCTGCCGACCACCCTGGACGAGGCCGTCTCGGCGCTCTCCGCCGTACCGGCCGCCGTACCGGTCGCCGGCGGCACCGATCTGATGGCCGACGTCAACTCCGGCCAGCTCCGCCCCGCCGCGCTCGTCGGCCTCGGCCGGATCAGCGAGATCCGCGGCTGGTCGTACCAGGACGGGTTCGCCGTACTGGGCGCCGGCCTCACCCACGCGCGGATGGGCCGCCCCGACTTCGCCGCGCTCATCCCGGCGCTCGCCGCCGCAGCCCGCGCTGCGGGGCCTCCGCAGATCCGGAACGCGGGGACGCTCGGCGGCAACATCGTCAGTGCCTCGCCCACCGGGGACGCGCTGCCCGTGCTGGCCGCGCTGGAGGCCACGCTCTCCATCGCGGGCCCGGAGGGGGCGCGCCGCGAGCTGCCGGTCAGCCATCTGCTCGCGGGGATGGACATGCTCCGGCCCAGCGAGGTCGTCGGCTATGTGAAGGTCCCGCTGCTGCACGCGCCGCAGACGTTCCTCAAGGCCACCAGCCGCACCGGGCCGAGCCGCGCACTGGCCTCCGTCGCCGTCGTGCTCGATCCGATGCGGCGCGGGGTGCGCTGCGCGGTGGGCGCCGTCGCGCCGATGCCGCTGCGCCCGCTGGAGGCCGAGCAGTGGATCGCCTCGCTCATCGACTGGGATGGCGCGCGGTCGCTGGCGCCCGAGGCGCTGTCCGCTTTCGGGGAGTACGTCGCGATGGCGTGCATCCCCGACCCGGTCCCCGAGGAGGGCCCCGACGGTACCCCCGGCGCTGTACCCCAGCTTCCGCCCGCTGCGCTGCACTTGCGGCGTACGGTGGCGACACTGGCCCGCCGAGGACTCGGGAGGGCTCTCGCATGAGCGGCACACCACAGGCACCACACGACAACGGGAACGGAAACCGGAACGGGGGCGCGGGCCCGCACGCGGGTGCGGACCCGCACGGACACGTGAACGCGCACACGGGCACAGACGAGTACGGAAACGGCGCGGGCGGCGCCGAACAGTACGGCAGCGACCCCTACGCCCAGCACGGGCAGCATGTGCCCCGGAGTTGGGGCGGCGGCGAGTACGACGCGGATGCCACCGCCTTCGTCCAGTTGCCCAGCGGTGGCTTCGACTTCGCGGAGGACGCGCCGCTGGCCGCGCCCGGCACGGGCCAGGGCGGCTACACCCCGCCGCCCATCGACCCGTCGTCCCAGCCCGGAACATCGCAGCCCGGAACATCGCAGCCCGGAACGCCCCAGTCCGCAGCGTCCCGCTTCGGCGCTGACGACGGCTCGGCCTACGTCTCGCCGCCTCCCGCCGGTGGTGCCGATCAGGCAGCCGGTGGGGGTACCGGGCAGTGGGTGATGCCGTTCGCTCCGGAGAACGCCGAGCAGGGTGCCGGCGGGCCCGGCCAGCCGGAACTGTACGGACCGACCGGTCAGTCTGGTCAAGACGGTCACCTTTGGGGGTACGGCCGGCCCGGGTCCGCTGCCGGTGCCGGAGCGCCGGAGCACAGCCAGGTCGCGCAGGACACGCTGGGTGGTCAGGGTGCCGGTGGTGGGCTGGGGCAGGGCGCTGCCGCCGCGCTCGCGGGCTCGCACGAGGCGCGTACTACCGGCCGCCGTCCGCTCGGCACCGGCGTGGCCCGTTCGGCGAACACCGACGAGAAGTCCGCACCGTCCGCGCCTGGTTCTCCCGGTTCACCCGCTTCACCCGGTTCCGGTGCGCCCGAGCCCGGCGGCCAGGAGGGGGAGCCCGCGCGCGCCTGGGCGCCCTCGTCGCCGACATCGGCGCCGCACTGGGACCGTACGGCTCCCGGCGGCACCCCGGGCGCGGCCGGGCCCGGACCGCTGCCCCAGCAGGAACCGGGCAGCGCCGAGTGGCCGTTCGAGGGCGCACCGGGCGGCCCGGCACCCGCGTACGGCTTCCCCGGCGGGCCCTCCGCCGACCAGGCTCCCGCCCCCTCCGAAGAGACGCAGCGGCCCGAAGTGCAGCCCGGGGCCGAGCCGGGGATCGTCGCCGGCGAGCCGCCGGCGCCGCCCGCCGGGCCGGAGAGCCATGCGGACTCCGAGGTGACCTCGCTGGCCGAGGCCGCCCCGGCACCCGCGCCGGCGCCGCAGTCGACGGGCCCCGGCACCGCCGCGCAGCCGGACGCCGCGCCGGAGGGCGGGGCCGCCGCCGACAGCGGAGCCGCCGAGACCGGACAGGCCGAGCACGCCGCTGACGAGACCGGGTCCAGCACCGACACCGCGACCGACACCGTTACGGAGCCCGGGACCGACGCGGCTCCGGAGGCCGGTCCCGAGGCCGCCTCCGAGACCGGCCCCGAAGCGGACGGCGACGCGACGCCGCTGCCCGAAGCCGTCGACACGGAGGACGAGCACCCGCACGTCTCGTACGTCCTGCGGGTCAACGGCGTCGAGCGCCCGGTCGCCAGCGCCTGGATCGGGGAGTCGCTGCTGTACGTGCTCCGGGAGCGGTTGGGGCTCGCCGGGGCCAAGGACGGCTGCGCGCAGGGCGAGTGCGGCGCCTGCTCGGTGCAGGTGGACGGGCGGCTGGTGGCCGCCTGCCTGGTGCCCGCCGCCACCGCCGCCGGAAGCGAAGTACGTACCGTCGAGGGCCTGTCGGCCGACGGCACACCCTCCGACGTACAGTGCGCGCTCGCCGAGACCGGATCGGTGCAGTGCGGGTTCTGCGTGCCGGGGCTCGCGATGACCGTGCACGACCTGCTGGAGGGCAACCACGCGCCCACCGAGCTGGAGACCCGCAAAGCGATCAGCGGCAACCTGTGCCGGTGCTCCGGCTACCGCGGGGTGCTGGACGCGGTCCGTACGGTCGTCGAGCAGCGCGCCGCCCAGGCCGAGCGCGAGGCCGCCGAGGCGGAGGCACAGGCGGTCACCGCCCGGCAGCCGTCCGGCCAAGCCGACTACGGCCAGGGCGGTTACGACCCGCAGGGCGGCTACGGCCGCGGCGGGTACGAGCAGCAGCCCGGCGGGTACGAGCAGCAGTCGGGCACGTATGCGCAGCAGCCGGGTGCGTACGAGCAGGGCGGCTACGAGCAGGGCGGCGGTTACGGGCCCGGCGGGTACGAGGAGGGCGCCGCCTACGGCGGTGTGCCCTACGAGCAGGGCGGCCACGGACCCGATGCCTACGCCGCTCCGCAGGACGGCGGTTACGACTACACATACGACGGCACCTATGGCGCCCACATCCCGCACCAGACCCGGCACTCCGAGAACGGCGGCGAGTCCTGATGCGCGCGGCTCCCGCACCAAGGCCCGGCGCCGCAGGGGGGCGCGCCCCGTCAGGGGCGCGGGGAACTGCGCGACAAGCCACAACACACCTGCAGTCCGCAAACGCCAGACAGGGGCACCCTCTTACCGGAGCGCACGCATGCACAGAAAGGCGGCGGCATGACGGAAACGGCTGACGGTCACACCGGCGCCGGACCCGGCACGGGAGGGCCGGGCCCTGCTGTGGCGGCCCCGCTGCCAGGCGCGCGCAGCGAGCCGGAGCCGCACGGCCTGGGCGCCTCCGTCCTGCCCACCGACTCCTACGCCAAGGCGCAAGGCACCTTCCCCTACGCCGCGGACCTGTGGGCCGAGGGGCTGCTGTGGGCGGCGGTGCACCGCTCGCCGCACCCGCACGCGCGCATCGTCTCCATCGACACCGAGGAAGCCGCGAAGATGCCCGGCGTCCAGGCGGTCATCACGCACGACGACGTACCCGGGGACTCCGCGCACGGGCGCAAGATCGCCGACCAGCCCGCGTTCGCCCGCGATGTGGTGCGCTACTACGGCGAGCCGATCGCCGCCGTCGCAGCGGACCACCCGGACACCGCACGTCTGGCGGCAGCAGCCATCGCCGTCGAGTACGAGGTGCTGGAGCCGGTCACCGACCCGGAGAAGTCGTTCGAGGCCGAACCGCTGCACCCGGACGGCAATCTGCTGCGCCACATCCCGCTGCGCTACGGCGACCCGGACGTGACCGGCGACGTCGTGGTCGAAGGGCTCTACCGCATCGGACGGCAGGACCCGGCACCCATCGGCGCGGAGGCGGCGCTGGCCGTGCCGCGTCCGGACGGCGGCGTGGAGATCTACACGGCCTCCACCGACCCGCACACCGACCGCGACCTGGCCGCTGCCTGCTTCGGACTGCCCCCGGAGCAGGTCAAGATCGTCGTCACCGGGGTGCCCGGCGCGATGGGTGACCGCGAGGACGCGGCGCTTCAGGTGCCGTTGGGCCTGCTGGCGATGCGCACCGGCTGCCCCGTCAAGATCGCGCTGAACCGCGAGGAGTCCTTCCTCGGTCACGGACACCGCCACCCCACCCTGCTGCGCTACCGCCACCACGCGGACAGCGAGGGCAAGCTGGTCAAGGTCGAGGCGCAGATCCTGCTGGACGGCGGCGCGTACGCCGACACCTCCGCGGACGCCTTGGCCGCCGCCGTCTCGTTCGCCTGCGGGCCGTATGTGGTGCCGCACGCGGTGATCGACGGCTGGGTCGTACGCACCAACAACCCGCCCTCCGGACATGTACGCGGCGAGGGCGCCCTGCAGGTGTGTGCCGCGTACGAGGGCCAGATGGACAAGCTCGCCGAGCGGCTCGGCCTCGACCCGGTCGAGGTGCGGATGCGCAACGTGATGGCGACCGGCGATCTGCTGCCCACCGGCCAGACGGTCACCTGCCCGGCGCCGGTGGCCGAGCTGCTGGACGCCGTGCACGAGGCGCCGTTGCCTCCGCTGCCCAAGGACGCGCCCGAGGAGGACTGGCTGCTGCCCGGCGGACCCGAGGGCGCTGGCGATCCCGCGGCGGTGCGCCGGGGGGTCGGCTATGCGCTCGGCATGGTGCACATGCTCGGCGCGGAGGGCACCGACGAGGTGTCCACCGCCACGGTCAAGGTCAACGGCCCCGTCGCCACGGTGATGTGCGCGGCCGTCGAGTCAGGGCAGGGCTTCGACACGCTGGCCCGGCAGATCGTCCAGGAGACGCTCGGCATCGAGGAGGTGCACGTCGCCTCCGTCGACACGGACCAGCCGCCGTCCGGCGCCAGCGGGCGCGGGCGCCATACCTGGGTCTCGGGCGGTGCGGTGGAGCGCGCCGCGAAGATGGTGCGGACGCAGCTGCTCCAGCCGCTCGCGGCCAAGTTCGGGATGTCCACCGAGCTGTTGACCATCGCCGACGGCAAGATCACCTCCTATGACGGGGTGCTCTCCACGACGGTGGCCGAGGCGCTGGAGGGCAAGGAGCTGTGGGCGACCGCGCAGTGCCGCCCCCATCCCACCGAGCCGCTGGACGAGTGGGGGCAGGGCGACGCCTTCGTCGGTCTCGCCTTCGCGGCGGTGCGTGCAGTTGTGGACGTCGACATCGAGCTGGGCTCTGTGCGGGTGGTCGAGGTCGCCCTCGCCCAGGATGTCGGCGCCGTTCTCAACCCCCGCCAGCTGCGGGCCCGGCTGGAGGCGGGCGTCACCCAGGGCATCGGCACGGCTCTGACGGAGCATCTGCGGGTGGCCAAGGGCGTTGTCCGGCACGCTGACTTCACGGCTTATGCGTTGCCGACGGCGTTGGACGCGCCGGACATCCGTGTTGTGAAGCTGATCGAAGAGCGGGATGTGGTGGCGCCGTTCGGGGCGAAGGCGGCGTCCTCCGCGCCGGTCGTCGTGACGCCCTCCGCGGTCGCCGCCGCCGTGCGGGCCGCCACTGGTCGCCCCGTCAACCGCATGCCGATCCGCCCCCAGGCCGCCGTCACCAATGCGTGAGGGCTTCACGCCCGTTGGGTGGGGTGAAGAAGGTCGGGAAGTTGGGCCCGCCGGTGCCGGTGCCGGTGCCGGTGCCGGTGCCGCGAGAAGTGTACGTTCCGTACATGAGTGACACTTTGCCGATCACCGAAGCGCGGGCCCGCTTCGGGTCGTTGGTCCGTCGCGCCTCCCACGCCCGCGAGCGCGTGACGATCACCGATCATGGTCAGCCCGCGGCCGTGCTGATCAATCCACAGGAACTTGCCGACCTTGAGGACGCGCTCGCCGTGGCGCAGTACGGCGTCCGGCAGGCAGTTGGGGAGACAGCACTCGTTCCGCACGACGAGGTGCGGGCCCGGCTCGGTCTGGAGCGCGGTTGACGTACGCGATCGTATGGGAAGAGGCCACCATCGACACGGCCGCGCGATTTCCTCAAGGACGATCCCGACGGATGACGTCAGGCGATGGATGCCATCGATCTGCTCGCCGATCAGCCCCGGCCTGAAGGAACAGTCGCGTATGGCTCACCGGACCTGCGCCGGATGCACGTGGGGCTCTACCGTGTGCTTTATGAGATCGCGGACGAGACCGTAACCATCGTCGTCCTCCACCTGGGCCGTACCGGCTGACGGGGAACTCACGTCGTGAGGAGTACGCCCGCGTACGACACCCCCGCAATGACTACCCAAGAACAAACTCCGAGCACAGCGACCCGCACCCCGGTGCGGCTCAGAGAAGGAAGATGCACCGCGCTGCCGAGCCCGAACAGGGCGGCAGCCAGGAGGACTTCCTGGGCCCGCGCGGAGAAGTCCAACGCGGCGGCGGGCACCCACCCGGTGGTACGCAGGGCGACCATGGCGAGGAACCCCAGCACGAAGAGCGGCACCAAGGGCGGACGCCTCCCCGCGACGGCCGCGCCCGCGCGCATACGTACGGCGACAACCATCGCCGCGACGAGCGGCGCCAGCATCAGCACCCGCACCAGCTTCACCAGCACGGCCTGACTGAGGGCCTCCGGCCCGCCGGTCTGGGCGGTGGCGACGACCTGCCCCACGTCGTGGACCCCGGCGCCGACCCACCGCCCGAACTGCCCGGCGTCCAGCCCCAACGGCGCCTGGAGCAGAGGGAGCACAACGATGGCCAGCGTTCCGCAAAGGGTGACGAGGGCGACAGAGGCGGCGACGTCCTCCTCGTCGCTGCCCCGCACTTCGCTGACGGCACCGATCGCGGAGGCTCCGCAGATCGAGTAGCCGGTCGCGACGAGCACCGGCTGGTCGCCGCGCAGACCGAGCCTGCGGCCGAGCCATACGGTGCCGAAGAAGGTGGCGGCGACCACGCACACCACCATCGCCACCGTCGCCCACCCCAGCCCCAGCACATCGCTCAGCGCGAGCTTCAGCCCGAGCAGCACGATGCCGAGCCGCATCAGCCGTTTGCCCGCCAGCGTCAGTCCGGGACGCGCGGCCTCGCGTACCAGGCTGCGCAGTCCGGGTAGGTGCGCCACAGCGATCCCGAGCCCCACCGCCGCCGTCAGCATCGGGACGGCGGGGACGAGCAGATGCACCGTCGACGCGGCGACGACGCCGAGCGCGGCGAGCGCCAGCCCGGGCAGCCGGCTCGGCTTCCGGGAGGGCGCGGGGGCTGCGGCGGCGGCAGGGGCTGTCCGTGTGCGGTCCCCCAGCAGGGCCATCAGGCGTCGGCAGGAAGGTCGTAGACCCGGCGGACGCTGCTGCCCAGCCGCGAGATGTCGGCACCGTAGATGTGCAGGGAGACGGCCACGTCGTCGCAGCCGTTCCACACCCGGTGGATGTCGCCGGGCGGTGCGAAGCCGCATACCGCGCCCAGCGGGTTGACCACGTCCTCGGTGGCGACGAGGCGGGCGCCGGTGCCCGGCGTCTCGGCGGGCAGCAGCCGGTAGCGGCGCTCGTGCTCCTCGCCCTGGTGGACGCCGGTGACGCACCAGGAGACGTGGTCGTGGACGGAGGTGCCCTGACCGGGCAGCCACACCAGGGCGACGACGGAGAAGCTGCCGTCGCTCTCGGCGTGCAGCACATGCTGGCGGTAGCGCTCCGGGTCGGGCTCGCACTGGGCGCCGGTCAGCAGATCGTCGGCGCCCAGGTGCGGTGTCAGCTTCTCCCCGACCAGATACGCGGTCACGTCCGGCGGCAGCCCCCTGCCGACGGCCTCGCGCACGTCCTCGATGAGGGCGCGCATGCGCCCCGTCGTCCTCGCGGCGGAAGGAGTGGTCGTCGTCGCTGTCATACGGGCAGCGTCGCGGCGAGCACCTATCACGTCCAACGACGGTTCGTTGGGGGCGCTCTCAATTCTGCTTATGGATGGGGATTCTGCTTATGGGTGGGGGACGCTCTCAGCAGCCCACGCGGCGCTCCGCCGCCGCGCGCAGCGCCTCCAGGACGCGGGCGGTCGCCGGTATCTCCAGGTGCTCGCGGAGTACGTACGCCGAGACCTGGCGGCGGGAGGCGGGGTCCAGGGCGCGCCCCGTCACCTTCTTGTGGACGAGGAAGGAGAGGACCAGGCCCGGCACCATGGCGACGCCCAGCCCCTCCGCGACCAGGCTCTGCACCACCAGGTTGTCGTCGGTGGTGAAGGCGATCTCGGGGGCGAAGCCCAACTCGGCGCACTCGTGCAGGAAGTTGGCCCGGCAGCGCAGGCAGCCCGCGATCCAGCGTTCGTCCGCCAGTTCCTGCAGCCGCACGGCGCGGCGCCGTGCCATCGGGTGCCCGGTCGGCAGCAGCACGGTGAGCTGGTCCTCCAGCAGCGGAATCTCCACCAGCTCCTCGGGCACCTGTTCGCGCAGGCCCGGGTAGGTGAAGGCGAGGGTGATGTCGCACTCGCCGCGCACCACCCGGCGCAGCGACTCGGGCGGTTCGTCCTCCTGGAGCTCGACCCGGATGCCGAGGTGCGCGGCGGCCAGCTCGGCGAGGGCCTCGGGCACCAGGGTGGCGCCCGCGCTGGGGAATGCGCAGACGGTGACCTTTCCGGCCTGCAGCCTGGTGAGGGACTCCATCTGCTGCCGGGCCGTACTGATGCTCTCCAGGATCACCTCGGAGTGCCGGGCCAGCGCCTCCCCGGCCTCGGTGAGCCGCATCCGGCGGCCGACGCGGATGAACAGCGGGGTACCGACGGACCGTTCCAGGGCCTTCATCTGCTGGGTGATCGCGGGCTGGGTGTAGCCCAGGGCGCGGGCCGCGGCGGAGTAGGAGCCGGCTCGCACCACTTCGTGGAAGGTCTGGATGTGCCGCGAGTCGAACATGGCAGAACCATAAGCAGATTTTGGGGCTACGTGTCAGTCGCCGCCGCGCCACTTTTGGATCACTGCGCCCCGCAGGGGCGCGGGGCTGTGTTCATATGCGGCTCCGCCGCGATGGGGGTCCCCCCTGTTCGAGCGAAGCCGAGAACTTGGGGGAGCGATCAGCCACAACGAACCCGCAGCCTGCGGGCGTCGGGCAGCACCCCCTAACCAGAACCCGGGAGGGACGGGTCAAGATCCGCCGGATACGCCCTTGCCGCCGCCAAATCACTGCGCCCGCGCCCCCGCGGACGCAGCCGTCCCGCCACCCATACGCCCGCGACCGCGACGACGGCCGAGGCGGCGTACACGGCCGTGAACGCCGCCGGCTGCGCGCCGTCCGGGCCGAGGCCCGCCTCCCCGGTCCCGCCGTCGGCCCCGGTGACGGTTACGGAGCCGCCGCCGAGGGCGGCGAAGAGGGCACCGGTCAGGGTGAGCAGCAGCACGTTGGACAGCCCGTCGCTCAACTGGAGGGCAGCGGAGTTGCGCCCGGCCTCCTCGGGCGCCGAGAGCCCGAGCAGCAGCACGCTCAGCGAGGAGATGGTCAGGCCCATACCGAAGCAGCCGACGGCCATTGCCAGGGCGAGCGTCCACACGGGTACCGACTCCACCAGCACCAGTGGCGTGCAGCAGATGGCGAAGGCGACCAGCGCCATGCCGGTCTGGACGAGCCGTTCGCGGTGCGGCTCGAACCGGGTCCGCGACTGGGTGAAGGAGCCCAGCGCCCATGTCGCGCCCCCGGCGGCGAGGGTGAGCCCCGCCATGGTGACCGACAGCCCGCGCTGGGTCACCAGCATCAGCGGGACGAAGCTCTCGGCGACGACGTAGGAGCCGGCCGCCATGCCACGCAGCAGCACGACGGCGGGCAGTCCGCGCGCTGCCCGTACGGTCCCGCGGGGGAGCAGTACCCGCAGCGCGAAGGCCAGCAGCGCGACCCCGGCTGCGGCGGGCAGCAGCGCGAACCAGCGCAGGTCCTGGCCGGCGTACTGGAGCAGTCCCGCGCCCAGCGCGACGGCGACCGCGAGCCGGATGCGCCGCCCGCTCTTGTCCCCGGTCCCGGGTGCGGCGGCGCCCTCCGGCGGCCCGGAGGCCCGGCGCTTGAGCGGCGGCAGCATCACCAGCAGCGGCAGCACCACGAGCACCGGTATCCCGAGGAACACCCAGCGCCAGCCGAGATGTTCGGTGACGGTGCCGGAGATCAGCGGGCCGACGATGGAGGGCACCACCCAGGACGCGGCGAACGCGGCCATCACGGTGGGCCGCAGCCGTTCGGGAAAGGCGCGGCTGACGGTGACATACAGCGCGACGATCACCAGCCCGCCGCCGATGCCCTGCACGGCGCGGCCCAGCACGAAGACCCACATGGCCATGGCGGTGCCGGACAGCACCAGGCCACCGGCGAACAGCACGATGCCGGTGGCCAGCGGGGGCAGCGGTCCTCCCCGGTCGCACCACTGCCCCGAGGTGACCATGCCGACCACGGAGGTGGTGAAGAACGCGGAGAAGGCGTACGCGTAGAGGGAGATGCCGTCCAGCTCGTCGGCGGCCAGTGGCATGGCCGTACCGACAGCGGTCGCCTCGAAGGCTATGAGGAGGACGACGGAGACGATGCCGAACGTCAGCGGCCGGTACGCGCTGCTGAGCACGGACTCGGCGCGGAGCGCCGGCGGTCTTTCGGGCTGGGGGGTCCCGGTCGCTGCCATGACAACCACGGTAAGCGCCACCCGTGATGGGCGACACCTACCGTGGTTGCTGAGACGGCTCGGCCGTTGGTCCTAGGTCATGAGGTGCTCACGACCTTCGGGGTATCAGCCCTTGACCAGATCCATGTATTTCTTCCAGTTCCAGTGCTTCCCGGGGTCGGTGTGGTCGTTCCCGGGAACCTCGACGTGGCCGACTATGTGCTTCCTGTCGAGCGGGATGCCGTGCAGCTTGGCCAGGTGGCGGGTCAGCTTCGCCGAGGAGCGGTACATCGAGTCGGTGAACCAGGAGGGATCGTCGACGTAGCCCTCGTGCTCGATGCCCAGCGTGGAGGGGTTCGCGTTCCCGACGTGGTACGCGGTGTCCACGTTCTTCACCATCTGGGTGACCTCGCCGTCCTTGGAACGCACCACATAGTGGGCGCTGACCTTGGCGTCCGGGTTCTGGAACCAGTTGATGGTGCCCGCGTACGAGCCCTGCGTCACATGGACGACGATCTTGTCGATCTTCGCGCTGCGGCCCTTGCGGTAGTTGGCGCTGTGGGCCGGCACCCATTTCGCGTCGGGGTAGCCCGGGGCCTTCGCGTCCACCCCGGCCGTGCTCACCTTGCTCTTGTCCGGGTGGACGTTGCGGCTGCCGACCTTTATGTCCTCACCGTCCGGTGAGGTGCCGCGGACGCCCTCTTCCAGGAACTCGTAGACGCTGTCGGCGTACATCCGCGCCGTGCCGCCCTTGGCGCCGCTGTAGTCGGCGACGGCCGGGTACCACTTGTCCACGTCGTTGCGCTCGGCCGCGCTCAGCCCGAGCTTGTCGGCGTAGGCGCGCAGCACTGCGGCACCGCCGTGGATGTTGGCATCGGTGTCCTTGCGCAGCTCCGATGCGGACTTGCCGGTGATCTTGGCCGCCTGCTCGAGCGTGTGCTGGGAGGGGTTGCTGACCAGGTGCATCACGCCGAAGCCGTGCGCCTGGCTGGGCTCGCCGTTGTGGCCGTCGAAGTGCGTCTCGCTGTAGCCGACGGCGGCCAGTACGTCCCGCGGTACGTCGTACTTCTCGGCGGCCGCGTCGAAGGACTCGTTCATCGACGGGGCCTCGCTCGGTCCAGCCGTCGCCGACTGGACTCCGGCGAACAGTGCGCCGGAGGCGAGAACGGTGCCGAGGCCGATGGCGACAGTGGCCTTGGTGCGCTTGCTTGACCTGCGAACATGCATACGTGAAGGCATGACTGCTCCTGTGGTGGGGGGATGGAGCTCAGGCGCCTGGGGCGTCACAGTACTCATGTGGTTCGGACATGACAACGACCTTCAGATAACCCGCAGTTGACCATACCTATAACTTGATGGGCCATCAGATTCAGGTCTATACCGCCGAGTTGGGTGGCGATACCGCGCCCTGAAGGGGCGCGGGGAACTGCGCGAGCAACCACAATGCACCCGTACGCGGGAAGTTCGCGAAGCTCCAACGGCGGGTCCGAAAAAGAAACGGCGGGTCCGAAAAAGAGCGGCGCCGTCATGGTGGATCCCTCCACCACAACGGCGCCGACCCCGACGGGCTCCGCCGAAACGCGCTCAGCGCGTGAAGCTGCTCCCCAGCTGGGACCCCTTCTCCGGAGCGCCCAGCGTCTTGGGCCCGTACGAGACAACTCCCTCAGCCGTCAGACCGCCGGAGGCACCCCGCAGCACCCACACCGCACCGGCGTCGACGGCGGCGCTGCCGCCATCCTCACCGGGCGCACCGACGGCCAGATCGTCCCGCCCGTCCTTGTCGGTGTCACCCATGGCCAGCGCGGAGCCGAAGGCATCCTTCGCCTCGACGGCGCCGGGCACGCCCGCACTCCCCTGGTCCCAATTCTTCGCACCGGTGCCGGTCAGCCCGTTCTTGCCGCCGAGGAGCTGGACGACGGCGCCGGTGTCCTTACCGCCTGCGCCGCTGCCGACGTCCTCGCCGGGCACGCCGACGGCGATGTCCGCGTAGCCGTCACCGTTGACATCGCCGGCGGTGAGCGCCTTGCCGAACTCGTCACCCTCCTCGTTGGTGCCGGGCACGCCCGCGCTGTTCTGCGTGAGCGTTGCGGTCCGCTTGGCGCCGGGGCCCTCGGCCGAGCCGTAGAGGACCTTCAGGGTGCCGTGGTCGTAGGGCAGGTTCTCCACGACGCCGCCCGGCACGGTGCGGATCACCAGGTCGCCGAAGCCGTCCTTGTCGACGTCCGCGATGACGCCGCTCTCCGCGTCGGGCACACGCCCCGGCTTCTCGGCGAGTCCGTCCTTGGTGCCCTTGAAGAACTCGCTGCTCTCGGACATCTCCTCGAACGCGTGCGTGGTGACGACGTCGTCGATGCCGTCGCCCGTGATGTCGCCCGCGGTCAGCGACGTCGGCCCGAAGTCGTGCCCGGTCGAGTACTCGGCGACCTTGGCGGCCTTGCCGTCCCGGGTGAAGCCGCCGTACAGCACCTTCACGCCCTTGTCGTCGAAGTCGCCGCTGCCCAGGGCGAGGTCGGGCTTCTTGTCGCCGTTGAAGTCCCCCGCGACGAGGTCACCGTCATGGCCGCCCTCGGTCAGCTGCGTGGCGCTGGTGAGGCCCTTGCCCTTCTCGCCCCACAGCACGACGACGCCCTTGTTGCTGCTGACGGCGAGGTCGGACACGCCGTCGCCGTCGAAGTCGCGGGCGGCCGTACTGCCGCCGAAGCTGCCGGAGGACTCCGGATCGCCGGGCACCCCTGCGGAGTTGGCGCTGAAGAGCTGCCGGTGCGTGGTGCTCGCTCCCTTCGCGGAGCCGTATGCCACGGTCAGGTAGCCCGCGTACTGCTTGCCCGCGACGGTGGCCTTGGGCGCGCCCGCGACGGTGTCGGCGTACCCGTCCCCGTCGAAGTCGGCCTTCGGGGCCGCGGCGGCCTTGCCGGATACCGCGGCGGCGCCGGAGGCCGTGGTCCTGCCCGTTGTCTCCGCGTTCGCCTGTGCGGCGGCGAAGGTGGAACCGGCCAGCAACACGGCGGTCACTCCGATGACGCGGGCGGCCGTGGCGGTCGCGGTGATGGTGGGGGTGGCTTTTGCGTGGTGACGCACTCATCCTCCTGTATGTCGCGCTCCGGTCCTCAGCGGCCTTGTGGTGAGCGGACGTTGGGCCTGCGGGGACGGATCGGGACCGGTGCGATGGCCTTACGCCCATGAGACCTACGAGGCGGGCGAAGGGTTGTCCTCAAGGCGGGAACAAGGTGAACCCGCGGTGACCCTCGTCAGTACGTGGCCGACGGGCCATCGGTTCAAGGTCGGCTGTTCCCCTGCTCCGCTTTTCCTCACCCGCAGTTCAGTAGAAATGATCCCGAGAAAACATTCCGAGGCGATGGTTTTGCCATGTCTGCTGTGGCAAACTCCCGAATCAATTCACTAGTGAGCGGCCGCTTCCTTTTCCGGGGCGGCCACCAGATATGACAGGAATTCTCGTGCGGGGAAGAACTTCACTCGTCGCCGGCGCCGTCGCGGCGCTGGCCCTCATACTGACCGGCTGCGGCGGCGGGGAAGACGGCAAGAATCCAGGAGCGGCCGACAAGCCGAAGCAGGAGAGCAGCGAGAGCGCGAGCCCCAAGAAGAACACTGCCTCGCCCAGCACTCGGCCTTCCAAATCCGCGAGCCCCTCGGCAAAGCCCTCGGTCAAGCCGAAGCCCAGCAGCGCCAGGCCGACCACCAAGGCGCCCGCTCCCCGGCGCAGCACCGGCTCGGGATCCACCGGCGGCGGCGGTGCCGCGGCGCCCGCCGGCGTGCAGGGAAGCTGGTACTACCCGTTCCTCATCCGGGGCAAGCCAATCACCATGACCATCAACGGAACCTCCTTCACCGTCACCGCGGCGGCCAGCGGCGGCAAGAGCTGCTCCGGGACGATCAACAGCAGTATGCAGATCAGCAGCAGTTGCGGGGGCAAGCCCGAGAACGGGCGGGCCGTACTCAGCGAGGGCGGTCAGAAGCTGACGTTCCAATGGGACAGCGGCGACCCCGACCGCTTCGGACGCACACGACCCCAGAGCTGACGGGAGGTTGGTCACAGTGCCCCGGGGACGTCCCCGGGGCTGATCCGGACGCGCGGGGCCACCGGTAGGGTTGCCGGGGCTGTTGCCTGGCCGGCCGCCGACCGCGGTCGGCCGTCGCCGTACCTGACCCCGTCGTACCGGAGACCGTGACTACCACTCCCACCACCCCCAGCAGCAACCACCACCTGTCGCCCGCCTTCCCCGGCCGTGCCCCCTGGGGTACGGCCAGCAAGCTGCGGGCCTGGCAGCAGGCGGCGATGGACGCGTACCTGGAGCGGCAGCCGCGCGACTTCCTCGCCGTCGCGACGCCGGGTGCGGGCAAGACGACGTTCGCCCTCACCCTGGCCTCGTGGCTGCTGCACCACCACGTCGTGCAGCAGGTCACCGTCGTCGCGCCGACCGAACATCTGAAGAAGCAGTGGGCCGAGGCGGCGGCCCGGGTGGGGATCAAGCTGGACCCGGACTACAGCGCGGGCCCCCTGAGCAAGGAGTACCACGGGGTCGCCGTCACCTACGCGGGCGTGGGCGTACGGCCGATGCTGCACCGCAACCGGGTGGAACAGCGCAAGACCCTCGTCATCCTGGACGAGATCCACCACGCCGGCGACAGCCGCTCCTGGGGCGAGGCGTGTCAGGAGGCGTTCGAGCCCGCCACCCGGCGCCTCGCGCTGACCGGTACGCCGTTCCGCTCCGACACCAACCCCATCCCGTTCGTGGAATACGCCGAGGACGGCGAGGGCATCCGGCGGTCCGTAGCCGACTACACCTACGGATACGGCGACGCGCTCGCCAACGGCGTGGTGCGGCCGGTCATCTTCCTCTCCTACAGCGGCAACATGCGCTGGCGCACCAAGGCCGGGGACGAGATCGAGGCAAAGCTCGGCGAGCCGATGACCAAGGACGCCATCTCCCAGGCGTGGCGCACCGCGCTCGATCCACGCGGCGAATGGATGCCCGCCGTACTGCGTGCCGCCGACCACCGGCTGACGGAGGTCCGCAAATCGGTGCACGACGCGGGCGGCCTGGTCATCGCCTCCGACCAGGACTCGGCCCGCGCCTACGCCAAACTGCTCCGCGAGATCACCGGCACCGGGCCGACCGTCGTCCTCTCCGACGACACCGGCGCCTCGCAGCGCATCGAGGACTTCCGGCACAACGACGGGCGCTGGATGGTCGCCGTCCGGATGGTCTCCGAGGGCGTGGACGTGCCCCGGCTGGCCGTCGGGGTGTACGCGACCACCGTCTCCACGCCGCTGTTCTTCGCGCAGGCCGTCGGCCGCTTCGTCCGCTCCCGGCGGCGCGGGGAGACCGCCTCCGTCTTCCTGCCGACCATCCCCACGCTGCTGACCTTCGCCAACGAGATGGAGGTCGAGCGCGACCACGTCCTCGACAAGCCCAAGAAGGGCGACGAGGACGACCCGTACGCCGAAGAGGCGGACCTGCTCAAGGAGGCCGAGCAGGAAAAGGACGAGGACACCGGGGAGCAGGACCAGCTGCCCTTCGAGGCGCTGGAGTCGGACGCGGTCTTCGACCGGGTGATGTACGACGGCGCCGAGTTCGGAATGCAGGCACACCCCGGCAGCGAGGAGGAGCAGGACTACCTCGGCATCCCCGGACTGCTGGAGCCCGACCAGGTGCAGCTGTTGCTCCAGAAACGGCAGGCCCGGCAGATCGCGCACAGCAGGAAGAAGCCGGACAGCGAGGCCGACCTGCTGGAGATGCCCGCCGACAGGCGTCCCGTGGTCACCCACAAGGAACTGCTGGAGAAACGCAAGCAGCTCAACAGCCTGGTCGGTGCCTACGTCCATCAGAGCGGCAAGCCGCACGGGGTCGTGCACAACGAGCTGCGGCGGGTGTGCGGAGGGCCGCCCAGCGCGGAGGCGACTGCGAGCCAGATCGAGGCTCGTATTGCCAAAGTGCGTGAGTGGGCCAGGCGGATGAAGTAATCGCGCCCCGCGTTTTCGCCGTTTGCGGCGGAAAGGAATTCCGCCTTCGGCGGCAGGAGTGCGAATTTTCGGGACTTTTGTGGCGAACGTGACTGTCCCGAGACCGGATTCTGGACAGCCTCTTCCGGTCAGCGGTGCTGCTCGCTAGGTTTCCCGGACACACGGCCCGTGGCGATCCGTATCACTCCGTTCACCCGCGGCTGCCGTCACTCACCCGAGGGAGGGGCCGCCGTGACCGCGGAGACTTCTCAGACGCTCGACCGAGGGCTGCGAGTCCTCAAACTGCTGGCCGACACGGACCACGGTCTCACCGTCACCGAGCTGTCCAACAAGCTCGGGGTCAACCGGACCGTGGTCTACCGATTGCTCGCCACCCTGGAGCAGCACGCCCTCGTGCGTCGCGACCTCGGCGGCCGGGCCCGGGTCGGGCTCGGCGTCCTGCGCCTGGGGCGGCAGGTCCATCCCCTGGTCCGGGAGGCCGCGCTGCCCGCGCTGCGCTCGCTGGCCGAGGACGTGGGCGCCACCGCGCACCTCACCCTCGTCGACGGCACCGAGGCGCTGGCCGTCGCGGTGGTCGAGCCGAGCTGGACCGACTACCACGTCGCCTACCGTACGGGGTTCCGGCACCCCCTCGACCGGGGGGCCGCGGGCCGGGCGATACTCGCCGGACGGGGCCCCGACAGTGAGCGCGGGCCCGGGTTCGTGCTCACCCACGGTGAGTTGGAGGCGGGCGCCAGCGGTGCCGCGGCCCCGGTGCTGGGCGTGAGCGGGATCGAGGGCAGTGTGGGCGTGGTGATGCTCGCCGAGACGGTGCCGGAACAGGTCGGCCACCGGGTGGTCCGCGCCGCCACCGAGGTCGCCGACGCACTGCGATGACGCCGGCGCACTGCGGTGACGCCGGCGCACTGCGGTGACGCCGGTGGACTGCGGTGATGCCGGCGCACTGCGTTGAAAGGGTGCCCCGCGGACCGTACGTAGGGGCCGGGAGTCGGGGTCTTCGTACGGCCCCGCACCGCGGTCGATAGATTGCGGGGGTGTCCGCATCCAGCACCCGCGCCCCAGGGACCGACGGCCCGCGCCGTACCCGCCGCCGTACGCTCGCGCTCTGCGCACTGCCCGTCGTCCTGCTGCTCGTCGTGGCGCTGTTCGCCCCGCTGCCGTTCTCGCTCACCCAGCCCGGCGAGACGGCAAACGTGCTCGGCCGCACTGACGGCAAGCCGGTGATCGCCATCGAGGGCGCCAAGACGCAGCGGAGCGACAAGGGACGGCTGCTGTCCGTCACCATCGCCGCGACCCGGCCCGAGACCACCGTGCGGCTGCCCGACGTGGTGCGCTCCTGGTTCCGCGAGGACCGGGCCGTGATGCCCCGCGAGGCCGTGTACCCGGGTGGCGGGGACACCGAGGACGCCGAGAAGCGCATCACCAAGGAGATGAAGGACTCGCAGCACAAGGCCGTCACCGCCGCGCTGCGCCAGCTGCACCGCTCACCGAAGGACCTGCGCGTACGGCTGCGGCTGGGGGATGTCGGCGGCCCGAGTGCCGGGCTGTTCTTCGCGCTCGGCATCATCGACAAGCTGGACGGCGACGGCGCGGGCGGGGGACTGACCGGCGGCCGTACTGTCGCCGGGACCGGCACCATCGACGCGAACGGGAAGGTGGGGGCCGTCGGCGGTGTACCGCTCAAGACCCAGGCCGCCCGCCGGGACGGGGCCACCTTCTTCCTCCTCCCCCGGACTCAGTGCGGCGAGGCGAACGCACAACTGCCCTCCGGGCTGCGGCTGGTACCGGTCAGCTCGCTGAAGGGCTCGCTGGACGCCCTCGAGGAGATCCGCACGGACGGCAAGGTCCCCAGCTGCTGACCCTGCCGGGGGTCACCCCGTACCACTGTCGTCGGCGGCCTGCCGTACCAGCGGCACGATGCGCAGCGGCACCGGATTCTCCATGACGATGGCCGTGGAGGCGCGGACGATGCCCTCGATGCCGACGACCCGGTCGATCACCCGCTGGAGGTCGGCGTTCGAGCGGGCCACCAGACGGCAGAGCATGTCGCCGCTGCCGGTGGTCGTGTGCAGCTCCAGCACCTCGGGCACCGTCGCCAGATGCGCCCGTACGTCCGGGCCCTGGCCCTGCCTGATCTCCAGCGTCGCGAACGCGGTGACCGGATAACCCAGCGCCGCCGGGTCGACCTGCGGCCCGAAGCCACGGATGACGCCGCCCGAGGTGAGCCGGTCCAGCCGTGCCTGCGCCGTCCCGCGGGCGACACCGAGCCGCCGCGACAGCTCCAGCACCCCGATCCGGGGCTCCTCGGCGAGCAGTTCGAGCAGCCGTCCGTCCAGCCGGTCAATGCCCATGGCTTGCCTCTCCGTGTGTGACGTCGTAGGGCGGGCGGATGCTGCGCAGTTTGCACACATCGTCCGGCCGATCGCCCTTCCCACTGAACAAACTGCCCAGTGGAAACGCAAACTATTGCGCACCTTGTCGCCCGGGGCGACCCTGCGGATATGACTGAGACCACACACGCGGCAACCCCGCAGACCGCACGGCAGGCAGACCCCTTCCCGGTCAAGGGGATGGACGCGGTCGTCTTCGCCGTCGGCAACGCCAAGCAAGCAGCGCACTTCTACTCCACGGCCTTCGGCATGCGCGCCGTGGCCTACGCCGGCCCGGAGAACGGCAGCCGGGAGACGGCCAGCTACGTGCTGGAGTCCGGCTCGGCGCGGTTCGTGTTCACCTCCGTCATCCGCCCCACCACCGACTGGGGCCGCTTCCTCGCCGAGCACGTCGCCGCACACGGCGACGGCGTCATCGACCTGGCCATCGAGGTTCCGGACGTCCGCGCCGCGTACGCGTACGCCGTCGAACACGGCGCCCGCGGCATCGAGGAGCCGTACGAGACCAAGGACGAGCACGGCGTCGTCCTCCGGGCCGCCATCGCCACCTACGGCGAGACCCGCCACACCCTCGTCGAGCGCACCGGCTACGACGGGCCCTACCTGCCCGGCTTCGTCGCCATGGACCCAATCGTCCAGCCCCCGGAGCGGCGCTTCTTCCAGGCCATCGACCATTGCGTCGGCAACGTCGAGCTCGGCCGGATGAACGAGTGGGTCGCGTTCTACAACAAGGTCATGGGCTTCACGAACATGAAGGAGTTCGTCGGGGACGACATCGCCACCGAGTATTCGGCACTGATGTCGAAGGTCGTGGCCGACGGCACGCTCAAGGTGAAGTTCCCGATCAACGAGCCCGCCATCGCGAAGAAGAAGTCCCAGATCGACGAGTATCTGGAGTTCTACGGGGGTGCCGGTGTCCAGCACATCGCGCTGGCCACGGGGGACATCGTCGCCACGGTGCGGGGTATGCGCGCCGCCGGCGTCCAGTTCCTGGACACGCCGGCCTCCTACTACGACACGCTGGGGGAGTGGGCGGGGGAGACCCGCGTGCCCGTGGAGACCCTGCGCGAGCTGAAGATCCTCGTCGACCGCGACGAGGACGGATACCTCCTGCAAATCTTCACCAAGCCGGTCCAGGACCGGCCGACCGTCTTCTTCGAGCTCATCGAGCGCCACGGCTCCATGGGCTTCGGCAAGGGCAACTTCAAGGCCCTCTTCGAAGCCATCGAGAGGGAGCAAGCCCTGCGCGGCAACCTCTGACCGCCTCCATTGCGTGAAGGCCCAGCACGGCCCGGCCCGAGAGGGCTTCCCCGTGAGGAGGGGGGCTGTCAGGGTGAGGGGATGAGCGAGCTCATCGCGCGGCTCCGCGAGGAGTTGCCCGCAGAGGCGGTGCTGACGGACCCGGACGTACTCCGGTCGTACGCCAACGACATGGCGAGCTTCTGCCCCGCAGGTGCCCCCGCCGCGGTCGTCGTACCCCGCAATGTGGAGCAGGTGCAACACACCATGCGGACGGCGAACGACCTGCGGGTCCCAGTGGTCCCGCAGGGCGCCCGCACGGGCCTGTCCGGCGCGGCCAACGCGACGGACGGCTGCGTACTGCTCTCCCTCACCAGGATGGACCGCATTCTGGAGATCAACCCCGTCGACCGGATCGCCGTCGTGGAGCCGGGCGTCATCAACGCCCGGCTCTCCCGCGCGGTGGCCGAGCACGGGCTGAGCTATCCGCCTGATCCCTCCAGCTGGGAGATGTGCACCATCGGCGGCAACATCGGCACCGGCTCCGGCGGCCTGTGCTGTGTGAAGTACGGCGTCACCGCCGAGTACGTGCTCGGCCTCGACGTCGTCCTCGCCGACGGACGGCTGCTGTCCACCGGCCGCCGCACGGCCAAGGGCGTCGCGGGCTACGACCTCACCCGGCTGATCGTCGGCTCCGAGGGCAGCCTCGGCATCGTCGTACGGGCGACCCTCGGGCTGCGCGCGGAGCCGCCGCAACAGCTCGCGCTGGCCGCCGAGTTCCCCTCGAC
The DNA here is from genome assembly GCF_052245835.1 of Streptomyces sp. 8N114. Classification (NCBI taxonomy): domain Bacteria; kingdom Bacillati; phylum Actinomycetota; class Actinomycetes; order Kitasatosporales; family Streptomycetaceae; genus Streptomyces; species Streptomyces sp. 8N114. The sequence goes on along the minus strand of NZ_JBQQBT010000006.1, from coordinate 248,221 downwards.
GGCCGCTGCCTGCGACGCCGTGTGCCGGATCATGGAGGCGGGCCACACGCCCGCGCTGCTGGAGCTGATGGACCGCACCACGCTCCGGGCCGTCAACGACATGACGAAGATGGGCCTGCCCGAGACCACTGAGGCGCTGCTGCTTGCCGCCTTCGACACCCCCGAACCGGCGCCGGAGCTGAAGGCGGTGGGCGACCTGTGCACGGCGGCGGGCGCGAGCGAGGTGGTGCCCGCCGAGGACGCCGCGGAGTCCGAACTGCTGCTCCAGGGACGCCGCGCCGCGCTGACAGCACTGGAAGCGGTCAAGGGCACCTCGATGATCGATGACGTGTGCGTACCGCGGAGCCGGCTGGCCGACATGCTGGACGGAACGGCCGGGATCGCCGAGCGGTACGGACTGACCATCGGGGTCTGCGCGCACGCGGGTGACGGCAACACCCACCCCACCGTCTGCTTCGACGCCGCCGACGAGGACGAGTCCCGCCGCGCCCGCCAGTCCTTCGACGAGATCATGGAGTTGGGCCTGAAACTGGGCGGGACGATCACCGGCGAGCACGGTGTCGGCGTGCTGAAGAAGGACTGGCTCGCGGCGGAGTTGGGCGAGGTCAGTCTCGAACTGCACCGGGCCGTCAAAGCCGCCTTCGACCCGAACGGGATCCTCAACCCCGGAAAGCTCTTCTGAGGGCCGTGTGGCGGCCCTGAACAGCCATGGCCGGACCGACGGGGTGTCCGTCGGTCCGGCCTGGTGGAACTGGCGGCCAGGGCGCTCGCCGCGCGCGTCCGCCGCAGGGCTCACAGCATCAGGTCGATGTACCACTGGCCCTTCTCGCCCTGCCAGCAGGCGTAGCCGGCGTATTTGTCCGACTCCTCGTCCGTCAGCTTGTCGCCCCACTTCTTGCACTGCTCAAAGCTCTTGACCTTGTAGGTCGCGTCCGGAATCCCGTCCCCCGGCTTGCCCGGACCGTCGCTCGCCTGGGCGCCCACGGCGGTCATGCCGGAAAAGGCCGCGACTCCGGCGACGACGAGGGCCATCTTCGTGAACTTCTTACGCATGTCTCTCCTTGCGAAGTTGGTACCGGACCGTACGCAGGGTTCGATGGCGGGTCCGGCAAGAAAGTTCACGGCGCGCGGGTTTTTTGATGCACCTCGCGGAGAACTTCTACTGCTCCAGTAGTTCGCTCAGCTGCTTGTCCAGCCCCAGCACTTCCGGCTCGCTGCCCGGCGGCACCACCCGCAGGGTCCGCTCCAGCCAGGCCGCCACCACAGGGGAGGGCGTCTCCAGCAGCGCGTCGCCGTTCGGTGAGCTGAGCGCCAGGCAGAGCACGTTGCGCCCGCCCACGCACGTCGGCCACACCCGTACGTCGCCGTCCCCGCACGGCTGGGCCAGCCCCTCCACCAGCAGTTCGCGCGCGAACGTCCAGTGGACGGGGGTCTCGGAGTGGATATGGAAGGCCATGTGGACGGCATACGGGTCGTCCGTGCGGTAGCTGAGCCGTGCCGGTACGGCAACGCTGCGCTCCGGTGCGAGGACGAGCCTCGCCTCCACTTCGCGTTCGACGACGGTGTGCATACGGTGCGCCCTTTCCTCTGATCCCCTGTTCCCCTGCGCGGGCCGCTGCGAGAGACCCGCACGGGGGAAGAGACCGCTGGACGCTGTTTCTTACACGGGTTCGCGGAGTTTTTCACCGGCGCTCCGCGGATTTGTTCGCCGGGTGCCCGGGGGCGCCGGGCGGCTCCGGGTCGCTCGAAGGCGGGCTTACCTGCCGTCTGCTTCCTCCCTGCGCGGTCTTCTTCGTTACTGTCCTCCTTACCGTCCTTCTCGGACAGGTGGAGGATCCCGCCGCACAGCCGGCGGCGGGTCACGAGGCCGCGCAGCAGCGGCCTGGTCAAGAGCGTCGTGTGTGAGGGGAGTTGGGGGTTGTGGGACCCTCCGGTACTCATGGTGAGGTGCCCCGTGCCGGGTACTATCCGGATCCGTCCATCCCCGGATACATCCGCTACTGGAACGGTTCGTCCTGGGTGCCCGGCACCAGCCGTCCGGAGCCACGTGAGGGTGAACCCATGCCCGCGCCGCCGCCCGTGGCGTCCTCGCCCGCCACGGCTCCCGCGCCTCCGGCCACCGCCGACCAGGAGGGCCCCGCGGGGCCGCCGAGCCCTCGGCGCTCCTCCTCGGACGAGACCGGCCCGGTCTTCCTGGACGAGGACGGCGACGGCGAAGGTGGCGAGCGCCGCGCCCGGGGCCTCCAGCAGTCGGTCCCGGGTCCGGAGCCTGCCGCGTCGTCCGGGACCTCCGGACCTGCCGCCGCCGCTCCCAGCTGGCAGCCGTCCGGGACGCCGCAGGGCGGATTCGGACCGCCCGCGGCCGACCCGCGGGGCGACTGGGGCAACGAAGGCCGGACATCCGGCCGTACGGAACGCGAGTCCGCCACCCCGACGGGTGCGAGCACAGCGGAGTCCGGACCGGCCGGTGCCGGTGGCGCCGGGGAACTCCCCGGCCAGGGCGGTCGCGAGATGACGGTCGGCCTGCGCCGCTCCGAGGTGCTCCGCACCGGTGACCGGGCCCCACAGTCGGGCGTCCCCTCCCAGTCGTCCCCCGCATCCCAGTCGTCCCCCGCACCGGAGAGCTCCCCCGGCCCGCGCGTCCCGGGCCAGGCAACCGGTTCTGGCCCGGGCCCGACAGCGCCGAGCGCTCCCGAACAGCCCTCCGCCACCGGAACGCACCCGGCGCGCCCCGGCGACCAGCCCGAACAGCGCAGTGCCGCGGGCACGGTCCCCGCGCAGGGCCCGGGCCACACCCAGGCCGCCCCGAGCGTGCCCGGCCAGGCCACCGGCGGACCCGGGCAGAGCGCGGCACCCGGCGGTACGCACCAGAGCCCGGCCGGGGCGGGCGGAGCCGCGGCACCGCCAGCGGCGGGCGGTGCGGCCTCCGGGCCACAGGCAGCGGCCGCTTCCGCCGGGGTGGCGTCAGGCCCGCAGGTGTCCCGCCCGGCTGCCGGCGCCGGACAGGGCGCGGCACCGGCCGGGCTGCCGGGGCAGCGAGGAGAGCAGGGGCCACCCGCCGGATTCGCTCCGGCGTCAGGGCCCGGGCAGGCGGCGCCGCTGCCGGCCCAGCAGGGCGGCGCCGGGCCGCAGGCGGCGGCCGGTCCCAACTGGTCGCAGCCCGCGGGGCTGCCCGCACAGCCGCAGTCCGGCGGTCCGGACGCCGTCACGCCGTGGCGGCCGCCCGCCGACGACCCGTTCGCGCGGGCCGCGCGCCAGGAGGCACGGCCCGGGGCGCTGGGCAAGCGGCTCGGCGCGCGGCTCGTCGATCTGGTCCTCACCCTCGGCGTGGGGGCAGGTGCCGCGTTCCCGTTCGTGGGCAAGGCGGTCGACCACATCAACGCCAAGATCGAGGCGGTCGAGCAGGCGGGCGTGACCCAGCGGGTGTGGCTGATCGACGGCACCACGGGCAGCTATCTGGCCCTGGTCGTGGGCGTACTGCTCGTCTTCGGGCTCCTCTACGAGGTCCTGCCGACGGCCCGTTGGGGCCGCACGCTCGGCAAGAAGCTGTTCGGGCTCTCGGTGGTGAACATCGAGGGGTACGGGAAGCCGCCCTTCGGCAAGTCCGTACTGCGCTGGCTGGTGCACGGCGTGCTGGGACTGCTGGTCATCGGGCTGGTCAACGCCGTGTGGTGCCTGTTCGACCGTCCCTGGCGGCAGTGCTGGCACGACAAGGTGGCCGGGACGTTCGTCGCCAAGGGCAGCGCGGGAGACAGCGAGCTCAGGCTGTAACGGCTGAGACGACTGAGGCTTGACGACCGGAGTGTGAGGACCGGGGCGCCCGAAGGAGTGCCGTCCCGCGAGCGGGTACCCCGAACAGCCCGCCCCGGATGCGGCGGGTCCACGAGGGCTGTGCACTCGGGCCATGAGCACGGAGCAGCCGGAGAACGACCCGTTCCGGAAGCCGCAGGAGCCGCAGCCGCCGCAGGGGCCCGAACGCCCTGCGGCGGGCGGACAGGCGCCCGGCCAGGAGCCTCCCGGCCAGGAGCCGCCGGGCCGGGAGTCCCCACCGCCCGGCGGTCCTGGCATGCCGTACGGAAATCCTCCGCCACCTCCCGCGGGCGGCGGGCCGGGTGGCGGCTTCGGGGATGCGCCGGGCGGCGGCTACGGCGGCGGTCGCGGGAGCCCGTACGACAACCCCTACGGCGGTTCTGAAGGTGCCGCGGACCCCCTGGCAGGGATGGCGCCGCTGGCGTCCCGCGGCAAGCGGCTGCTGGCGCGCATCATCGACGCGCTGCTGATCGCCATTCCGATCGGCATCATCGCGGGCGTGGTCGAAGGGGGTTATTCGACCGACGAGGGCATCAGCTACTGGCCTCAGCTCAGTTACACCCTCGTCTACTTCCTCTACGAGGGCCTGATGCTGACGAACTCGGGCCAGACGGTCGGCAAGAAGCTGATGCGTATCCGGGTGGCCATGCTGCAGAACGGTGCCGTACCGGCGGGCGCGCCCGGTTGGCTCCGGGCGGCCGTCTACCAGATTCCGCCGCTGGTGCCGTGCGTGGGCTCGCTGTTCTGGCTGGTGAACGTGCTCTTCTGTACCTGGGACAAGCCCTATCAGCAGTGTCTGCACGACAAGACGGCGCGCACGGTGGTGGTCGCGGCGGAGTGACGAACCGGCCCGGGGCCGCGGACATGAGCGAGCGCTTCCCCCGGCGCCGTTGCCGGGAGAAGCGCCACGATCGTTCGCCGGGCTCGTCAGTGGCGGGCTCCCATGCCCGCCGTCGCCGCGGGCGCCGGGGCGGCGGAAGCCGCGTGCTGGGCCGGCACGGGTTCGGGCCGGGCGGTGGGGGAGCGAGTGCCGGCAGCGGCGTCGGCGCGGGCAACCACCCGGTGCCGCTTGGGTGTTGGCTTGGCGGAGGGGGCGGTCAGTGCCACCAGCAGGCCAAGTGCGAGGGCCGCGAACGCGATCACGGCGATCCAGGCGCCTGAACGTGTCTCGGAGAGCAGCAGCATGGCGAGTGTGGAGCACACGACGGTGGCCGAGCCGTAGGCCAGTTGGGCAGGGTTCGGACGCGGCATGGCGGATCCGTCCTCGGGGGAGTGGGCACGGTCTGAACGTGTGAACAGGTCGTTGTGCGCTACGCGTTGCCTCGGTACAAACGGGGCGCCATCGAACGACTCTACGGTCCGGCATGCCCTGGCGGAAAGCGCGGCAAGCGTGAGCTGACCCACGCCTTAGTTGCACGGGGGGCGCACTGGCGCACATGGCTCCGGCTGTCCCAACTAGCGGACAGCAGAAGGGTCTTGCGCGAGTCGCGCGGGGCTCGCGTCCGGCGCCGGGCGCAACGCTGGCTCACAAGCGGCACACGCGCCCCGTACCGATGTTCGCACCCGCTATCTGATGGGGAGTTGGAGATTCCGCTTCCGCAACCGGTCGCGGCGACCTTCACGGTTGCCAGCGGTCGGCCCAATGGCGACATGAAAAATCGCGGGCCCTTCAACCACCGAGGATAGACAGCTCAAAAGGGTCGAAACTGGGCCACAGAGCAGTGCGGCTACTGACCGTGAGGAAGCCGCGAAGATCCACAAATGGGTCGCTGGGCACAGATGATCGACGGCTGTGCAACCCAGGTATGAATTTGTTTGCATCGTTGCAGGTCAAAACATGATCATCCGTTACCCCCTGGCGATCGGCGCTCGATCGCGTTTAGATGCACCGTGGGGCTGCCTCGCGGTGGCCCCGTATCGACCGACCCGAACGAGTCTCACGGGGGAGATGGTGATCATGTCAGGAGGCGGATTCGTCAGGCTTCCGGACGGCAGCGTGATCGTCGCGCTGACGCTTCCGGTGCCACGCGAGCCGCACGGCGCCGCGCCCGGTGCCGGTACCCGCCGCTCCGCCGCGGCAGCCCCGGCGGGCCGCGCCGGGCTGGTGCCGGCCTCGCGGCGCTGGTCGGCGTTCGCGGACGAACCGCACACGGTGCGTGAGGCGACGGTACGCAGACCCTGTGAGGAGCAACGCGTCCGCGTGCTGGTGCACGCAGGCAACCGTGCCCGCGCCCTGACCAGGCTGCGGAACCTCGGGCTGCGTGCGATCTATCTGCGCGGCAACGCGGAGCCACCCACCGCGGACGAGGTCACGGCAGTCCTGCACCACCCAGAGGGCCTGGTCTGGCGCGCCGTCCCCGACGACGACCGCAACTCCTGGCGCCCAATCGCAGCCCTACTGAGAGTCACCCCCGCCTAACCCCGCGCCCCGAGGGCACGCACCCCGAAAGGCACACACCCCGAAAGGGACGCGCCCCGAAGGGGCGCGGGACTGGCTTTTTTGCGCCTCTCGCGGGCGCTTCGCTGGCTTCGTGGCGTACGCGACCAGCCACGCGTAGCCACGCGCCCGAACGGGACGCGCGCCCCGAAGGGGCGCGGGGAACTGCGCGATCAGCCACAACCGCACCCGCAGTCGGCACTCGACGAAAGGTCCACGGCGGGACTCCGCCAAGGCCACCCGCGGGGGAAGTGCTAGGAGGCAGCAACCACGGGCTTACCGGTCAGCTCAACGCCGGCATCGCGAAGCTCCCCCAGCGCCAGCTGGACCGTCTCCTCGGAGACCCCCGCGGTCAGATCGAGCAGCACCTGCGTACGGAAGCCCTCCCGCGCGGAGTCCAACGCGGTCTCGCGCACGCAGTGATCCGTGGCGATGCCGACGATGTCCACCTCCGTCACGTCCCGCTCGCGCAACCAGTCCGCGAGCGGGACCCCGTTCTCGTCGGCGCCCTCGAAGCCGCTGTACGCGGCGGTGTAGGCGCCCTTGTCGAAAACCGCCTCGATGGAGCCCGAGGCGACGGCGGGGGTGAAGTTGGGGTGGAAGCCCACGCCCTCGGTGCCCGCCACGCAGTGCGGCGGCCAGGAGCGCTGGAAGTCCGGATCGGCGGAGAAGTGGTCGCCCGGATCGATGTGTGTGTCCCGGGTCGCGACGACATGGCGGTATCCGGCGGAGGCGTCCCCGACCAGGTCGGTGATGGCGGCCGCGACGTCGGCGCCGCCCGCGACGGCGAGGCTGCCGCCTTCGCAGAAGTCGTTCTGCACGTCCACGACGATCAGTGCCCGGTGCATGGTGCACACCTTTCGGCTGGTGGGTCGGCTGGGAGGGGACGGACCGTGACCGGCGGCCGTTGCGAGAGTCATCGGCAGGCGTCAGGCGTCAGGCCCCACGCGCCACGCGTCGGAAGCTTCGGACAGCGTCCGGAAACCGCCGTCACGTCCGAGCCTAGACACTCAAGGGGCCCGGCGGCAGTGGAACGACGCCGGTATGCGGCTCGGGCCCGTACCGGGGGTTACACGTGCTCGACCGGCAGCACCGGTTCTCCGCGGGAGAGCTGGGCCGCGGACATCGGGAGCCGGGCGAGGGCCGCGCGGTGGCGCTCCCGGGCGGCGTCCAGGGGCTCGCGTCCGACGACGGTGCCCCGGTCGATCAGCTTCACCTGGAGCAGCTGCCCGGCCAGCTCGGGCGGTACATCGCCGGTGCCCACCACCTCCGCCTCGGCCACGCCCTCCGCGTCCACCGGGCGGGCCGCCCACTTGGCGCCGCCGATGGAGGTCTTGCCGCCGGTCGAGCGCTTGGCCACCGCGCGGAGCGGGGCGCCGGGCCCTTCGGAGTCGGCGCGGGCCACCAGCTTGTAGACCATCGAGCAGGTCGGGTGGCCGCTGCCGGTGACCAGCTGGGTGCCGACGCCGTACGCGTCCACGGGGGCCGCGGCCAGCGAGGCGATGGCGTACTCGTCCAGGTCGCTGGTGACCACGATCTTGGTCCGGTCAGCGCCCAGCTCGTCCAGCTGCTGGCGTACCCGGTGGGCCACCAGCAGCAGGTCCCCGGAGTCGATGCGGACGGCGCCGAGATCCGGGCCCGCCACCTCCACGGCCGTACGGACCGCCTCGGCCACGTCGTAGGTGTCCACCAGCAGCGTCGTACCGCTGCCCAGCGACTCGACCTGCGCGGTGAACGCGTCCCGCTCGGTGTCGTGCAGCAGGGTGAAGGCGTGGGCGCTGGTGCCCACGCTGGGGATGCCGTAGCGGAACCCGGCGGCCAGGTCGGAGGTGGTGTCGAAGCCGCCCACATAGGCGGCGCGGGCCGCCGCGACGGCGCCGAGCTCGTGGGTGCGCCGGGCGCCCATCTCGATCAGCGGGCGGCCGGCGGCGGCGACGGCCATCCGGGAGGCGGCGGCTGCCACGGCCGAGTCGTGGTTGAGGATGGAGAGGATCACCGTCTCCAGCAGCACGCACTCGGCGAACGTCCCCTCCACCCGCAGGATGGGCGAGCCGGGGAAGTAGACCTCGCCTTCCGGGTAGCCGAGGACGTCGCCCTTGAAGCGGTAGTCGGCGAGCCACCGAAGGGTCGGCTCGTCCACCACGCGTGTCTCGCGCAGGAAGTCGAGCAGCTGGTCGTCGAAGCGGAAGTTCTCCACCGCGTCCAGCACCCGCCCGGTGCCCGCGACGACGCCGTAGCGGCGGCCCTCGGGGAGCCGGCGGGTGAAGACCTCGAAGACTGAGCGCCGCTCGGCCGTCCCGGCGCGCAGTGCGGCCTGGAGCATGGTCAGCTCGTACTGGTCGGTGAAGAGCGCGGTGGAGGGCACGGCCACCGGCAGGCCCGTCTCCATCCGCCGGGCGTGTTCCTGCCGGGCGTCCACGGCCTGCCGGGTGTCCGCCGTCTGCCGGGAGTCATGCGGGGGCTGCCCTGTGGGGGAATCCAGCACTGCTGCCTCACCTCGTGTGTTCGGGTCGCTCATTGCGAGCGTACCCCGGATCTCGTCAGCTTGACGATATACGGTGACCGGGGGTGCTGCTTGGGCGGCCCCGGGCGCCGGGTGGCAGCATGGGACCTGTGAGTGTCGCCACCCCAACGGAGATCGAGCGCCCGGAGACCACCGAGGAGCCCGTCGAGGTTCCCGAGCCGGATGTGCCCTGGGTGACCGTCGTGCACAACGACCCGGTCAACCTCATGAGCTATGTGACGTACGTGTTCCAGGCGTACTTCGGCTATTCGAAGGAGAAGGCGAAAAAGCTGATGCTCGACGTCCACCACAAGGGACGCGCCATCGTCTCCAGCGGTACCCGCGAGGAGATGGAGCGCGACGTGCAGGCCATGCACAGCTACGGGCTGTGGGCCACGCTCACCCAGGACCGCTGATGGCGGGGCACTTCGAGCCGACCGAGGACGGTGGCGCCGCCATCGCGCTGGACGAGGTGGAGATCTCGATCCTGCGTAGTCTGGTGATGCAGCTGCTGGAACTGATCGGCCCCGGCAGCGAGCCCGCCGACCAGCCGCGCCCGCCGCAGGACGCCGGGCGGCCCGGCGGACCGGGCGAGGGCTCCACGAGGGGCGAGGGCGGCAGCCTGGAGGACGAGCTGGCGGGTATCGAGGCCGTCTCCTGGCCGCCGTTCGCCGACGGCCCCAGCGAGCCGCCCGCCGATCCGGCGCTGGCCCGGCTCTTCCCGGACGCCTACGGCCCCGGGCCGGACGCCACGCCTGACGAGGACCTGGCCGCGGACAGCGACGAGGCCGCGCGGGCGAAGCGCGACCGGGCGGCGTCCGCGGAGTTCCGCCGCTACACGGAGAACGACCTGCGGGCCCGCAAGCGGGAGGACGGGCTGGCCGTGGTGCGTGCGCTGGACGCGCTGACGCCGGGGGAGCGGGGGGCCGTGCTCACCCTCACCCCGCAGGAGTCCAAGCAGTGGCTGGGCGCTCTCAACGATCTGCGGCTGGCCATCGGTACCCGCCTCGAGGTGAGCGACGACAGCGACGACGAGCTGTACCAGCTGGCCGACTCCGACGAACGCAAGCCCATGGTGATGGCCTATCTGTGGCTGGGCGGCCTCCAGGAGACCTTGGTCGAGACGCTGATGCCGTGACATGTCCCGATGACGAACAGCCGACGCTTGTGCGGTTGTTCGGTAATCGGCGAGTAAAGCCCTCTTAACGAACGCATCACACTCGGTGCTTTCCGAGCGTGATGTCCTTCTCTGCCCTTTCTGACCGTGAGCCGGGTCACGCGTTGGGGACAGTCCTCCGTGGTACACCTGCACGGATCCGCTGTCCGCGGGGCAACACCCCTGCCCGCACAGCGGTGCACCGCCGGCCGATCGTCGGCACGCACAACTCCACCGGGGGGATCGGGACCCGATCCGGAAAGGCCGGATCGGAATGGAGAAAGGCGCACCACATGACCTCCGAGAAGGTCGCGGACGGCAGGGGGAAACCCGCATCCGCAAGCACGGGCGGAAGCAGCGGCGCGGCCGGGCCTTCCGACGAGGGCTACCAGCGAGGGCTGGGCAGCCGCCAGGTCCAGATGATCGCCATCGGCGGTGCCATCGGTGTCGGCCTGTTCATGGGAGCCGGGGCGAACATCGCCAAGGCCGGACCCAGCATCATCCTGATGTACGCCCTGGCGGGCGTCGTCATCTTCTTCATCATGCGGGCGCTCGGCGAACTGCTGATGTACCGCCCGGTCTCCGGCAGTTTCGCGGAGTACGCCCGGGAGTTCCTGGGGCCGTTCTTCGGCTTTGTGACGGGCTGGACGTACTGGCTGCTGTGGGTCGTGACCGGCATGGCCGAGCTCACCGCGGCGGCGATCTACATCCACTACTGGTTCCCGGACATTCCGCAGTGGGTCAGCGCGCTGGTCTTCCTGGTGGTGCTGTTCGGGGTGAACCTGATCTCGGTGAAGGTCTTCGGCGAGGTCGAGTTCTGGTTCTCGATGATCAAGGTCACCGCGATCATCGGCATGATCGTGATCGGTCTCGGCGTGCTCACCCTGGGCTTCTCGCAGGCCGGTGACACCGCTGCCGTCAGCAACCTGTGGGCCCACGAAGGCTTCTTCCCGACCGGTATCGGATCCAGCCTGATGACGCTGCAGGGCGTGATGTTCGCCTACATCGCGGTGGAACTCGTCGGTATCACCGCGGGCGAGAGCCAGGACCCGGAGACAACGCTGCCCAAGGCGATCAACACGCTGCCGTGGCGCATCATCATCTTCTACGTCGGCTCGCTCGTCGTGATCCTGTCCGTGGTCAAGTGGACCGAGTTCTCCGACGGCGTCAGCCCCTTCGTGGCCGCGTTCGGCAAGATCGGCATTCCGCTCGGTGCCGGCATCGTCAACTTCGTCGTGCTGACCGCCGCGCTCTCCTCCTGCAACTCCGGTATGTACTCCACCGGCCGCATGCTGCGGGACCTGGCGGAGAACAAGGAGGCCCCCGGCTACTTCGAGCGCCTGAACAAGCGGCAGTCCCCCGCGCCGGGCATCGCCGTCTCGGTGCTGCTCATGGGCATCGGTGTGGTGCTCAACTACGTGGTGCCGGAGAAGGCGTTCGCCTACGTGACCTCGGTCGCCACCGCGTGCGGCATCTGGACCTGGATGATGATCCTCGTCAGCCACCTGATGTACCGGCGGGCCGTCGTCGCGGGACGGCTGCCGAAGTCCTCGTTCCCCGCGCCGGGCGGCAGCGTCTTCACCTGGGTCGCGCTGCTCTTCCTCACCATGGTGCTGGTGATCGTGGCACTCGACGAGACGGCGCGGATCTCGCTGTACGTCGGCGCCGGCTGGGCCGTGCTGCTGGGCGCGTACTGGCTGCTGCACGCCCGTCGGGCCGCGCACGCGCACCGCTCCTCGTTGCCCCCGATCGGGGCGCCGGTGACCGCGAGCGCCGGCAGGCTCGAGCCCGAGGCCGCCACCGGCCAGGACTGAGGCCGCCACCGGCCAGGACTGAGGCCGCCACCGGCCTGGACCCGGGAGGGTCCGGACGCCGGGTTCGCAGGGCCGGACCGTACTGCTCAGGCGTACGGTCCGGCCCTTCGTGCGCGCCCGGGCGGGTGGCGGGGAGGGGGCGCGGACGGGTGTGCGCGGGCGCGCATATCCTGGCGGTCATGCTGACCATCACCCAGGAGCTGCACGACCGGATCGTCGCCCACGCCCGCGCGGACCACCCCGACGAGGCGTGCGGCGTGATCGCGGGACCGGTCGGCGAGGGCCGGCCCGAGCGCTTCATCCCGATGCTGAACGCGGCGCGCTCGCCCACCTTCTACGAGTTCGACTCGACCGACCTGCTCAAGCTCTACCGCGAGATGGACGACCGCGACGAGGAACCCGTCGTGATCTACCACTCGCACACCGCCACCGAGGCGTACCCGTCCCGTACGGACATCTCCTACGCCAACGAGCCCGGCGCGCACTACGTCCTCGTCTCCACCGCCGAGTGCGGCAACGACGAGGGCCCGTTCTCCTTCCGCTCGTTCCGCATCGTGGACGGCGAGGTCACCGAGGAAGAGGTCGAGGTCGTCGAGAGCTATGGAGCTCAGGGCTCCTGAGAGCCGCTGACCGGCGTCCGTGAGACGGATCGGTCCGCATCATGAAACTCACATCCGATTCCGCCGCCGGGAATCGTTACGATGAGCCCATGGTTGTCCACGACGTGAGCGCATTCGAGAAGACCCCGGGCATGCTGCTCGTGGCGCGCCTGCACGTCGACCTGTGCCGCCTCGCCAGCGCGATCTGTCCACCGGCCTGACGCGTGCCCGCTCGGGTGGCCACTCGTGCGCCCGCCCGGCCCCGTCAGTACGCCCTGCCCGCGGTACGGGGCATGCGCTGCGCCCGCAGCCGCCCACCCCGGTCACTGCCGGGCGGTACCCAGCCCGCCGAACAGCCAGCCCTCTTTCCTCTCCGACGGGAGCACTCTCATGGCCATCGAGGTCCGCATTCCGACCATCCTCCGCACCTACACCGACGGCCAGAAAGCGGTCGAGGGCAGTGGCGACACCATCGGTGAGCTCTTCGCCGACCTGGAGAGCCGCCACACCGGAATCCAGGACCGCCTGGTGGACGGCGGTGAGCTGCGCCGCTTCGTGAACGTCTACCTCAACGACGAGGACGTGCGCTTCCTGGACGGCATCACCACCAAGGTCAGCGACGGCGACAGCGTGACGATCCTGCCCGCGGTGGCCGGAGGAAGCATGCACGCGGGCCTGATGCGCTGATGCGCTACGACTCCCCGCTCGACGCCGTCGGCAACACACCCCTCGTACGGCTCCCGAGGCTCTCGCCCTCCGAGGACGTACGGATCTGGGCGAAGCTGGAGGACCGCAACCCCACCGGCTCCGTCAAGGACCGTCCGGCCCTGCACATGGTCGAACAGGCCGAGAAGGACGGCCGGTTGCGGCCCGGCTGCACCATCCTGGAGCCGACCTCCGGCAACACCGGCATCTCGCTGGCGATGGCGGCCAGGCTCAAGGGCTACCGCATCGTCTGCGTCATGCCGGAGAACACCAGCGAGGAGCGGCGCCAGCTGCTGGCCATGTGGGGCGCGGAGATCATCTCGTCCCCCGCGGCGGGCGGCTCCAACACGGCGGTACGGGTGGCCAAGGAACTGGCGGCCGAGCACCCGGACTGGGTGATGCTCTACCAGTACGGCAATCCCGACAACGCGGGCGCGCACTACGTCACCACGGGCCCCGAGATCCTCGCCGACCTGCCGTCGGTCACCCACTTCGTGGCGGGCCTGGGCACCACCGGCACGCTGATGGGCGCGGGCCGCTATCTGCGCGAGCACCGTCCCGACATCCAGATCGTCGCCGCCGAGCCGCGCTACGACGACCTGGTCTACGGGCTGCGCAACCTGGACGAGGGCTTCGTTCCCGAGCTGTACGACGAGTCCGTGCTGACCACCCGCTTCTCGGTCGGCTCCGCGGACGCGGTCACCCGAACCAGGGAACTCCTCGCGCAGGAGGGCATCTTCGCGGGCGTCTCCACGGGCGCGGCGCTGCACGCCGCGATCGGTGTCGGCCGCAAGGCGCTCCGCGCCGGGGAGAGCGCCGACATCGTCTTCCTCGTCGCCGACGGCGGCTGGAAGTACCTCTCGACGGGTCTCTACACCGCCGACTCCGACGAAGCCGCCATCGCCACCGTCCAGGGCCAGCTCTGGGCCTGAGGGCGAACGCTCCAGTTGCGGAGCCCGCCTGCTCCTCCGGGCCCTCGCCGTCGGGCAGGGGTCTGGGGGTGTGGCCCCCAGGACCATTGCCGCCGCGACGGCGGGCAACCAGGACGGCGAGGGCCCGGCGGAAAGAGGGAATGCCCCGGCCGCAACGTCCGGCAGCCTCGTACGGCGCTACCCCGGGCTGGTGATTCCGCCCACACCACCGCCCCATCGAGGAGCCACCCCGTCCTGCGCGGCTTACGCTCGGAAGTCCCCTCGTCAACGACATGGGGACCGTCCAGCAGGCCGTCAACGGAGGTTTCCACTCCATGAAGCTCACCGTCGTCGGCTGTTCGGGGTCGTTTCCGTCCACGGAATCGGCCTGTTCGAGCTACCTCGTCGAGGCCGACGGTTTCCGGTTGCTGCTGGACATGGGCAACGGGGCGCTCGGCGAGCTCCAGCGGCACTGCGGCCTCTACGACCTCGACGTGATCGCGCTCAGCCACCTCCACGCCGACCACTGCATCGACATGTGCGGCTACTTCGTCGCCCGCTACTACCGCCACGAGGGCGGCCGTTGCGGCCCCATCCCGGTCCACGGCCCGCCCGGCACCGAGCAGCGGCTCACCACGGCGTACGCCGACACCCCGTCCGACTCGTCGATGAGCGAGGTCTTCAGCTTCCGCACCCTCTCCGCCGGCGGCAGCTTCGATGCGGGCCCGTTCCGGGTGCGTACGGAGCTGGTCGACCATCCGGTGGAGGCGTACGCCTTCCGGGTCGAGCACAAGGAGAGCGGGCGGGTCCTCACGTATTCGGGTGACACCGGCCCGTGCCCCCAGCTCGAACTCGCTGCCCGGGACGCCGATCTGTTCCTGTGCGAGGCGTCCTTCACGGACGGTAAGGAGCAGATCCCCGGTCTCCATCTGAACGGCCGGGAAGCCGGGGAGACCGCCGCCCGGGCCGGCGCCGCCCGGCTGGTGCTCACGCATGTACCGCCGTGGACGGACCCGCAGATCAATCTTCGGGATGCCAAAGCGGTGTTCGCGGGGCCGGTCGAGCTGGCCCGGCCGGGGGCCGTGTACGAGATCTGAGCCCTCCGGTTCGGAACGGACGCAACCCGGAGGCCGGCGCGTACATGTGGAGCTACCGCGTCACCTCGTCCTCGATCTCCTCCGCGAGCTCCTCCGGCTCCCGGCCCGGAGTCTTCAGGTCGAACTTGGAGATCGCAGCGCGGAAGAGCACGTAATAGACCACCGCGAAGCCCAGCCCGATCGGGATGATCAGCCACGGCTTGGTGGCCAGGCTCCAGTTGATGACGTAGTCGATCAGCCCCGCCGAGAAGCTGAACCCGTCATGGACGCCGAGCCCCCAGGTCAGCGCCATCGAGACGCCGGTCAGCAGCACGTGGATGACGTACAGCACCGGGGCGACGAAGAGGAACGAGAACTCGATCGGCTCGGTGACCCCGGTGACGAACGAGGTCAGCGCGGTCGAGAGCATCAGCCCGCCGACCACCTTGCGCCGCTCGGGGCGGGCCGCGTGCGTGATGGCCAGCGCGGCGGCCGGCAGCGCGAACATCATGATCGGGAAGAAGCCCGAGAGGAACTGTCCGGCGCTCGGATCGCCCGCCAGGAAGCGGTTGATGTCGCCGTGCACGACCTCGCCGTCCGGCTTCTTGTAGCTCCCGAACTGGAACCACATGAAGGTGTTCAGGAACTGGTGCATGCCGATCGGGATGAGCGCCCGGTTGGCGACGCCGAAGATGCCCGCACCCCAGGCGCCCAGGTCCGTCATCCACTTCGAGAAGCTGGTGAGCCCGTCACCGATCGGCGGCCACACCCACTGGCACAGCACCGCGAAGACCAGTGCCACGAAGGCCATGATGATCGGCACCAGCCGGCGGCCGTTGAAGAAACCGAGCCAGTCCACCAGCTTCACCCGGTGGAAGCGCTGCCAGAACCACGCCGCCAGCAGCCCGACGACGATCCCGCCGAAGACACCCGGGTTCTGGAAGGCCGCGGCGCCGGCCGCGGTGCCGTCCTTGGCCAGACAGGTGCCCTGCTCGGTGTCGAAGGTGGAACCGGAGGGACAGGTGGGGAACTGCTGAAGGATGTTGTAGTAGACGAGAAAGCCCGCGACGGCGGCCAGCGCGGTCGAGCCGTCCGCCTTCTTGGCCATGCCGATGGCCACGCCCACGCAGAACAGCAGCGGCAGTCCGAGCGCCGAGTCCAGCAGCGCGCCTCCCGCGCCCTGGAAAACCTTGGCGACGTCCGTCCAGCCCAGGCCGTCGTCCCCGAAGATGTCCGGCTGGCCGAGCCGGTTGAGGATGCCGGCGGCCGGGAGCACCGCGATGGGGAGCTGAAGGCTGCGCCCCATCTTCTGCAAGCCCTGGAAGAAGGTGGAGGTCCACCTCCTCCCCGGCCCAGCTGCGGCGTTGGCGCTCACGACCTCCTCCTGACTGGTCGGCCCCTCGTCCGCCGACCGGGCGGCTGACGCATGCTGGTGTAGACCACTAGCGGTGCGGGGCGTGCTCGCCGTACGGCGGCAGGCGTACCCACGTCGCCACTATCCGTCATCATTCGCCAGACAGTGCACCGGCGCTCGCATAGCTGGGCTGATCGTGGGCTAACGTGACAAAAAGCCACTGCGTCAGAGGCGCCCCAGCGTCCACCGGGCGGGAACACAGGAGAAGGACATGGCCAGCAAGGCTGAGAAGATCGTCGCCGGACTCGGCGGGCTCGACAACATCGAAGAGGTCGAGGGCTGCATCACCCGCCTCCGCACCGAGGTCAACGACGCCTCCCTCGTCGACGAGGTCGCACTGAAGGCCGCGGGCGCCCACGGCGTCGTCAAGATGGGCTCCGCGATCCAGGTGGTCATCGGCACCGACGCCGACCCCATCGCCGCGGAAATCGAAGACATGATGTGAGCCTCTGGGGGCGAAGCCCCCAGGACCATGTTCCGCCGCGACGGCGATCAGCCGAGACGGCGAGGGTCCGGCGGCAGTGAAGACGGCCGCAACCACCACGTTCGGCCCAAGCCCCCGGCCAGGGATACGCTCGCACGCATGTCACGTATCGACGGCCGTACGGCCGAGGAGCTGCGACCCGTCACCATCGAGCGCGGTTGGAGCAAGCACGCCGAGGGCTCCGTCCTCGTCTCCTTCGGCGACACCCGGGTCCTGTGCACCGCCAGCCTGACGGAGGGCGTGCCCCGCTGGCGCAAGGGCAGCGGGGAGGGCTGGGTCACCGCGGAGTACGCCATGCTGCCGCGCGCCACCAACACCCGCGGCGACCGCGAGTCCGTACGGGGCCGGATCGGCGGCCGTACCCATGAGATCTCCCGTCTCGTGGGGCGCTCGCTGCGCGCCGTGGTGGACCACAAGGCGCTGGGCGAGAACACCATCGTGATCGACTGCGATGTGCTCCAGGCGGACGGCGGTACCCGTACCGCGGCGATCACCGGTGCGTACGTCGCGCTGGCCGACGCCGTCGCCTGGGCGCAGGAGCGCAAGCTCATCAAGGCCAAGGCCCAGCCGCTGACCGGCACCGTCGCCGCCGTCAGCGTCGGCATCATCGACGGCGTACCGATGCTCGACCTGCGGTACGAGGAAGATGTCCGCGCCGAGACGGACATGAACGTGGTCTGCACCGGTGACGGCCACTTCGTGGAGGTCCAGGGCACCGCCGAGGGCGCACCGTTCGCCCGCGAGGAGCTCAACGGGCTGCTCGATCTCGCCGTCGCGGGCTGCGCCCAGCTCGACGGTGCGCAGCGCACAGCACTGGGCCGCTGAAGGGGAAAGCATTGGGCCGCTGAAGCGGAAAGCAGGCGGGCACCGGAGTCGGTGCCCGGGGAACTTTGCCACCGCTTTACGCGTCTATCCGGGTGCGGGCCGCACGTGTCGTCGAACCGTGCGGTCCGACCAGTCTCGGTTTCAGGGAGGGGGGCGCAGAGGTGCCACGTAGGAAGACCGTCACCACAGCGGCGGCCGTCACGGCCATCGCACTGATCGCACCGATTTTGGCGAGTTGCTCAGCCGTCGACAAGGCGCTGGACTGCGCGAACACTGCCTCGGCTGTTGCCCGTTCGGTCGACGATCTCCAGCAGGCCGTCTCGGACGCGGGTGAGGATCCGACCCAGGCGGACAAGGCCCTGGACCGGATCGACAAGAACCTCAACAAGATCGACAAGGAGACGGACGGCGGTGACGTCGGCAAGTCCGTCTCCCGGCTGCGGGATGCTGTCGACAGCGTCCGCTCCGACGTGGAGGCAGGCCGCACACCACGGACCAAGCCGGTCTCCGACGCGGCCGACGAGCTGACGAAGGTCTGCACCCCGGGCTGAGCGTCGCCCCGCCCGGGGGCCCTCCCACCGACCGTCACCCGTCGGGCGGGCGCGATACTTGGTGGCCATGAGCACCAAGCGCCTGATCCTGGCTACCCGCAACGCCCACAAGGTCACCGAGCTGAAGGCGATCCTCGCCGACGCGGGCATCGAACTGGACCTGGTGGGCGCCGACGCCTATCCCGAGGTGCCGGACGTCAAGGAGACCGGTGTGACGTTCGCGGAGAACGCCCTCCTCAAGGCGCACGCCCTCGCGAAGGCCACCGCGCTGCCCGCGGTCGCCGACGACTCCGGGCTCTGCGTGGACGTGCTCGGCGGGGCGCCCGGCATCTTCTCCGCGCGCTGGGCCGGCCGGCACGGGGACGACGGCGCCAATCTGGACCTGCTGCTCGCCCAGCTCGCCGACATCGACTCCGTACACCGGGGGGCGCACTTCGAGTGCGCCGCGGCCCTCGCACTTCCCGACGGCACCGAACGGGTCGTCAGCGGTCGGCTGCGCGGCACCCTTCGGCACGCTCCCGCGGGCGACGGCGGCTTCGGCTACGACCCGGTCCTCCAGCCCGACGGCGAGACCAGGACGTGTGCCGAGCTCAGCCCCGCGGAGAAGAACGCAATCAGCCACCGTGGCGAGGCGTTTCGGGCCCTCGTTCCCGCCGTACGGGAATTGCTTGGGCTCGCTGGGTAGGGGGTGCCCCTTACTGCCCGTCGCAGGCAACGGGCAGGCCCGCGGTGCGCGAGGGGGGACTCGAACCCCCACGTCCGAAGACACCGGCACCTAAAGCCGTCCCGTCTACCAATTCCGGCACTCGCGCGCGCACGTATCGTACTGCGCCCGCGCCCTGATCCGCCGGGCCGGGGGCGGGCGCTGGGGGCGGATGTCAGAACGTGGGCTGGTTGGTTTCGGCCCGGGCCAAGGCGCGGGCCTCCTCCTCGGTGCTGACCGAGGGCGGTGAGCCCGCGAGCGGCTGCCGCGCCGTCTCCTTCATCAGGTTCCTCCGTGGATACTCCGCGCACCCGTCGGGGCACCGCGCGTGCGCCCCTCACGCACTGCGCCCGCACCCCGGCCGGATGGTCCGGGGTGCGGGCAGGTGGTGGGTGGACGGGGTCAGGCGGTGGTGGGCTCCTTGGTCCCGGTCTCGGTCTGAGTCAGGGCGCGGGCCTCCTCCTCGGTGCTGACCGAGGGCGGCGAGCCCGGCAGCGGCTGCCCCGCGGACTCCTTCATGAAGGCCACGGCGATGATGCCGAGGACGGCCGCGCCCGAGGCGTAGTAGGCCGGGGACAGCTTGTCGCCCGTGCTGTCGACCAGGTACGACATCACCATCGGTGCCGTACCGCCGAAGAGCGAGGTGGACACGTTGTAGCCGATGGACAGGGAGCCGTAGCGCACCTCCGTGGGGAAGAGCGCGGGCAGTGTCGCCGACATGGTGCCCAGCAGACAGACCAGAGGGGCGCCCAGCAGCAGCAGTCCGACGATCACCGCGGCGAAGCTGCCCTGCTGGAAGAGGACGAAGACGGGGATCGTCAGCACGGCGAAGCCCCCCATGCCGGCCATCAGCAGCGGCTTGCGGCCGAAGCGGTCGGCGAGGTTCCCGATCCGCTGGATCACCGCCGCCATCACCACCATCGCGATGATCGCCGCGACCAGCTCCATCGAGTGCTTGTAGTCGAGGGCATCGGTCAGGTAGGCGGGCATGTACGACAGGAGCATGTAGTCGGTGATGTTGTAGGCCGCGACCAGGGCGATGCACAGGAGCAGCATGGGCCACTGCTCGGTGAAGATCGCCGTGAACTTCTTCCGCGGCATGTCCTCCGACAGCTTGGGCCCGTTCGCCTCGGCGGCCTGCGCCTGCTGCTGCTGGAAGGCCGGGGTCTCGTCCAGCTTCGTCCGCAGATACAGACCGACGACCCCGATGGGCCCGCCGATCAGGAACGGGATGCGCCAGCCCCACTCCAGCATCGCCTCGTCGCCCAGCGCGGTGTTCAGCACCAGGACCAGACCGGCGGCTCCGGTGTAGCCGATCAGGGTGCCCAACTCCAGGAAGCTGCCGAAGTAGCCGCGTCGCTTGTCCGGCGCGTACTCGGCGATGAAGGTGGCAGCGCCGCCGTACTCGCCGCCCGTGGAGAAGCCCTGCACCATGCGACAGAGCAGCAACAGGATGGGAGCGGCGATGCCGATCGAGTCGTAGGAGGGGATCAGACCGATACAGAAGGTGCCAGCCGCCATCAGCACCATGGTCAGCGCCAGCACTTGTTTTCGCCCGAGGCGGTCGCCGAGCGGGCCGAAGACCATCCCGCCCAGCGGCCGGATCAGGAAGGAGGCGGCGAAGGCGGTGAAGGAGGCCAGGAGCTGAGTGCTGCCGTCCCCGGGGAAGAAGACCTTTCCGATAGTGACCGCGAGATACGCATAGATCCCGAAGTCGAACCATTCCATGGCGTTGCCTACAGCAGCGGCCCTGGTGGCGCGCTTGACCGTCGCCTCGTCCGTGACCGTGATGTCGCTACTGCGGACTTCATCATTCCGCTTGTGCGCAGCCGGGTCATCGTCGTGGGGCTGCTGAACCTCGTTGTTCATTCCCCATGCGTAACACCCGCCCCACTACGCGCATTTGGCCTCTTCAGGTAATCCACCTCGTCCTCCACAAGCCATCACATCAGGATCACCGCGAAGCCAGCCCAAGATCCTTGATGAGCTTGGCCACATGCCCGGTCGCCTTCACGTTGTAGAGCGCCCGCTCGACCTTGCCCTCCTCGTCCACGATCACCGTGGAGCGGATGACGCCGGTGACGGTCTTGCCATACAGCTTCTTCTCGCCGAAGGCGCCGTACGCCTCCATCGTCTCCTTGCTCGGGTCGCCGACGAGGGTGACCTTCAGCGACTCCTTCTCGCGGAACTTCGCCAGCTTCTCCGGCTTGTCCGGGGAGACTCCGATGACGTCGTAGCCCTGACCGGCCAGCAGTTCGAGGTTGTCCGTGAAGTCGCACGCCTGCTTCGTGCAGCCGGGGGTCAGGGCCGCCGGGTAGAAGTAGACGATCACTTTGCGGCCCCGCCGGCCGGACAGCGAGACGTCCTTGCCGTCGGCGTCGGGCAGCGTGAAGTCGGGGGCGGTGTCGCCGGGTGCGAGTCGTGGGCTCATGAGGGCTCCTTCGGTGCCGTGTATTTCCTCCGGTGGCCGCCGCGGTACGCGCCAGTAGTGCTGTACTTGTCCGTAGTGGATCCGTGGTGGACTCACTCCGAAGTGGCGGCGGGGCCGAACCCGCCCGAGCGTAGCCAACGGCCGCCGATCGGGGGTGCCACAGGGCGGCGGCAGCGGCAAGCTGACAGGATGGCCGCTGACACACACGGTAGGACGCAGGACTGACAGCGACGGAGGCAGCTCGGTGCCGGAAGCCAGGACCCCCGCGGACATCGAGGCGGACATCATCCGCAGGCGGCAGGACCTCGCCGCCGCGCTGGACGAGATCGCCGTACGCGTTCATCCGAAGACCATCATCGGGGACGCCAAGGCGAAGGCGGCCGCCGCGGTGGACCGCACCGCGGGGCGCGCATACGTCGTCGCCAACCGTACGGTCTCCGATGTGCGGGCCCAGTTCGTCGGCGAGGACGGCACCCCCCGGCTGGAGCGGGTCGTGCCAGCCGCAGTGGTGGCCGTCGCTCTGGTGGGTGCCCTCGCGCTCACCTCCCGGCGCAAGCCCGCCGGCCGTCGCCGGGCTCGCCGCCGCCACCACTGAGGCGCTGAGATACGGTCTTCCGGTGAGCCCAAAGACCCCTGCATCCGCGCACGATGACAAACTGCCGATCCGCATGCTGCACGACCGCGTGCTCGTACGGACCGACACCAGCGAGGGCGAGCGCCGCTCCTCCGGCGGCATCGTGATCCCCGCCACGGCGGCCGTAGGACGCAGGCTGGACTGGGCCGAGGTGGTCGCCGTCGGCCAGAACGTCCGGACGGTGGAGCCCGGAGACCGGGTGCTGTACGACCCGGAGGACCGCGCCGAGGTCGAGGTACGGGGGGTTGCGTACGTCCTGATGCGCGAGCGCGACCTTCACGCCGTCGCGGCGGAGCGGCTTCAGGACACCGCCGACTCGACGGGTCTGTATCTGTAGCGAACCTTCATGGAGGCGCCCTCCTTTCCGCCGTCGCGGCGGAAAGGAGGGCGCTTTGGCGAGAGGGGGCGCCGCCCAGGGCGCCCTCTCGGGCTACCAGCGGCGGACCGCGGGGGCGCCGCCGTTCCAGGCGCTGCCCGGATCACCGTTGGTGTCGCCGCCCGGATCACCGTTGGCGCCGCCGGGGTCGCCGCCGGGGTCGCCGCCCGGGTCACCGCCGGGGTCGCCTCCGTCCACCCCGCCGATCTCCGGGATGCTCGGCCCCGGGGTGGACGGCGGCGGGGTGGTCGGCGGCTCGGGTGTCGAGGGCTCGTCGGTCGGCTGCTCGGTCTGGGACGGCTCCTCGCTCGGCTCGTCCGACGGCGGCTTCGTCGTCGGCGCTGAGCTCGGCGGCTGGGTGCCCGGCACGTTGCCGTTGCCCGCCGTGTCCAGGTCGAAGTCCTTGACCGGGCGGCCCTCCAGCGCCTTCTTCGTGTAGGCGCCCCAGATCTCCGCCGGGTAGCCGCCGCCGTTGACGCGCGCCTGGCCGCCCGCCCCGTACAGCGGCTCCTGGACGGCCGTCTTCGGGTTCTGGCCCATCACCGAGATGACGGTGGCCAGGTCCGGTGTGTAGCCCGCGAACCAGGCGGCCTTGTCCTCCTCGGCGGTACCGGTCTTGCCGGCCGCCGGACGGCCGGCGGACTGCGCCGCCGTACCGGTGCCGCCCTGGACGACGCTGCGGAGCGTGGCCGTGGTGGAGTCGGCGGCGGCCCGGGTGACGGCTTGCTTGGACTCCTCGTCGGGCAGGTTGACGACCTCACCGCCGCGGGTGGCCTTCTGCACCAGGCTGTAGTGGCCGTGCTTGCCGTGGTTGGCGAGCGTGGCATACGCCTCGGCCATGTCGAGCGGCGAGGCCGTGGTGACGCCGAGCGCGATGGAGCCGTCCGGGGTGAAGTTGGGAACGCTCTCGGGCACACCCAGATCGACCGCGGTCTCCTTGACCTTCTTGGGGCCGACGTCGATGCCCATCTGCGCGAAGACGCTGTTGACCGACTTGTCCATGGCGGTCGAGACGGGAATCTTCCCGTAGGAGCGCTGGTCCTCGTTCTCGGGCGCGTAGCCGGTGCCCTGGCCGTTGCTGACGACCTCGCGCTTGTTGGTGCCGTCGTAGATGGTGTTCGCGCGGATCGGCTGGCCGGCCTGGGTGGTGGACTTGTGCTGGATGGCCGCGGTGAACAGGAACGGCTTGAAGGTGGAGCCGACCTGGTAGTCCCGGCGCGTGGCGTTGTTCGTGTACTGCTTGGTGTAGCCGATGCCGCCGTACATCGCGACGACCTTGCCGGTCTTCGGGTCCACCGAGGCGCCGCCCGCGCGGACGTACTTGTCGACCTTGCGGTTCTTCTTGTCCAGCTGGGACATCAGCTGCTTGTCGACCGCGTCGCGCATGGCCTTCTGCTTCTTCGGCTGGAACGTCGTGGTGATCCGGAACCCGCCGGCCGCCAGCCGCTGCTCATCGATGATCTTGTTGTTGATGAGGTAGTTCTTGACCGCCTCGACCAGATAGCCGCGCTCGCCGGACATGTTCCGCGGCGGCTTGACCCGGTCCGGCTCGGGGAACTTCATCCCCGCGCGGTCGCTCTTGCTGAGCCAGCCCTCCTTGACCATGCCGTCCAGCACGTAGTTCCAGCGGGCGACGGCGCGGTCCTTGTTCTCCGGGTGGGCACGGGTGTCGTACGCGTTGGGCGAGTTGACCAGCGCGGCGAGGTACGCGCCCTCGGCCGGGGTCAGCTTGCTGACGTCCTTGCCGTAGTAGGCGTGCGCCGCCGACTGGATGCCGTAGGCGTTCCGACCGAAGTAACTGGTGTTGAGGTAGCCCTGGAGGATGTCGTTCTTGCTGACCTCGTTGTCCAGCTTCAGCGCGATGAAGAACTCCCTCGCCTTACGGGTGACCGTCTGGTCCTGGCTCAGGTAGTAGTTCTTCACATACTGCTGGGTGATCGTCGAACCCGACTGGCGCTCCCCGCCGGTGACCATGTTCCAGCCGGCGCGGGCCATGGCCTTCGGGTCGACCGCGGACTCGTTGTAGAAGTCGCGGTCCTCGGCGGCCAGCACCGCGTGCTGTGTCTCCTTCGGCACCTGTCCGAGCGTGATGTTCTCGCGGTTGATCTCGCCGTCCCGCGCGATCTGGCTGCCGTCCGCGTACAGGAAGACATTGGTCTGCGCCGACGCGGCGTCGTTCGGAGGCGGGATGCTCACCAGCAGATAGCCGGCGACCAGTGCGCCCGAGACCAGCAGGACGAACAGCAGGAGGCCGCCCAGCACCATCCGCCAGGTGGGCAGCAGCCGGCGCCAGCCGGTACGGCGGCGCTTCTGCTTCTTCAGGGCCTTCGCGGCCTTCTTGTCCGCCTTGGACTTCTTGGCCTTCTTACCGTCGGCCGCGGCGGGACTGTTCTCCATGAGGCTGCCGCTCTCCTCGGGTGGGGGGCTGCCCCCCGCCGGGGCCTGCCCCACGGGCATGGCGGCGGTCGCGGCCGGTCCGGCCGGTGGTGGCGGGGTTGGCTGCTGGGGCGGGGTGGGTGCGGGCTTCCCGCTGGGCGCGGGCTTCTCCGACGACGCCTGCGGCGATGACGCTTGCGGCTCGCTCGGCGCGGGCTGGTCGGGCGCGGTGGGGGGCTTGCTCGGCGCGGGCTGCTTCGGCGCGGATATGGAGCGCTCGCCGGGCGCGCTCGGGGCACTCGGCGTGCTCGGGGCACTCGGCGTGCTTGAGGTACCGGCCGCGCTCGGGGCACTCGGCGTGCTGGAGGTACCGGCCGCGCTGGAGGTACCGGCCGCGCTCGGGGTACTCGGCGTGGCAGGCCGCTCGGGGGAGCCGTTTCCCTCCCGCGAGGCGTTCCCCTCGCGGGGGCCGTTCTGCTCCCGTGAGGCGTGCTGTTCCCGGGAGCTGTTCCGCTCCGCGGAGCCCTGCTCGGTGGACCCGGCGCTCTGTCCGGCGGCCCCCGTTCTCTCCGTACTCTTCCCGGGAGTCCCCGCGCTCTCCTCCGGCGCCCCCGCGTTCTCCCGGGGGGCCGCAGCGGGCTTCCCCGTGGGGGGCTGCTCTGGCGGGCCGTCCGACTCCGGCTCCCGGCCTTCGGCGTCGCTGTTCGGCTCGTCACTCATGTTTGCAGGGACTCCTCGTCCAATGGCGGGCGATGCTGGTACGCCCCGTAGAACACTGTCGCACCCTCCGTACCGGAGAACGCCCTCGGGGCCGTAGCCCGGCCCGGTGGATATTCGGTGGTCGCCCACCAGGCCCGTGAGCTAGGCTCGCTGGCTTCGCTCGCGCACGGTGCTCGCACGGAAGTGCTACTGGGAAGACGGTAGAGGGGCTCGAAAGGATGCATCTGCTCCGTCTCAATTTCGCCGTAGCCGTCAGCGGCTTCCGGCGCTACGCCACCTACCGCGTCGCCACGGCGGCCGGCGTCTTCACCAACACCGTCTTCGGCTTCATTCTCGCCTATACGTTCATCGCCTTGTGGCACGAGCGTCCCCACCTCGGCGGCTACGACCAGAGCCAGGCGCTGACCTTCGTGTGGATCGGGCAGGCGATGCTGGCCAGCGCGGCGCTGATGGGCGGCGGTTTCCAGGACGAGTTCCACGAACGGATCAGGAACGGCGACGTCGCCATCGATCTCTACCGGCCGATCGACCTCCAGCTGTGGTGGCTCGCCGCCGACCTGGGGCGGGCCGCCTTCCAGCTGCTGGGGCGCGGACTGGCACCGCTTGCCGTCGGTGCCCTCGCCTTCGATCTGGCGCTGCCGGCCTCCCCCTGGGCATGGCTGACGTTCCTGCTCGCCGTCCTGCTGGCCATCGTGGTCAGCTTCGCGCTGCGCTATCTGTTCGCGCTGTGCGGCTTCTGGCTGCTGGATGCGACCGGTCTCAACGCCCTGTCCACCCTGCTGAGCCTGTTCTTCTCCGGGATGCTGCTGCCGCTGACCGTCTTCCCCGGCGCCTTCGGCGATGCGGCGCGCCTGCTGCCGTGGTCCGCGACGCTCCAGGTGCCCGCCGATGTGCTGCTGGGCACCCACCACGGCGGGACGGCGGCGGGGCTCGCCTTCCAGGCGGGGTGGGCGCTGGTGCTGCTGTTCGCGGGGCGGCTGCTCCAGACCGTCGCGACCCGCAAGGTGGTGGTCCAGGGTGGCTGACGAAATGGCCGACACCATCCCGCGGTCCGGGCTTCCTCCGGGAGGCGCCCCCGTTTCCGCGCTGGGCCGCGTGGCCTGGGGGCTGCGGGCCTACGGCTTCATCGTGGCGATGTGGGTGCGCTCGACGATGACGTACCGGGCCTCGTTCGTGATGATGCTCGCGGCCAACTTCGTGACAACCTTCCTCGACTTCGCCGCCATCATGATCATGTTTGCGCAGGTCGACGCGCTGGGCGGGTTCACGCTACCCGAGGTGGCCTTCCTCTACGGCACCTCCTGCGTCGCCTTCGGCCTGTCCGACCTGCTGCTGGGCACGGCGGAGCGGGTCGGCCGCCGGGTGCGCGACGGCACCATGGACGTGCTGCTGACCCGGCCCGTCCCCGTCCTCATCCAGCTCGCCGCGGACCGCTTCGCGCTGCGCAGGCTGGGGCGGGTCATCCAGGGTTCGCTGGTGCTGGGCTGGTCCGTGGCCCGGCTGGAGCTGGAGTGGACGCCGGGCAGGATCGCGCTGGTGGGTTCCATGGTGCTGTGCGGTGCCGCCATATTCGGCTGCATGTTCGTCCTCGGTGGCGCCTTCCAGTTCTGGGCGCAGGACGCCTCCGAGGTGCAGAACGCCTTCACCTACGGCGGTACGACGCTGCTCCAGTACCCGCCCACCGTCTTCGGCAAGGAACTGGTGCGCGGCGTGACGTTCGTGGTGCCGCTGGCCTTCGTCAACTGGCTGCCGGCGCTGCATGTGCTGGGCCGGGACGATCCACTGGGCCTGCCGGGCTGGGCCGACTTCGCCGCACCCGCCGTCGCGGTGCTGTGCTGCGCCGTGACGGGCCTGGTGTGGCGGGCGGGGCTGCGCGCGTACCGCAGCACAGGAAGCTGAACGACAGCGCAGGAAGCTGAACGAGAAGAAGGGACGCAGAAGCCGTGGGTGACGCGGACGGCGGGTTCATCGACGTACGGGATCTGACCAAGACCTTCACCGTGCGCCGCAGGAGCGGCCTGCTGCGCCGTACGGCCACCCAGGTGCGCGCGGTCGACGGCATCTCCTTCGCCCTGCGCCGCGGTGAGATGACCGGGTTCATCGGGCCCAACGGCGCCGGAAAGTCGACCACCATCAAGATGCTCACCGGCATCCTCACCCCCACCGGCGGGCTGCTTCGGGTCGCCGGGGTGGACCCGTGGCGGGAGCGCACCACGCTGGTGCGGCGCATCGGCGTCGTCTTCGGACAGCGCACCACCCTGTGGTGGGACCTGCCGCTGCGCGACTCCTACGGGCTGGTCCGCCGTATGTACCGCATCCCGCGGGCCCGCTTCGAGGAGAACCTGGCGCGCTGCGTGGAGCTGCTGGAGCTGGGCGATCTGCTGGACGTGCCGGTACGGCAGCTCTCGCTGGGGCAGCGGATGCGCGGCGACATCACCGCAGCGCTGCTGCACGATCCGGACGTGCTCTATCTGGACGAGCCCACGATCGGCCTGGACGTCGTCAGCAAGGCCCGGGTGCGCAGATTCCTGCTGACCCTCAACTCCGAACAGGGCACCACCGTGCTGCTGACCACCCACGACCTGAGCGACATCGAGCAGCTGTGCAGGCGGGTGGTGGTCATCGACCACGGCCGCCTCATGTACGACGGCCCCCTCGCCGGCCTCCACGAGGTGGGCCGCGGCGAGCGCACCCTCGTGGTCGACCTGGAGCGGGAACTGCCGCCCATCGAGGGCGTCGCGGGCGCCCGCACGGTCCGTACGGAGGGGCCGCGTCAGTGGCTGGCCTTCCCGGCCTCCGCCAGCGCAGCCCCGCTGGTCTCCCAGCTGGCTGCGGAGTACCCGCTGGTGGACCTGTCCATCCGCGAACCGGACATCGAGGACGTCATCGCCCGCATGTACGCGGGCTGAACCGCCGACCCCTCACAGCTTGGCGGGGCGTGCGCCCTTCAGCGTCTTCAGGTCGAGGGCCTGCGCCATCGCCTGGTAGCCGTTGTCGCTCGGGTGCAGATGGTCGCCCGAGTCGTACGCCGCGCGCAGCCGCTCGGGGTGCGCGGGATCCCGCAGGGCGGCGTCGAAGTCGACCACGTCGTCGTACACCTTCCCCTTCCGGATCTCGGCGTTGACGGCCTGTCGGACGGCTTCCATCCGCGGGTTGTAGCCGCGGTGCCCGCCGAAGGGGGTGAGCGTGGCGCCGACGACGCGCAGCCCCCGGGTGTGCGCCTGGCGCACGATGTCCCGCAGGCCGTTCACTATCCGCTTGGGATCGCGCTGCCGGGGCGGTTTGATGATGTCGTTGAGGCCCATCTCCACGACGACGACCTTCACCCCGGTGCGGGAGAGCACGTCCCGGCTCATCCGCGTCAGCCCGCTCGGCCCGTTGTTGGGCGAGAACTTGCTGCCGTCGACCAGGACGCGGTTGCCGCTGATGCCCGAGTTGACGACGCTCAGCCGGGGCGCGTCCCGCTCGGTGCGCAGCCGCTCGGCGAGGAAGTCGGTCCAGCGCCGGTTGGCGCCGGGGCTGGAGGTGATGCCGTCGGTGATCGAGTCGCCCAGCACCGCCACCGCGCCCTGGGTCTCGGAGCTCCACACGTCCACCGCGGAGAGGTAACGCCAGTACGGGCTCTGCTGGTTGAAGGCGGTGCCCGAGGTGTCCTCGGCACGGTCGCCCTCGGCCACATAGCTGGTCTGCCGTGCGTACGGGTGATAGGTCACAGGCCCGGAGGGGGTGGGCGAGTAGGTGGTGACCAGCAGGTCTGCGGCGTGCGGCACATTGAGCCGTACCGCGTCGCTGGTGACCTCGCCGCCGGCCGGGATGGTGACCGAGGGCTTGTTGCCGAAGGTGAGGCGGCGCATGCTGCCGGCCGCGGCCGTGGGATTGCTGGGGGCCGCGGCAAGGGCGACGCTCGCGTGGGTGATGGTCAGCGGGCGGTTGCCGAACAGGTTGGAGAGCTGGACGCGGGCGCCCGTGCCGCCCACCGAGGTGTGGACGACGTTCCTTATCGACATGTTCGCGAAGCCGTCCCTGGTGCGCGGTTCGGCCGCCGCGGGCGCCGCCGACCAGGTGCCGACCCAGTTGCCCGAGGAGGCGGGCGCCGCGGAGTTACGCGCCTGGGGCGAGTCCTCGTCCAGCCCGTTGCCGTTGTTGCCCGCTCCGATGAATATCGCGGTCGAGACGAGGACCACGATCGCCGCCAGTCCGGCGAGCAGGGCATAGCCCATGTTCCTGGTCACGCGCGATGGTTCTCCTCGGGCTGCACGGAGCCCGCGGCTCCGGGTGGTCTGCGGTGCCATGATCCCACGATCTGGGCACAGCGCCCTTGCGGGGGCCGTACGCCGGACGGGCAGTCGGTGGGTGGTTCCCCCGGCACCTGGTCCTTGCTCATGTTGTTTCTCTGCTGCCGCTCACACAGACGCGGAAGACCCTCGGTCCGTTCCACTTGATGCCCGGGGAGGGAGAATGTCCCTCCCCGTACTCGTCGGCGGGCGGGGGCGGGTCCGGCGCCACCGGTGGTCGAGGGCCCCGCGAATTCCGTCGGTATCCAGGGCGTGGCCAGGGGCGATTCAGGGGGAGGGTGGAGCGGATGGAACGGACTACCGAGGGCGAGCGGCCCGCACGTGAGGATGCCCACGTGAGAGCGATCACACGCGCCCGTGCCGCATCCCGGCAACTCACCGGAACCGGGGGCGGGTCATTGGGCCACTCGGGTGCCGGGGGCGCCGAGGGCGCAGCGGGTACCGCGGATGCGTCCGGTGCTGCGGGCGGCGCGGGTGGGGCGGGCGGCGCGGGGGGTGCCTCCGGTGCCTCCGGGGGCTCGGCGCCGCGCGGGCCGGGTGGTGTCGGCGGCTTCACTCCCGCGGACGAGGAACGCCGGCGCGGGGTGCGGCGGATGAAGACGATCGCCACCGGCGCGCTGTTGCTGATGGCCACCGTCTTCGCGCTGACCAAGTGGGCGGAGCACGCGGGTGCGGGTCCCTGGACCGGTTACGTCGCGGCTGCCGCCGAGGCCGGGATGGTGGGCGCGCTGGCCGACTGGTTCGCGGTCACGGCGCTCTTCCGGCATCCGATGGGGCTGCCGATCCCGCACACTGCGATCATCCCGACCAAGAAGGACCAACTCGGGCAGAGCCTCGGGGACTTCGTCGGGGAGAACTTCCTCTCCGCCGGCGTCGTACGCGACCGGCTGCGTGCCGTCGGCATCAGCAGCAGGCTCGGAGCCTGGCTGGCTCAGCCCGATCACGCCGACCGGGTGACGGCCGAGCTGTCCACCGCGCTGCGCGGCGCGCTCACCGTGCTGCGGGACTCGGACGTCCAGGCCGTCGTCAGCGAGGCGATCACCCGCCGGGCCACCGCCAAGGAGGTGGCGCCGGGGCTCGGCACGCTGCTGGAGAAGATCGTCACGGACGGCGGCCACCGCCGGGTCGTCGACCTGGTGTGCACCCGGGCCGCCGAGTGGCTGCGTGAGCACGGCGACTCGGTCATGGGTGCGGTCGCGGGGGGTGCGCCGGGCTGGACGCCGAAGTTCGTGGACCGGAAGGTCGGCGAGCGGGTCTACCGCGAACTGCTGCGCTTCGTCACCGAGATGCGGGACATGCCCGACCACCCCGCGCGGGGCGCCGTCGACCGTTTCCTGACCGACTTCGCCGCCGACCTCCAGTCCGACCCGGACACCCGCGCCCGGGTGGAGCGGCTGAAGAACGAGACGCTGGCCCGCGACGAGGTGCAGGACCTGATCGCCTCGGTGTGGGGTGCCGTACGGGACATGCTGGTGGCCGCCGCCGAGGACGAGCGCAGCGAACTGCGGATCCGGGCCCGGGCCGCGCTGCTGTCGCTGGGCGGCCGGCTGGCGGCCGACGGGCGGTTGCGGTCCAAGGTGGACGGCTGGATCGAGGGCGCCGCGGTGTATCTGGTGACCACCTACCGGGAGGAGATCACCTCGCTGATCTCGGAGACGGTCGCCGGCTGGGACGCCGGGCACACCTCGAAGAAGATCGAGGCTCATATCGGCCGGGACCTCCAGTTCATCCGGATCAACGGCACGGTGGTCGGCTCGCTGGCCGGGCTGGCGATCTACACGGTGGCCCGGCTGTTCGGAGTGTGAGTCCCACCGCGGTTCCGTGGCACGAAAGCTACGGTCCAGTACGTGAACGCTCTCTTGTGGTTCTGAACGCCCTCTTGGAGGATCAGCTGATTCGCCTGGGAGGGAGAGTCACGTGAAACTGCTCCGCGTCGGACCCGCGGGAGCCGAGCGCCCCGCGCTGCTGGACGAGGACGGAACCCTGCGCGATCTGTCGGGGATCGTCCCGGACATCGACCCTGACCTGCTCGCCGATAGCACCGCGCTCGGCCGGGTACGGGAGGCGGCCGCCGCCGCGAGGCTGCCGGAGATGGCGGCGGACGGCGAGCCCGAGGGGCTGCGGACCGGGCCGCCACTGGCCCGGATCGGCAAGATCGTGTGCATCGGGCTGAACTTCCACGATCACGCCCGGGAGACCGGGGCCGCGGTGCCCGAGGAGCCCATCGTCTTCATGAAGGCGCCCGACACCGTCGTCGGCCCCAACGACACGGTGCTGATCCCGCGTGGCAGCCAGAAGACCGACTGGGAGGTCGAACTGGCCGTCGTCATCGGCCGCACCGCCCGCTATCTGGACTCCCCCGAAGAGGCGCTGGCCCATGTCGCCGGGTACACGGTCGCCAACGACGTCTCCGAGCGGGCCTTCCAGATCGAGCGCGGCGGCCAGTGGGACAAGGGCAAGAACTGCGAGACCTTCAACCCGCTGGGCCCCTGGCTGGTGACGGCCGACGAGGTGCCCGACCCGCAGGCGCTCGCCCTGCGGCTGTGGGTCAACGGCGAGTTGCGGCAGGACGGCACCACCGCCGATCAGATCTTCCCCGTCGCCGAAGTGGTGTGCTACCTCAGCCACTTCATGACGCTGTATCCGGGGGACGTGGTGTCCACCGGCACCCCCGCCGGCGTCGCCATGGGCATGCCCGAGCCCAAGCCGTATCTGCGTGACGGCGACGTCGTGGAGCTCGAAATCGCGGGGCTCGGCCGCCAACGCCAACTCATGAAGTCCGCCTGACGCTTTGCCTGCGCCTCCGCCCCCCGCTGCGCGGGCTGCCCTGTGCTGTTGTTTCGCGGGGGCTGCGCGGGTTGCGCGTGCTGCGCCTTGCTGTGCTGCGCGGGCTGCGCCTGGCTGCGCTTGCCAGCCCTGCGCCTTCGCGCAGACCTCCCAAGCACAGCACAGCCGCAGGTGTCACAGCGCAGGAGGGCGATGCCCAAGCACAGCGCAGCGTTACGCGCCCCGCGCGAACGAGCGGGCCGCCTCCAACACCTGGAGGCTGGCCGCCGCTTCGTGGGCGGTGACCGGCGGGGGCGTGCCGTCGCGCAGCGCGGCGGCGACCGCGTCGTAGAACGCGGGGTAGTCACCGTCCAGCGTGGGCACCGTACGGAGCTCGTCGGGGGCGTCCTCGGCACCGAGGACGCCCCAGGCGTCCTGGGGCTCCATGCCCCAGGGAACCCCCTCGGCGGGGCGCGCACCCGCGCGGAGGGCGTTCTCCTGCGGATCGAGGCCGTACTTCACATAGGCCGCCCTGCTGCCCAGCACCCGGAAACGGGGGCCGAGCCGGGCCGCGGTGGCGCTCATCCACAGATGGGAGCGGACACCGTTCTCGTGGGTGATGGCGATGAAACTGTCGTCGTCGGCCTCGGCCCCCGCACGCCGTACGTCGGACTCCGCATAGACGGAGGCGGCCGGACCGAACAGGGTCAGCGCCTGGTCCACCAGATGGCTGCCCAGGTCGTAGAGGAGTCCGCCCACCTCCTCCGGGTCGCCCGACTCCCGCCAGCCGCCCTTGAGCCGGGGCCGCCAGCGCTCGAACCGCGACTCGAAGCGGAACACCTCGCCCAGCGCGTCCTGGCCCAGCAGTGAGCGCAGGGTGAGGAAGTCGTTGTCCCAGCGGCGGTTCTGGAACGGCGCCAGCAGCAGCCCGCGTGACTCGGCCTTCGCCGCCAGTTCCCGGGCCTCGGCGGCGGTCGCGGCCAGCGGCTTGTCCACCACCACCGGCAGCCCCGCGTCCAGTGCGCGGTGGGCGAGCGGTACATGGGTGCGGTTCGGGGTGGCGACCACTACCAGGTCGAAACTGTCCGCGTCCGCGAACAGTTCGTCCGCCGACGCGACCGTCCGCACCTCACCGCCTGGGCCGCCGGCCTCCCGGGCGCGCTTCTGGCGCTCCGGGTCGGAGGTGACGACGGTGTCCAGGGCGAGCCCCGGTGTGGTGGCGATCAGCGGGGCGTGAAAGACCGATCCGGCCAGGCCGAAGCCGAGCAGCCCGACGCGGAGCGGCGTGACGGTGGAGTCCATGCGGTTCATGCCCCCACCCTTGCAAAGCCCGCGGGTGGGAGCACCCACCCGCCTCCGGTACCGCGCACGGCCACCGGTACCGAGCAGTCATCGGCTGCCTCCGCCGGAGCACTACGCAGCGGTAACGAGTCGGACCGTCGCGTCCGGGCACCCGACGCACTCGACGGCATACGTCCCGGCTGACCAGCACCGGCCGCTGCCGTTACGCTGAGCGCGGCGGCCGGTTCCGTGCCTCGCTCCATGCGGGCACGTCCCCGCCGGCCGGACCACCACGACCTGGCAGGAGTCCATCCGTGGCAGAGCGCAAGCCCATCGAGTCCTGGCTCACCGACATGGACGGTGTGCTGATGCACGAGGGGATCCCCGTCCCCGGCGCCGACTCGTTCATCAAGCGGCTCAAGGAGTCGGGGCGGCCGTTCCTGGTGCTCACCAACAACTCCATGTACACCCCTCGGGACCTGCACGCCCGGCTCTCCCGTATCGGACTGAACGTGCCGACGGAGAACATCTGGACCTCCGCGCTGGCCACCGCGCAGTTCCTGGACGACCAGCGCCCCGGCGGCACCGCCTACGTCATAGGGGAGGCCGGGCTGACGACGGCCCTGCACGACATCGGATACGTCCTCTCGGACGCCGACCCCGACTACGTCGTCCTCGGCGAGACCCGCACCTACAGCTTCGAGGCGCTGACCCGCGCCATCCGCCTCATCAACGACGGCGCCCGCTTCATCGCCACCAACCCTGACGAGACCGGCCCCTCGGCCGAGGGCGCGCTGCCCGCAACCGGCTCGGTCGCCGCCCTCATCACCAAGGCCACAGGGCAGCACCCCTACTTCGTCGGCAAGCCCAACCCGCTGATGATGCGCGCCGGGCTCAACGCGATCGGCGCCCACTCCGAGACCAGCGCCATGATCGGTGATCGGATGGACACCGACGTCCGGGCCGGTATGGAGGCGGGTCTTGAGACCTTTCTGGTGCTGACCGGGCTGACCAGGCCCGACGAGGTCGAGCGCTACCCGTACCGCCCCTCCAGCGTCGTCGACTCGATCGCGGACCTCGTCGACCGGGTCTGAGGGCGAGTGGAGTGCTCGGGCGGGGGCGGCGGCGCGGCTCCCGCCCGAACACTCGGTCCGCTGCCGGCTCGGAAGATGTGACTCAGGAGACCGCCGAAGCGGACGCCGGCTCGGGCTGGCCCTCCCGCTCTGCGGACGGCTGCCGCCGCAGTGCCGGGGCCGCGAACACCGCGCCGAGCACGGCCCACAGGACCAGGTGCCCGCCCAGTGAGAGCACCCGGAAGTCCCACAACAGGGTGGCGGGCACCGGGACCTGGTCCGGGTTGTCCGGCAGCAGGAAGAGCGCCGCCAGGGTGGCGACGACGGCCGCCGCGGCCCCCAACTGGCGCACTGGAAGCCCGTGCCCGGCCTGTCCGAGCCGTTGGTGCACCTGGTGTGCCAGCACCATTCCCAGTACGCCGATGACCAGCGCGGCCACCCACAGGCCCTGCCGTTCGGCGACGGTGCCGCCGTCACCGACACCCGGCGGGTTGGCCGGGTAGCGCAGCGCCGGAAGCAGGGACAGCGCGAGGAACCCCGCACCGGCCAGGCCCATGGCGCGCTGCCAGCCGCGGCCGTCGTTCCGGGCCGCCGAGCGGTGCACCAAGGCGTAGGCCAGGGTGAAGAACACCCCGATCGCGAGCCCCGCCACCACGGCGGTGACCACCAGCCCGAAGTGCTGGGTGCCCCGGCTGAAGAGCTCCTCGGCCTCGGCGGCATGGCTGTGCCCCGAGTGGCCCGCGTGCGTGTGTGCGGCGGCTTCCGCCGCCGAGCGTTTCTCCTCGAGCCGGATGGCCCGGTCCATCACGGGCTCGGCGAGCAGCAGCGAGAACAGTCCCGAGACCAGCCCCGCGACCCCGCCGGCCGCGAGGCCGCGGCCGAGAAGGGGCAGCAGGGGGTAGGGAGTTGGCTGTGCTGATACGGACATGACGAGCGACCCCCGATCGGTCAGTGGCAGGGGGCGCCGAACAGATGACGGCCGTCGTGCGAGAACTCGTGCAGATAGG
This sequence comes from Streptomyces sp. 8N114, assembly GCF_052245835.1. Classification (NCBI taxonomy): domain Bacteria; kingdom Bacillati; phylum Actinomycetota; class Actinomycetes; order Kitasatosporales; family Streptomycetaceae; genus Streptomyces; species Streptomyces sp. 8N114. The sequence goes on along the minus strand of NZ_JBQQBT010000006.1, from coordinate 212,274 downwards.
AGCCGGTGGCGGAGACGAGGTTGCCGTTGTCGACGAAGACGGCGTACAGCGCGATCAGTGCGACGATCGCGGCGGCGGCGACGATGAGCCAGTCGCGGGTCCTGACGGTCGCCGGGTGTGCGGCGGCGCTCTCGGGTGCGACGGTCGTGCCGACGGTGTGCGGGGACATCCGCATGCCTCCTCCTGGGGTTTCCACGCCCCATCGGTGGAGAAGCGACAGGTCAGTTCCTGACTCCCGCAGCCGTCGGGGGCGGCTGCGGACACAGTGGCGGGACCGTCCCGGAGTTGCACCGGGTTCCTGAACTCTGTCGCCTCAATATGGAAGTGTGCCGTCCGGGAGACTCCCAGCCTGCCATGGCACTGTCAATAAGGGCTCCGTCACACCGGGTGCGGAACCCGGCCGCGCGGCGGGGGCCCTGTGACACGATGGGGCGACGTCATGGCCCGTCAGCGGTCCGGCAGACAGCCGGTCGCGGTCCGGTCGGCGGCCGGAGTACACCCGAGGGGGAGTGGATGTACGGCAGCGCCAGAAACGGCGCCCGATGCTCGCGTACGGCGCACACGTTGGGTGCCCGCGCGCGGGCCGTCGCGGGAAGTGCACTGGCGGGGGCCCTGCTGCTGGTCGGCTGCTCGTCGTCGGACGGCGGTTCGGACGACGGCGCCCAGGCGGACCCGACGGTGCGACAGCGCCCCAAGTCCGTCGCCCCGTACTGGGTGAACCCCGAGGGCAGCGCCGCGCGGCAGGCCGGCGCCGCCGCGAAGGACGGCAAGTCCGCGCGGGCCGCGCAGCTGAAGAAGATCGCCCGGCAGCCGGTGGCCGAGTGGATCGACGCCGCGGACCCCCGCGGTCACACCGCCCGGGTCACCAAGGCCGCAGCCGCCGCGGACCGCGGTGCGCTGCTCGTCCTCTACAACGTGCCGCACCGGGACTGCGGGCAGTACAGCAAGGGCGGCGCGAAGGACGGGGCGGCGTACCGCAGTTGGCTGGACGGCGTCGCGGAGGGCATCGGGAAGCGGACGGCCACGGTGATCGTGGAGCCGGACGCCCTGGCCCACACGGTGTCCGGCGACTGCGCCGCGCCGCAGCTGCGCGAGGAGCGCTATGGGCTCCTCCACGACGCCGTCACCCGGCTCAAGCGGCTCCCCAGGACGAAGGTCTATCTGGACGCCGGGAACCCGGACTGGGTCCGCGACCCCGGCGGACTGGTGGAACCGCTCAACCGCGCGGGGATCGGTAAGGCCGACGGGTTCGCGCTGAACGTCTCCAACTTCCAGACCACCGCTTCGAACGTCGCCTACGGCAAGCGGCTGTCCTCGATGGTCGACGACAAGCCGTTCGTCGTCGACACCAGCCGGAACGGCAAGGGGCCGCTGCGCGGCGGCGGGAAGGAGAGCTGGTGCAATCCGCCCGGGCGGGCGCTGGGCGAGGCGCCCACCACCAGGACGGGGCACAAGGCGGTGGACGCCTACCTGTGGATCAAGCGCCCGGGCGAGTCGGACGGCCAGTGCCGAGGTGGCCCCGCGCCGGGCACTTGGTGGCCGTCCTACGCGCTGGAACTGGCCCGCAACGCCAAGGGTTAGGGCACCCGCCTGTTCTGGGCAGGGGCTGCCCCTGGCTGTAGCTTGCAGGCTGCGGGTGAGTTGTGGTTGCTCGCGCAGTTCCCCGCGCCCCTTCGGGGCGCAGCACCCCATGCCGGGTACTACTTCGGGTCGCCCGCGGTCACCGGGGCGTGGGCCGCGCCGGGGTCAACGCTAACCTTCACCCACTGGGCCTTCGACGGGACCCCGTTCCCGTCCACGCCGAAGACCATCCACCACCCGGGCGTCACCAAGGACGGATCGTCCGGGATGGTCGTACTCACCGTGCCGTCCCGGGACTTCTTCATCTTCAGCGCCACCGACGACTGCTCCACGTTGGTGACGTGTGTGAAGGAGCCGGGCCGCACCAGCCGGAGCTTCTTCAGTGAGGCGGCGTCCTTGCTCTTGAAGGAGATACGCGCGCCGGGCGCAAGCGTCCGGGGGCTGCCGCCCGCCTTCCGCAGCTCCGGCTGCCGCTTGCCCTGATGCAGATACGGCGGCGTGTAGATCTCGATGCGCTGGTCGAACTCCCCCGGCTTGGTGTCGGCCTTGTCCGCGTACAGCGAGTCCGAGCCAAAGGTCATCACCCGGCCGTCGGGCAGCAGCAGTCCGCCGGAGTGGTAGTTGCGGCCGACGAGCGGGGCGGCGGCCTCCTTGAACGTGTTGCTTTTCGGGTGGTAGATCCCGGCCTTCAGCACGTTGCTGTCGCTCTTGCCGCGGTACCGGCCGGAGCCGTTGGTCGTCAGCACGGTGTCGTCCGGCAGGATCACGCTGCTGGGGTAGCGGACCTTGTCGTACAGCCTGGGGCCGTCGTGGAAGCGCGGAGTGTCGGACTTGAGGTCCACGATGCGGGTCTTGTCCGTCGTCTTGTCGGACTCGCCGACCCCGCCGCCGCCCTCGACGATGAACTTCCGGGACTGGGTGGGCGGCAGCGGTACGGACATTGCCGTCTCCAGGACGTCCGGGTCGCTCATGCCGGGGATCTTGGAGAACCTGTTCGTCCGCAGGTTCCAGATGCCGGGGACGCGGCCCTTGTCGGCGGGGCCGTAGCCGGCGGTGGTGCCGCTGTAGAAGACCCGGTTCTCACCGATCAGATGCAGCCCGGGGTAGGTGGGGAAGAAGCGGGTCCTCGGCATGTAGTGCCACTTCTTGGTCCTCGGGTTGTAGATCTCGTTCTTGCCGGGGACGACCTGGCCGATGTCGTCGAGCCCGGAGACGGTCAGCACCCTGCCGTCCTGGAGGGTGAGCTGGGTGGGGTACCAGCGGGCCTCCTTCATCGGGTCCACGGTGATGTAGCGCTCGGCCACCGGGTCGAACTCGTAGGCGTCCTTGATGCCCTGGAAGTCCTTCTTGTCGAAGGACATCTTCTGGGCGACGCCGTAGACGTTCCGCTTCCACGCGCCCTTCAGGCCGCTGACCGTGTACTTGTCCTCGGTGCCTGTCTGGTGCTTCCGGCCCTTCTTGGCGGCCTCGGCGTAGACCCGGCTGACGCTGTGGACCACCTCGACCTTGCCGGTCCTCGGGTTCTTCACCTTCTTCGCACGGGGGAGGAGGACGTTGTGCTGCGCGACGAACGTCTTGCCGCTCTTCCGGCCGGTGAAGCGGGTGCCCTTCTCGATCGTCTTCCCGCGGTCCGGGTTCTCGTTGTAGAGGAACATCAGCCCGCCGGCCTTCTTCACATCGCCCTTCAGCGTCTCGTAGCGCTGGGTGCCGCCCGCGACCAGCAGTTTGCCGTCGGGGAGCTGGTTGTGCCCCGAGCAGAACAGGTCGTTGGGGGTGGGGATGTTCTTGAAGGTGTTCTGCGCCGGGTCCCACAGCACGGTGCGGAAGCTCTTGGCCTTGAAGTTCGTCGCGTCGTTGCCCGAGCCCGCCACCAGCAGCACCTTGCCGGTGTGCAGCAGCGCCGCGTGGATCGTGTTGATCCGGTACTTCTCGGGGATCCCGACGATCTGCCAGTGGCCCTTCTCCGCCTTGTACTCGGGCTGGTTGATCGCGTAGTCGTGGTACTTCGCCGACGCGAAGCCGTACAGCGCCGGACCGTTGAACCCGGCGATGAGCACAACGACTGCCGTACCGATGGCTATGCGCCGGGCCCGCCGCTTCCTGGCCCCGGCTGCGCGGCGGCGGCTCCGTCGAGTCGTCATCGTTCGTGTCCCCCAAGCGCGGTGTGGTGCATCTGCTGGTCGTACGAAGGTGCGGGCGAGGGCGAGGGCTCAGGGGGCGAGGGCGAAGGCGCGGATGCGGACACGGACCTCCTCCGGCGTCCCCTGCGCATACGGCGCCGCTTCTCCGCCCGCACGGTGGACCGCCACCCGACGATCGGCGCCGCCGTGATCAGCAGCGCGAGCGCGGCCCAGGTGAGCATCGCCGGGTGGTCGTGGCCCAGGAAGAGGGAGCCGACGAGCGAGCCCCCGAAGACCGCGATGAAGAACAGGTGCACCCGGAACGTGCCGAACAGCGTGTCCGGGCTGGCCGAGTCGCCCTTGGGGGTGACGACGAACTTGCTCTTGCGCCGCAGCACCGTGTCGAAGAGGGAGCGCGCGTAGATCGGCGCCGACAGCGCGGACATCAGCATCCCGGCCAGCCCGCCGGAGCCCTCCGGCTCGTGCGGGGAGACGTTGTGCCGCCGGTTCCAGATGTACAGCCCGATCTGGAGCGCGGTGGCGTTGCCGTACAGCGCCATCCAGATGGTGGGGTCGATCTGCACGCCGGACGCGCCCATGCCCAGGAAGAGCGCACAGGACAGTGCGGCCAGGATCCAGTTGAGCGCCGAGGCCGGGTAGAAGAGCATCAGCAGCGTGTAGTTGAACAGCTTGCCGACCGGCATGCTGCCCAGGCCGCGCCAGTACTGCTTGAGGATCGTCTCGTACGTGCCGCGGGACCAGCGCAACTGCTGGGTGAAGAAGTCCGTCCAGGCGTTGGGGCCCTCGCCGACGGCGAGCACGTCGGGCGTGTAGACGGAGCGCCACTTGTTGCCGGTGACCGGGTTGCGGTGGCGGTGCATCTCGAAGCCGGTGGCCATGTCCTCCGTGATGGAGTCGTAGAGGCCGCCGATGGCCTTCAGCGCCGTGATACGGACCGCGTTGCTGGTGCCGACGAACATCGGCGCGTCGTAGCGGTTACCGGCGCGCTGGATGAGGGCGTGGAAGAGGAACTGCTGGCTCTCGGCCGCCTTGGTGACGAAGTTGTCGTAGTTGCCGTAGACCTGCGGGCCGATGACGAAGCCGACGTCCGGGTCGCGGAAGTAACCGAGCATCCGCTCCAGGTAGTTCGCCAGCGGCACGTGGTCGGTGTCGACGCCGGCGAAGAAGTCGTAGTCGTCACCGTGCGCGTCCAGCCAGGCGTTGTAGTTGCCGTGCTTGGTCTTGGCACGGAAGGCGCCCTTGGCCGTGTTCCACCCGGCGACCCCCTTACGGGAGAAGTGGTGCACTCCCAGCCGCCGGCAGACCTCCTTGACCTCGGGGTCGTCGCCCTCGTCGAGCAGCCATACGTGCATGGTGCCGCGGTGCCGTACCCGTACGGCCGCCTCAAGGGTCTTGGTGACCATCTCGATCGGTTCCTTGCCGGGCACGAACGAGGTGAGGAAGGCGACGCGGGTGCCGGCCTCGGGCACCACGGGTATCGGGTCACGGGCCACCAGGGTGGCGTGCGCGTTGGAGAGCACATTGAGCGTGCGGAACAACTCGATCAACCCGATCGAGACGAGCATGACGACGTCCAGCTTGAGCACGAGGTCGGAGACCTCGCCCGCGTCGCGGCGTGTCCAGTGGTCGGGCTGCATCAGCCAGACCAGCAGCCCGGCCGACAGCAGAGGGGCCAGACACAGCAGGAAGCCCGCGCGGAACCGGTGCGGCTCGTCGGCCAGCAGACTGCGGTACCGCACCCGGTAGGGCTTGCCGGGATCGGGCCGGGTGAGCGGGCCCGCAAGCCGACTGTAGTGCTCGTAGTCGTAGCGGGGCGCGGCGCGCTCCCAGGGGTGCTGGGACGGTCTGCGGGAGCGGGAGCGGTGGCCGGCGAGTAAACGCTGCGAGGGCTGCTGTCCGCCCGATATGGGCGGCCCTGGTATGCGCAACTGCGTCGTCTGCGTCGGGTCCTGGTCGTCGTAACCCTGCGACTGCGGGCCGCCCCTGCGCGGCGTGGTCATGCTTCTGTCCCCCCGCACGCACATCTGTGGCGTGCTCTCGTGCCGAATCCGCGTCCGGGCCCCCGCTTTGGGCGCGGCGTACTTCGGTCGTGCCCCTGCCCCCGCAGCACTGTTCGACCGACCGCACGTCAGGTTCTACAACTTGGCACATGAACGCAAGAGCGAGTGGGGCGGTTTAACGCCCTTGGGGTGTTATGGAAGCGGCAGATGTGATCGAGGAGTCATCAAACCGTGGCTGCCGTGTGGTGGCGTCCGGCGCGGTCGACCGGAGCCGTTCACGGATGTTGCCGAAATGGGCACGGACGGCCTCCTCCGCGCCCCGCATGTCACCGTCCCGGACGGCGTCGAGGATCGCGGCATGCTGCTGCCAGGTCACCCGCGGGTCCGGGTGCAGTTCGGCCAGATCCGTGCGCACCCGGTGGAACGCGTCCCAGAAGGCGTCCAGCACCTCGCTCAGCAGTGAGTTGCCCAGCCCGGCGTAGAGCGCCGAATGGAAGGCTCGGTCGGTCTCGGCCCGTACCTGACCCGCGTCCGCCTCCCGGCGCATCCGGCCGACCAGCCGCTCCAGTTCGGCCAGTTGCTCCGGCCCGGCGACCAGCCGCGCCATCAGCCCCGTCTCCACCGCCTCGCGCAGCTCCAGCAGTTGCAGCAGGCTGTCCTCGCCGCGGTAGTGCCCGGCGACGGTACGGAAGGAGAGCCCCTCGGTCATGGGGGCCATGGACATCGCGCCCACGTACGTGCCGAAGCCGTGCCGGATCTCCACGATGCCCATCGCCTGCAGCGCCTTGAGCGCCTCGCGTACGGAGTTGCGGCTCACCTCCAGCCGCTCCATCAGCTCCGTCTCCGTGGGCATCGGGGCGCCGGGCGGCAGCCGTTCGTCGATGATCAGCCTTTTGATCCGCTCCTGGATCTCCCCGAGTCTTCCCCGGCTGCGCACCCTGTGGCCTCCTTCACCCGGGCTTTGTCACCGGGCTGCGTCATCCCGCCCTTCGGGCTGGGTGATTCCCCTTCGGGCTGCGGAATCCCGCCCTTCGGCCGTCAGCCTACGCGGGCGCCTGCGCGGGACCCTCCGGGCGGGGCGCTGTGAAGGTGACCGGGTGCGGCCCCGGGCGGCCGTCGGTCGCGAACGCCAGCAGCCGCTCGCCCTCCTCGGCCAGCGCCCGCTCCGCCTCGTCGTCCAGCCGCCCGAAGGGGGTGAGGGTGAGGGTGGCCGTCCTGCGGCTGGTGTCCGCCTTCCAGGTGCCGCGCACCCGGCCGTCCACCAGGAAGGTGCCGGGCACCTGGCCGTTCTTGGTCGCCAGGGCGCGGCGGACGGACTCGTCCAGCAGGCGGGAGCGGTCCGCGTGCGAAAGGATGATGTTGTCGTACTCGGCCAGGAAGCGGACCGGTAGCGGGAGTTCGGGGTCGGGCCGGGGCGCGTCGGGCAGGTCGAACAGCTCGCGGCCGGCCTCGTCCTGGAAGACCCGCAGCTGCGGCCGGAGCCGTTCCAGCACCTCGCCGAGCCGGGTCAGCCCCGACCAGGTCTGTGCGTCCCGTACGGACGCCGGGCCGAAGGCGCCGAGGTAGCGCAGCACCATCGCCTCCACGGAAGGCTCGGTCGCCAGGGGCCGTCCCAGCCACCGCTCGACCGTGTCCACCACCGGCTGCCCGGAGCGCCCCCACAGTCCGCGCGGCGGCAGTTGCACCAGCGCCAGCAGATAGCGCGCCGTCATCGCCAGCGGACGGGCCTCCAGCTGCGGCCACCGCTCCTGGAGGCGGACGCCGAGCTCGGTGCCGGTCAGTGGCTGCGCGGCGAGCAGTTCACGGGCCACCTCGGCCACGTGCCAGGGGTCCTCGCCGCCGAGCTGCTTGGCGAGGGAGGTGCGCACCCAGTTCTCGTGCAGCGGCTGGGTGAGGGCGCGCAACTGGAGCGCGTCGCGGTCACTGACCAGATGCACGGTGCCGCGCATGACGCTGAGCCGGACCAGTTCGCGGCCCTCCAGCAGCAGCGAGAGCTCCAGCGGGTCGAAGTCCGCCAGCCTGCTCCACAGCGCGAAGTACGGCGGTTTCGGCGCCTGGGCCTGAATGCCGACCAGGTGCTCGACCGCGTCTCGTACCGGCATCTTGGCGCGTTCGACGAGGAGTTGACGTGCGAGGAGGGCGCGGCTCAGGGCCGGCCGCGTCAGGGTTGCGGGCATGGTGAGAGTCTCGCCGATGGCACCGCGCCGCGCCACGCGATGACGCAGCACGGCGCGCCCGGAACCCCAACGGCGGGGGAGGAACCGGGCCATGCGGTATGGATGGAGATTCTTACCAACAAGGGCACCGATAAGGGAACGCCTTCATGCCGTCCATGCACAATGCCACCCCGGGCGCCGGTGCCCGCGGCGCGCTCACTCCCGGCACGCTCGCGCTCGTCCTCGGCGTGCTCCTCGTCCAACTGGGCTTCCTGCTCTCCTACATCGGCTCCTTCCACAACCCCGATCCGCAGGGCATCCCCGTCGCCGTCGTCGCACCCCGGCAGGCCGCCGAACGGCTCGACCGGCTGCCGGGCGACCCGCTGGCCGTCACCGTGGTCGAGGACGAGCAGACGGCGCGCGAACGCATCCGGCAACGGAAGGCCGAGGGCGGCTATCTGCTGAACGCGCGCGGCAGCCGCGACACCCTGCTGGTCGCCTCCGCCGCGGGCGGCTCACAGGCCCAGGCGCTGCGCAACGTCGGCGAGCGGGTGGCCGGCGAGCAGCACCGGCAGCTGAAGGTGGTCGACATCGCGCCGTCGGGGCAGCAGGACTACGAGAGCCTGACCGCGTTCTATCTCATCGTCGGCTGGCTCGTCGGCGGCTATCTGCTGGCCTCGCTGATGGGCGTGCTGGCCGGTACGCGACCGGCACGGCCGGAGCTCGGTGCGCTGCGGCTGGCGGGCGCTGCGGCGTACGCGATCCTCTCCGGGCTCGGCGGGGCGATCATCGTCGACCCGGTGCTGCACGCGCTGCCGGGGCACTTCGTGGCGCTGTGGTGGGTGGGTGCGCTGCTGGTCTTCGGTACCGCGGCGTGCACGCTGGCGCTGGAGGCTTTCCTGGGCGTCGTCGGGATCGGGGTCGCTGTGCTGATCTTCGTCGTGCTCGGCAACCCGAGCGCGGGCGGCGCCTTCCAGAAGCATCTGATCCCGTCGTTCTGGCGCGCCATCGGCGACTGGATCCCGACCGGTGCCGGAACGAGTGCCGTACGCAACATCGTCTACTTCTCCGGCAACGCGCTCGGCACCCCGCTGCTGGTGCTGGCCGTCTGGGCGCTGGCCGGCGCGGCGCTGCTGATGGCGGGCTCGCTCCGGCGCAGGGAGCCCGGACTGACCCTCCCCATCTGACGAGCCCGGCGAGCCGTCCGGTCCCGAGGCCGTCGTCGCAGGGAAGGCCGGCCGCAGCCGGAAGTGCGCTCACCGCCACCCTCAAGATCGACCGCGCTGCCCTGCGCCGTACCGGCTTCCGCTGCCCGGAGCCGGTGTGGTGGACGCCATACGACGCGTCCGGGGGAGGCCGTCGCAGCGGCCCGGGCGCCGGCTACCGCCTGCTGACCGGGCCGGACCTCAGTGAGCTACTGGCGGTACGAGGCGCACGGCCGGCCGGGGCTCGTGGCGGGCCGGGCCCCGCCGGGCGGTGGTCTTCAGCACCCTCCCGGAGGGGGTAGTATTTCTGGCGTCGGCCGGAAACGGCGACGGGCGCCGCTAGCTCAGTTGGTTAGAGCAGCTGACTCTTAATCAGCGGGTCCGGGGTTCGAGTCCCTGGCGGCGTACACACAGACGGTGGCCCCCTTGGTTTCCAAGGGGGCCACCGTCGTTTCCGTGCGTCTTCGCGGGTTCCGTGCGGGACGCCGTCGTTTTCGTATACGGGACGCCTCAGATCGCCAGTGACAGCATCACCGGTGCGGCCCGCTGGCTCAGCACCTCGGCGGCTCGGCGCAGCCGGTGCGCCTGGGCGACGGGGAGCGAGAGGGCAAGACAGCTGACCGCGGAGCCCGCCGTCACCGGAACCGCGGCGCAGACCGTGCCCACGGCGTACTCCTGGAGGTCGAGCACCGGTACGGTCGGCGGCTGCCGGTCGAGCGCGGTCAGCAGCAGCCGCTCGTCGGTGATCGTCCGCGAGGTGAGCCGTGGTGTCTTGTGGCGGGAGAGGTGGTCGAGGCGCCGGTCGTGGTCGAGCTGGCTGAGCAGGCACTTGCCGATCGCGGTCGCGTGCGCGGCCGAGCGGAAGTCCACCCACTGGTTGACCGCCGGCATCGTGGGGCCGTCGGCGACCTGGGTGTTCTCCACCTCTCCGTCCTGATACCGGCCGAAGTAGACGGCGGCGCCCACCGTGTCCCGCAGCTCGTCCAGGGTGGCCTGGAGGCGTTCGCGGAGCGCATGGGCCCGGTCCACGCCGGAGCCCAGCAGCACCAGTGCCTCGCCGACGACGTACGAGCCGTCCTCCAGCCGGGCCAGATAGCCCTCGCGGCACAGCATCCGCAGCAGCTGATCCAGCTGGCTCGCGGGCAGCTCCGCGCGGCGGGCGATCGCCTCCTCGTTGGCGCCGTCCCGGAACCGGGCGACGGTCTCCAGCACCTGCAGGGCATGCCGCACCGAGCCGAAGGGCGTGACCGGCTCCCGTCCCGGCTCCTCGGACGAGCCTCCGGGCGGTTGGAGTAGCGTCACGGTGTCCCCCTGGGGTTGTGACCGGTTGTACCGTTACCGCTTCGTGCGGTCACGGCTTCATATCTCACGATAGCGTTCAACCCCGGCCGAGCACGGGGCTGTTGCCGCGATCGGCATATGCCAGGCGGCTGAATGCGCCCCTTGGCGCGCCCCCTGGTGCGCCCTCCGGGAGCGCTCTCCCCTTGCGCCAGCACACACAACCGAGCCCGCGCCGGGGGCGGCGCGGGCTCGGCAGGGGAGCGGGGAGGCCGGCGGCCGTACGGACCGCAGGCCCACGCCTTCACAGGACGGCGCTGAGGAACTCCCTGGTCCGCTCGTGCTCCGGGTCGGTGAAGATCTTCTCCGGCGCACCGGACTCGATGACCCGGCCTGCGTCGAACATCAGCACGTCGTCGGAGATGTCCCGCGCGAAGTTCATCTCGTGCGTGACGCAGAGCATGGTGATGTCCGTGGAGTGGGCGATGTCCCGCAGCACGTCCAGCACCCCGGCCACCAGCTCCGGGTCGAGCGCCGAGGTGACCTCGTCCAGCAGCAGCACCTGCGGGCGCATGGCGAGCGCACGGGCTATGGCCACTCGCTGCTGCTGACCGCCGGAGAGCTGGCTGGGGTACTTGTCGATGTGGTCGGTGAGACCCACCAACTCCAGCAGCTCACGGGCACGCTGCTCGGCCTCGTCCTTGCCCAGGCCCAGCACGTGCACCGGCGCCTCGGTGATGTTGCGCAGCACCTTCATGTTGGGGAAGAGGTTGAACTGCTGGAAGACCATGCCGATGTTCTTGCGGACCTCGCGCGAGTGTCTTTCGCCCGCCGGCACCAGCTTGCCGTTCTTCTCCTCGTGGGACAGGTACTCGCCTCCCACCTTGATGGTGCCCTCGTCGGGCTTCACCAGGGTCATCAGCAGCCGCAGGATCGTGGTCTTGCCCGATCCCGAGGGGCCGATGAGGGTGACGTGCTTGCCGGAGGACACGTTGAAACAGAGGTTGTCCAGCACCACGTTGCTGCCGTAGCGCTTGGTGACGTTGTCGAACTTGATCAGTTCACTGCCGTCGACGGCCGGGTTCGTACCGCCGTTCGCGGATGTGCTTGCGTTCTTCTCAGCGGACAAGACGACGCTCCAGGGCTCGCATCAGCAGGGATGCCGGGTAGGCGATGAGGATGAAGGCGATGCCGACCACGGTGATCGGTTCGGTCGGCTGGAAGGTGGTCGCGGTGAACTGCCGGGCCTGGCCGAGCATTTCGAGCGCGCCGATCACCGCGATCATCGGGGAGTCCTTCAGCATCGCGATCACGTAGTTGCCCAGCGCGGGCACCACACGGCGGATCGCCTGCGGCAGGATCACGGCGCCCCATGTACGGCCACGCGGCAGGCTCAGCGCGGTGCACGCTTCCCACTGCCCCGCCGGCACCCCGTCGATACCGGCGCGGTAGACCTCGGCGGTGTACGTCGAGTAGTGCAGCCCCAGGCCGATGACGCCGGTGGTGAGCGCGGAGAGTGTGACGCCCCACTCCGGCAGGACGTAGAACAGGAAGAACAGCTGCACCAGCAGCGGCGTGTTACGGACGAACTCGGTGACGACCATCACCGGCCAGCGGACCGCCTTCAGCGGCGACCGCTGGGCCATCGCCCAGACCAGGCCGAGCGCGAAGGCGATCAGCGAACCGAGCACCAGCGCCTGGAGCGTGACGAGCACGCCGTCCCAGAAGCGCGGCATGAAGTCACCGACTGCGGACCAGTCCCAACTCATCAGGCAGCACCTCCCGCGCTGGACTTGGAGATGGCGGTCGCCTGCCGGATACTGAGCTTCTTCATGCCCTTGCCGTTCGCCGGGGCCTGGCCGATCCCCGCCTTCGCCTTCCGCTCCACGGCGCGCATCACACGCGTCAGCAGGAAGGCCAGGACGAAGTACATGACCAGGATGATCGTGTAGACGGGGGCGCTCTCACCGAGCGCGTTGCGCACCAGCGCGGCCCCGAAGGTGATGTCGCCGACGCCCAGCACGGACACCAGCGCGGTGCCCTTGAGCAGTTCGATCAGCAGGTTGTTGGCGGGCGGGATCATCTCCGGCCATGCCTGCGGCAGCAGGATCTTCGTCAGCCGCTGCCAGGGCGAGAAGCTGAGCGCGATGCCCGCCTCCTGCTGCGCCGGAGCCACGGCGGCCAGCGAGCCGCGCACGATCTCCGAGCCGTAGGCGCCGTACGACAGGCCGAGCGCCAGCACCGCGGCCCACATCGGCACGAGCTGCCAGCCGAACGCCATCGGCAGCACGAAGAACATCCAGAACATGAGCACCAGTGCCGAGGTGCCCCGGAAAATCTCCATGTACAGGCCGGAGAGGAACCTGACTATCCACAGTCGGTGGGTCCTGGCGACGCCCACCACAAAGGCGACGAACGCACCCAGCGCCGCGCTGTAGACGGTCAGCTGGACAGTGACCCATACGCCCTTGAAGAGCAGTTCCCACAAGCCCGCGGTGAGGTCCGTCATGCGCAACGCTCCTTCGCGGTCATTTTGGTCATCTCCTCCGGCAGGAAGCCGAAGGGCTTCATGATTCGGAGGAGTTCACCGCTCTTCTTCATCTTGCGAAGCTCGCGGTTGAACGCTTCCCGGAGTTTCGTTTCCGTCTGACGGAATGCGAATGCGCCGGTACCCAAATCGGGCTTTCCATCCAACTTCGGGGTGAACGCCTTGGTGTACTCGGCTTTCCGGCTCTTGGTCTGCTTGACCACGTTGCGAACGGTGACGGCAGTACCGGCGAATACGTCGGCCCGGCCCTGTTCCACGGCAAGGAGTCCGGCCAGCTGGTCGGGCAGCAGAAGGATTTCCGATTCCTTGATGCCCACCTCGGCCGCGTAGGCGATTTCCGCGTACCCGGTGCCGGTGGCCATCTTGGCGCCGGCCTTCTTGATGTCCGCGTAGTTGTGCAGGTTCTTCGGATTCCCCTTGCGGACGATGAACGCGTCGCGCATCTCGTACTCGGGGTCGGCGAAGAGGACCTGCTTGCACCGGTCGGGCGTGATGTACATACCGGCTGCGACCACGTCGAACTGCTGCGAGTTGAGGCCCGGGATCAGCGAGTTGAACTCGGTCGGGAACGGCTGGACGTTGGGGACTCCCAGCCTCTGGAAGATGACACGTGCGATGGCAGGCGAGCTCCCCGTCAGCTCGCCGTCCTTGTCGATGTAGCTGTAGGGCTGTTCACCGGCGAGGCCCAGTTTCACTGTTCCCTGGGCCTTCAGCCGCTCCAGAAGATCTCCCCCGTTCTCGGTGTCCGCACTGGACACCCGGCTACATGCGGTTGTTGCACCGAGTGCACCCACCGCACTCAAGGACGCCGCTCCTGCGAGCAGCGACCGACGGCTCAAACGTCTACCGGCACCTGCCGTGTTGTTCCTCTGTGGTGGAGCCATGGGCGCGCGTATACCCAGCAGTGCCGAGGATATGCAGATAATTTCAAGCCGTTATGGGGTCGCGCTGAGGGTGACATCTGCGTCACCATTAGCAGGTAAATGACCACCCCTGTGCGGAGGCACGATGGCTGAGCGCTTCATTGAAGTGTCGTTGGACAAGCGGGGAGTGAGCTGCACGGCAAAGCTGCTCGACGACCGCGCCCCGATCACTTGCGCGGCGGTGTGGGACGCACTGCCGCTGGGCGGCGATGTCTACCACGCGAAATATGCGCGTAACGAGATCTACGCCCTTATTCCCCCCTTCGCCCCCCAGGAGCCGCCGCTGGAGAATCCGACCATTACCCCCATTCCAGGTGACCTCTGCTATTTCACCTTCTCCAACACTCAGCTGGCGACTCCGGGGTACGGATACGAGGCCGCGGCGGAGCAGCAGGGAACACAGGCGGCCCACACCAATCAGGCCACCGTCATCGACCTCGCGCTCTTCTACGAGCGCAACAACCTCCTGATCAACGGCGATGCCGGGTGGGTCCCCGGCATCGTCTGGGGTCAGATCGTCGAGGGTCTCGACGAGATGGCGGAAGCCTGCCAGGACCTCTGGCGTTCCGGCGCCATCGGCGAAACCCTCAACTTCCGCCGAGCCTGACGAAATGACCCGTTGGGGGCCTGCCCCCAACGGGTCCGTGATCAACTCACCGGCAACACACGCTCAGTTCAGGGCCGAGGGCACCTCGGCAGCGACCCCGGCCTCGTACAGCGCGTGCGAGGCGCTCAGTACGAGGGCATCCGCATGCCGCGGGCCGACGAGCTGCACCCCCACCGGCAACCCCTCGCCGTCGGTGCCGCACGGCACCGAAGCGGCAGGCTGCTGCGTCATGTTGAACGGGTAGGAGAACGGCGTCCACCCGGTCCAGCGCGTCAGCCCGGACCCCTCCGGCACCTCAACCCCCGCCTCGAAGGCGGTGATCGGCATGGTCGGCGTCACCAGCAGGTCGTACCGCTCGTGGAAGGCGCCCATCAGCCGGCCCAGATCCATCCGCTCGTCCACGGCCGCGAGGTAGTCCAGCGCGCTGCGCGCCGCACCATCCGCGCAGATCTCCTGCAAGCCGGGATCCAGACTCTCCCGCTGATCTTGGCTGAAACCTTGTGTGACCCGCGCCGCACCGCTGAACCACAGGGCGTGGAAGGAATCGACCGGATCGGCGAACCCCGGATCGGCCTCCTCCACGACCGCGCCCAGCTCCTCCAGCAGCGCGACGGCGCTTCGTACCGCTGCCGCCACCTCCGGGTCCACCCGCACCCGGCCCCCGAAGTCGGGGGAGAACGCCACCCGCAGCCCTCGTACTCCTTCCGCGCCGGCGGCCAGCGCCCCGCGGAAGCTGTGCGGCACCGGCCCCAGGTGCGACCAGTCGCGGGGGTCGGGCGCGGTGATGACGTCCATCAGCAGTGCCGCGTCCTCCGCGTCCCGCGTCATCGGGCCGACGTGCGCGAGCGTCCCGAAGGCACTCGCCGGGTAGATGGGCACCCGCCCGTAGGTGGGCTTCAGTGCGAAGATCCCGCAGAACGAGGCGGGGATCCGCACCGAGCCGCCGCCGTCCGTGCCCAGCGACAGCGGCCCGGCACCCGTCGCGACGGCCGCGGCACTGCCGCCGCTGGAACCGCCGGCGGTGCGGTCGGGCGCGTACGGGTTGCCGGTCACGCCGTGCCGGGGGCTGTCGGTGACGCCCTTCCACCCGAACTCGGGCGTCGTCGTCTTGCCCAGGAAGACGGCGCCGCTCTCCCGCAGCCGGGCGACCGACGGCGCGTCCTCGTCCCAGGGCCCGGACTCGCCCACGGCCCGGGAGCCCTTGTAGGTGGGGCCGCCGCGCTGGAGCAGGATGTCCTTCACGGTCACCGGTACCCCGTCGACCGGGCCCGCCGGCTCGCCGCGCTGCCAGCGCCCCGCCGACTCCTCGGCCTGCTGCAGCGCGTCCTCGCTGTCGATACGGACGAACGCGTTCACGCGCTCCTGGGTCTGTGCTGCGCGCTCCAGCGCCGCCCGGGTGACCTCCACGGGGGTGAAGTCCCCCGTTTCGTACCCCGCCACGAGCTGGGTCGCGGTCAGGGCGTTGAGATCGGACATGACGAAACCTCCCGAGAGACCGGGCACCCCGCAACGCGGGGTGCCACAGGACGACGAGCCCCGGCCCGCACGAGGCGGACAAGAGGCACCCCGGCCGAACGGCTCGGCAAAGCGAACCGGGTAAACGAACCGGGAAAGCAAACGGGTAAAGCAAATCGGCAAAGCAAACCGGTAAAACGAACCGGATAAACAAACCAGGTAAGCCAACCGGCTGAACGGAATCGACCCGGCCGACCGACCGGCTGAACACCTGGCAAGGCATCGCCGGACACTCGTCCGGCGGCCCCCGGAGCCCCTGGCCTTCCCGGCCCCGGATGCCCGGCCTTCCGGCCCGGCCCCTTCCGGTCCCGGCCATGGTGTGGCCGAGGCCGTGACCCGGGACGGGGCCGCCCGAATCCGAGGCCGGACGGCCCAGGGCCCGGGCCTGGATCCAGGTCCGGATCCACGTCCGGACCCAGGTCCGGAGCCGAGGCTCCGGCCAAGCCGAACTGAGGTCGGACGGGCCGGACCCGGGGGCAGGACCTCAGCCGGAGGCGGCCGAAGCCGGCCCCAACGGCCGGTCCCGATACCGGTCCCGGCGCCCGTCCTCCCGTGGCCGGGCCCCCGCCCGGGCGGACGTCCGCGCCCCTCCGGGCGCTCGCGTCCGCCCGGGCGGGCCGGAGGCCGCGCAGGCGGGTTCGGCTCAGGGAGCCGGGTCGGGGGATGTCGGCGTCGGCGGCGCCGTCGGAACGTAGCCCAGGTTCTTGTCGACGACGTTGAGCAGCGGCTCGCCCGCCTCCCAGCGGTCGAAGTTGTCCAGGAACTGCTCCGACAGGTCGTCGCGCCAGCCGATCGTGTCGCCGCTCATGTGCGGCGAGATGAGCAGTCCGGGCACGTCCCAGAGCTTGCTGTCGGCGGGCAGCGGTTCCTCGGCGAACACGTCCAGTGCGGCGCCCTTGATGTCGTGCTTGAGCAGCGCGTCCACCAGGTCTTCCTCGACCACGTGCGCACCCCGGCCCACATTCACGAAGTGCGCTTCGGGCTTCATTCGCGCAAACATGGCGGCGTCGAACATGCCCGTCGACTCCTGGGTGAGCGGCGCCACACATACGACCCAGTCGGACTCGCCGACCAGGCCGGGAAGCGAGGCGATGTTGTGTACTCGCCCGAATTCGGGGTCCGTGTCCCGTGCCGTCCGGCCGACGAGGTCCACTTTGACACCGAGTGCCAGCAGTGCGCGCCCGATTTCCCGGCCGATCGGGCCCGAACCCACGACCGTCGCGCGACTTCCGCCGAGCCGGAATGTCTCCCGGTGCCGCCAGCGCCGCTGCCGTTGCAATTCCCATGTGCCACGGAAGTCCTTGGCCATGGCCAGCACGAGTCCGAGGACGTATTCGGCAATCGGCCGGTCGAAGACGCCTCGTGCATTTGTGATGACGGTCTCACGTCCGTCGGCGAGCTCCGGCAGCAGTCGGTCGACACCGGCGCTGGGTGTGTGCACCCAGCGTGGCCTCGGCCCGTCGCCCGGCCATGCATCGCGCACCGCGTCGGAGAGAAAATCCCAGACCAACAGCACATCGGCCTCGGGTAGTTGGTCGGCGAGAGTCTTCTCGTCGGCATGCATGACGCGTGCGCGTCCCGCGAGTCGGTCGAGCCGCGGAAGCGGCTCGGCGTCGAGGACAAGAACGCAGGTTTCGGACATAGGCAGGAAACCGTTTCGAAACGCAGGGACGGTTGGCTGAACGTGTGAGCCGGGGGAGGGACGGGAACCAGCCTCATTGGCGGGATTGACCACGGTAGGGAGCAGAAACTACCTTCGTCAACAAAGACATCTGTCCCGGCGTCCCGGCTTCTGACCGGCTTTGCTTTTCCTCTGACTTCCCTTGACTCAGGGGCCTTCTGGCCATGAGCCTTCCCCTCCGTTCTTTTGGGGCCCGAAATGGACGTCTCCTTCCTCGGCGGACCGCTGCCGCAGCGCGGCGTAGGAATCGTCGCTCCCTTCGACTTCGCACTGGACCGTGAGCTCTGGCGCTGGGTGCCGGACGACGTGTCCTTGCATCTGACCCGAACTCCCTTCGTTCCTGTGGAGGTCAGCCTGGACCTGGCCCGCCTGGTCAGCGAGCATGAGACGCTGCGCGAGGCGGTAAGGGCGCTGTGCGCCGTGGCCCCCGAAGTGGTGGCCTACGCCTGCACGTCGGGCAGTTTCGTTGGCGGTACGGCCGGCGAGCGGGCCATGGCGGCTGCCATGGCCGAAGCCGGTGACATGCCGGCCCTCACGACCTCGGGTGCCATGCTGGACGCACTCCGCGAGATCGACGCCCGGCGGATCGCCATCGTCACCCCGTATACCAAGTCGGTCACCGACTCCCTGGAGGAGTACCTGGACGAGGCCGGTATCGGCATCACCGGGCGCTGCTACATGGGGCTCACCAGGGAGATCTGGCGAGTGGCCTACCGGGACGTGGTCGACATGGCGCGGGAGGCGGTGGTGGACGCGCCGGACGCGCTGTTCATCTCCTGCACCAACCTCCCGACGTACGACGTGATCCCGCAGTTGGAGGCCGAGCTGCGGATGCCGGTGCTCTCGGCCAACCAGGTCACGATGTGGGCCGCGCTGCGCGCGGTCGGCAAACAGGCAGTCGGCCCCTACCAGGCGCTGCTCGACCCGGTCGCCCGGCGCGGCCCGGCCGCCATGACGTCCACCACCGGCACCCAGCCGGTGGCCCACGAGACGGACGGGCTGGTCGAGCCGGAGGAGCAGCAGAAGCACGAGCCGGAGGCGGCGCTGGCGGGGGCGGGCACCGAGTCCACCGAGCCGCTGGAGGGTACCTCCGATCTCGGTTACGGGCAGTCCGGCCATCCGGAGGAGTGGGGCGGCGGCACCCAGCCCCCGGCCTGACCCGCTCCCGCTCCGTACGACCCCTCGAACCCGTTCGATCCGACCGCCGTACCGCTACCGGCAGTACGGCGGTCCAAGTACGCGCGTACGCCCGGTACGCGCGTACACATCCAGCCCCATCCCCCAACACCCCCACCACACCCCCCAAGTCCTCACTTCACCCACAGTTCTGAGCACGCACAGGAGGCGTAGATGGCACAGGCGGCATCGGCACCGGCGGTCGGATTCCTCTACCCCGGCTACTCGGCCGAGGACGACTACCCGAGGCTGGAGCGAATCCTCGCCGAGGCGGGCGCCGAGGTACGGCTGCCGCTCGTGCACACCGACATCGGCGAGGACGCCCACCGGGTGGACGCGCTGCTGGAGATGGGCTCGGCCGCGCGGCTCGCCGCGAAGGTCGAGGAGGTCAAGGGCCACGACATCCAGGCCGTGGTGTGGGCCTGCACCAGCGCCAGCTTCGTCTTCGGCTGGGAAGGCGCGCACGAGCAGGTGCGGGAGCTGGGGGAGACGGCCGGGCTGCCGGCCTCCAGCACGTCCTTCGCGTTCGCCCACGCCGTCCGCGACCTCGGCGTCGAGCGGGTCAGCATTGCCGCGACGTACCCGGAGGACGTCGCCGAACTGTTCACCGGCTTCCTCAAGGCCGCGGGCGCCGAGGTGGTTGCCATGCGCGGCAGCGGCATCATCACCGCGGCCGAGGTGGGCACCTGGGGCGAGGAGGAGGTGCTGGCCCTGGCCCGCGGCGGCGACCACCCCGACGCGCAGGCGGTGCTGCTGCCGGACACCGCACTGCACACCGCGGCCTACATCCCGGCCCTGGAGGCCGAGCTGGGCAAGCCCGTACTGACGGCGAACCAGGTCACGGCCAAGGAGGGGCTGCGGCTGCTGGACCTCAAGGTCCACTGCCCCGCACTGGGCGCGCTCTTCTCCTGACGGGCCCGTGCGCTTGGCGGTGGCCCGCTATCGGCTGCCGCCAAGTGCCGGCTCGGGCTCGCCCGCAGGGGCGTTCCGTTCGCGGCGCAGCGAGTAGGCCGCGATGCCCAGCCCGGCGAGGGTCGTGGCGGCGGCGACCAGATGGATGGCGCGTGTCCCGGGCCCCTCGATGACCCGTCCGCCCAGCCAGGCGGCGCAGGCGGCGGCGATCTGGAAGCCCGAGGCGTTGACCGCGATCGCCAGCGTCGGTGCCGAACCCGCGGTGGCCAGCACCCGGGTCTGCATCCCCGGAATGATCGCGAAGGCCAGCACCCCGAGGACGAAGGTCAGCACCGCCGCGAGCGCCCGCACCTCACCGGCGAGCCAGAACAGCACCAGCACCCCCGCCAGCACGGCAAGCAGCCCGATCAGCGAGGGCAGCAGTGCGCGGTCCGCGAGCCATCCGCCGAGGAAGTTCCCGGCGAAGGCGCCGACACCGTAGACCAGCAGCAACACCGGCAGTGCGCCCGCGCCGAAGCCGCTGACCTCGGTGAGCAGCGGCGAGATGAAGGTGAAGACGGTGACGACGCCGATGTTGCCCAGCACCGTGAGGGCGAGCGCCAGTTGGAGGTCCCGCCGGGCGAAGACACGCAGCTCGCCCAGGACGGAGCCGGTGGCGGTGGCCGGCTGGGCCGGTACCGAGGGCAGCACCAGCGCCAGGGCCAGCACGGTGCAGGCCGCCACCGTTGCGAAGGTCGCCTGCCAGCCGAGCCGCTGCCCGACGAAGGTGCCGATCGGCGTGCCCAGGATGATGCCGAGGTTCATACCGAGGGTGAGCTTGGCGACCGTGGACGCCTGCTTGCCGTCCGGCGCCAGCGAGACGGCGGTGGTGATCGCGACGGCGAAGAACGTGGCCACGACCAGCCCCGCGACGAACCGCGCCGTCAACAGCGTGCCGTAGCCAGGGGAGAGCGCCGAGGCGACGTTGCCCAGCACGGAGACGGTCACCAGGCCGACGATCAGCGGCTTGCGGGCCAGCCGTGCGGTCGCCGTGGTGACCACAGGGCCGCCGACGATCATGCCGAGCGCGTACGCGGTGACCAGCTGGCCGGCTGCCGGGACGGAGACCGACAGATCGGCGGCCACCTCTTGCAGGATCCCGGCGGTCACGAACTCGCCGGTGGTGAAGCTGAAGACGACAAGCATCAGCGAGAAGACGGAAAGGGGCATGGCGCAGGCATTCCTTCGGGGAGACGGGGTGCGGATGCGCCGATCCTCGTTCTACGCTTTCTGCTCAACAAGTACCGACTTCGAAGTGGGGTACTTACCAAAAAGTGAGTGCCCGAGGTGAGAGCAGGGTGGCTGCCATGGCGGTACGCGAGTGCCGGACGACGTTCGTCTCCGGGCTGGACGTGGCCCTCGATGTGGCGGGGGGCAAGTGGAAGGGGCTGATCCTCTGGGCGCTGAGCGACGGCCCCAAGCGCTTCGGTCAGCTGCGCCGTTGTCTGTCCGGGGTGAGCGAGAAGATGCTCATCCAGCATCTGCGGGAGCTGGAGCGCGACGAGGTGGTCCACCGCGAGGTGCACCACGCCGTCCCGCCCAGGGTCGAGTACTCCCTCACCGGTTTCGGCACCACCCTCGTCGAAGCGCTGCGCCCGCTGGGGAAGTGGGGGACCGAGCACCGCAGCCGGCTGGAGGAGGTCCGCACCGCGACGAACGCGCGGAGCACCGCCGCGGCAGCCCCGGGCGCGACACCGGCCGAGTAGTCGGCCAGGTGGTCGGCCGTCGGGAAGACAGCGGCCCCCTCGCGTGTTGTACCGGCTCGTGGTCCGTGACCCCTTCGGGAAAGCGGGACCGCGCATCGGAACGCAGGAGGAAGGCGAAGCCATCGTGAGCCAGGCAGGCGAGGACGCACAGCATGGGGACCCGGTCGACGGCATCCGGGGCGAGGCGCGGGGCGAGGCCCCCGTACCCCTCTCCGTCCTCGACCTGGTGAACGTGGGCGAGGGATACACGGCTGGGGACGCGCTGGCGGCCTCCACCCGTATGGCCGAGCTCGCCGACGCCCGCGGCTTCACCCGCTACTGGGTGGCCGAGCACCACTCCATGCCGGGCGTCGCCAGCTCCTCGCCCGCCGTCATCCTGGCCCATCTGGCCTCGCACACCCGCCGCGTCCGGCTCGGCTCCGGCGGGGTGATGCTGCCCAACCACGCGCCGCTGATCATCGCCGAACAGTTCGGCACACTGGAGGCGCTGGCGCCGGGCCGGATCGACCTCGGGCTGGGCCGGGCGCCGGGCACCGACGGGGCGACGGCGGCGGCACTGCGCCGCACCGAGAAGCTGCGTGAGGGCGCGGACGACTTTCCGCAGCAGCTCGCCGAGCTGGTCAGGTTCCTGGACGACGACTTCCCCGACGGCCACCGCTACGCCCGTATCCACGCCGTGCCGGGCCCGGTCCAGGCGCGGAGCAACGGGGCGAAGGCCGCCGCGCACCGGCCGCCGGTCTGGCTGCTGGGCTCCTCCGGGTTCAGCGCCCAGCTCGCCGGGCAACTGGGCCTCCCGTTCGCCTTCGCCCACCACTTCTCCGCCGCCAACACGCTGCCCGCGCTGGAGCTCTACCGCGAGACCTTCCGCCCCTCGGCCGTACTGGCCGAGCCGTACACCCTGATCGGTGCCGCCGCGCTGGCCGCCGAGGACGAGAAGGAGGCCCACCGCCAGGTGCTGACGGGGGCCCTGTCGATGGTGCGGCTGCGTACCGGCCGGCCGGGGCTGATCCCCACCCCGGAGGAGGCCGAGGCGTATCCCTTCAGCCCTGTGGAGCGCGACTTCGTGGACAGCTGGCTGGGCAACGTCACCTATGGCACCCCCGACGCCGTACGTGACGGGCTGAACGCTCTGGTCAAGCGCACCGGCGCGGACGAGTTGATGCTCACCGCCAACGCCCACACCCCCGAAGCCCGCATCCGCTCACTGGAACTCATAGCCGACGCCTACGGTTTGTGAGCCCGACCGGGGGCCTGGGGGCGAAGCCCCCAGACCAAGTCCGCCGCGACGGCGCGCAACCCAGACGGCGCGAGTCCGGCGGAATCAAAGAAGCCCGCAACCACAACGTCCGACTCACACAGCCACGCGCACCAGCAGCTCCGCGATCCGGTCGGCCTCCATCGGCTTGGCGTAGTGCCAGCCCTGGCCCGTGTCGCAGCCGATACGGCGCAGCCGCTCCGCCTGTGCCGGGCCCTCCACGCACTCGGCGGTGACGGTCAGGCCCAGCTTGTGGGCGAGCTGGACCAGGGCCGTCACGATCGTCTCGTCCGCGGGGTTCTGATGCCGGGCCGTACGGAAGCCGCGGACGAAGGTGCCGTCCAGCTTGAGCGCGCGCACCGGGAGGCGGCTGAGATAGGCGAGGTTGGAGTAGCCGGTGCCGAAGTCGTCGATGGCGATCCGGACGCCCATCTCCGACAGCGCCTGGAGCGCCTGGAGGGGGCGTCCGGCCGAGCCCATCACCGCGGACTCGGTCAGCTCCAGCTGGAGCAGCCCGGCGGGCAGGCCGGTCTCCTCCAGGATGTCGGCCACGTCCTGCACCAGGTCGGAGTCCCACACCTGCCGCACCGCCACATTGACGCTGACGTAGAGCGGCGGCCCGGGGTGCTGCCGCATCCAGCGCCGCGCCTGGCGGCAGGACTCCTCCAGCACCCAGCGGCCCAGCGGCACGATGGCGCCGTTCTCCTCCGCGAGGCCGATGAACCGGTCCGGGCCCAGCGTGCCGAACTGCGGATGCCGCCAGCGCACCAGGGCCTCGACACCGCGCAGCATGTCGTCGGCGAAGCCCACGATCGGCTGGTACTCCAGCACGAACTCGCCGCGCTCCACGGCCCGGCGCAGGGTGGAGGAGAGGGCCTGCCGGGTCATCCGGTGCGCGTTGCGCTCCGGATCGAAGAGGGTCCAGCGGGCCTTGCCGTCGGCCTTGGCCCAGTAGAGCGTGGTGTCGGCCGCCTGCATCAGCTCGGTGGGCGTGGTGCCCGCCGTCTCGCGTTCGACGACGCCGATGCTGGCCGAGACCGCCAGCCGCTGCCCGGCCAGGTCGAACGGCCGCTGGAGCGCGGCGAGTACGGACTGGGCGAGCTGGGTCAGCTGCTCGGTGCCGGTGGACGACTCGACCAGCAGCGCGAACTCGTCGCCGCCGAGCCGCGCCACCAGATGGCCGCCGCATTCCGCGCCGCCGGCCTCGGCGCACTGCGTCAGCCGCTGGGCGACCGCGTCCAGCAAGCTGTCGCCGATGCGGTGGCCGAGGGTGTCGTTGACGGCCTTGAAGCCGTCCAGGTCGATGTAGCACAGCCCGGTCCTGCCGGTCGCCGACTCGGCCAGCGCACCGGCCAGCCGTTCGAAGAACAGCGTGCGGTTGGGCAGCCTGGTGACCGGGTCGTGCATCTGGAGGTGCCGCAGCCGCTCCTGGAGATCGCGGCGCTCGCTGACGTCCGCGATGGACAACAGCGCCTCGCCGCCGCGCGAGGTGGGGGTCACGGTGATCTCGGCCCAGAGGGTGTGGCCGTCGGCGTGTTTGAGCCTGCGGGTGCAGGACATCCGGTCGGTACGGCCCTGGAGCGCCTCGTGGTAGGCGCTGCGCACCCGCCCGTCCAGGCCGAGTCCGGCCAGCTCGGCGATGGGCCGTGCGGTCAGCCGGTGCGGCTCGGCGCCGAGCAGGGCGCCCAGCGCGCGGTTGGCCGTCAGCACCCGGCCATTGGGGTCGACGATGGCCATCGGCAGCTGCGCCGCGTGGAAGGCGGCCCGGAAGTCGCTCTCGTTGTGCCCGTGGTGTGCGCGCCGTCGCCAGCGCTTGTGGCTACTTTCCGTGATTGTCTGGGGTTGGGTTACGAGGGCTTCGCCGGAGTCTTTGCCCGGTCCTTCGAGGGGTCCGTTCACCGATCGCTCCGCGGGGGGCTCGTCTCGTGCGGATCGGTCGGCCGGCTGCCCGTAGGCCGCCCAGGGGAGGATCCGCGCTGGAAATGTGCCGATCATAGAGGCTGACGCACGAGCGGAGCCAGTGTCTCCGCTGCGGTTGCCGGTCGCTCATGCGGCCGAGGGGCGGGCATGGGCGCGTGGGTGACCGTTTCTGCACCGGTGCTGAGAGCGCCCTGACCACTAACGACCGACAGTTACGAAGAGTAGTCATACTGCGGTTGACTCGTCCGGTCTATCGAAACGGGGCATAGCCGGACATACGGCGCGAGCCTGGGGAGGGTCCATCAGTCCTCTTCCGGTGAGGTCTTCGCGTGGCGCGTGCGTCTGTACCCGACGGAGTGGCCCCGCGCCGCCTCGGGTGCGGCGCGAATCCCCTGGGCCCTCGTACCCGGCACCGGGTGGGGGCGGTCGTCATGGCGCTGATCGCCTTCATGGGCGTCGGTCTCGTGGCCGGCCCCGTGCATTCCGTTGCGGCGGACATGAGGTGCGCTCTGCCGCGCACCGACGCGCACCACTCGCTGGGTTTGGACACCTGGAACGCCTCCTATCCGCGCCCCGAGGGGACGCTCGATGCCGCCCTTCTCTTTCTCTCTTTCCCCGATGCGACCCCCATGGCCACCCCTCGCGAGCTTGTGAACGACCATTTCCCTGCGACGTCCGACTTTTTCGAGCGGGCGAGTTACGGAAAGTTCCGGTTGCGGCCGCGTCCGGTCGACCGCTGGATCCAGCTCCCCCGGCCCGCCACGGACTACGGCATACAGCGGGACTGGGACTCTGACCTGCGCAATTCCTATCTGCGGGACGCCGTGGCCGCCGCCGACCCGAAGGTGGACTTCAGCCGCTACGACGTGGTCTACCTCGTCGCGGACCCGGATGCTCCCGGCGTGGATCCCGACGCCACAAAAGTCGTCAACCTCGAGGAACCGCTGAGTGCGGACGGGACCGATCTCAGCCGCATGGTCACCGTGTTCGAACAGAGTCCACCCGACCGCAACGTCCTCGCGCACGAGACCGGACACCTCTTCGACCTGCCCGACCTCTATCAGCGCCCCTCCGACGGCAAGGCCGACTGGGACACCAGGGTGGGGGACTGGGATCTGATGGGCAGCCAGTTCGGACTGGCACCCGAGCCGTTGGGCTGGCAGAAGTGGAAGCTGGGCTGGCTGTACCGGTCCAACGTGGCCTGCGTACCGGCACCCGGGTCCGCCGCCCGCCCGAGGAGCCGGGAGGAGTCGTCGCGGACCCACTACACCCTGCGCCCTCTTGCGGCCCCAGCGCACCAGGCGCTGGTCCGCCGCGGGGCGCGGCGCTCGGCCCCCTCCCCGGCCGAGGGTCCGGAGGGAGTCCGGCTCCTCGTTCTCCGTACCGGTGAGCACCGGGTTCTGGCCATGGAGGTCCGCGAGCGCTCCGGTAACGACCGCGACTCGTGCTCCCAGGGCCTGCTGATCTACCGCGTCAGCAGCGATACGCCCTCCACCCAGGGCCCCGTCGAAGTGATCGACGGCCACCCCGGGACGTCCCGCTGCCGCGAGACCTCCGTACACAGCCAGCTCGCCGACGCACCTCTCGGCGTCGGCGAGAGCTGGTCCGACCCCCGCGATGCGCTCCGTGTGGAAGTCACGGGCCGCACGGTTGAGGGCGACTGGGAACTGCGGCTCACCCGGACCTGACCACCCCCGTGAGGTGCCAGCTCGGCGGGGCTCCCTCGCATTCGGCGGGGCTCACTCGAAGAGCTCCGCGGAGCGGTGGACCTGCGCGAGGCGGCGGAGCGCAGCGAGCAGCGCGTCGCCCAGGATGTTGCCGAGTATCACCGCCTCGGCCATGGCGTCGGCGCCCTGCCGCTCGCGGACGATCTCCAGATCGGTGCCGGCCACGGCGTCCGCCGCGCGCGCGTAGGCGTCCAGCCGGTCCGCGAAGTCGTCCTGCCCCAGCCGCCGCAGCGCGCCCAGTACCTCGGCGGCGGCCGTCAGCGCGGGGCTGTGCTCGGAGACCTTCCAGCCCTGGCGCTCGATCAGGGCGCGGACCTCGGCGACCGCCTCCTGGTGCTCCGGCTCGTCGTGGTTGCCGCCCACCCGGACGGCGGTGACGGTCTGCTGGGCCGCCCCCAGCACCTTGTGAGTGCCCGTCTCGGGGCTGTCGAGGGCGGCGACGACATCGCGTACGGCGGCGACCGAGAGCCCGCCCACCTCCAGCAGGGCGCGGATGAGGCGGAGCCTGGTCACGTGCCGCTCGTCGTACTGCGCCTGGTTCCGGCTGGTGCGCTCGCCGGGCGGCAGCAGCGACTCCCGTACGTAGTACTTGATCGTCGGTGCGGGCACTCCGCTGAGTCGGCTCAGCTCCGCGATGCGCATCGGCTCCCCTTCCGCTCTGCAGGACGGCACTTGCACCATCCCCCAACCATGATAGATAGTCCAACTATCGGGAGTAGAACTATCTACTATCTATTTCTTCTTGGGGGGCGCATGCTCGCGTCACTGGGACGGTTCACCGCGCGGCAGCGCTGGTGGGTCGTCGTCACGGCCCTGCTGCTGACGCTGCTGGGCGGAGTCTGGGGAACGGGTACCTTCGGCACGCTGACCGGCGGAGCCGGCTTCGACGACCCTGGCAGCGAATCCGTCAGCGCGGACCGCACACTGGCCGGGCCGCTGGGACGGGACTCCGCCGACCTTGTCGTCCTGTACTCCAGCGAGGAACACACCGCGGACCAGGCGGCGTTCGCCCGGCCTGTCCGTGCGGCGCTGCGCGACGTGCCCCGTGAGGGCGTCGAAGCGGTGCACTCGTACTGGACGAGCAAGGAACCGGACCGGACGTCCCGCTTCCTCTCGCGCGACCGGCACTCCGCGTACGTCGCCGTACGGTTCACGGCCGACGACGACCAGGCGCAGGTCAAGGCCCTGGAGCGGATCGAGGACAGCTTCCGGAAGCCGTCCGGACAGGCCGGGATCACCGTCCGGTTCGGCGGTACCGCCGCCATGACCAAGCAGGTCAACGAGCACACCGGCAGCGACATCGCACGCGCCGAACTGCTCTCGATGCCCGTCCTGCTGCTGTTGCTGCTCGTCGTCTTCGGCGGCGTCACCGCCGCCGCGCTGCCGCTCGCCGTGGGCACGCTGGTCGCGCTCGGCTCACTCGTCGTACTGCGGGCCCTGTCGGCGGTCACCCAACTGTCCAGCTCCGTGATCAACGTGATCACCATCCTGGGCCTCGGACTCGCCATCGACTACGCCCTCTTCATGGTCGGCCGGTTCCGCGAAGAGCTTGCCGCCGGAGCCGACGTGGAAGACGCCGTCGTCCGCACCACCGCGACCGCCGGGCGCACCGTCGCCTTCTCCGGCCTCGCCGTCGCCATCTCCTTCGCCGGGCTCGCCCTCTTTCCGTCCCGCTTCCTGAGTTCTATGGGATACGCGGCCGTCTCCGTGGTCGTCTTCGCCGTTCTCGGCTCGCTCACCCTGCTGCCCGCACTGCTGCGGTTCGCCGGGCACAGGATCGACGCGGGACGGCTGCGGCTCGGCCGGCGCTCCGGGGCGCCTCAGCGCGGACGGTGGTACCGGACGGCCCGGCGGGTGATGCGGCGCCCCGCGCTGACCACCGTCGTACTGACGGCGGCGCTGCTCGGGACGGCGGCCCCGGCACTGGACGTGAACTGGGCGCGGCCCGCCGACTGGGTGCTGCCCTCCGACGCCGAAGCGCGGCAGGTCGGCCAGGCCCTACAGGACGACTTCCGGAACGACCCCACCAGGACCGTCGCGGCCGTCGTGGACCTGCCCGGTCCGGCGGACACCGGCACCGCGCGGTCGCGGACAGCGTCCTACGCGGACCGGCTCGCACGCGTGAGCGGCATCGAGCACGCCGCCGTCACCGCCACCCACGGCGATCTGGCCCGCCTCACCCTGCGCTACGACCCCGACCCGATGTCCCGCCAGGCCGCCGCCATGGTCGACGGCCTGCGCGCCGTCTCCCCGCCCGAAGGCGCCGAGACCCGCTTCACCGGCATGCCGGTCTCCCGGGTGGACATCGTCGGCATGATCGGCGGGCGCGCCGGGTGGATGGGCCTGTTCGTGGCCGCAGTCTCCGCGCTGGTGCTCTTCCTCGCCTTCCGCTCGGTCGCCCTCTCGCTGGTCACGGTCGCCCTCAGCGCCCTCTCCCTGATGGCCGCCTTCGGTGCGATCACCCTGATCTTCCAGCACGGCTACGGCGCGGGGCTGCTCGGCTTCGACCCGGTGGGCGCCGTGGACGCCAACTTCCCGGTGCTGATCGTCGCCATCGCCTTCGGCCTGGCCATGGACTACCAGGTCTTCCTGCTCTCCCGGGTACGCGACCAGTGGCAGGCCACCGGGGACACACAGAGTGCTGTCGCCACGGCCCTCCAGCGCACCGCGGGCACGATCACCGGTGCCGGACTCCTGCTGGCCGTCGTCGTCGGCGGCTTCGCCGCCTCCTCCGTCACCTTTCTGAAGATGATCGGCATCGGTCTGGTCCTCGCGATAGCCCTGGACGTCCTGCTCGTACGAGCCCTCCTGCTCCCGGCGGTGCTCGCACTGCTGGGCCGGCGGGCCTGGCAGCCGGCCCGGCCCGACAACCGCCGTCCGCCGGAGCCGCTGTCACCACCCGCATCCCCCGCACCATCCGTCGGCAGTTTGCATGCGTCCGCGCTGGGTACGGAGCCCCGCCAATGACACGCGACACCCTCACCTTCGCCCGCGCCTTCCTCACAGCGACCCGCACCACCGGAGCGATCGCCCCGAGCAGCCCGGCCCTCTCGCGAGCACTCACCCAGCACGTCAGCCCCGGCGGTCCCGACCAGCCGCGATCAGCACTGGAGGTAGGCCCCGGCACCGGGGCCGTCACCCGGCACCTGGCCCGCCGCCTGGGTCCGGGCGACGCACTGGACCTGGTCGAGTCCAGCCCCGAGTTCGTCGCCCGGCTCCGCACCGCGCTGCGCAGCGACCCGGCCCTGACCCCCGTCGCGCCCCGCACCCGACTGCTGCCGGGGCTCATCGAGGAGCAGGAGCTCGGAGAGCATGCGTACGACACGATCGTGTGCGGTCTCCCGTTCGCGAACTTCACACCGGAGGCGGTGACGGCCGTCTTCGCCCGCCTGCTGAGCGCGCTGCGCCCGGGCGGCACACTGTCGTTCTTCAGCTACGCGGGCGGACGGGCGCTCCAGGGCGCCGACCCGGGCAGGACCGCGGCCCGCCGCGCCGTCCGGGACGCCATCGAGCCCTGGCTGCTGGAGGAGCGGCTGATCCTGTCCAACCTGCCACCGGCCCGGGTGCACCACCTGGGGGCGCCCGCCACGGTGGGGGCCGCCGGGGCTGCGGCGTCGCTCCCCACGTAGCGCCCGGCCGGACACGCCGAAGGCCCCTCGCTTCCGCGAGGGGCCTTCGGCTGTCTGTGCGCCGCCAGGGACTCGAACCCCGGACCCGCTGATTAAGAGTCAGCTGCTCTAACCAACTGAGCTAGCGGCGCCTGCTGACGTCGTAGACCATAACACCACGATCCGGTGAAGCGAAAATCGATATTCCGCACGCCACCCTCCCGACCTGCACTGTCAGTGCTGAGGCGGCGGCTGGGTGCCCGGCACCCGGTCCTTCAGCAGATCCCGGCCGAACTCGATCATCTTGCGGGCGTACTCCTCGGTCCAGCCGCCGCGGTCCGCGATCGCGGCGTCCGGCAGCTTGTCGAAGCTCTTGGGGTCGGCGAGCTGTGCTGCCGCCGCTGCCTGGTACTCCTGCGCCCGGTCGGCGGCGGCGCGGAACGCGTGCAGCAGTTCCGTGGCGCGGTCCAGCAGCTCTTTCGGGTCGGTGAGCGACTCCAGGCCGAAGAAGTGCTCGTCGTCGGGGGCCGCCTCGGTCGGCTCGAACAGCAGCGGCGCGGGGCGGCGGTAGTGCGGGCCACCGGCACCGCTCCCCCCGGCGGAGGAGCGCGAGGGGTCCGGAGCCGAGTGCGGCTCAGCCATGTGTACATACCTCCAACATCGTGGGCCGCCCCCCATTGTGCGCTCCGCACCCCCGCGCCCGCACGGCCCGCCGGAAGCAAGCGCTCCGCAGGAGCTCAGCCCGCCGCAGGGAGCGCCCGCCGCACCGGCCCGCAGGAGCTCACCCCAGCAGCACCCGGTGCCGTGCCAGGTGGGACAGCACCGCCTGGTGGGCCTCCCAGCCGTCCGGCGCGGGCGAGACGGCACCGAGCTGTACGGGCTCGGTCGCCGGATGGTCGTCCAGCAGTTCGGCGACGCCCGCCCGGCACACCACCACGCACGCATGCCGGTGCCGCGACGCCAGTACGCACAGCCGGCCGGTCTCCAGATGGAACTCGGTCGCGTCCGGCCGCCCGGACAGCGGGTGCAGTACGACAGTGACGTCGAACTCCCGCCCCTGGAGCCGGTTGGCGGTGTCGACCGTGACCTGCGCCGCGGCGCCCTCGGGCCCGGCCAGGTCGGCCAGCGCAGCGCGGACCGCCGCCGCCTGGTCGCGGTGCGCCGTGCCCACCGCGATCCGGTCGGCGGACAGCGGTGTCCCCGGGCCGTTGTCCGCGCCGCCACTGCCGTCCCGCTCGCTGCGCGTACGCCCCTCCCGCTCCAGCATCCGGTGCACCAGCTGCGCGATTGCCGCGACGGCCTCCGGGTCCGTACGGGGCGTACGGGCCGCAGGCAGCTCCAGCAGGCCCCACCCGGCGTCGGCGGCCTCGTCCAGCACCGCGTCGACGGGCGAGCCGTCGGCTGCCGCCGTGAAGGCGAGCCGCCGCTCACCCGGTCCGGTGCCGCTGCGGAACGGGGTGTAGGGGTAGAACGCGTCCGACACCAGCTCGGCCGCCGACACGGGCAGCCGCCAGGAGACCGGCAGCCGGTGCTGCGGCAGTCCGGGGTTGTGCGCCAGCAGGGTGCTGACCGCGCTGGCCGAGGGGTCGTGCGCCTGACCCGCCCACTGCTGGACCCCCACCTGGCTGAACGGGTCGAGCTGGCCGGGGTCACCCACGAACAGCGCCCGCTCGAACAGCCCGGCCACGGCCAGCAGCGCGTCCGAGCGCATCTGGTACGCCTCGTCGACGATCGCGTGCCGCCAGGGCTCCTCCGGGGTCACCCAGGCCCACTTGGCCGCAGTGGAGACGACGATGTCCAGTCCCGCCAGGTCGGCGGGTTTCGCGGAGGTCCGCACCGACGGGTGCCGCTCCAGCATCGGGTCGTACGGCTTGGGCTCGCTGCTGTGCAGCCGCCCCACCGGCAGCTCGGGATCGGCCGTCGCCAGCCGGTCCACCAGGTCGTCCACCTGCGCGTTCGTCTGCGCGATGACCATCAGCGGATGCCCGGCGGCGGCCAGCTCGCGCGCCGCCCGCACCACGAGGGTGGACTTGCCCGCGCCGGGCGGCGAGTCCACCACCACGCCCCGGTGCGCCCCGTCCAGCGCGTCGGCCAGGATCGCCTCGGTGGCCGCGGCGGCGGCCTGGCCGGGGGTGGCCGGCTGCTCTGCCGGTTCCACGATCGTCGTCACAGCACGTCCTCCGAGGTCACCGGATCGGGCAGCTCCGCGCTCGGCTCACCGGGCGGGCCGCCGTGCGTCCAGGGCGTCTCCTCCGGCTCGGGCAGTCCTGGCCCGCCCCGCGGCGCGTGCTCGAACAGCGTCCAGCACACCAGGTCGCCCTTCTCCGGCACCGTCCCCTCCGCGGGCTCCTTGCCCCGGCCCATCCCGTTGACCAGCCGCAGCACGTACTCACCCGGCCCCGCCATCTCCACCAGCTCGGCCCGCTGCTGTGCGCCCGTGGGCAGCTGCCGGTGCAGCTTGTCCCCGTCGGACAGCAGCGGTACGTCCTGGGTGTGCACCGTCACCAGCGGGCGGGGCGAGGGCCGCTTGCCGTCCGAGTACGCCATCTCCACCTCCAGCACCTCCGCCAGGAACGCCTCGCCCGCCAGCCGCCGTACGGCCATCACCAGCGGGTCGTCCAGCGCCTCCTGCGCGTCCAGCTCCGCCTGCCGCTGCTCGCGCATGGCGAGCTTGCGGGCAGCCGTCACCGCGTCGTCCCGGCGCGGCTGGGGCGGCTCGGCGGCGCGCAGCCGGTCCCGGTGGTGGGTGTAGGACTGGCGGTCGCGTCGCCATCTGTCGGGCACATGCGCGGCCTCGGGCAGGGCGCGCAGCAGATCGACGCCCTGCCACATCGCCTCCCAGGTGGGGCGCAGCTGGGAGGCCACCAGCTCGTGCACCTCCTGCGCGGCTCCCGGCGTTCCCTTGTCGTACCGGGCGATGGCTGGGGCCAGCAGGTCGTTGTCGAATGCCGGGTCGGTCGTCGGCCCGGCCGGTGGCATCAGGAGCTGTCCGCGCTCGTCCCGCCCCAGCTCGGCGCGGAGCGCCGCCTCGGCTCCGCTGAGTCCGTCCGGCGGCGCGAGCCACGCCAGCAGTGCGCCCAGGTGCTGGTCCTCCAGCTGGCTCTGCCCGGTGGCCCAGTGCCGGGACAGCAGCCCCGTCATCGACAGCAGCAGCGAGGAGCCCGGCACCCTGGCGCGCTCCCCGTAGTGCGTCAGCCAGCGGCCCAGCAGCGGCACCCGGGGCGGCACCGGGTGCTCCGCATCCGGGTCCTCCTCCGCGGTGCGCCGGAACCGCATCGAGCGCCCCAGCAGCCGTACGAACTCCACGCCGGGCCCGGTGGGCACCAGCACCTGCGGCGCATCGGCGCACAGCTCTGCCTCGACGGTGACGCGCTTTCCGGTCTCCGGGTCGGTCTCCTTGCGCTCGACCAGCTCCACCTCGTCCTGGCAGGACTCCAGGTGCGGCAGCATCGCCTCGGCCAGCCGCCCCAGGAACGCGAACCGCAGGTCACGGTCGCGCGGCTGAGGCACGGTGAACACCTCGGGTGCCGACCGGTCGGTGCCCAGCATCACTCCCAGCGGTGCGCCGTTCTCACCGGCCGTCGTCAACGGGACGAGGACGAGCGGGCGTTCGGCCAGCTGCCGGTGGCGTACGGTCGCCACCGGTCGCGCGTGTCCGCACGCGGCGGCCTCCATCCGCGCCAGCGCGTTCAGCAGCGACATCAGCGCGCCTCCGTGCCCGGCGCCGTGGCACCCGGCATCTCCGCAGCCGCCCGAGCGCGGGGCACGCACGCGGTCTCCAGTGCCTCGGCGCGCAGTGCCGCCGCCCGGCGCAGCACCGCGGCTGCCGGGTCCTGCGCGGCCGGGCTCTCCGGGTCGCCGGAGGCCGCCGAGAGCACGTCCCCCACCGTCCCCAGCCCGCCCAGCTCGCCCCGCACCGCGCGGCCCAGCGCCACCACGTCGCCTGCGCCGCGGGCCCGGTCGCGGCAGTGGAAGGCCAGCTCACAGGTGGACAGGCACTCCGGCGCGTACGCGGCGGGCACCGACTCGACCGCAGCGGTCAGCGCCGCGGGCTCCTGGTCCGGAGCGAAATGGACGCCCTCGGGCAGCTTGGCGGCGATCTCCTCCAGCCGGGTCAGCCGCCGCAGCTGACGCCGGGTCGCCGCGATCTGCTTGCGCAGCGGGAGCAGACCGGCAGCAGGCAGGTTGGAGAAGTCCTTCGGGCACACCAGCAGCGCGCTCTCGCGCACCGTACGCAGCCCCTCCAGCGCCAGCGCGTACACCGCCGCCTGCCGGGCAGCGGCGCCGACCTTCACGGGGTCGGCCGAACCGTCCAGGATCGGGAAGGACTTGATCTCGATGATCGTCACGGTGCCGTCCGGGTGGACGGCCAGCGCATCCGGCTCCAGATACGCCGTCGATCCGGCCACCTCCAGCGACAGCAGCGGGTGGTCCAGCAGCGTCCAGCCGTCCGCATCGGCCAGCGCCTGCCGGGTGCGGTAGGCACGTCCTGCCGGGCCGTCGGCGGTCAGCTGCGGCACGGTGACCTCGGCCGGATCCGGACGGGCCGCGCCGGTGTGCTCGCACAGCAGCGCGAGCAGCACTTCGCCGCCGTCCGCCTTCACCCGCGCCTCGAACACGTTGCCGCGGACGAGCGCGAACTGCGACTGCCCGAACGGCGCGGGCGAGCCCAGGGCCTGGGCCACCGCGCCCTTGTCGACGCCCGCGCCGTCCAGCAGCGCGCGGCGCCGGCAGCCGGGGTTGGCGGCGAGCGCTGCCAGCGCCCGCGCGTCGAGGGGGCGCTGCGGTACGTCGGGCCCGCCGCGCAGTTCGGCGAGCCGCTGCACCGTGGCCGGCCGGCCGTCCGGCCCGGTGGCCGGTGCGGTGCCCTGCGGCGGGGGCTGCTTCGGTAGCGGGGAGCAAGTCATCGGCTGTGGCCTCAGGGGAGGGTGCGGTACCCGCGGAAGTCTCGCATCCTCTGCTGACAACGCGCCCCCGCCCGGTCGTATCCGCGCGAGCTGCGCGAAGATGGAGCGGTGGTTTCCGGACAGACCGGAGCACCAAGAGCACGTCCGAGAGGTCCCTCATGGCAGCGCGCATCCTTCTCGTCCGGCACGGTCAGACCGAGTGGTCGGTGACCGGGCAGCACACCGGCCGCACGGACGTACCGCTGCTCGACGAGGGGCGCCGGGCGGCGAAGCTGCTGGGCGAGCGGCTGCACCGCGCGCCGTGGAACGGGCTGCCCGGCGCCGAGGTGCGCACCAGTCCGCTCTCCCGCGCCCGGGAGACCTGCGAGCTGGCGGGCTACGCGGGCGCCCAGCAGTGGGACGCGCTCGTGGAGTGGGACTACGGCGACTACGAGGGCCTCACCCCGGAGGCGATCCGCGAGCGCGCCGGGGACGACTGGTTCATCTGGCGGGACGGCGTGACCGGCGGCGAGAGCCTGGCCGAGGTCGGTGCCCGCGCCGACGAGGTGGTGCGCTGGGCGAGGTCCGCCGACCGCGACGTCCTGGTCTTCGCCCATGGCCATATCCTGCGGGTGCTGGGCGCCCGCTGGCTCGGCTACGACCCGTCCTTCGCGGCCCGCCTCCGCCTGGACCCGGCCTCGCTCTCCATCCTCGGCTGGGCCTACGGCGACCCCGCCGTCGAGCGCTGGAACGACACGGGGCATCTGGACTGAGGGCGCCGAACGCGAGGGCTGCGGCTGGTTGCCGGGTCAGGCCGTCGCCGCGTAGCGGTTGAGGAAGGCAGCGACCCCGGGCTCCCTCCGGCGGGCGCGCAAGCGTTCCGCCGCGGCCCCCAGCATGGCGCTGATCCGGGTCGACTGGACGGGCCCGAGGAAGTCCAGCGCCCGCGACCCCGCGGCGGCGGCCTGCGCGGCCTCGCCCTGTGCCGCGAGGTCACTCGCGAGCTCCGCGGTGAACAGCGCCCGGTTGCGGGTGAAGTGCGGGTTCTGCAGCCGTACGGCCCGCTCCGCGTGGTCCGCGGCGCGGTCCCACATACCCAGCGCCGACCAGCACTGTGCTTCCAGGCCCTCCAGTTCCGCCTCGCCGAAGAAGCTCATCCACTCCGGGTCGTTGTCGGACGGCCCCTTCGCGAAGAGGTGTTGGGCCCGCGCCAGCGCCTGTCGGCAGCCCGCCCGGTCGCCGAGCCCCGCCCAGCCGCCGGCCTCGCGCAGCGCGAGCAGCGACAGCAGATGGCTGGAGCCCAGATTCTTCGCAGCGTGCTGGCCCGCCTGCGCGGCGCGTACTGCCTCGTGGGGGCGGCCCGCGTCCCGGGCGAGGAAGGCGGTGTTGCAGAAGGCGTGCGCCTCCAGGGCCGGGTCCTGGGCGACCCGCGCGGTGGCCAGTGCCTCCGCGTAGTGCGAGCGTGCGTCGCTGTAGCGGCCCGAGTCGTGGGCCAGCCAGCCCACCGAAATGGCGAGTTCGCCCGCACCCGCGTGCAGTCTGTCGGTGACCGACCGGCGGTGGGTACCGGCGTCCAGCATGCCGTAGGCGGCGCGCAGCGAGCCGGTGGCCTGGCGGTAGAGCCCCGCCCCGCCGTGCCGGTCGTCGAGCAGCCGGATCCGGCGTACGGCGTTCTCGACAGCACTGGCCTCCGCGTCGCCCACGTGCGCGCGGGCAGCGGACGCCGGCGGCACCGGGCGGGCGGCCCAGGCGCTGGGCGCGGTACCGCCGAACGAGGCGGCGGCAAGGGCGGCGGGACCGCCCGTCATGAAAGCGCGACGTAGCACGTCGCTCTCCTCGTCGTACTCGGGACAGTTGGGGAATTCGGTGAGACCGGGGCTGTCGGGATGGTCGGTGAACGGGGGCAGTTGGGGGTGCGTCGGGTCATCGCAGCGCGTGGTGGTCTGCTGGGGCGCTTGCCCACCGGCGCGCGCCCCACGAGTGCGCGCCGCACGACCACGCACGGACTCCCGGGGTGCGAAGCCCATGTCCGTGAGCGAGTAGCCCGGAAACATGTGCAGAAACACCCGCTCGTAGGCGTAGTTGGGGCACCTGATCTCCCCGGACTCGACGCGGCCGATGTAGCGCGCGTCGCATGAGACCTGTTCGCCGATCTCGCGAGCCGAACGGCGCACGTTCGCCGCGAACTCTCCCGGAGAGAGATGCCCCCTCAGTGCCCGGAAAGCCGTGTTGGGGCGGTGCTGCGGTGCTGGTGACGTTGAGGGTGACGACGCCATGGCGGAAACGTACCGGCTGTGACGACGGCAACACCCAGGGTTTGACTACAAACCGGATATCTCACCCTGGTTCTGCCATGAAGTGCCATCCAATGCGCTGGTTCGCCGCCGTAGCCGTTGACAAGGACAGCCGTTGAACGATGCACAGCAACCGCGAGGAGGGGTCTGAGTTGTTGGACACTGGCGTAGGCAACGGCACACCGGCCGGGCGCGTCCCCGGCCCCTGTGATCTGGTGACCGTGCCGGCGCGGCACGGGCTCGAGGCCGTGGACATCCTCCGGCTCCGCGACGGCGTCGGCCCTGTGCTGCACGACCGCGCGGGTGACACCCTCGGCTTCCTCGTCCCGCCCGGCACCGCGGACTGCTGGGACCTGCCCGGCAGCGCCTGTACACAGACGTACGGCCCCGGTGCCCGCAGCGCGTCGAGTGAGCCGCCGGTGGCCGGCACCGGATGGCTGGTGCCGCCCGAGGGTGCCTACGCGCACGCCACCGAGCCCGCAGAACTCCGCGCCGCGCTCGGCGAGGCGGCCCGCACCATCGCCGCCGCCGGCCGGGTGTAGCAGAAACGCCGAAGGGCTGCCCAGCGCCCGGCCTGCAAGGACGCTCGGCAGCCCAACCTACGAGTCGCCTCGACGGGTCGCCTCGGCGATCCGCTCAGCAGCGCGTCAGCGGCCGAACGCGCCGCCGCGCAGCGCCCGGGTGCCCGCCGGGCACACCAGGGTCACGCGCTTGCTGCCGGACAGTACGGGCGTGACGTACCGGACCCGGTTCGAGCAGTCCACGAAGACCCGGAATGCCCGGCCGGAACAGGAAACCGCGAAGACCCGCCCCGAAAGATAGGGGCTCCAGCAGCGCAGCGACGAACGCGCCGGCGGTTCCTCCTCTCCCGCCTCTCCCGCCGGTGACGCCTTACCGCTTTGCTTGCCGCCGCTCTTGAGGTCCTTGGCCGAATAGTCGGCGTTTGCCGCCACACCGGCTGCCGTGGTGGTGGGTGTGACCGCGTGGGCCGCGGGAGCCACCGCCCCGCCGACCCCGAGCGCGAGCACCGCGCTCATGCCCAACGCCGCCAGGGAATTCCGAACTTTCATTCCGTTTTCTCTTTTCCTCAGTCGCACGGCCGACAGAGCCGATCGCCCGATTCCGGGGCGACAAAAAAGAGAATCAATGGCAGACAACAGCGAAAGCAAGAATTCAGCAGTTTCCGTATTGTCTGCACGGAACCCGGAAGAAAACGGCCGGACCGTACCGGACATGGGGGAATCGGTCCGGCAGACGCGCGGCGCCGGCCGGAAGAACCGCTCGTGTGGGTTACCGGGGAAGAGTGCCGGACAATGGGCATATGGCACGGGGTGGCAAGCGTCGCGACAAGCAGCGCGGCAGGGAGCGCGACAAGGAGGCCGTCGTCGCCCAAGTCGGCGGCGGTACCGCCTCGTTGGTGCCGGATCCCGACCGGCCGCACGCCTGGTCGCTGCTGCTGGACGAAGCCCCGCAGTCGCACGTGGACCTCGCCGATCCCACCCGTCTCGGCTTCGAGTACCAGCGCCGCCTCGGCCACCTGGTGGATCTCCTCGCGCCGCCGGGCCGCCCGGCGCAGGTCGTCCACCTGGGCGGCGGGGCGCTGACGCTGGCGCGGTACGTCGCCGCCACCCGGCCGCGCTCCACACAGCAGGTGATCGAGGTGGACGAGGAGCTGACCCGACTGGTGCGTGAGCACCTCCCGTTGGAGCGTGGCTGGCGCATCCGGGTGCGGAGCGGTGACGCACGCGAAGGGCTGGGGCGGCTGCCCGAGGGGTGGGCGGATCTCGTCATCGCCGACGTCTTCAGCGGTGCCCGTACTCCGGCGCACCTCACCAGCGTGGAGTTCCTGCATGAGGTACGCCGGGTGCTGCGGCCCGGCGGGTGGTACGCGGCGAACATCGCGGACGGTGCGCCGCTGCGCCATCTGCGGGCCCAGATCGCCACTGCGGGGGCGGTCTTCCCTGAGCGCTGTGTGCTCGCCGACCCCGCGGTGCTGCGTGGCCGCAGGTTCGGCAACAGTGTGCTGCTGGCGGCCGAAGGGGAGCTGCCCGTCGCCGAGCTGACCCGGCGTACGGCGGGTGACCCGCACCCCGGGCGGGTGGAGGCGGGGCGCTCCCTGGACGCGTTCACGGCCGGCGCCGGGCCCGTCACGGACGCCACGGCGACCGCCTCCCCGGCGCCGCCAGACGGGACGTTCGGCTAGCGAGGCGCCGCCGGCCCGCCGACGGCCCGGCCGCTATTCGTCGTACGTCTCGACGCGTGGTGCCGCGTTGTCCCAGCGGCAGAAGACGGACGAGGAGACGGTGCCGTCGGTGAAGGTCACCCGGATGTAGCCGGGGGCGTTCCAGACCTTCATCTGCCAGCCCGAATCGGGCGTTGCGGACACCAGCGTCCCGCTGTCGCCGCCGAGGTCGAAGACGGCTCTGCCGCCGCGTACGGTCGCGCCCTCGATGTGCCCCGTGTGCTCGTCGGGACCGGGCCCGACCGTGCCGGGGCCGTCATCGGTGCCGCCGGTGGTCCCGGTCGAGGGTTTCCGCGTGGGAGTGTCCGAGGGGGTGGGCGAGAGGGAGGAGGGGCGCGGCTTGGGCCGGTGGGTCGAGGAGGCGCGGGGCTCGGCCTGGCCGGTACCGCCCGAGACGGGCAGCGCGCGGGGCGAGTCGTGGGTGGTGTCGTTCAGCGCTGTGTGCACGCCGAACCAGGAGAGCGTGGTGGCGGCGCCGGTGGCCAGGGTCCACGCGCCGGCGTTCAGCCAGCGGTGACCGGGAAGTCGTCTCAGGCGCTGCATCCCCGTCAGCCTAGGGCCAGTCGGGATGTCGTACGGTTCCGCCCATGGCAAGTGTGCTCGTGGTCGAGGACGACCAGTTCGTGCGCTCCGCCCTCATCCGGCACCTGACCGAGGCCGCCCACACGGTCCGCAGCGTGGGTACGGCGCTGGAAGCCCTGCGCGAGGTCGCGCAGGTGGGATTCGACGTGGTCATCCTGGATCTCGGGCTGCCGGATCTGGACGGTGCGGAGGCGCTGAAGATGCTGCGCGGCATCACGGACGTCCCAGTGATCATCGCCACCGCGCGGGACGACGAGGCCGAGATCGTCCGGCTGCTCAACGCGGGCGCGGACGACTACCTGGTCAAGCCGTTCTCGGTGGCGCACCTGTCGGCCCGGATGGCGGCGGTGCTGCGCCGTACGCGTACAGGGGAGTTCGGCGGCGGGAGCGGGGAGCAGGCCGGGGACGGTGTGCTGCGGGTGGGCGGGCTCGTCGTCGACCCGCTGCGCCGGATGGCACAGCTGGACGGGGTGGTGCTCGATCTGACCCGCCGGGAGTTCGACCTGCTCGCCTACCTGGCGGGGCGACCGGGCGTCGTCGTACCGCGCAAGGAGCTGCTGGCCGAGGTGTGGCAGCTCTCTTACGGGGACGACCAGACCATCGACGTGCATTTGTCATGGCTGCGGCGGAAGTTGGGGGAGACGGCCGCCCGGCCCCGCTATCTGCACACCCTGCGCGGCGTCGGCGTCAAGCTGGAGCCGCCACAGGGCGAGGGCGGCCCCGCATGAGAGGGGGCTCGGTGTGAGAGGCGGTCCGGCGTGAGGCGCGGACCGGGCGTGAGAGGCGGTCCGGCGTGAGGTGGGCGCTGGTGAAGGTCTGCCTCGCCGTGACGGTGATGGTGGTGGTGGCCTTCGCCGTACCGTTGGCACTGGTCGTCAGGGAGACCGCCCGCGACCGCGCCTTCGCGGGTGCCGAACGGCAGGCGTCCGCCGTCGGCCCGGCCCTGGCCATCACCCGCGACCGCCGCGAACTCCAGCGCGCCGTCGCCATCACCCAGGCCGGCGCCGAGGGCCGGATCGCGATCCACGTACCGGATGGCACGGTGGCTTCGGGCAACACCGGTGGCAACGAAGGCAATCGCGGCGAACTGCGCGTCGGGCACACCCGCGCGCCGTACGACCGGCTGGCCGCGGCACAGCGGCTCGGGCGGGCCTCGACGGTCGCCGTCGACGGCGGCTACGCGCTGCTGCGGCCCACCGCCGTGGCGGGCGGAAAGGTCGCGGTCGTGGAGGTGTTCGTACCCGACGAGGAGGTCACCCACGGCGTGGCCACCTCCTGGATGGTGCTCGCCGGTGTCGGTATCGCGCTGATCATCGGCTCCGTCGCGGTCGCCGACCGGCTCGGCACCCGGATGGTGCGGCCCGCCGAACGGCTCGCGGGCGCGGCACACGACCTGGGCGAGGGCGAACTGGATGTCCGGGTGCCCGAGGAGGGGCCGACCGAGCTGCGGTCGGCCGCCGTCGCCTTCAACTCCATGGCCGACCAGGTCGTCCAGCTGCTGGCCAACGAGCGCGAGCTGGCCGCCGACCTCTCGCACCGGCTGCGTACGCCGCTGACCGTGCTGCGGCTCAACGCGGCCTCGCTGGGAGAGGGGGACGCCGCCGACCAGACCCGGGCCGCCGTCGCGCAGTTGGAGGGCGAGGTGGACAGGATCATCAGCGCGGTCCGCGAGCAGCGCGCCCAGTCGCCGGGCGCGGCGCACTCCGCCGCCTCCGACGCGGCCGAGGTGATCCGGGAGCGGATGGCCTTCTGGTCGGCGCTGGCCGAGGACGAGGGGCGGGAGGCGCGGGTCGCCGGGGTGGAGCGGCCGGTGCGGGTCCCGGTCGCCCGGGGCGAACTCGCCGCCGCCGTCGACGCGTTGCTCGGCAACGTCTTCCGGCACACCCCCGAGGGCACCGCCTTCTC
The DNA here is from genome assembly GCF_052245835.1 of Streptomyces sp. 8N114. Classification (NCBI taxonomy): domain Bacteria; kingdom Bacillati; phylum Actinomycetota; class Actinomycetes; order Kitasatosporales; family Streptomycetaceae; genus Streptomyces; species Streptomyces sp. 8N114. Next base: position 170,387 of record NZ_JBQQBT010000006.1, on the reverse strand, counting down.
CGTCGACCTGCACAGCGGCGGACCCGGCAGCGAGGCCGTCATCGTGCTGGTCTCCGACGCGGGACCCGGCATCGCCGACCCCCGGGCGGCGCTGCGCCGTGGCCACGGCGCCGGTGGTCCCGGCTCGACGGGGCTGGGCCTGGACATCGTGCGCCGTGTCGCGGAGTCCACCGGTGGCGACGTACGGCTGGGGCGCTCGGTGCTCGGCGGTACGGAGGTGCGGGTGTGGCTCGCGCTACGGAACAGCGCCGCCCGCCGTCCGGCCACCGGCCGCCGGGGGCGCAGGGGACGGCGGGCCCCACGCGTGGGCTGAGACCGATTCCGACCCCGCGGATCTGCTGCCGGCGGCTGCCCGGGCCGGGAGTGGTGTGGTGGGTGGGTGGTGTGTGGTGGGTGGGGCTGTGTGCCGTCGGGTGAGGGCGGTGGGTGGGGGTGAGAGTTGGGGGTGCCGTCACCGTAGCCGTCGGAAGGAGAGCCGGAGTCCATGACCAGCGATGCCACCGTCGAGGGCCCCACAACCGACCCCACCGTCAACGCCTACCTCGCCGCCTTCGCCGACCGCGATGTGGACCGGCTGCTGGAGCTGGTGGCCGAGGAGGCGGCCTGGAGCGTTCCGGGCGACTCGGAGATCGTGCCGTGGGCGGGCACGCACCATGGCCGGGAGACCCTGCGGTACGGGTACTTCGGCCCGCTGTTCGAGGCGACCCAACCGCTGGCGTTCGACATCCTGCACACCCACGCGTCGGCGGGCGCGGTCTTCGTCAACGGCCGTTTCACCTATCGGTTCCGCCCCTCGGCCGAGGTGCTGGAGGACGAGTTCGTCATGCGGTTCACGGTCGCGGACGGCCGGATCACCTCGTACCGGATCTACGAGGACTCGCTCACGCTCGCCCGCGCCTACACCGGCGATCCCACACTGGGGCTGCTCTCCTGACACCGTTTCAGCTGCCAAGGGCCGGGCGGGACCGGGATGCAGGCACGGAAAACGCCGCCGGGCCCGGCCCGTGGAACGGGCCGGACCCAGCGGCGCAGAAGCGGTGCGCTACCGCTTACTTAGCCTTGCACTTGTTGCCGATGGCCGGGTTCAGCAGGCCGACGATGTTCACGGTGTTGCCGCACACCTGGATCGGCAGGTGAATGGGCACCTGGACGACGTTGCCGCTGAGTACACCCGGCGACTTGGCGGCACTGCCCTTGGCGCCGGCGTCGGCGGCGGCAGCGGAGGCACCGCCCAGAACGAAGGTGGCGGCGAGGGCGACCGAGGTCAGCTGACGAAGCATGTGTTCTTCCTCCAGGAGACAGACAACTTGGGCACTATCCAGGCACAGTGCCCGTGCCTCGTCGTTGTGACTTTCCGACCACCGCCGCATCACCACTCCTCCGGGTGGCACGGGTGTGCGGCGAACGGAGTAACGGGGCGGCCCCGCCCAACGCCCCCGCCCCCACGCCACCACCCCCGTCGTCCCGAACACGATGCCGGGGGCCGCGCCTTAAGCAGGCCCTTTCCGCTGCCTTAAGAGCGCCCTAAGGACACCGGCCGAAGTCCGCAACACGGCGTTTGCCCGATTCACCGTCAGTAATGTGCTGCCTCGTCCCCACCCCCACAGAACGAGGCAGCAACGCGATGACGAATTCAGCAGGCCACCGCCGCCATCCCCGCCGCACCGCCAAGGCCGCCATGGGCGCTGCCGCGGCGGCCCTCGTGACCGGTGGCGGTTTTCTGCTCGCGGGCAACGCGACGGCGGGCGAGGAGTCGGCGGCGGCCCCGGAAGCCGGCGGCACACCCTTCGCGCCGTACGTCGACACCTCGCTGCAGCCCTCCTACGACCTGGTGGAGAGCGCCGGGAAGACCGGTGTGAAGGAGTACAACCTCGCCTTCGTCACCAGTGGCGGCGGATGCGAGCCCAAGTGGGGCGGCAGCCAGGAACTGAAGGACAACCCGGTCGCCAAGCAGATACCCGACCTGCGGGCCAAGGGCGGTGACGTACGGGTCTCCTTCGGCGGCGCCAACGGCTCCGAGCTCGGCCTGGCCTGCGACTCGGCGGAGGAACTGGCCAAGGCGTACGGAAAGGTCATCGACGCCTTCGACCTGAAGAAGATCGACCTGGACATCGAGGGCGCGGCGCTGCCCGACACCGAGGCCAACGAGCGGCGTGCCAAGGCCATCGCATCGCTCCAGAAGAGCCACTCGGACCTGGACGTCTCCTACACCCTGCCGGTGATGCCCGAGGGCCTCACCGAGCCCGGCGTCGCCCTGCTGAAGAACGCCAAGGAGAACGGGGTGAAGGTCTCGGCCGTCAACATCATGGCGATGGACTACGGCCCCTCCTACGACGGGGACATGGGCGAGTACGCCACCAAGGCCGCCACCGCGTCCCACAAGCAGATCGCGACAGCGCTCGGCCTCGACGACGCCGCAGCCTGGAAGGCGCTGGCCATCACCCCGATGATCGGCGTCAACGATGTCAACGTCGAGGTCTTCAAGCCGGAGGACGCCAAGCAGGTCCGCGCGTTCGCCGACGAGCACGGCATCGGCTGGCTCTCCATGTGGTCCGGCACCCGCGACAAGCCCTGCCCCGGCGGGCCCAAGGACCAGGCGGACCCGACCTGCTCCAGCATCGACCAGCAGCCCTACGACTTCAGCAAGGCGTTCGCCGGCTGACCCGAACCACCCCCCAGCCACCCCCCACACGCGGGGCGCGACGGAACCCACCCCCCACACTCCCGTCGCGCCCCGCACTCCTGCTTGCGCTTCCCCTTCTTCTCCCTCTTCCTGCTCCCTCTTCCTCCTTCATCTCTCCTTGCGCCGGGGCCGGTTGTAGTTGAATAGCCCCCTCGCCCGGGCTCCATGGGGCCCGGGCCCGCAGCACGGGGAGGGCACCATGGCAGCAGTGCGCGGCGGGCGGGTCCGCAGAGCAGTACAGACCGGGCCGACCCTGGAGGAGGTCGCACGCCGCGCGGGGGTGGGCCGCGGCACCGTCTCCCGCGTCATCAACGGCTCGCCCCGCGTCAGCGACCGCACCCGCGCCGCCGTCGAGGACGCCGTCGCCGAGCTGGGATACGTCCCCAACCGGGTGGCCCGCGCGCTGGCGGCGGGCAGCGCGGACACCGTCGCGCTGGTGGTGCCCGAACCGGAGTCCCGGTTCTTCACCGAGCCGTACTTCCCCGCCATCGTGCAGGGCATCGGTGCCGAGCTTGCCGACGCCGACATGCAGTTGCTCCTGACGCTGCTGCACGGCCAGGAGGACCGGGACCGCTTCGCGCAGTACGCGGCAGCGCACCGTATCGACGGAGTGCTGCTGGTCTCCGTACACGCCGACCACACCCTGCCGGACCTGCTGGCCAGGTCCGACATCCCCGCAGTGCTGGGCGGCAGGCGCCGCGCCGCCGAACCGGTGCCGTACGTCGACTGCGACAACACCGGCGGCGCGCGTTCCGCCGTCGGCCATCTGCTGGCACGCGGTCGCGAGACGATCGCGACGGTCACCGGGCCCGAGGACGTGTACGCCGCCCGCTGCCGCGTCGAGGGCTACCGCGAGGCGCTGCGCGAGGCGGACCGGCCCCTGGACGAGGCCCTGCTGGCGTGCGGCGACTTCACCGAGGAGGGCGGGAACCGTGCGATGCGGCAGCTGCTGGACCGTACGCCCGGACTCGACGCCGTCTTCTGCGCCTCGGACGTGATGGCCGCCGGTGCCCGGCGGGTGCTGCGCGAGGCGGGCCGCTCGGTGCCGGACGACGTCGCGCTCGTCGGGTTCGACGACTCGGTCGTGGCCCGCCATATGGATCCGCCGCTGACCACGGTCCGGCAGCCGATCACCGCCATGGGGCGGGAGATGGCCCGGGTGCTGCTGGAACTGCTGGGCAAGTGGACGCCGGGCGCTGCCGCCGGCCCGGCCGGTTCCGGCCCGGTGCGGGGAGAGGGCGACAGCCGGCACCGCATACTGCCCACCGAACTGGTCTCTCGCGATTCGTCCTGACGGGGGATCACTTCGTCCCTTGAACCGCGCGCCGGGTGCGGAGGACCTGCCATCGGCCGTTGTATCGCAGACATGGCATCTACCGGGACCAGCAGCAACCCGCGGACGGGCACAGCACAGCGCCGTGCCCGTCCCCTGGCCGGCATCACCCTGACCGCCGCCCTCCTCGCCCTCCCCGCCCCGACCCCCGCCCAGGCAGATTCCTTGCCGGAGCCCTCGATCCCCAAGACCGTCACACCCGTCAGCCCTTCCCTCTCGTCCCCCTGGCCGGGCGGGTCGGCGGGGGAGAGCGCGGGGGAGGCGGGGGGTGGGGCAGGAAGGACGTGGGTGCGACCGCTGGCGCTCTCGCGGGTCCGCGTCTCGCAGCCGTACGGCGTCCCGGGCGGCTGGGCGGCGGGCTACCACACCGGGATCGATCTGGCCGTACCCGAGGGCACCCCGGTGCGGTCCGTCGGTCCGGGGACCGTCGTCCACGCGGGGTGGGCCGGTGCCTACGGCAACGCCGTGACGGTACGGATGACCGACGGCAAGTACACCCTCTTCGCCCATCTGTCCCGGATCTTCGTCACCGTCGGCAGCAGGGTGCGCGCCGGTACCTTGCTCGGCCGCTCCGGGAACACGGGCCGCTCGACCGGCCCGCACCTCCACTTCGAGGTGCGGGCCCAGCGCGGCTACGGCACGGACATCAACCCGGTCCGCTACCTCGCCAAGCACGGCGTACGCCTCGTATGACGCCGCCCCTCCCGTCACCCGCGCCCGCACAGCTGGCGGCAGCGTCCGGCCTCTCCCGTCAGCGGCCGGGCCGGCCCAGCACCCGGTCCGGGCGGCAGACGTCGCACACCCGTGCCTCCTCGGTCCGCGCCAGCAGCTCCACCGCTTCCCGGGCTGTGATTCGCCGGGTGAGCCAGCCGTCGCGGGCCTGCCAGCAGTCCCGGCGGTGTACGCACCACCACGGGCCCGTCTCGCCGACCCCCCGCACCCGGACGGCCACCCACTGCCGTCCGGCCACGGCGCCGACTGTCGGCACCGCGTGGTAGCTCTCGCCGGGGATGGGGGTGATGTTCTCGGCCGCGACGCTGATCGCGGTCGGCGCGCTCTTGGGTTCGGCGCGCCCGTCGGGGTGTTCGTAGCGGCTCGGCAGGATCGCCTCGCACTCGTACCACCAGTGGCCGTCGGGCGTACGGGAGCGGCCGGTGACGATCACGTCCAGCTCCTGTCCGTCCGGCATCCGGGCCCGCGCCCACGGTCCCGCACGGTCGCGCCACTCACTCACGTACCGAATATTAGTTCGAATGAGAGAGCAGGTGCGCCGTCCGGGTTCATTCACGACGCCGTTGTCGTGTTGTACCAAAAAGTGACACTTCGCCCGTCATCGTGGTGCTCGTCCAACCAACCCTTGGAGGTTCACATGCGCATGCGTATGCTCGCGCGTTCCGTCGCTGTCGGCTTCGCCGTCTTGGGCCTGGCCGGCGCCGCCGCGGGCTCGGCCGCCGCCTGGCCGACCGGCCACCAGAACAACTGGGTGCACGAATCGGTCCACAAGGAGGACAAGAAGGTCAACATCTCCGACGACGACACCAACATCGCCGACTCGGTCTTCTTCGTCTTCGGCCCGCAGGTGCTGGACTGAGCCGAGCGCTTCCCCGTGGCAGACGTCTAGCTCTGCCTGCCCGTCAGCACTGCGTTCCCGTCTCCCGGCTGGGAGGCCGGGAACGCGGTGTTTTTCATGCCCGGGCTTCATATCCGGGTTTCCTGCGACGAGCGTGAACGCCCCCTCGCCGCATGCGATTCGGCCCGGAGGGCCAGCGGCCCGTACCCACACCGAAGAGGCCCTGTGGTTCGCGTCTCCGCCAACCACAGGGCCTCTGAGTGAAGGGTGATCGACGGGACTTGAACCCGCGACATCCTGGACCACAACCAGGTGCTCTACCAACTGAGCTACGACCACCACGTCCGGCGGGGGAGAGAAGATCTTCCCTGACCGGCCGCTACGAGTGTACAGGGTCCGGAGCCGTGCTCGCGCCCTGGTTTACGGGTGCCGGGCCCGGCCGCCCCCGGGTCAGTCCGCCGGGGGCAGCACGTGCCGGGCTGCGATCTTCTTCGCCGTTTCCGAGTCGGGCCCGGGCTGCGGCACGAACACCGCCTCGCGGTAGTAGCGCAACTCGGCGATGGACTCGCGGATGTCGGCCAGCGCCCGGTGGTTGCCGCTCTTCTCCGGGCTGTTGTAGTAGGCGCGCGGGTACCAGCGGCGCGCCAGCTCCTTGACCGAGGAGACGTCCACGATGCGGTAGTGCAGATGACTGTCCAGCGCGGGCATGTCCCGGGCGAGGAAACCGCGGTCGGTGCTGATGGAGTTGCCGCACAACGGCGCCTTGCCGGCCTCCGGGACCCACTCGCGTACGTACGCCAGGACGCGGGCCTCGGCATCGGCCAGGGTCGTGCCCGCGTCCAGCTCCTCCAGCAGACCGGAGGTGGTGTGCATCTGGCGCACCACCTCCGGCATCGCCTCCAGGGCGTGTGCGGGCGGGCGGATCACGATGTCCACGCCGTCGCCGAGTACGTTCAGCTCCGAGTCGGTCACCAGCGCGGCCACCTCGATGAGCGCGTCATCGGACAGCGAGAGGCCGGTCATCTCGCAGTCGATCCACACCATGCGATCGTTCATGTTCTTCACACTACGTGACGCGGCCCGCTCAGCCCGCTCCCCGGCCGCGCTGCCCCGGCACTCGCGGCGCGAACGCGTCCGACTCCGGTTTGCCCTGTTCAAGGCGCTCGGAGCGGTTCTGCTGGGCGTTTCTGTGCTCCCTCAGCTCCTGTCGGGTCTCGTGTCGGGACTCGTGTCGGGTCTCCTGCCTGGTGCCGTACGCCGAAGGCCCGGGCTCATGGCCGCTTCCGGGGTGCCCCGGGAGGCCGCCTCCGGAGTGCCCCGGGTGCCCGGTTTGTCCCGGGTGCCCGGTTTGTCCGGTCGGTCCCGGGTGGCCCGGCTGGCCAGGGTGACCCGGCTGGGACTGGTGCGGCAGCCGCAGCGAGCCGTCCGGTCCCGAGCCGCCGCCCCCGGGGCCGGTGACAGCGCCGGTGGCGCCCGCCCCGCCGGGCCCCTCGTGGCCCTGCTCCCCGTCCGGCCGGCGCGCACGGTACGCGGCCCGGTAGGCGGCCGGGGAAGCGCCGAGCTGGCGGCGGAAGTGGCCGCGCAGCGCGACGGGCGAGCGGAAGCCGCAGCGGCCCGCCACCTCGTCCACGGAGTAGTCCGACGTCTCCAGCAGGCGCTGCGCCTGGAGCACGCGCTGGGTGATGAGCCACTGCAGTGGAGCGCTCCCAGTAAGAGACCGGAAGCGCCGGTCGAAGGTGCGACGGCTCATGCTACGCGCGCGCGGCGAGCGTCTCCACGTCGAACTGCTCGTGGAGGTGTTCCAGCGCCCAGGCGACGACCTCGGCGAGCGGATCGGCGCCGATCTCCTCTGGTAAGGAGCGGTCCAGGTGGCGTGGGTGCCCCCCGGTCTCCTGGCCGTTGCCGCGGCGCGGCGGCACGACCAGGCGGCGGGCAAGCGCTCCGGCCGCCTCGGCACCGTGATCGGTGCGTACGACGTGCAGGCACAGGTCTATGCCCGCAGCCGTACCGGCCGAGGTGAGGATGTCGCCGTCGTCCACGAACAGTTCGCGCGGATCGACGTGGACGGCCGGGTAGCGCTTGGCGAGCGTCGGCGCGTACATCCAGTGGGTGGTCGCCGGGCGGCCATCGAGCAGCCCGGCCGCCGCGAGGACGAAGGCGCCGGTGCACAGCCCTATGACACGGGCTCCCTCCTCGTGCGCGCGGCGCAGCGCGTCCAGTGCGGCCTGTGGTGGTGGCTGGGTGATGGAGCGCCAGGCAGGCACGACGACGGTGCCCGCGCGGGAGATCGCCTCCAGCCCGAACGGCGCGCTCAACTGGAGCCCGCCGGTGGTGCGCAGCGGCCCGTCCTCGCCCGCGCAGACCAACAGCCTGTAGCGCGGAACTCCGGCGTCCTGGCGGTCGATTCCGAAGACGGAGAGCGGGATGGAACTCTCGAAGATGGGACCACCGCTGAAGAGCAACACCGCCACGATCTCGCGCCGGCGGCGCGCGGCCAGCTTGCGGGTCTCGACTGGGCCGTTCGTGGAGTCCTGGCTCATTGGAACTAAGCCCCCCTCAATCGTTGTGTTCCTCTCGGTCCATGCACATCTCCCCCGCTCTCCCCCGCAGCGAAAGCCAAGATCGAATCTACTGCGTCGGATGAGGTGGGCGGTGCAAGTTCGGCATCCGGCGCTATGTCGACATGGCAACTTGGCGTGAAGCATTCGATCACGAAGCGTTTCACTCAACGGCGCTTCAGGGAAGTACGCATGCCCTCTCTGCCCCATCAACGTAGGGTGCACACCCGCGCGGCGCTCCTTTCGCCCCTGGTGGCAGGGGGGTTGGGGAAGCGGGCTGCAAGGACTGCAAAGAGGTAGCAAGTTGGCTGAAATTCGAGGGGGGTCGGACGTGCGATTCGGTCACTCGCGAGGCGCACGCCGGTGACGTAAGAGGTGAGTGAGGCACATGTGACGCATGATGCACGCCCGGCGTACGCGGCTCACGACGGTGCGTGACTTTTTGTGACTCTGTGCGCGCCGGTGTGTCCCGGTGTGCGCCTGAGCGGTCGTCTCGCGCCAACGCAACGATCGGGTCAGGTCGACTCCGCCGAGTCCCTCAGAACCGCACCGGCCGGCCCCTGGCGGACAGGAAGCGCTCCCACGATGCGTGACCAGCGCGGCACGAGGGGTGCACGAGTCGCCTGACCGGGCTGTTCGGCGCTTCTTCCGGCCATGGGAGCCCCTTGCGCCTGTCAAGGAGGCGCGTAAGGGGCGTAACGCGGCATTGCGCTGCGGCCCGTGCTGAGGCATGCTCCGGGGTCAACTGCCTCGGGCGGTCGTCATTCTTTACCTGGGCAAGAGGTGAGTGCGGCCGTACCCTGTGGGTAAGGGACTTGGGAAGACGATTCCCGGTCTTCATCGAGCAGGCCGTGCAGGCACCAGCAGTCTTCGACCGAGAGGTCGACCGAGAGACCCGAGAGAGCGCAAGCCGTCCGTCGTCCCTCTGCACAGAGGACTCACTTCGCCGAGACAACTCATGGCAGGACACGAGATCCCTGACCCAGCAGACCGCAGGCAGGTCGCCGACTCGACGGCGATCCCCGAAGCGGCGGACGAGACACGCCACTCCTGCGACCCGGCCTTCCAGCACGGCGTCGTCGTGGGCTTCGACGGCTCGGTCTCCAGCGAGCGTGCGCTGGCATACGCCATCGGTATGGCCCACCGCTCCGGCTCCGGACTGATCATTGTCCACGTCGCCAACCGGCTGCCCACCACCGTATGGGCGGGGTGCGAACCGCCCGTCTTCGTCGATGTCCCCGATCACCGCACCGAGGTGCTCGGGCTCGAACTCGCCTGCGCCGATCATCTGGCGGAGGTGCCCTGGATCCTCGTGGAGCGGGGCGGTGACATCTGCCACGAGCTGGAGGAGGTCGGCAGCGAGTACGCGGCCGACGCCATCGTGGTCGGCTCGACGCACGGGCTGGTGGGGCGGATCTTCGGTTCCGTGGCCGGCCGGCTCGCCCGGCGCGCCCAGCGCCCGGTGATCGTCGTACCCTGACCCGCCGCTCCCGATATCCCGGTGCGGGACGCCGACTCCCTTGCACATGCCGTGAGTTCGGCAGTGGCGCATTACCGCGCATCGACAAATCTACCCACCCGTAGAGGTGGGTTGTGCGCTTGTGAGGGGCATACAGACAACACACGGGTGGCCGTGACCCGAGGGCGCGCTGCTGAACGGGAGGTGACGGTCCCGACGGCAGCCCACCCGCCGGCGTAATGGGCGACGCCGGCACAGGGGAGGCGGAATCCCGCGCGGTTGGTGGCCCGCGCGGGATTCCGCCCATTCGCGCGCCTCACGGCGCTGAAGCCTCTCTTACTCCACGGTGACCGACTTGGCCAGGTTGCGGGGCTTGTCGATGTCCCGGCCCAGGGCGAGCGCCGTGTGGTAGGCCAGCAGCTGGAGCGGGATGCCCATCAGGATCGGGTCCAGCTCGTCCTCGTTCTTCGGCACGACGATGGTGTGGTCAGCCTTCTCCTGCTCCTGGTGCGCCACGGCCAGGATGCGGCCGCTGCGGGCCTTGATCTCCTCCATCGCGGCCCGGTTCTTCTCCAGCAGATCGTCCTCCGGCACGATCGCGACCGTCGGCATCGCGGGCTCGATCAGCGCCAGCGGCCCGTGCTTGAGCTCGGAGGCCGGGTACGCCTCGGCGTGGATGTAGGAGACCTCCTTCAGCTTCAGGGACGCCTCCAGCGCGACGGGGTAGCCGCGCACCCGCCCGATGAAGAGCATCGAGCGCGCGTCCGCGTACTGCTGGGCCAGCTTCTCGATCTCCGGCTCCTGCTTGAGGATCTCGGCGATCTGGCCCGGCAGCCGGCGCAGCCCCTCGATGATGCGCTTGCCGTCCTTGACCGACAGGTCGCGGATCCGGCCCAGGTGCAGGGCCAGCAGGCCGAAGGCGACCACCGTGTTGGTGAAGCACTTGGTGGAGACGACACAGACCTCGGGCCCGGCGTGCACGTAGACCCCGCCGTCCGCCTCGCGGGCGATGGCCGAGCCGACGACGTTGATCACGCCCAGCACGCGGGCGCCCTTGCGCTTGAGCTCCTGGACGGCGGCGAGCGCGTCGTAGGTCTCGCCGGACTGCGAGACGGCGATGTAGAGCGTGTCCGGGTCGACGACCGCGTTGCGGTACCGGAACTCGCTGGCGGGCTCGGCGTCGGCGGGGATACGGGCCAGCTCCTCGATCATCTGGGCGCCGATGAGGCCCGCGTGGTACGAGGTGCCGCAGCCGAGGATCTTCACCCGGCGCACGGCGCGCGCCTCGCGCGGGTCGAGGTTGAGGCCGCCGAGGTGAACGGTGGCGAACCGGTCGTCGATGCGTCCGGCCAGCACCCGGTCCACCGCGTCCGCCTGCTCGGCGATCTCCTTGTGCATGTAGGTGTCGTGACCGCCCAGGTCGTACGACTCGGCGGCGTATTCCACCGTCTCGGGCGAGGAGGAGGTGCGGGAGCCCTCGGTGGTGTAGGTGCGGTAGTCGCCGGCCTTGATGGTGGCCATCTCACCGTCGTCCAGGGTGACCACCTGGCGGGTGTGCGAGACCAGGGCGGCGACGTCCGAGGCGACGAACATCTCGTTCTCGCCGATGCCCAGCACGACGGGCGAGCCGTTGCGGGCCACCACGATGCGGTCGGGGAAGTCGGCGTGCAGTACGGCGATGCCGTAGGTGCCCTCGACGTGCCGCAGCGCCTCCTGGACCCGGGCCTCCAGGCGCTCGGACTGGGCGCGGGCGATCAGGTGGGTCAGCACCTCGGTGTCGGTGTCGGAGGCGAAGGTGATGCCGTCCGCGGTCAGCTTGGCGCGCAGCTCGGCGGCGTTGTCGATGATGCCGTTGTGGACGACGGCGACCTTCTCGGCCGCGTCGAGGTGCGGGTGCGCGTTGACGTCGTTGGGTACGCCGTGGGTGGCCCAGCGGGTGTGGGCGATGCCGGCGGTGCCGGTGAAACGCTTCGGGATGCGCTCCTCCAGATCGCGGACCCGGCCCTTCGTCTTGGCGGTCTTCAGCCCGCCCGGCTTGCCGCCCGTACCTGCCTGGATGGCGATGCCCGCCGAGTCGTAGCCGCGGTACTCCAGCCGCTGGAGGCCCTCCAGCAGGAGCGGGGCGGTGTCGCGCTTACCGATATAACCGACAATTCCGCACATACAGCTGATGCCTGCCTCTCCGTCGTCTCTGCTGTTTCTTTCCTGCTGTTACAGCTGCTGTTCCAACTGCTGTTTCTACTGCTCTGCTGCTGGCTGCCGCTGTTTCTGCTGCTGTCTCGCATTTTGCCTCTGCCGTTTGCACCGCTGCCGTTTTCCTCTGGTGCCGGCCGCTGTCGCTGTCGCCGATGGGCCGGTGCCGTTTCGTGATCAGCCGTACACGATGCGGCGGAGCTGTCTGAGGGACAGCTGAGGCGGTGCCACGGCGCGATGTGGCAGCTCGGCCTCGATACGTTCGAAGATCTCGGGGTTCGTCAGGCCCTTGGCCTGGAGCTCGCGGTGCCGACGGCGGACGAATTCGGAGATCGTCTCGTCGAAGTACGACAGGACGTCCAGCACCACCCGGGCCGCCTCGCCGCGCTGCAGCGGCGTGGTGCGGACCAGGTGGTCGATGAGGTCCTCGTGGACCGGCGTCTGGGCGTCGAGCACCCGTCGATACTGCGGTCTCGGCGCCTCGATCGCAAGAAATCTGCCCGATAGCGGGCACCGCGTGGCGAAAACGGCGCGGAAGGGCCGGGAAAAGGTGCTCTCCGAGGTCTTCCCGGCCCCGGTCGGGGCGGTCATTATGGCGAAGTGTCCTGAACACGGCTTTCGTTGAGAGTGCGCCATCCCGGTGAACAATCGTTCGAAGGGATCCTTTGCGGATCCCGGAGGGATCGCTGATGGGACGACGAATCGGACCGTTACTGCTCCTCTGCGCCTCGCTTCTCGCCGCCACCGCCTTGCCTGCCACGCCGACGGCCGCCGCCGGCACCGGCACCGGGGCGGAGGACGCGGCCACCGCCCGCTCGCCCCGGCCGCTCGACCAGGTGATACCCGCGCCCGCCTCGGTACGGGAGAAAGGCAGGCCGTACACGATCACCCCGCGGACGGTGATCCGGGTGTACGACGGGCAGAGCCACGACCGGCGGGGCAACCACGGGGGCGGGGCCTCGAAAGACGTACGGCAGGTGGCCGAACGCCTCGCCGAGCTGCTGCGGCCGGCCACCGGCTACCGGCTGCCCGTCACCACCAGCCCCGGACGCGACGGCATCCAGCTGCGGCTCGGCGGGCACCGGACGCTGGGTTCCGAGGGCTACCGGCTCGATGTGGGGGAGCGCGCCGTCAAGCTCAGCGCACGGGAGCCCGCCGGGCTCTTCCACGGGGTGCAGACCCTCCGGCAGGTGCTGCCCGCCGCCGTCGAGGCCCGCAGCGAGCAGCCCGGGCCCTGGCGCATCGCGGGCGGCACCATCACCGACACGCCGCGCTACGCCTACCGGGGCGCCATGCTGGACGTCGCCCGCCACTTCTTCCCCGTCGGAGCGGTCAAGCGCTACATCGACCAGCTCGCCCTCTACAAGGTCAACACTCTCCATCTGCACCTCTCCGACGACCAGGGCTGGCGCATCGCCGTCGACTCCTGGCCCCGGCTGGCCGACTACGGCGGCGGCAGCGAGGTCGGCGGCGGCCCCGGCGGCTACTACACCAAGGCCGACTACCGCGAGATCGTGCGCTATGCCTCGGCGCGGCACCTGACCGTCGTCCCCGAGATCGACATGCCCGGACACACCAACGCGGCACTGGCCTCCTACGCCGAGCTCAACTGCGACGGTGTCGCACCGCCCCGCTACACCGGTATCGAGGTCGGCTTCAGCTCGCTGTGCGTGCCGCTGGAGCGTACGTACGACTTCGTCGACGACGTGATCCGCGAACTGGCGGCCCTGACGCCCGGCCCCTATCTCCACATCGGCGGGGACGAGGCACACGCCACCAGCCACGAGGACTACGTCACCTTCATGCGGCGCGTGCAGCCCGTCGTCGCCAAGTACGGGAAGAAGGCAATCGGCTGGCACCAGATCACGGCCGCGCCGGACCGGGGCACCGTCGCCCAGTACTGGGGCTACGACCAAACCGGTGCCGAGGAGCGGGCCCGGGTGGCCGAGGCCGCGCGGCGGGGCACCAAGCTGGTGCTCTCCCCGGCCGACCGTGCCTATCTCGACATGAAGTACGACAAGGACACCCCGCTGGGCCTCTCCTGGGCCGGCTATGTGTCCACCCGGCGCTCCTACGACTGGGACCCGGGCGGCTATCTGGAGGGGGTGCCCGAGCGGGCCGTGCTCGGGGTGGAGGCGCCGCTGTGGTCGGAGACCATCGCGACCAGCGCACAGCTCGAATACCTGGCCTTCCCGCGGCTGCCCGGTGTGGCCGAACTGGGCTGGTCGCCCGCCGCCACCCACGACTGGGACGGCTACCGGGAGCGGCTGGCCCAGCAGGGGCCGCGCTGGGAGCTGATGGGGGTGAACTACTACCGGTCGCCACAGGTGCCCTGGCCCCGGTGAGGTTGCCGGATTCTGGAAGGGGCAGCCTGCTGTCGGTATGTGCCGCCTGCTACCGATGCAGTCTGCTGCCGGTAGACGCAGTCTGCTGGCGGTAGGTGCAGCCTGCTAGTGCCGCATCAGGCAACGTTTGCCCTGGCGACGACGGCGCGTAGGCGCCGGTCGTCGGCGTGGCGGTTTCGCCAGATGATGTAGCGGCGGATCATGCTGCCCTGCTCTTTGTGGCTGGCGTGGTCGGTGCCGTCGAGGGTGAAGTAGCGCAGGGCGGTGAACTGGGCCTCGATGCGGTTCAGCCACGAGGAGTTGGTCGGGGTGTAGGCGATCTCGACGTTGTTGGCCTTGGCCCAGTCCGCCACCCGGCGGCACCGCTTGGTGGTCAGGTGCGGGGAGTAGTTGTCACACACGATCGCCAGGCGGACTGTCGACGGGTAGAGGACGCGCAGATAGCGGCAGAATTCCAGGAACTTCGATCGGTTCTTGGTCTTCTTGATGTGGCCGTAGAGCTTGTCCTTGGCCAGGCCGTAGGCGGCGAACAGATGCCGCACTCCGTGTGGGCGGTTGTAGGTTGCCCGCCGCCTGCGGCGTGGTTCACGGTCGGAGTCTTTGTGCCTGCCGCCGAGTTCGGCCCACCGCCGGCCCGGGTGCGGTTGCAGGTTCAGCGGGCCGAACTCGTCCAGACAGAACACCATCTCCGGCTCGCCGTCCTCGGGTATGACCTCGCCGTCGGCGATCGCGTACAAGTACTCGACGCGGGCCTTCTTGGCGGCGTAGTCGGGGTCACGGGAGGTCTTCCAGGTCTTTATGCGTTGAAACGAGACGCCCTCCTCGCGGAGCAGGACCCGCAGGCCTCATGGCTGATGTCGTCGACCACCCCCTCGGCGCCTAGACGAGTAAGTCCGATGTCCGGTCAGTGATCGAAGGCGATCAGTGACCGGGTGACTGGGGCTCCGGGTTGGTTGTTGTGCCAGATGGCTGCGGCCATGGCGAGGATGCGTTGGGCGACGCGGGCAGCGACGCCCGCGCAGCTGCGTCCGCCGTGCTGTTCCAGGTCGAGCTGGCCTTTGAGAGTGTCGTTGACCGACTCGATCAGCTGGCGGACCTTCTTGAGCATCGTTTCGCCGTGCCGGGCCTTCTCCCGCTTGAGCGATGGCCGCATCAGCGTGATGCCGTACCCGGTCAGCAGTTGCTCGAATTCCTTCCCGGCGAAGCCCTTGTCGGAGATCAGCAGGATGCCGTCGTGGTCGGCCACGACGCCCGCCTCGACCCCCAGCATCGCGGCCAGCACCTCGCGCTCACCGATCTTCGGGTCCGCCAGTGCCTACAGAATCGGCATCCCTGCGGGGGTGCACACCAGGTACAGCCGCAGGCCCCAAAAGTATCGGGAGTGGCTGGCGCAGTAGCCATAGCCCGCCCATCCGGCCACGTCCGAGCGTTTCACGGTGGGTCGCGACATACCGCACGGTACCGGTGTGGAGTCGACGATCCAACAGTCGTCCAGCCAGAAGTCGCTGGACTTGGCGAGCATCCGGATGACGCGCTTGACCAGCCCGAGTGCCGCCCGGAGCCGCTTGTTGTAGCCGGACTGCTGCGGCAGGTAGGGGAACAGATTGGTCAGGTGCTTGCGCGCGTAGCGCAGCCAGTGAGCCTCGGAGGTGAACCCGAGCATCGCCTGGGCGACCGCGACGCACACGAGCTCGGAGTCCGTCAGCAACGGCGGCCTGCCCAGCCATCGTGGTCGTCCCAACTCGTCGTCGATCTTCACGTAAAGTGCGGTGATGAGGGTGTCCAGGTCGGTCGTCACAACCTGACCTTGGACGCCCTCGTCATGTTATTGGGGCCGCATGCTTGCGCTGCCGCTCTCCAAAGGGGACATCCATGGAACTTGCCCAGGTCCGCCTTCTCGTTGCGGACTTCCCCAGCTGCTACCACTTCTACCGGGATGTACTGGGGCTGAAGCCGCAGTTCGATGCGGAGGACGGCCCGTACGCAAAATTCAGTCCTGACGGTGGCACCGCGGGCATCGCCTTGCAGGACCGCACACAGATGGCCCAGGTCCTGGGCGAACTCGCCGTTGAGCCGACCGGCTACCGGTCCCTTGTCGTCCTGCGGGTTGACGACATAGACCGCTACTGCGAGGAGATCACCGCGCGAGGAGCCGTACTCGTCCATGGTCCAGCCCTTATGACGGACCGCATGCGCGTCGCCCACCTCATGGATCCAGCGGGAAACTTCGTCGAACTCCAGCAGTGGCTGGTCCTACGCGGGTGACATGCCACGACCGAATCGCACATAGGACTTACTCGTCTAGGAAGTCGGCCAGCTTGGCCAGGCTCCAGGTCGAGAACGGCAGGCCGTGCTCGGCCGGCTTGGACTTGGCGATCTTCTTGATCTCCCGGCGCTCAGACAGGGTGAAGGTCCTCGGCCGCCCGCCCGCGTACTTCGGACAGAGCGAGTCGAAGCCGTCAGCATTGAAGTTGTGGATCACATCCCGGACCCGGTCCGCGCTGGTGAACTTCACCTCGGCGATCTTCGCCACAAGCATGCCCTGCGCGGATAACAGCACCATCTGCGCCCGGCGCCAGGTCACCACCGACCCGGTGCCCCTGCGGATGATCCGCAGCAGCCGCCTGCCCTCGTCGTCATCGATCTCACGGACCCGCACTCGCTCCGCCATCAGCACAGCTTGCCGGACGCGCGCCGCCGCAGTGAAATCCGGACGGCGCGTCACCTCAGCACAGCACAAGGGTCGCTGATGCGGCGCTAGCCGAGATTCGCAACCTCATCGTCCGCGTGCGCGCCGAACTCGGCGACGCGCACCTCCGCGATGTGCTCGTACCGGCTGATCCGGTCGGTCCACTCCGCGTCGACACCGAACGCCACCTGCGCGAAGCCCACCCGCCTGACGGCCTCGGCCAAGCCCGGATCGCCAGGCGCCAGCAGCCGCACCGGCACGTCAAGCGCCACGGTGTACGGCGGCACGAAGTACTCGTCCGGCACAACGGTGCGCGCATGGACCAGCGCGCCAACAGCGACAACCGAGCCGGCCCCCAACCGCGCGCTCTGCAGGACCGTCGCCGTGGTCGCCACATAGACGCACCTGCCGACCTCGCAGCCCAGCAGCGTGGCATGCGGCCCCACGAAGACATGGTCGTCGACAAGCACCGGCTGATCGCCGGCGACCGCAGACCCGCGCAACACCGCGTTCTCGCAGATCACCGCCGCCTCCCCGACCTCGATCCGAGACCCCTCGGCATCGAGCACCGCACCGTACATCACCCGCGCCCTCGGCCCCACGCGGACATCACCGACCAGCGTGGCCGTCGGGGCGACGTAGGCGGTGGGATGGACCTTCGGTTCACGCCCGCGATGCCGGATACGGACCCCCTGCGGTTCAGCGATCATGAACGGATTCTCGCCCGACCGACCGCGAGCATGCTGGCGGATTTCAGACGTCGCGTTCGCCAAGACATGCGCCATCCGCGATCTGAGGCACTACAGGGCGAACGTTGGCTGATACGGCACTAGAAGCGGTCGAGGATGGCTTTCTTGGCGAGGGCGAACTCGTCGTCCGTGAGCACGCCTGTGCTGTGCAGCTCACCCAGCTCGCGCAGCCGGCGCAGCAGGCCGTCGTGGTCCGCCGTGGCCGGGGAGGGGGCGGGAGCGCTCAGCTCCGGGGCCCTCGACCCGGCCTCGGTCCCGGTCCCGCCTCCTGCTGTCCCGGCCGTCCCCGCTGTCCTGGCCGTCCCCGCTGTCCCGGGTGTCGTGTCCGCCGGGTGCCCCGCCAGCGGGTGCGGCAGCCGGGCGACCACCGCGGCGGCCAGCAGCACCGCGCCGCCCGTCTCCCTCGTCTGCCGTACGCCCCACAGCAGCAGGCAGTTGGGGTCGTGCTGGGGCTTGAGGGCCGGGTAGGTACCCCTGGGGCGGAAGCGGAGGCTGCCGTTCTCCCAGCCGAGCGCCGGGGTCCACTCCACGCCCTCCAGCTCCTGCAGCAGCAGTCGGCGCGGACCGGCCGAGGACTTGCTCTGCTCGGCCATCCAGTTCCACTCCAGCTGTATGTGCTCACCGTCGAAGGCGACGGTGCCGTCCGTACCGGTGGCGGTCAGCGGTACGGGAGGCCCTGGCAGCAGATAGCGGTCGCACGGGGTGTCGGGCACCTCCTCCAGCAGCAGGGCGTTGCGTACCTCCTCGACGAAGTACTCGGCCACGCCCGTGCGGTCCCTCTCCACCGCCAGCTGATACGGGTCCGCGGCGTCCGGCAGCCGTCCGCCGGCCACCTGGGAGAGCGGGTCCGCGCCGTCGCGCAGCCGCAGGCGGAGTCTGCCGCCCTTGCGCCCGCCGGGCTCGTAGGCGATCCCCGCCACCGCGCGCAGCGGCACGGCCACCTCTCCCAGGATCTTGCGCAGTTGGTGCACCTGACGCTCGGTACCGGGCACGATCCTGACGGTCTCCCCGTCGAAGGTCCATGCCCCGGCCCGCTGCAGGATTTCCGCCATACCCCGATTATTTAGCCTCGGGGTGCGGGGGTCACCCCGCCCGGCCCGCCCCCTGTCCGGCTCGCGGGGGCAGCGGCCTCACGCCCCTTCGCCCACCCCCAACTCCCGGGCCACCAGCATGCGCTGCACCTCGCTGGTGCCCTCGCCGATCTCCAGGATCTTCGCGTCCCGCCACATACGCGCCACCGGATACTCGTTCATGAAGCCGTAGCCGCCGTGGATCTGAGTGGCCTCACGGGCGTTGGTGACAGCGATCTCGCTGGAGTACAGCTTGGCCAGCGCCGCCTGCTTCTTGAACGGCTCGCCCGCCAGCAGCCGGGTCGCCGCATCCCGCCAGGCCAGCCGCGCGGTGTGGGCGCGCATCTCCATGTCCGCGATCTTGAATTGGATCGCCTGGTTGGCGCCGATGGGCTTGCCGAAGGCCATACGGGTGTTGGCGTAGCGCACCGACTCGTCCACACAGCCCTGGGCGAGGCCGGTGGCCAGCGCGGAGATCGCGATCCGGCCCTCGTCCAGAATCCGCAGGAACTGGGCGTAGCCGCGGCCCTGTTCGCCCAGCAGGTTGGCCTTCGGGACGCGGACATCGGCGAAGGACAGCTCATGGGTGTCCGAGGCGTTCCAGCCGACCTTGGAGTAGGCCGGCGCGACGGTGAACCCGGGGGTGCCGGACGGGACGATGATCGTGGAGATGCGCGGGGCGCCGTCGTCCTTCCGCCCGGTGACGGCGGTGATGGTGACCAGCCCCGTTATCTCCGTACCGGAGTTGGTGATGAAGGACTTGGTGCCGTTGATCACCCACTCGTCGGCGTCCTCGTCCAGCACGGCAGTGGTGCGGGTGCCGCCCGCGTCAGAACCGCACTCCGGCTCGGTCAGCCCGAAGGCGCCCAGGATCTCGCCGGTGCACAGCCGCGGCAGCCACTCGCGCTTCTGCTCCTTCGTACCGAAGAGGTACAGCGGCATCGCGCCCAGCGACACCCCCGCTTCCAGCGTGATGGCGACGGAGGAGTCCACCCGGGCCAGCTCCTCCAGGGCGATGCACAGCGCCAGGTAGTCGCCGCCCATTCCGCCGTACTCCTCGGGGAAGGGCAGGCCGAACAGGCCCATGGAGCCCATCTGCCGGACGATTTCGTACGGGAACTCATGCTGTTCGTAGAACTCGCCGATCTTGGGTGCGACCACATCGTGGGCGAACTCCTCGACGGTGCGGCGCAGTTCCTCGTGCTCGGGGGAGAGGCGGTGGTCGAGTGCCATGGTCACTGCTCCTTGGGGGAGGCCGTGCCGGTGAGGGCGCGGACCGTACGGGACGGGCTGGGTCGGCCCAGTTGCTCGGCCATCCAGCGGCTGGTGGCGCTGAGCCGGGCCAGGTCGACACCCGTTTCGATGCCGAGGCCGTGCAGCATCCAGACGAGGTCTTCGGTGGCGAGGTTTCCGGTGGCGCTCTTGGCGTACGGGCAGCCGCCCAGCCCGCCGGCCGAGGCGTCCACCGTGGCCACGCCGTGCTGCAGCGCCGCGAGGGTGTTGGCGAGGGCCTGGCCGTAGGTGTCGTGGAAGTGCACGGCGAGTACGGGGCCGACGGATGGCGCGGAGCCGGGAGTGCCGGGAGTGCCGGGAGCGCTGGGAGTGCCGGGAGCGCTGGGAGTGCCGTGAGTGCCGTGAGCGCCGGTTTCGGCCGAAGCAGGCAGCCCTGCGGTGCCCAGCGCCGTGAGAAGGGCGTGGACATGGCCGGGGGTGGCGACGCCGATGGTGTCGCCCAGGCTCAGCTCGTCGCAGCCCATGCCGGCCAGCACCTGGCACACCCGGACCACCTGCTCGACGGGGACGGGGCCCTCCCATGGGTCGCCGAAGCACATCGACAGGTAGCCGCGCACCCGGAGCCCCTCCCGCTTGGCGCGGGTCGCCACGGGCTCGAACATCTCCAGCGCACCGTCGACCGTGCGGTTCAGATTGGCCTTGGCGAACGACTCGGTGGCGCTGGCGAACACGGCCACCTCCCGCGCCCCCAGCGTCAGCGCCCGCTCCAGCCCACGCGCGTTGGGCACCAGCCCCGGCAGCCGTACCCCCGCCAGACCGCTCAGCCGCGGATACAGCTCCTCCGCGTCGGCGAGTTGGGGGACCCACTTGGGGTGCACGAAGCTGGTGGCCTCCACGGTGCTCAGCCCCGCCGCCGCCAGCCGCTCGATGAACTCCGCCTTCACCTCGACCGGGACGATCGCCGACTCGTTCTGCAGCCCGTCGCGCGGGCCGACCTCATGGATCCGCACTCGGGCGGGCAGACCCCCCTGGCCCTCCAGCGGGAAGACCATGGGCAGGTCCGCCGGTGAACCGCCGGGCCGGCCGCCTGGTGTCGTGGGGGTCGTCACGTCCGTCATTCCGCCGCCTCCGTTCCGGCCGCCGGCTCGCCGTTCTCGTACGGGTCCACCACCGCGAGCACCTGGTCCATCGCCACCGTGCTGCCCGCCGTCACCTCCAGCTCGGCCACCCGGCCAGCGTGCGGCGCCGTGATGACGTGCTCCATCTTCATGGCCTCCACCACCAGCAGGCTCTGGCCCGCCGCCACCTCGTCGCCGACGGCTGCCTTGACCACGGTGACGGTGCCGGGCATGGGCGCCGTCAGCGCGTCGGCGCCGTGCGCGCTCCCGGCCCGCCGCAGGGCGTCCGCCACCGGATCGTGGCCGCGCACCTGCCAGGCTTCGCCGTCCCGGCCCAGCCAGACCCCCGGGGTATCACCGTCCATGCACAGGGCGCGGGTGAAGGTGCGGCTCATGCCGTCCCAGTCGAGCCGCACCGTCGGACCCTCGGCCGCCGCGCCCGGCGCCAGCCGCGCCCGCACCGGAGTGGCGCCGTCGACGCTGACCTCCATCTCGCCCGGAGCCGGAGGTCCTTCGGGGCGCCTGCCGTCCGGCGCGGCCGGGCGGACCCGCACCGCCACCGGATCGCGGCCGGGCACCCGCAGATGGTGCACCGTCCAGGCCCGCTGCCCGCCGAGCCGCCACCCGGACGGCACCGAGAACGGGCTGACCCAGCCGGTGGCCCCGCCCCGCGGAGGCCCGGCCTCCGGAGCGGCACCCGGTGTGCCGGTGGGGAGTTGCGCCGTACCGGTGTCCGGGGTGAGCGCTGCCTGCCGCAGCAGTGCCGCCGCGCCGTACACCTCGTCGGGCACGCCCTCGGGCAACAGCCCGGCCGCCGCCCGGTCCACCAGGCCGGTGTCCAGCTCACCCGAGGCGACCTCGGGGTGGGCCAGGAGAGCGCGCAGGAACGCCGTGTTGGTGTCCACCCCCAGCACCGTCGTCCGCGCCAGCGCCGCCCGCAGCCCGCGCAGCGCCGCGGCCCGGTCGGGGCCCCACGCTATGACCTTGGCGAGCATCGGGTCGTACGTCGTGCCCACCTCCGTGCCCTCGATCAGCCCGGAGTCGGTGCGTACCCCCTCGCCCTGCGGTTCCTCCAGCAGCAGCACCCTCCCGGCCGAGGGCAGGAAGTCCACGCGGCCGCTCTCGGCACCTGGCGCGACGCGGGCGGTCTCCGCGCAGATCCGGGCCTCCACCGCGTGCCCGTCCAGGGCGATGTCCTTCTGCGCGAAGGGCAGCGGCTCCCCGGCGGCGACCCGCAGCTGCCACTCCACCAGATCGAGCCCGGTGATCAGCTCGGTGACCGGGTGTTCCACCTGGAGCCGGGTGTTCATCTCCATGAAGTAGTACGACCCGGAGCCGTCGCCCGGCACGATGAACTCCACCGTCCCCGCGCCCAGATAGCCGCACGAGCGTGCCGCGTTCACCGCCGCCCGGCCCATGGCTTCCCGCGTCGCCGCGTCCAGCAGCGGGCTGGGGGCCTCCTCGACGATCTTCTGATGGCGGCGCTGGAGCGAGCACTCGCGCTCTCCCAGATGCAGCACATTGCCGTGGCCGTCCGCCAGCACCTGGATCTCGATATGCCGGGGCCGGTCGATCCACCGCTCCACCAGCAGCCCGTCGTCGCCGAACGCGCCCCTGGCCTCGCGGCGCGCTGCGGCGATCTCGTCGGGCAGTGCCGCCTCGTCGCGCACCAGCCGCATGCCCTTGCCGCCGCCACCGGCCGACGGCTTGAGCAGCACCGGGAGGCCCGTCTCCCGTGCCGCCACGGCCAGTTCCGCGTCGGTCAGTCCGCTGCCCGAGGAGCCCGGAACCACCGGGACGTCCGCCTCGCGCACCGTCTCCTTGGCGCGGATCTTGTCGCCCATCAGCTCGATGGCCTCAGCGGGCGGCCCGATGAAGGCGAGGCCCGCCTCCGCGCAGCGCCGGGCGAACGCCGCGTTCTCCGCGAGGAATCCGTACCCCGGGTGGACGGCCTGGGCGCCGCTGCGCTGCGCCGCTTCCAGCAGCCGGTCCGCGCTCAGATAGCTGTGGACGGCCGCCGCGGGCCCGATCCGCACGGCTGTGTCGGCCTCCCGCACATGGCGGGCGTCGGCGTCCGCGTCGCTGTGCACCGCGACGGAACGGATACCGAGCCTCCGCAGCGTGCGGATCACCCGCACCGCGATCTCGCCGCGGTTGGCCACCAGCACCGTGTCGAACATCGGCCCTCTCCTCGCCCTCACGACCCCGTCGCTCCTGGCCCTGTTGCTCCTGGCCCCGACTTCAACGCTCGGCTGCGTCATGTCCCGCCCCCTCACATCCGGAAGACGCCGAAGCGGGGCGCCTCCGGATCGCGCTGCGGCAGGGGGGCGTTGGCACACGCGGTCAGCGCCAGCCCCAGCACCTGGCGGGTCTCCAAGGGGTCGATCACCCCGTCGTCCCACAGCCGGGCGGTGGCGTAGTACGCATTGCCCTGCGTCTCGTACTGCGCGCGGACGGGGGCGCGGAACTCCTCTTCCTCCTCGGCGCTCCACTCCTCGCCGCGCGCCTCCATCTGGTCCCGTTTGACGGTGGCGAGCACCGAGGCGGCCTGTTCGCCGCCCATCACCGAGATCTTGGCGTTCGGCCACATCCACAGGAAGCGTGGGCTGTAGGCCCGGCCGCACATCGAATAGTTGCCCGCGCCGTAGGAGCCGCCGATCACGACCGTCAGCTTCGGCACCCGGGCGCAGGCCACGGCGGTGACCATCTTGGCGCCGTGCTTGGCGATGCCACCCGCCTCGTAGTCCTTGCCGACCATGAAGCCCGAGATGTTCTGGAGGAAGAGCAGCGGGATGCCGCGCTGGTCGCACAGCTCGATGAAGTGGGCGCCCTTCTGGGCCGACTCGGAGAAGAGAATGCCGTTGTTGGCCACCACCCCGACCGGGTGGCCGTGGATATGGGCGAACCCGGTGACCAGCGTGGTGCCGTACTCCGCCTTGAACTCCTGGAAGCGGGAGCCGTCCACCAGGCGGGCGATGACCTCGTGTACGTCGTAGGGCGTGCGGGAGTCGGCGGGCACCACGTCGTAGAGCCCCGCGGCGTCCAGGGCCGGCTCCTCCGTGGGGCGCACCGCCCAGGGGAGGGCCGAGGCGGCCGGGGGCGCGGGCAGGGTGGCGACGATATGACGGACGATGCGCAGCGCGTGCGCGTCGTCCTCGGCGAGGTGGTCGGTGACGCCTGAGATCCGGGCGTGCGTCTCACCGCCGCCCAGCTCCTCGGCAGTGACCACCTCGCCGGTCGCGGCCTTCACCAGCGGCGGGCCGCCCAGGAAGATCGTGCCCTGCTCGCGCACGATCACCGCCTCGTCGCTCATCGCCGGGACGTAGGCGCCGCCCGCCGTGCAGGAGCCAAGGACGGCGGCGATCTGCGGGACGCCGGAGGCGGACATCCGGGCCTGGTTGTAGAAGATGCGGCCGAAGTGCTCGCGGTCGGGGAAGACTTCGTCCTGCATCGGCAGGAAAGCGCCGCCCGAGTCGACCAGGTAGAGACACGGCAGCCGGTTCTCCAGGGCGATTTCCTGGGCACGCAGATGCTTCTTGACCGTCATGGGGTAGTAGGTGCCGCCCTTGACCGTGGCGTCGTTGGCGACGATCACCGCCTCGCGGCCGGAGACCCGCCCGATGCCGGCGATCACTCCTGCGGCCGGGGCCGCGTCCTCGTACATCCCGTCCGCAGCCAGCGGTGAGAGCTCCAGGAAGGGGGAGCCGGGATCCAGCAGGGCGTCCACCCGCTCGCGCGGCAGCAGCTTGCCGCGCGCGGTGTGCCGCTCCCGGGCCCGGGCGCCGCCGCCCAGCCGGGCACGCGCCAGCTTTTCGCGGAGCTGCCCGGCCAGCTCGCGGTGGGCCCTGCGGTTCTCCGCCGCCGTGTCCGAGCCCGGGTCGAGGGCGCTCCCCAGGCGTGGCGCCGCGGGCCCGTGCCCGCTCACCTCCCGCACTGCTCGCTCGTTCATTCGGCCGGCCCCCTTGCTCGCACGTCACCACCACAAACAACCCGCGCACCCCGCCACCGCACAGCCGGCGCGGCGCACCACGAGTCGACACGACGGCCGCACATCGGTTAGCCGTCGTTAACTCGATGCCTCCAGGTTAACGCTCACTAACGCGGCTGTCTAGAATGGTCCGCATGAGCACGAAGACGGCAGGCACAGCCGCACCCAGCCGACGGGAGCAGATCCTGCGGGAGGCAGCTCGGCTCTTCGCCGAGCGTGGTTTCCACGGGGTGGGTGTCGACGAGATAGGAGCCGCCGTCGGTATCAGCGGCCCCGGCCTCTACCGCCACTTCGCGGGCAAGGACGCGATGCTCGCCGAGCTGCTGGTGGGTATCAGCGAGCGGCTCTACGAAGGAGGGCGGCGCAGATCCGAGGAGTCCGCGACGGCGGGCCTGCCTCCGGATGCGGCGCTGGACGCGCTGATCGAGGGGCACATCGACTTCGCGCTGGACGACCGCGAGCTGATCACCCTCCACGACCGTGAGCTGGACCGGCTGCGGGAGGCCGACCGCAAGCAGGTCCGCAAGCTCCAGCGGCAGTACGTCGAGCTGTGGGTCTCCGCCGTCCGTGCGCTGTACCCGGATCTGACCGAGCTGGAGGCCCGGGTCTCGGTGCACACCGTATTCGGGCTGCTGAACTCGACGCCGCATCTGAGCGGCCCCTCGGCGCTGCCCGACCGGGAGACGACGGCCGCGCTGCTGCACCGCCTGGCACGCGGCGCCCTCTCGGCCGCCGCGCCCAGGGAGCCCGCCGAGTAACCCCCGGGAGTCCGCCGGGCAACCCCTCAAAGCCCCGGCGACCAGGGGGCTGCTCTGGACAGTCGAGCTGACCGCTCGGTAGCTTTGGCTCCCATGGGCTGAGCAAGCGCTTAGCCATGGCCAAGGTGACGAGGAGGCGTGCTGTGCGCCGCACGGTGTTCAACGAGGACCACGAAGCGTTCCGCCAGACGATCCGCGACTTCATCGCGGCGGAGGTCGTGCCCTACTACCCGCAGTGGGCCGAGCAGGGCTATGTGCCCAAGGAGTTCTACAAGAAGCTCGGCGAACTGGGCGTCTTCGGCATCGAGGTCCCCGAGGAGTACGGCGGCGCGGGTGAGACCAGCTTCAAGTACAACGCCGTGATCACCGAGGAGTGCGCCCGCGCGGGCGTCAGCTTCGGCGGCTCCGGTGTGCACACCGCGCTCTGCCTCCCGTACCTGCTCAAGTACGCCGACGAGGAGCAGAAGAAGCGCTGGCTGCCCGACTTCGTCTCCGGCGAGATGATGACCGCCATCGCCATGACCGAGCCGGGCACCGGCTCCGACCTGGCCGGGATGAAGACCACCGCCAAGCTCTCCGAGGACGGCACGCACTACATCCTCAACGGCGCCAAGACCTTCATCACCGGCGGTGTACAGGCGGACCGCGTCCTGGTCTGCGCCCGTACGGCACCTCCGACGCCCGAGGACCGGCGCGGCGGCATCTCCATCCTCGTGGTGGACGCCAGGAGCGAGGGCTACGCGGTCGGCCGCAAGCTCGACAAGCTCGGGCTGCGTACCTCCGACACCGCTGAGCTGTCCTTCACCGACGTCAAGGTGCCCGTGGAGGACCTGCTGGGCGAGGAGGGCAAGGCGTTCTCCTACCTCACCCACAACCTGCCGCAGGAGCGGCTGGGCATCGCCATAGGCGCTTACGCGATGTCCGCGGCTGCCGTGCGCTTCGCCCACCAGTACGTCAAGGAGCGGACGGTCTTCGGCAAGGAGGTGGCCTCCTTCCAGAACACCAAGTTCGTGCTCGCCGACTGCAAGGCGGACGTGGACGCGATGGAGGCCGTCGTGGACCGCGCCCTGGAGGCGCTGGACGCCGGCGAGTTGACGCCCGCGGACGCCGCCTCGGCCAAGCTGTTCACCACCGAGATCGCCGCCCGGGTCATCGACAAGTGCCTGCAGCTGCACGGCGGTTACGGCTACATGCTGGAGTACCCGATCGCCAACCTGTACGCCGACACCCGCGTCTCGCGTATCTACGGCGGCACCAGTGAGGTCATGCGCTCCATCGTCGCGAAGTCCATGGGCCTGTGAGCGAGGCGACCGTGCCGGACCACGGGCCGGTGAGCGGCGGGACCGCGCCGCAGCCCCCCTCGGCAGAATCAGGAACATGAGCCAAGAACTGACGTCCCTGCTCGCCCTGCTCGACCTGGAGCGCGTCGAACAGGACATCTTCCGCGGCAGCAGCCGTCCCGCCGTCGTCCCCCGGGTCTTCGGCGGGCAGGTCGCGGCCCAGGCACTCGTCGCCGCCTGCCGCACCGTTCCCGCCGGGCGGCTGCCGCACTCCCTGCACGCGTACTTCCTGCGTCCCGGCGACCCGGGGGCGCACATCGTCTACACGGTGGACCGGATACGCGACGGGCGGTCCTTCACCACGCGCCGGGTGGTGGCCGTACAGCACGGGCAGCCGATCTTCCATCTGTCCGCCTCGTTCCAGGTGTACGAGGAAGGGATGGAGCACCAGGAGCCGATGCCCCAGGCGCCCGACCCGGAGACGCTGCCGACCGCGGAGGAGATCCTGCCGCGCTACCGGGAGCTGTTCGCCGACCCCCAGGTGCCCGAGCGGCTGCTGCGGGCGCGGGCCGCGGTGGATCTGCGGTACGTCGAGGAGCCGCCGTTCGGCAGGGTGGGCAGGCCGGGTGAGCCTCGCTCCCAGGTGTGGTTCCGCACCAACGGGAAGCTGGACGGCGAGCTGGACGACCCGATGCTGCACATCTGCCTGGCGACCTACGTCTCGGACATGACGCTGCTGGACTCCGTGCTGCTCGCGCACGGCAGGGGCGGCTGGGCGGTCGGCGATGTGGTCGGGGCCAGCCTGGACCACGCCATGTGGTTCCACCGTCCGTTCCGCGCCGACGAGTGGCTGCTCTACGACCAGCAGTCACCCACGGCACAGGGCGGCAGAGGGCTCGCGAGTGGGCGGATCTTCACCCGGGACGGCCGGCTGGTCGTCTCCGTCATCCAGGAGGGCGTTGTCCGAGCGCCGCGGGGGGAGAGCGGCGGTCAGCCGGTCAGCCCCGCGGCAGCCAGCAGGTAGGCCGTCATCGGCTCGTAGAAGCGCGGGTCGACCACATGGTCGTCCAGGGGCACGGTGACCTCCAGGGTGCCCTCCGCCTCGCCCAGGAAGAGCGCGGGGTCGTTGCAGTCGGCGAACCCGACAGCGGTCAGTCCGTGCTGCGCCGCGCGGCCCGCCCAGCCGTGGTCGGCCACCACCAGGTCGGGCAGCGGCTCTCCGGCCTGCTCCAGAGCGTGCAGCACACCCGCCATCGGCTCGGGGGAGTGGGTGTGCCACAGGGAGGCGCCCCGCTCGTAGACGGCGACCCCCTGGAACTGCACGATGACGCCCTCGTCCGCGAAGACGTTCAGCGGAGTGCGGACGATGTCGCACCCGGCCGAACGCAGCGCGGTGGCGAGGGTGCCGTGCATGTCGAGCAGCGCCCCCGGGTGACCGGTGGCGAACAGCACCCGGCTGCGCCCCTCGGCCGCCTTGCGCAGCTCGGCGGCTGCCCGGTCGAGCGCCGCCACGGTCAGCTCCGGGTCGATGGTGTCCTGGCCCGTGCGGTAGTCCGGGTCGTCGTTGACGCCGCACCGCTCGGCCATCACCGCCAGCACGTCCTGCTCGTCCGCCCACCGGTCGCCCAGCTCCAGGCCGAGCCAGTAGTGGCGGTCGCCGTTGGCGAGCTTGCGGTAGTGGGACAGGTTGTTCTCCCGCGGCGTGGCGACGTCCCCCGCGATCCGGGTGCGCACCAAGTGGCTGGTCAGCTCGTCACGGGAGGGCGCTTCCGGAAGCGGCAGGGGCAGCGACACGGGCAAGAGAGGCTGTGACATGTAGCCATTGTGGCTTGTACGGCTGCTGGATGGACGGAGTGTCCAAAAGGCGGCGGTACGCCCCTGCGGACCGTCCAACGGCGGACGAGCCCGTTCCGCCTACGCTCGACGGTATGACCAGCAGCGAAATTCATCCCTCCGACAGCGTTCCGACGCCCCGTGGCCCCGTCGACTCCTCCCGGGTGCCCCGCTACGCGGGCCCCGCCACCTTCGCGAGGCTGCCGCGGATCGACGAGACGGGCGGCCGGGCCGACGTCGCCGTGGTGGGCGTCCCGTTCGACACCGGCGTCTCCTACCGCCCCGGCGCCCGCTTCGGCGGGAACGCCGTCCGGGAGGCGTCGCGGCTGCTGCGGCCCTACAACCCGGCGCAGGACGCCGCGCCCTTCGCGCTGGCGCAGGTCGCGGACGCCGGGGACATCGCAGTCAACCCGTTCGACATCAATGAAGCCGTCGAGACGGTGGAGGAGGCGGCCGGCTCCCTCCTGGAGACCGGCGCCCGGCTGATGACGCTCGGCGGCGACCACACCATCGCGCTGCCGCTGCTGCGCGCGATGGCCCGTAAGCACGGCCCCGTGGCACTGCTGCACTTCGATGCGCACCTGGACACCTGGGACACCTACTTCGGCGCCGCCTACACCCACGGCACCCCGTTCCGGCGCGCGGTCGAGGAGGGGCTGCTGGACACCTCGGCGCTCTCCCATGTGGGCACCAGGGGACCGCTGTACGGAAAGCGCGACCTGGACGACGACGCCAAGATGGGCTTCGGCATCGTCACCTCAGCCGATGTGATGCGGCGGGGCGTGGACGAGGTGACCGACCAGCTGCGGCAGCGCATCGGCAACCGCCCGCTCTACGTCTCGGTGGACATCGATGTGCTCGACCCCGCGCACGCGCCGGGTACAGGCACTCCGGAGGCGGGCGGACTCACCTCGCGGGAACTGCTGGAGATCCTGCGCGGCCTGTCCGACTGCAATCTGATCTCTGCCGATCTGGTGGAGGTCGCGCCCGCTTACGACCACGCGGAGATCACTTCTGTGGCCGCCTCGCACACGGCGTACGAGCTGACGACGCTGATGACACGGCAGATCGCGGCAGCTCGCGGCTGACGAGGGGGCTGTTCAGGCGGCCTGGATGAGCGGGTTCCGGCCGTGTTTGGGGACCGTGTCCTTCCGGTGCCCCGTGCGCGTTCTGCCCCTGTCCTGTACCCGTGGGGGGAATTGGCCGCGTTCGGCGTCCCGAACGATGCAGGTCGTGATGGGCTTGACGGTACACGGCAAAACGCCCGCTCAGTCACGGAACGCCACTGGTTTAATACGGGACGTTACTAAATTTGATCGGTCGATGTGCATTCCGTGGAAGTTCTCGACAGACTGCACAAGCGATCCCGCGGGAAGACGGCGCGGAGCGATTGCGGAGCTGGCCTCGTGGGGGGTGCCGGCCCGCGCGCACCCAGGGACGCGCCGTCGGTGGCCGGGGCGGCCTCGGAAGAGCCAAGGGCTCACCGGGCCGCCTTCGGTCACCCTTTCCTCCCCGGCCCCTGTCGCTCCTCGCCGCCCCCGGCATTTCCTCTCCCCTTCCGGCGCTCTCCTCCCGCCCCGTGCGCTCTCCTTCTGCCCCCTGTGCGCTCATCCCGCCCCTGGGCAGCCCGGGATGAAAATCCGATCCTTTGCTGTTGGGCTTTCCGCAGGGAAGGCCGGGAAGGGCCCGAAGCGAAGGGACTGGGGACGTCGTGACGAAGGAGAGTGCGGATGCGCGGGGCTGGGCGCGGCGGCTGGCCGGGTACTGCTGGCGGTACCGACGCGCGGTCGTGCTCGCGCTGGGCGCCTCGCTGGGCGGCATGGCCGTCATGGCACTCGTTCCGCTGCTGACCAAGATCATCATCGATGACGTGGTCGTCGGCGGGAAGGGCAGCCTGTGGACGTGGATCGGGCTGCTCATCGCCGCCGCTGCCGTCATCTACGTACTGACCTACGCGCGCCGCTACTACGGCGGACGGCTCGCGCTGGACGTCCAGCACGACCTGCGGACCGAGATGTACCGCTCGATCGTGAGGCTGGACGGGCGCAGTCAGGACGAGCTGTCCACCGGGCAGGTCGTCGGGCGCGGCACCAGCGATCTCCAGCTGGTGCAGAGCCTGTTGTTCATGCTGCCCATGATGATCGGCAACGTGCTGCTGTTCCTGGTGGCGCTCGTCGTGATGTTCGTCCTCTCGCCGCTGCTGACCCTGGTCTCGGTGGCCGTCTTCCCGCTGCTGTGGTGGGTCGCCGACCTCAGCCGCAAGCGCCTCTTCCCGGCGACCTGGTACGCGCAGCAGCAGGCCGGTGCGGTCGCCTCCGTAGTGGACGGATCGGTCACCGGCGTCCGCGTGGTGAAAGGGTTCGGGCAGGAAGCGCAGGAGACCGGAAAGCTGCGGACCATCAGCCGGAAGCTGTTCGCCGGGCGGCTGCGCACCGTACGACTCAACGCGCGCTACACCCCGGCCCTTCAGACAGTGCCCTCCCTCGGGCAGGTCGGCATGCTGGCGCTCGGCGGCTGGATGGCCACCCGCGGGGAGATCACCCTGGGCACCTTCGTCGCCTTCTCCACCTACCTGGCGCAGCTGGTGGGCCCCGTCCGGATGCTGGCCATGATGCTCACCGTTGGACAGCAGGCACGGGCAGGTGTCGAGCGGGTCTACGACCTGATCGACACCGAACCGCAGATGGCCGAGAGCCCGCATGCGCGTGCCCTCCCGAAGTCCGCCGACGCTTCCGTCGAGTTCGAGGACGTCACCTTCGGCTACGCACCGGACAACCCGGTGCTGGACGGCTTCAGCCTGCGCATCGAGCCCGGTGAGACGGTCGCTCTGGTGGGCGCCAGCGGCAGCGGCAAGTCCACCGTCTCCATGCTGCTGCCGCGCTACTACGACGTGACGGGCGGAGCGGTGCGCGTCGGCGGCCAGGACGTGCGGGAGCTGACGCTGGACTCCCTGCGCTCCGCCATCGGCCTCGTACCCGAGAACCCGTTCCTGTTCTCCTCCTCCCTCCGGGAGAACATCGCCTACGGCGCCCCCGACGCCACCGACGAGGAGATCCGCGCCGCCGCCCGGGCCGCGCAGGCCGACCGCTTCATCCAGGAGCTGCCCGACGGCTACGAGACCGCCGTCGGCGAGCAGGGACTGACCCTCTCCGGCGGACAGCGGCAGCGCATCGCGCTCGCCCGCGCCCTGCTGACCGACCCGCGGCTGCTGCTCCTGGACGACGCCACCTCGGCCGTGGACGCCCGCGTGGAGCACGAGATACACGAGGCGCTGCGCGAGGTCATGGCGGGCCGCACCACGCTGCTGATCGCCCACCGGCAGTCCACCCTGGCGCTGGCCGACCGCATCGCGGTGCTGGAGGGCGGGCGGCTGGCCGACATGGGCACCCATGCGGAACTGACCGAGCGCTGCGCCCTCTACCGACGGCTGCTGACCGACCCGGACGAACTCGGCGATGTGGAGCGCGACCCGGCCGGTATGGCGGTGCACGACGCACACGAGACCGTCGACGGGGTGACGCCCGAACTGTGGGTGCGCGAGCAGGAGCCGGCAGCGGACGGTGCGGCCTCGGCGGGCAGCACCGGCACCGCCGCCGCGCAGGCCGGACGGCCCGGTACCTTCGGAGCCGAACTCGCGGGGCTGCCCGGCAGCCCCGAACTGCTCGCCAGAGTGGCCGCCCTGCCGCCCGCCGACGACACCCCGGACGTGGACGAGGAGCGCGCCGAGCGGCGGGAGGACTCCTACGGGCTGCGCCGCCTGCTGCGCGGCTTCGGCGCCGCCCTGCTGGTCTCCCTCGTCTTTGCCGCACTGGACGCCGGGTTCGGGCTGCTGCTGCCCGTGCTGATCCGGCACGGCATCGACGACGGTGTGGAGAAGGGCGCGCTGGGCGCCGTCTGGTTCGCCTCCGGACTGGCGCTGGCCGTGGTCGTCGCCCAGTGGGCCGCACAGATCGGCTCACTGCTGCTGACCGGACGCACCGGAGAGCGGGTGCTGTACGCCCTGCGGGTGAAGATTTTCGCGCAGTTGCAGCGGCTCGGACTTGACTACTACGAACGGCACTTGGCGGGTGCCGTGATGACCCGTATGACGACCGACGTGGACGCGCTGTCCACGTTCCTGCAGACCGGTCTCGTCACCGCCGTCGTCTCGCTCTTCACCTTCCTCGGCATCCTCGGCGCGCTGCTGGTGCTCGACGTACAGCTGGCCCTGGTCGTCTTCGCGACGCTGCCGCTGCTGGTCGTCGGGACGGTCTTCTTCCGCAGGCAGAGCGTCAAGGCGTACGAACTGGCCCGCGAGCGGGTGAGCGTGGTCAACGCGGACCTTCAGGAGTCGGTGGCCGGGCTGCGGATGGTGCAGGCGTTCCGGGGCGAGGAGCGCGGCGCCGAACAGTTCGAGCGGCGCAGCGACGGCTACCGCCGGGCGCGGGTGCGCGGCCAGTGGCTGATATCCGTCTACTTCCCCTTCGTTCAGCTCCTCGCCTCCGTGGCAACGGCAGCGGTGCTGGTCGTCGGCGCGGGACGGATCGAGAACAACACGCTGACGGCGGGCGCGCTGGTGGCCTACCTGCTCTACATCGAGCTGTTCTTCGCACCGGTGCAGCAGCTCTCGCAGGTCTTCGACGGATACCAGCAGGCGGCCGTCTCGCTGCGCCGCATCCAGGAGCTGCTGCGCGAGGAGAGCAGCACGCCCCCGGCGGCGTCTCCGCGCGAACTGACGGCACTGCGCGGCCGGATCGAGTTCCAGGACGTGCACTTCCGCTACGCCACCGCCGACCCGGCCGGTGCGCAGGAGGGCGAGGAGGCGCTCTCGGGCGTCCGGCTGACCATTCCGGCCGGGCAGACCGTCGCCTTCGTGGGGGAGACCGGCGCGGGCAAGTCCACCCTGGTCAAGCTCGTCGCCCGGTTCTACGACCCGAGCGGGGGCGCCGTCCTGGTCGACGGCCACGATCTGCGCGACATCGACCTGACGGGCTACCGGCACCGGCTCGGGGTGGTGCCCCAGGAGCCCTACCTCTTCCCGGGCACCGTACGGGACGCCATCGCCTACGGCCGGATGGACGCGACGGACGCCGAGGTGGAGGCGGCGGCACGGGCGGTCGGCGCGCACGACATGATCGCCTCCTTGTCGGGCGGCTATCTGCACGAGGTGGACGAGCGGGGCCGCAATCTGTCCGCCGGACAGCGGCAGTTGATCGCGCTGGCCAGGGCCGAACTGGTGGACCCGGCGATCCTGCTGCTGGACGAGGCGACGGCGGCGCTCGACCTGGCGACCGAGTCGCTGGTCAACCAGGCCACCGACCGGCTGGCCGGGTCGCGCACCACGCTGGTGGTGGCGCACCGGCTGACGACCGCCGCGCGCGCCGACCGGGTGGTCGTCCTCGACCACGGGCGCATCGTCGAGGACGGCACGCACGAGGAGCTGGTAGCACGCGGCGGACGCTACGCGGAGCTGTGGCGCACCTTCGCGGGGGAGCCCGCGGGGGCCCACTGAGCCGCGGCCAGGGTTTGTCCCCGGCTGGGTAGGACGCGCCCCGAAGGGGCGCGGGGAACTGCGCGATCATCCATGGGGGTACCTCCCTGCTCGAAGAGCTTGGGGGAGCACCCCCTGTCCGCGTGCTTCGGACAGGGGCAGCCCCTTACCGGACCAACGGAGGGGCGGGGCCGGATCCGCCGGACACGGCTAGCGCCCGCGATTCCGCGGATGCCCCCGCGCCGCACGCTCGTTGCCGCGCTTGTAGTTGCCCGTCCAGCGGGCCATGACCAGTTGGGCATCCCCCGCGGCGACCTCCTGGAGGAAGCGCTCGGCGCGGGATCCGCGCAGCGTGGTGACCGGGCGGCCGTGGTGGGTGATCACCACGGCCGCCGCGCCCTCGCGTTGCTCGTAGGCGAAACCGTGTGGCTGAGGCATGCGCCGACGGTACGCCTCAGTTGCCGCAGAGACCCACCACATATTCGTCCACTGTCTGCACCTCGCCGTAGGGCAACGGTTCCTCACCTGCGCGCCAGTGGATGGCGGAAATCTCGTCGGTCGGGGTGAAGGGCAGCACTTCGGTCAGCTCGCCGGTGTAGACGGCGCCGTAGAGCACCCGTTGCTCAGGTCCCAGAGCGGTGCGGGCGAAGCCGACGAAGCGCAGTGCTCTCGGGTCGACCAGCTGGCAGGTCTCCTCGCGCAGTTCGCGTGCTGCCGCCTGGCGGGGGCTCTCGCCCTCCTCGATGCCGCCGCCGGGCAGCTCCCAGCAGGCGCGGTCGCGCACATGGACCATCAGCAGCCGGTCCGCGTGCCGCACGGCCAGCAGGACATAGCCCACGGGCGCGTCGGGGAAGCGGGCGTCCTCCTCTTCGCGGTGGAAGGAGAGCAGCCGCATCCCGCGCGGGCCCGTGGCCAGCGGGGCGGGCGTCGGCGGGGTGGCGGGATCAGTCATGACGGCAGCGTAGACCCGGCCACCGACAGCGCTGTCGGCACCGCTGAGCGGTGTGCGCTCTTCCGTATTCCGTACGCCTGGCGGTTGCCAGGGTCTGGCGGAGCCGGTCCCGCGCCGATAGGTTCTCGACGACTTTTGGCGAAGTAAGGGGAGGGTGAATGCGTAAAACGCTCAGATGGCTGCTCTCTTTGGTGGTGCTTATAGGCACCTTCAGCGTGGGCAGCGCAACGGCGGGGGCCGCCACCGCGGCCGGTACCGCAGCAGATACGGATATCAAGGACCGCATCCTCGCGGTGCCCGGGATGAGCCTGATCGAGGAGAAGCCCGTCGACGGGTACCGCTTCTTCCTGCTCAACTACGAACAGCCGGTGGACCATCGGCACCCCGGCAAGGGCACCTTCAAACAGCGCATTTCCATCCTGCACAAGGACACCAACCGTCCTACGGTCTTCTTCACCAGCGGCTACGACCTCAACACCAAGCCCAGCCGCAGTGAGCCGACGCAGCTGACGGACGGCAACCAGGTCTCCATGGAGTACCGCTTCTTCACCCCCTCCCGGCCGCAGCCCGCCGACTGGTCGAAGCTGACCATCTGGCAGGCCGCCAGCGACCAGCACCGCATCCACAAGGCGCTCAAGCGGATCTACAACAAGAACTGGATCGCGACCGGCGGCAGCAAGGGCGGAATGACGGCGACCTACTACCGCCGCTTCTACCCGAACGACATGGACGGCACCGTCCCCTACGTCGCCCCGAACGACGCCCGCAACGACGAGGACTCCGCGTACTACAAGTTCTTCAAGAACGTGAGCTCCAAGGAGTGCCGCGACCGGCTGAACGGCGCGCAGCACGAGATCTTCGAGCGGCGCGGCGAGATGGTCTCGCGCATCAAGGCGTGGGCCAAGGAGAACGACTACACCTTCGAACTGGCCAGCAGCGCCGACAAGGCGTTCGAGCTGGTCGCGCAGGACCTCGTCTGGGGCTTCTGGCAGTACCACCTGGAGAGCGAGTGCGACAAGGTGCCCGCCACCGACGCCTCGACGGACGCGCTCTACAAGTGGGCGAACGAGATCGGCGGCTGGGAGGCCGGCACCGATCAGGGCATGTTGCCGTACACCCCGTACTACTACCAGGCGGGCACCCAGATGGGATCGCCCGACTACGAGGAGCCGCTCCTCGACGACGTGCGCAAGTACCCGGGCCTGAACGTGCCGCGCACCTATGTGCCGCGCAGCATCCCGATGGAGTTCAACAAGCACGACAAGGCAATGCGTGACATCGACCGCTGGGTGCGCAACAGCTCCTCGCAGATGCTCTACGTCTACGGCGAGAACGACCCCTGGGCCGCCGAGCCGTTCCGTCCCGGCAAGCACACCAAGGACACCGCCGTCTACACGGCACCCGGGCAGCACCACGGAGCGAAGATCGCCACGCTCAAGGAGGACGACCGGGCAGCCGCCACCCGCATGGTGATGAAGTTCGCCGGCCTCGAGGTCGACCCGGACAAGAAGCCCAAGCGGCTCACGGCCTACGACAAGCAGCTGGACAAGCCGCAGAAGAACGCGCTGCAGCTCCGTCCCTGACGGTCCGCGCCCACCGGTTCGTGTGACAGTCCGCGTGCGCTAGGCCGCGTCGGCCAGCAGGCCCAGCAGATGCTCACGGACCTGTGGCAGCAGCGCGGGCAGCTCACGGACCTCGGGGTACCAGCGCTTCTCGTACTCCCAGCACAGCCACTCGACGCCCGTCCCCTCCCCGGGGGCGGGCGTCTCGGCGTCCGTTGCACGGGTGAGCAGTTCCGCAATGTCCGTGAGAGGCAGTACGCCCTCGCCGGGCGGCAGCGGGGTGGTGTCCTCCCGGGAGGCGATGTCCTTCACCTGTACGTAGCCCAGATACGGGCCGAGCAGCCGGTACGTCTCCTCCGGGTCCTCACCGCCGCGCCAGGTGTGCATCACGTCCCACAGGGCGCCCGCACCCGGGTGGTCCACCTCGCGCAGCACGCGCGCCGCGTCGGCGCCCGTGCTGTGCGAGTCGTGCGTCTCCAGCAGCACCCGCACGCCCAGGTCGGCCGCGATCACAGCAGCCTCCCTCAGCCGCCGTACGGCTGTCGCGTCGCCCTCCGCGAGGTCGGGGCCGCCGCCCGGGAAGACCCGGGCGTACGGTGCGCCCAGGTCGTGTGCCAGCTCCAACAGCGCGCGCACTTCGCCGAGTACGGGAGTGTCGTCGCCGCTCTCGGCCATCCGCGGGTATCCGGCCACGCTCAGCAGTGCGATGTCCGCCTCGGCGAACTGCTGCACCACGCGCTGCCGCTCGTTCCGGTCGAGCCCGGGGTGCACCGGTTCCTCCGGGTGGCCGCGCAGTTCGACCCCGTGGAAGCCCGAGCGTGCGGCCATGCGCAGCACTTCGGGGACGGGCATGCCGGGGACGCCGAGAGTGGAGAACGCGAGTCGCATGCGCTCACCCGATCAGATGCCCCTCCGTCCGGCAAGGTGCCGACAGCACGTGTCGGCCACACCGGGCTGCCGGCGCGGGCGCTCAATCTCCGGTGCGCGGCGGCGCCGTGGAGGCGCGGACCACCAGTTCGTGGCTCACGGTCGTCACCCCGCCCGGCGGGGGCGGCAGCGTGCCCAGCGCGAGCCGGCCGGCGCGGGCGCCCGCCTCGTGCAGCGGCAGCCGTACGGTGGTCAGCGAGGGGGAGGCGTCGGCGCTGAAGGGCAGGTCGTCGAAGCCCGCCACCGACACGTCTTGGGGCACCCGCAGCCCCATGTCGCGAAGTGCCGCACAGACGCCGAGCGCGACGGTGTCGTTGGCGGCCAGTACGGCGGTCGTCTCGGGTGCTCTGCGCAGCAGTTCGCGGGCGCCCTCGTAGCCGCAGGAGCGGTCGTAGCCGCCGCCGTGGACGGTCAGCCGCTCGGCCTGCTCCGTGTCGAGGCCGCCGTGCGCGGCCAGCGCGGCGCGGTGGCCCTCCAGCCGGTGCCGGGTGGTGGTGCGCTCGGGCGGGCCCGCGACATAGCCGACGTGCCGGTGGCCCAGCGTCAGCAGATGTGCGGTCAGCGCGTGTGCTCCGCCGCGGTTGTCGAAGGCGACTGTCAGGACGGTGCCGGATGCGCCGCCCTGCGCGTGTTCAGCGGCACTGTGCGGGGCGCGCTGCGAGGTGCCGGGCCCGGCCCCCTGTTCCGTCCCCGTCCCCTCCAGCGGCGGCCTGCCGCACAGCACGATCCGGGTGCCGCCCGCGGCCAGCCGGCGCAGCCGGGTGGCCAGTGCGGCACTGTGCTCCGGGTCCTCCACGGCGCCGCCGGTCAGCACGATCGCTGCGGCGCGCTGGCGTTGCAGCAGCGTGAGGTAGGTGAGCTCCCGCTCGGGCGAGCCGCCCGTGTTGCAGACCACGGCGAGCTTCTGCGGGACCGGTCCGCCCTGCAGGCCCTCCGGCCCGCCCTGGGCTGTGCACTGCCGGCCCTCCAGTGCGCCCTGTACGGCGCCGGCGATGATGCCGAAGAACGGGTCTGCGATGTCGTTGACGAGGATGCCCAGCAGGTCGGAGCTGGCGGCGGCCAGCGCGCTGGCGGGACCGTTGACCACGTACTCCAGCTCGTCCACGGCACGCAGTACGCGGTTCCTGGTGGTGTCGGCGACCGGATAGTTGCTGTTCAACACGCGGGAGACGGTCGCGGACGAGACACCCGCGCGTGCGGCGACGTCCGCCAGGGTCACTGCCATCCGTTCCTCCGCCTCGTCCCGTTCGAGGACATGTTCCCACGTGCGCCAGCGCCGCCGCACCGGGTGACAAGTCCCTTGTGCGAGCTTTCCCGTGCGTCTAC
Source organism: Streptomyces sp. 8N114 (assembly GCF_052245835.1). Lineage (NCBI taxonomy): Bacteria > Bacillati > Actinomycetota > Actinomycetes > Kitasatosporales > Streptomycetaceae > Streptomyces > Streptomyces sp. 8N114. Next base: position 131,291 of record NZ_JBQQBT010000006.1, on the reverse strand, counting down.
GGTGAGGCGGTAGAAAGCGCTTACTGCGCGCTTGCTATCCCGCTTACCACCGGCGACAGCAGGGAGACGAGCACACGTGCCACGCAGGACAGTCCGGATCGCCATGAATGGCGTCACCGGCCGGATGGGACACCGCCAGCACCTCGTACGCTCCATCCTCGCGCTGCGCGAGGAAGGCGGCATCGACCTCGGCGGCGGCGAGACGCTGTGGCCCGAACCGGTCCTGGTGGGCCGCAGGGAGCACGCGCTGCGCGCCCTGGCGCACGAGTACGGGCTGGACCCGGAGGCCGTCTCCACCGACCTGGACGCGGTGCTGGCCGACGACAGCATCGACATCTACTTCGACGCACAGGTCACCTCGGCGCGCCAGGAAGCCCTCAAGAAGGCCATCGCGGCCGGCAAGCACATCTACGCGGAGAAGCCCACGGCCACCTCGCTGGACGGCGCCCTGGAGCTGGCCAGGGCGGCGTCCCGGGCGGGGATCAAACACGGCGTCGTCCAGGACAAGCTCTTCCTGCCCGGACTGCGCAAGCTGGCACGGCTGGCCGGGAGCGGCTTCTTCGGCCGGGTGCTGTCGGTGCGGGGCGAGTTCGGCTACTGGGTGTTCGAGGGCGACTGGCAGAGCGCCCAGCGCCCCTCCTGGAACTACCGCGCGGAGGACGGCGGCGGCATCGTCAGCGACATGTTCCCGCACTGGGAGTACGTGCTGCACAATCTCTTCGGCCGCGTCACCTCGGTCCAGGCGCACGCCACCACCCACATCCCGCACCGCTGGGACGAGCGGGGAGAGCCGTACGAGGCGACGGCGGACGACGCCGCGTACGGCATCTTCACCCTGGAGGGCGGTGCCGTCGCACAGATCAACTCCTCCTGGGCGGTACGGGTGCACCGGGACGAGCTGGTCGAGTTCCAGGTGGACGGCACCGAGGGCTCGGCCGTCGCCGGGCTGCGCGGCTGCCGCTTCCAGCACCGTGCAGGCACCCCGAAACCGGTGTGGAACCCCGACCTGCCCGCCACCGAGCGCTTCCGCGACCAGTGGCAGGAGGTGCCCGACAACGACGGCGACGAGGACACCAACGGCTTCAAGGCGCAGTGGGAGCTGTTCCTGCGCCACGTCGCCGAGCCGGACGGTGACCAGCCCTACCCGTGGGATCTGCTCGCCGGGGCACGCGGGGTGCAGTTGGCCGAACTCGCCCTCAAGTCGGCGGCCGAGGGCCGCCGCTGCGAGGTCCCGGAGCTGGCACTGTGATCCGGCTGCCCGACCCGGCCACCGGAGGGACCCGGGCCCACGAGCCGCGCCGCACACCCGCCGAAGCCGTACGCGGCCACCGTGGCGGCGGCACAGGTGCGGGGCTGCCGCTCGTCTCGCGTACCGTCTTCGCCGCCGCGCATGTGGTGGCCGACCCGCTGGCCGAGACCTCGCCCGACGGTCCGGCAGTGCTCGACTGGGACGCCACGCTCGCCTTCCGCCGCCATCTGTGGGAGCACGGGCTGGGCGTGGCCGAGGCGATGGACACCGCGCAGCGCGGCATGGGCCTGGACTGGGCGGGTGCGGCCGAGCTGATCAGGCGCTCGGCCGCCGAGGCGAAGGCGGTCGGCGGGCGGCTCGCCTGCGGTGTGGGCACCGACCAGCTGAGGCCGCACGGAGCCGGCCCGGCAGCGGCTCCGGAGAAGGCCCTGACCGCGATCACCGCCGCCTACGAGGAGCAGCTGGCGCTCACCGAGGACACCGGTGCGCAGGCCGTCCTGATGGCCTCCCGCGCCCTGGCCGCTGTCGCGCGCGGTCCCGAGGACTACGAGCGCGTTTACGGCACCCTGTTGCGGCAGGCGAGCCGCCCTGTCGTCCTGCACTGGCTTGGCCCCATGTTCGACCCCGCGTTGGAGGGCTACTGGGGCAGCGGCGAGCTGGACGAGGCCACCGACAACTTCCTGCGCATCATCGCGGAGCACCCCGAACGCGTGGACGGGGTGAAGGTTTCGCTGCTCGACGCCGACCGCGAAGTGGCGCTGCGGCGGCGGCTTCCGCAGAACGTCACCTGCTATACCGGTGACGACTTCCACTACCCGCAGCTGATCGAGGGCGACGAGGCGGGCCACAGCGACGCGCTGCTGGGCGTCTTCGATCCGCTGGCCCCGCTTGCCGCGCACGCCGTACGGCTGCTGGACTCCGGTGACACCGCTGCGTTCCGGGCGGTGCTCGACCCGACCGTCCCCTTGGCTCGCCACCTCTTCCAGCAGCCCACCCGCTACTACAAGACCGGTGTGGTGCTGCTCGCGTGGCTGGCCGGACACCAGGAGCACTTCACCATGGTCGGCGGACTCCAGTCGGCCCGCTCCCTGCCGCACCTGGCACGCGCCTACGAACTCGCCGACTCCCTGGGCCTCTTCCCCGACCCGGAGCGTGCCGAGCACCGGATGAAACAGCTGCTCGCCGTCCAGGGAGTGGCCCAGTGAGCCCCCGACAGCCCGGGCAGAGCCTGGCCAGGTTCTCGGTCAACCAGGAGACCGTCCGCCAGCTGTCCCTGCCGGAACTGGCCCGGCAGACCGCCGAACTGGGTATCGGGGGCGTCGGACTGTGGCGTGATCCGGTGCGCGCTTACGGACCCGCTGCCGCAGCCCGCCTCATGCGCCAGCACGGACTGGCCGTCACCTCGCTCTGCCGGGGCGGCTTCTTCACGGCACGGGAGCCGGGGGCGCGCCGTGCAGCGCTGGACGACAACCGGGCAGCCCTCGACGAGGCGGCCGAGCTCGGCACCGGCGTCCTGGTGCTCGTTTCGGGCGGCCTGCAGGACGGTGAGCGGGATCTGGCGGCGGCCCGTGAGCGGATCGCCGACGCGCTCGCGGAACTCGCCCCCTACGCGCGGGAGCGCGGCGTACGGATGGCCGTCGAGCCGCTGCACCCGATGTACGCCTCCGACCGGTGCGTGGTCTCCACGCTCGGCCAGGCCCTCGAACTTGCCGAAGCGTTTCCCGCCGACGAGGTGGGGGTGGTGGTGGACACCTACCACCTGTGGTGGGACGAGCGGGTGCCGCAGCAGATCGCGCGGGCGGGCGAGCAGGGCCGGATCGCCCTGTTCCAGCTCGCCGACTGGGTCACGCCGCTGCCCGAGGGCGTACTGCTGGGACGGGGCCAGTTGGGGGACGGCGCGGTCGACCTGCGGGCCTTTCGCACATGGACGGATGCGGCCGGCTACCGGGGCCCCGTCGAGGTGGAGATCTTCAACCCGGCGCTGTGGGAGCGGGACGGCGCCGAGGTGCTGCGGGAGACGGCGGCGAGGTACCTCCAGCACGTCCTGTAGAGCCGCGAACCACGGCTCCATAAGGGACGCGAAAAAAGTCACCCAGTGGTGTGCAACCCTTTCGATCAGTGGTGGGTCAAACCTGTATCGGCGCTCCCTGGGGGAAGAAACGGGAGACCGAGGGGGGATACGAAGGGCCCGGTCCACGGACCGGGCCCTTCGAAGCTTTTGCGGCGCAGCTGCTGTCAGAACGGCACTCCGCAGCGCAGCGCCACGTTCGCGTACGGTCTGGCCTCGCCCGTGCGCACCACCAGTCGGGCCTGCCGGGTCAGTGTCTTCAGTTCTTCGTGCGGCACCAGTTGGAGGCCCGGGAAGTGACGGTCCAGCAGGGCACCGCACTCCGGGTTGGCCTGCCGTACCTCTGTTGCGGCGATCGCGCCTTCGACCTCCAACTCCTCCAGCAGTCCGGTGAGCACCTCGGCGAAGGAGGGCACTCCCGCGCGGAAGGCGAGGTCGACCACTGCGGGCCCCGCGGGGATGGGGAGTCCGACATCGCACACCACCACCAGGTCGGTGTGCCCGAGTTGCGCCAGGGCGCCGCTGAGATGGCGGTTGAGTATCCCGGACTTCTTCATTCGGCTCTCTCCTGGCCGTCGGCCGCTCTCTCCTGCCCGGCGGCTTGGAGCTCCTCCGCGCTGGGGTAGGACTCCTGCGCGCCCGGGCGGGTGACCGCGAGGGCGCCGACGCGTACTGCGTAGCGCACGGCCTCCTCCAGCCCGTCACCGCGGCCCAGCCGCCAGCCGAGCGCACCGGTGAAGGCGTCGCCCGCTCCGGTGGTGTCCACGGCCCGCACGCGCGGGCTGGGTACGCGCACCATGCCGATCCCGTCCGTGGCCTCGGTGCCCACTCCGGGCCCGGCCACCAGCGCACCCTCGGCTCCCAGGGTGACCACGACGCTGCGCGGGCCCAGTGCGAGAAGCGCGGTCGCCCACTCCTCGGGATCGGTACTCAGCGACTGCCCGTCGTCCAGCAGCAGCCGCGCTTCGTGCTCGTTGACGACCAGCGGGTCGCACAGGGCCAGTACGTCCTCGGGCAGGCGGGCGGGGGGCGAGGGGTTGAGCACCAGCCGAGCACCGTGTTCCCCGGCCGATCGTGCCGCCGCGGCGACCGTCTCCAGGGGGATCTCCAGCTGGAGGGAGACAACGGCAGCAGCCTCGAAGAGGTCCCGTGCCGCCGCCACGTCGTCCGGCGTGAGCCGGGCGTTGGCACCGGGGGAGACGACGATGCTGTTGTCACCGGCGGCATCGACGGTGATGAGGGCGACGCCGGTCGGTGCGCCCCTGCCCTCTCCGGCGTCCTGTGCGGCGCCGTCCTTGCCCACCGTGCCGGGGGTGTCCGTCGTACCGACGAGGAGCCCCGCCGGCGCGGCGCCCGCCGCACGCTGTGCCTCGGCCAGCATCCGGCCGTACGCGTCGTCGCCGACGCGCGCCAGCAGCGTGGTGCGGGCGCCGAGCCGGGCGGCTGCCGCCGCCTGGTTCGCGCCTTTGCCGCCCGGGTGGATCACCAGATCCGACCCGAGCACCGTCTCGCCGGGGCCCGGTCGGCGGTCGAGACCGATGACCAGGTCGGCGTTGGCGGAACCTACGACCAGCAGGTCGTATCCGTGCATCCGGGGTGCTCCTTCTCGTCCCGTGCGGGCACGGCTGCCCACACGGGTTCCCACGCGGGCAGCCCTGCCCGCGACGGGCCGTTCAGCCTGTCGTCCGTGCGGCTCCCGGTCAGGAGAACCGGTCGACGTTCTTCTTGGTGACGACCTTCACCGGAACCTTGATCTGCTTGTCGACGGTGGAGCCGTCGACGACGCGCATGGCGTTGCGGACGGCCATCTTGCCGAGCTCGTCCGGCTGCTGGGCGACCGTCGCGTTGATGGTGCCCTTCTTGATGGCCTTCATCGCGTCGGGGGTGCCGTCGAAGCCGACGATCTTGACGCTCTTGCCGGCCTTGGAGCCGAGCGCCTTGACCGCGCCGAGCGCCATCTCGTCGTTCTCCGCGAAGACCGCGTCGATCTCCGGGTGCGACTGCATCGCGTTGGTGGTCACGTCCAGGCCCTTGGTCCGCTGGAAGTCCGCGGGCTGCTTGGTGACGACCTTGATGCCGGGGTACTTCTTGAGGCCCTCGGTGAAGCCCTTGCCGCGCTCGCGGGAGGCGGAGGTGCCGGTCTGCCCCTGAAGGTGGAGGACTTCGCCCTTGCCGCCGAGCTGGTCGGCGATCTCCTTGGCAGCCTGCTTGCCGCCCGCGATGTTGTCGGAGGCGACCGTTGCCTTCACATCGGCCTTGTTGACGCTGCGGTCGGCGGCGATGACCGGAATGTTGGCATTGTTCGCGGCCTTGACGGAAGGGGCCGCGGCATCGGAGTCGACAGGGTTGATAATGATCGACTTCACCTGCTGCGAGGTGAAGTTCTGCACCTGGTTCGCCTGCTGGGAAGCGTCGTCCGAGGCGTTCTGGACGCTGATTTCCGCGCCCTGCGCCTTGGCCTCCTCCTCGGCACCCTTCTTCATCTCGACCATGAAGGGCTGGTTGAGAGCGGATATGGCAAAGCCGATCTTGGGCTTGTCCTTACCGCCGCTCGAACCGTTGCCGGAGCCACAGGCCGTTGCCGTCAGTGCGACTGCCGTTGCCACGATGACGACAGACGTGTTCGTTCTCTTGCTCATTGCTGCATTCCTTGCAGTCGGTGGATGAACTACGCGAGCTCCCCCGTCGCGCAAAGATCATGCGCGGCGACGCAGTGTATCGAGGAGCACCGCAAGCGCAATAACTACCCCAATGACCACCTGCTGCCAGAAAGCGGAAACATCGAGAAGGTTGAGGCCATTGCGCAGAACAGCGAGGATAAGCGCGCCGATCAGCGTTCCGGAAGCCTTGCCGACACCTCCCGCAAGACTGGCCCCGCCAATCACGACGGCGGCAATCGCGTCCAGTTCGTAACCATTGGCGGCCGTCGGCTGTGCGGAGGCGAGCCGGGAGGCCAGGACGATTCCGGCGATGGCGGCGAAGGTGCCCACCAGGGTGTAGATCACCAGCTTCTGGCGACGGACCCGGATACCGGACAGGTGCGCGGCTTCCTCGTTGCCGCCGATCGCGTACATCGACCGGCCGCTGTAGGTGCGGTTGAGCACCAGCGCCGCCAGCAGGCCCATCACGATCATCACGATGACCGGCACGGGCAGCCACTCGCCGATCGTCTTGCCGATCCAGGAGAGGGAGTCGGGCAGCAGCACCGGGTTGCCCTCGGAGACGACCTGTGCCAGACCGCGCGCCGCCGACAGCATCGCCAGGGTCGCGATGAACGGCGGCAGCTTGCCGTAGGAGATCAGCACACCGTTCAACAGCCCGCATGCGGTGCCGGAGAGGATGGCGAGGACGACGCCCAGATAGACCGGCATGCCCTGAGTTGTGGTGAACCAGCCGAGCATCACCCCGGAGAAGGCCGCCACCGAGCCGACCGACAGGTCGATACCGCCGGAGACGATGGCGAAGGTGACGCCGAAGGCGAGGATCGCCGTCACGGCCGCCTGCACGCCGACGTTCAGCAGGTTCGTCGTGGTGAAGAAGTCGCCCGACATGATCGCCAGCAGCACGATCAGCACGATGAGCGCACTCAGCGCACCGTTGTCCAGCAGGACGCGGCGTACGAGGTTCGGCGGCCCGCTGCCGCCGGGGCGCTTGTCCAGGCGGTGACCCGGCTGCGTGTCAATGGCCACGGGGAGAATCCTCCATCTCGCTCGTTCCTGGCGCGGAGGTGCCGACGGCCAGGGCCATGACGGCGTCCTGGGTCGCTTCCCGCGCGGTCAGTTCACCGGCGATCCGGCCCTGGGACATCACCAGGATCCGATCGCTCATGCCCAGCACCTCGGGGAGGTCGCTGGAGATCATCAGTACCGCGTGGCCGGAGGCCGTCAGCTCGTTGATGAGCTGGTAGATCTCGACCTTGGCGCCCACGTCGATGCCGCGGGTGGGCTCATCGAGGATCAGCACGCGGCTGTTGGCGAGCAGCCACTTGCCGATCACGACCTTCTGCTGGTTGCCACCGGAGAGGGTGCGTACGTGCTGGTCGAGTCCGGCCATCCGGACGCCGAGCCGGTCGGCGATCCGGGAGGCCGCCTTGCGCTGCCCGGCGCGGTTGACCAGACCCGCTGTGCTCGCCTCGCGCAGGGTGACCAGGCCCAGGTTCTCGGAGACCGAGGCGTCCGGCAGCAGGCCCTGCCCCTTGCGGTCCTCGGGGACCAGCCCGAGCCCCGCCGCGTGCGAGGCCCACACATCGCCGCCGCGCAGCTGCTTGCCCGCCACCTCGACGCGGCCGGCGTCGTAGCCGTCGGCGCCGAAGACCGCGCGTACCACCTCGGTACGGCCCGCGCCGACCAGCCCGGCGATGCCGACGACCTCACCGGCGCGCACCTCGAAGTTGATGTCCTCGAAGACGCCCTGCTTGCGCAGCCCGGTCACCCGCAGCAGCGGTGCGGCCGAGGCGGCGGCCTGCTGCGCAGCCACGGTCTCGCGCGGGTACTGCTGCTCGATACTGCGGCCCACCATCAGCCGCACCAGCTCCTCCTGCGGAGTGTCGGCCGGGACCTGGCCGACACTGCGGCCGTCGCGCAGCACGGTGACCCGGTCGCCGATGGCCGGGATCTCCTCCAGGTGGTGGGTGATGAAGACGATGCCCACGCCCTCGGCCCGCAGCTTGCGGACGATGCCGAAGAGGCGGCCGACCTCCTCTGCGGTGAGCACGGCGGTCGGCTCGTCCATGATCAGGACGCGGGTGCGCAGGCTGAGTGCCTTGGCGATCTCGACCATCTGCCGCCCGGCGATGCCCAGCTTGCCGACCGGGGTGCGCGGGGGCGCGGTGACACCGACCCGGTCCAGCAGCACCTGCGCGTCGGCCTCCATCTTGGTGCGGTTCACCAGACCCAGCCGGCGCGGCTGCCGGCCCAGGAAGATGTTCTCCGCGATGGAAAGATGCGGCACCAGGTTGAACTCCTGGTGGATGGTGGCGATGCCGAGCTTCTCGGCCGCCTCCGCGCCGGAGATGCGCACCGCCTTGCCCTCACGCAGCACCCGCCCCGCGTCCGCGCGGTAGGTACCGGAGAGCACCTTGATCAGTGTGCTCTTGCCGGCGCCGTTCTCGCCCAGCAGGACGTGCACTTCACCGGCGCGCAGGTCGAAGTCGACACCGTCGAGGGCGACCACGCCGGGAAACGTCTTGCGGATGCCCTCCGTGCGCAGCAGTTCCCGTGCCGGGGGCGGGTCTGGGGTGGTCAACGACGCGTCCTTTCGTCTTCGCCGCAGGAGCGGCGCGCTATGAGGTGGGCGGAGAGCGTGACGGAACCGGCGCTCCTGCCCTCCACCAGGTCGGTCAGCGCGGCGACCGCGCGGTGGCCCAGCTCCTGGGTGGGCTGGGCTATGGCGGTGATCGGGGGGTCGGTGTGCAGGAACCAGGGGATGTCGTCGAAGGCGGCCAACGACACGTCGTACGGCACCCGCAGGCCCAGCGTGCGCAGCTGCTCCATGACGCCCAGCGCCATCAGGTTGTCCGTCGCGAAGATGGCGTCGGGCGGCTCGGGCAGCGCGAAGAACTTCTCGGTGGCCCGCCGTCCGCTCGCCGTCTGGAAGTCGCCCTGTCCGATGTAGGCGTCGGGCAGCGGCAGGCCGTACTCGTGCAGCGCCGAACGGAAGGCGCGGACCCGTTCGTTGCTGGTCGTGCTCGCGACGGGCCCGGTGATGATGGACAGCCTGCGGTGTCCGAGCGCGTACAGATGAGCGACGAGATCGCGAACGGCGGGTCGCCCGTCGGCGCGCACCAGCGGTACGTCCAGACCCGCGATCCACCGGTCGACGAACACCATGGGGATGCCCAGCAGCGCGGCCTCCCGCAGCGCGACGGAGTCGCCGTCGGCGGGGGAGACGAGCAGCCCGTCGATCCGGCGGTCCAGCAGGGTGCGCACATGGTGGTCCTGGAGCGTGAGCTGCTCGTCGGCGTTGCCGATGATCACGCTGTAGCCGCCCTCGCGGGCCGCGTCCTCGACCGCGCGGGCCAGTTCGGTGAAGAAGGGATTCAGTACGTCGCTGATGACCAGCCCGAGGGTGCGGGTCTGGTCGGTGCGCAGTGACCGGGCCAGGGTGTTGGGCCGGTAGCTCAGTTCGGAGACGGCGGTCAGCACCCGGGCGCGGGTCTCCTCACGGACTCCGCTGTGGTCGTTGAGGACGCGCGAGACCGTGGCGACGGAGACGCCTGCGCGTGCCGCGACGTCCTTGATGCCTGCCATTGCCGTGCTTTTCCAAGCTGGGGAGAGGGGGGCGAGTGCCTCCGGACGCAGGGCACTCAGGGGTGCCGCGCTGCGCATGGAAACGATTACATCGGTCATGCAATGTGATGTGCGCATGGTGACGCAAGTTGCAGACGTGGCCGATGCACGATCGTGATGATGCTCGTGCAGACGTAACTGCGGTGGTCACCCGGACCGTTCCGGCGGTGAGCCCAGAGTTATCCACAGGGCTGCCGCGATGTCGGCGCTCGAAGCTACGGTCGGTGACATGACGTTCCAGCCTGCCGTGCTCGAAGGGGTACTAGAGCGGATCACCTACGCCAATGAGGACAATGGGTACACCGTGGCCCGAGTCGACACCGGCCGCGGCGGTGGCGAACTGCTCACGGTCGTGGGCGCGTTGCTGGGTGCCCAGGCGGGGGAGTCGCTGCGGATGGAGGGCCGCTGGGGCTCCCATCCGCAGTACGGGCGCCAGTTCCATGTGGACAACTACGTCACGGTGCTGCCGGCCACCATCCAGGGCATCCGCCGCTATCTGGGCTCGGGTCTGGTCAAGGGCGTCGGGCCGCGCATCGCCGACCGGATCGTCAGCCACTTCGGCGTGGACACGCTGGAGGTCATCGAGGCCGATCCGAACAGGCTGATCGAGGTCCCGGGGCTGGGCCCCAAGCGCACAAAACTGATCGCCGCCGCCTGGGAGGAGCAGAAGGCCATCAAGGAGGTGATGGTCTTCCTGCAAGGCGTCGGCGTCTCCACCTCGATCGCCGTGCGCATCTACAAGCAGTACGGCGACGCGTCGATCTCCGTGGTCCGGAGCAACCCCTACCGGCTGGCGGCCGATGTGTGGGGCATCGGTTTCTTGACGGCCGACCGCATCGCCCAGTCCGTCGGCATCCCGCACGACAGCCCCGAGCGGGTCAAGGCGGGCCTGCGGCACGCCCTTTCCCAGTCGTCCGATCAAGGCAACTGCTATCTCCCCGAGGAGCGGCTCATCTCGGAGGCGGTCAAGCTCCTCCAGGTGGACACGGGCCTGGTCATCGACTGTCTCGGCGAGCTGGCGGCGGACGAGGAGGGCGGTGTCGTACGCGAACCGGTGCCCGACCCGGAGGATCCGCAGCGCACCGAGACCGCCGTCTATCTCATCCCCTTCCATCGCGCCGAGGTGGCCCTGGCCGCCCAGCTGAAGCGGCTGCTGCGTACGCCGGAGGACAGGCTGCCGTGGTTCCAGGACGTCGACTGGGACAAGGCGCTCGGCTGGCTGGCCGAGCGCACGGGGGCCCGGCTGGCGCCCGAGCAGGAGGAGGCGGTGCGGCTGGCGCTCACCAGCCGGGTCGCGGTGCTGACGGGCGGGCCGGGATGCGGCAAGTCGTTCACGGTGCGCTCGGTGGTCGAGCTGGCCCGCGCCAAGCGGGCCCGGGTGGTGCTGGCGGCCCCCACCGGCCGGGCGGCCAAGCGGCTGGCGGAGCTAACCGGAGCCGAAGCATCCACCGTCCACCGGCTGCTGGAGCTGAAGCCGGGCGGCGACGCGGCCTACGACAGGGAGCGTCCGCTGGAGGCCGATCTGGTGGTGGTGGACGAGGCGTCCATGCTCGATCTGCTGCTCGCCAACAAGCTGATCAAGGCCGTCCCGCCGGGCGCCCATCTGCTGCTGGTCGGGGATGTGGACCAGCTGCCCTCCGTGGGCGCCGGGGAGGTGCTGCGCGATCTGCTGGCCGAGGACGGGCCGGTGCCCGCGGTGCGGCTGCGCCGGGTCTTCCGGCAGGCACAGCAGTCGGGTGTGGTCAGCAATGCCCACCGCATCAACTCCGGCACCCAGCCGCTCACCCAGGGGCTGGAGGATTTCTTCTTCTTCGTTGAGGAGGACACCGAGGCGGCCGGGCAGCTGACCGTGGATGTGGTGGCCCGGCGGATCCCGGCGAAGTTCGGGCTCGACCCGCGGCGCGATGTGCAGGTGCTCGCGCCCATGCACCGGGGCCCGGCCGGCGCGGGCGCGCTCAACGGACTGCTCCAGCAGGCCGTCACCCCGGCCCGCCCGGGGCTGCCCGAAAAGCGGTTCGGCGGTCGGGTTTTCCGGGTGGGTGACAAGGTCACCCAGATCAGAAACAACTATGAAAAGGGCGCGAACGGCGTCTTCAACGGCACGGTCGGGGTGGTCACCGCGCTGCACCCCGACGACCACCGGCTCACCGTGCTGACGGACGAGGACGAGGAGGTCGGCTACGACTTCGACGAGTTGGACGAGCTCGCCCACGCCTACGCGGTGACCATCCACCGCTCGCAGGGCAGCGAATACCCGGCGGTAGTGATCCCCGTCACCACGAGTGCCTGGATGATGCTTCAGCGGAATCTGCTGTACACAGCGGTGACGAGAGCCAAGCGACTGGTGGTGCTGGTGGGGTCGCGCAGAGCGCTCGGGCAGGCGGTCCGCACGGTTTCGGCGGGGCGGCGCTGCACGGCGCTCGATCACCGATTGCGCGCCGCGCTGCCATCTCGGGAGGCGGGATGAGTGCCAGGGGGTGACCATGACGGCCAAGAGGGTGCAGGATAGCTAGATGGGCGGCACTGCGTGCCACCATGGAGTCCTCTGGCTGACCCCCAGTGCACCGCACGGCGCTGGATAAGGGAGAGTGGAAGAAGTCAGGGCACCTCGAAGAAGAGGCACTACGTCGGTGAGGGATGACGTGAGCGAACACCGCGACAGCGACAACTCCGTAGTACTCCGCTACGGGGACGGCGAGTACAGCTATCCGGTCGTCGACAGCACGGTTGGCGACCGTGGCTTCGACATCGGCAAGCTGCGTGCCCAGACCGGTCTGGTGACCCTGGACTCGGGATACGGCAACACCGCCGCCTACAAATCCGCCATCACCTACCTCGACGGTGAGCAGGGCATCCTGCGCTACCGCGGCTATCCGATCGAGCAGCTCGCCGAGCGCGGTTCCTTCCTGGAGACCGCGTATCTGCTCATCAACGGCGAGCTGCCCACCGTCGACGAACTGAGCGCGTTCAAGAACGAGATCACGCAGCACACCCTGCTGCACGAGGACGTCAAACGGTTCTACGACGGCTTCCCTCGTGACGCCCACCCAATGGCGATGCTCTCCTCCGTGGTCAGTGCGCTGTCGACCTTCTACCAGGACAGCCACAACCCGTTCGACGAAGAGCAGCGGAACCTGTCGACAATAAGGCTGCTGGCCAAGCTGCCGACGATCGCCGCGTACGCCTACAAGAAGGCGATCGGTCACCCGTTCGTCTACCCGAGCAACGACCTCGGCTATGTGGAGAACTTCCTGCGGATGACCTTCTCGGTCCCGGCGCAGGAGTACGACCTGGACCCGGTCGTGGTCAGCGCTCTCGACAAGCTGCTGATCCTGCACGCGGACCACGAGCAGAACTGTTCGACCTCGACGGTGCGCCTCGTCGGCTCCTCCCAGGCGAACATGTTCGCCTCGATCTCCGCCGGCATCAACGCGCTCTGGGGCCCCCTGCACGGTGGCGCCAACCAGAGCGTGCTGGAGATGCTCCAGGGCATCCAGGCCTCGGGCAGTGACGTCGACAGCTTCATCCGCAAGGTGAAGAACAAGGAAGACGGCGTCAAGCTCATGGGCTTCGGCCACCGCGTCTACAAGAACTTCGACCCCCGGGCGAAGATCATCAAGGCGGCGGCCCACGATGTGCTCTCGGCCCTCGGCAAGAGCGACGAGCTGCTGGACATCGCGCTCCGCCTCGAGGAGCACGCGCTGTCCGACGACTACTTCGTGGAGCGCAAGCTCTACCCGAACGTGGACTTCTACACCGGCCTGATCTACCGCGCGATGGGCTTCCCGACCAGCATGTTCACCGTGCTGTTCGCGCTCGGCCGGCTGCCGGGCTGGATTGCCCAGTGGCACGAGATGATCAAGGAGCCGAACTCGCGTATCGGCCGTCCGCGGCAGATCTACACGGGCATCGTCCAGCGGGACTACGTCCCCGTCGAGGCTCGCTGACCCTGACGCCCTTTCGGGGTAAATCGGCCGGCGCTTCCGAGTAGGCCGACGCCCCCGCACCAGCACAAATGGAAGATCCCGGTCCGGAGCGGACCGGGATCTTCCATTTGTGCGGATTGACGACGAGACGTAGGTCACAGAAATTGGGGGGTAACCATAGGCGGGGTTCGTGGGTCTAACCGGGTGGCGTCGGCCTCCCGGCGGAGCCTTCGCCCTGCTTCACGTCCGTCTTGGGGGACGGACGCGAGGTGAAGAAACGGTGAACGTGCACGGGGAGCTTTGAGCGGCCCTCCCGCTCGCACGGACACCCAGGAAAGCGCCCGGCCAGGATCCCGTGGGGGGAATCCGTGACCGGGAATCGGAAGCGCCCCGTCGACGGGCCCGTGGGGGGACCTGGCCGGCGGGGCGCTTTTCGCTGGGCGCGAGTCGCTGGGCGCGACGGCCTTTGCCGCTGCGGGGTGCCCCCTCTCGCCTCCGCCGCGACTGGTGAGTGAGCCCACCCATTCCCGCGCAACGGTGAGCTTCCTTCTTCCCGCCGCGACGGCGAGACGTGAGGCGAACGTGACCGGCGGTGCCGAACCCACCGCAACTGGTGGGTTAGGCACCGCCGGTCACGTCCGTTGTGGCCGGGCCCCTCCCCCAGCCTCCGGCCGGAAGGTGCCCAGCGGCGGAAAGAAGGGGGCGGGGCGACAATAGAGGGGGTGCCCCTCGATGGCGGGGCCCTCAGGCGCGGCCAACCAATTCGTACCCCGCCTCGTCCACGGCATCGCGTACGGCGGCTTCGTCCAGTTCGCCGGAGGAGGTGACGGTGACCTCTCCGGAGTCGGCCACGGCCTTTACCGCCGAGACGCCCTCGATCCGGGAAATCTCCTCGGAGACCGCGCCCTCGCAGTGGCCGCAGGTCATTCCGGAAACCTTGTAGGTGGTCGTGACGGTGCTCATGGCCTACTCCTCAACTCTCGCTGGAACCGCACGAACGGGACCCGGTGCGGGGTGCCCCGGGTGGTGTGCGCGAGGCTAACGTTATACCCCCTCAGGGTATGTGCCAAGCTCTGCTTTGCTCGCCGAACCCGCTGCCCGGCAGCCCTTAGGGGTTCGCTCGACCCCGCCCTGAGATGTCCCCGTAATGGTCGGACGGTAGTTGTACCCCGGGTCTTTCACCTGTCAGCTGAGGCTTACAGGTGAGGCGTCCACGGTGGGCGCACGGTGGAAGGCAGGTGGTCGGCGTGGAGGGCGCGCTGTGGATGACGCTTGCGCTCGTAGGGCTGACGACCCTGCCTCCGCTGGTGCCCAACTCCGCGCTGATCGCGGCGGCGGGGGCGCTGGCGGCCGAAGGGCGGCTCCCCCTGCCGCTGGTGCTGCTGACCGTGGCGGGCAGTGCGCTGGCCGGGGATGCGCTGGTGTACTGGCTGGGGCGGCGGACGGGCCCACGGACCCGCAGTTGGCTGTCGGTCGGTCCGCGGCGCAAGGCCGCGCTCGACTGGACGGCCGAGCATGTACGGCGGTACGGGGTGCCGTTCGTGATCGCCGTCCGGTTCCTGCCCAGCGGCCGGGTCGTCGGCGGGCTCGCCACCGGAACGGTGGGCTATTCGGCCCGGCGCTTCCTGTTGGGCTCGGGCATCGCCGAGCTGCTGTGGGCCTGTTACTCGGTGGGGGTCGGCTACTGGGGCGGACGGGCGCTGGCCGGGACGCTGTCCGGCGCGCTGATCGGGGCGGGCGCCTCCGCGGTGCTGGCGGCTGCCGCCTGCGCGGTGCAGTGGCAGCTGCGGCGGCGGGCGTTGCGGCGGCCCGCCTCAAAGATCGCCCCCGGCATGCTTACTGGGGCGGCACCTGTGGTGCCGCCCCAGGGGGATTCGGTGGTCGGAGATATTCCGGATGTCATGGCCAGGGCTTCCTCAGTGGCCCCCGCGGTGCCCCGGCCTGCGGGTGACCCAGTCGCGAATGGTGTCGGCGAACCAGTAGGGCCTGCCTCCCTCCACCAGGTCGGGCGCCGGTAGCAGGCCATGCTTCCGGTAGGAACGAACGGTGTCCGGTTGGACGCTGATGTGCGCGGCGATTTCCTTGTACGACCAAAGTTTTCGGTCGGCCATCTCTCGCACCTCCAGGGTGGCTGGTGATCACTCAGCCTGTGCCTGGTGAACGACGGAGAGTGAGCATCGGCGGGGGCTCGTACGACGGCTGTGACACCGAACCCGTGAAACGGTGACATTGGTGACGCAGTTGTCGCTCGCGGTTGACGTACTGCACCCCACAACTCGCCGTTCGTCGTGCTAGGCCCCGCAACTCCGCAGGAACCGCCGGGTCCGCTCCGCGATGGGGAAGGGCTGGTCCGGCGGGCACGGGTACATGTCCTGCTCGACGATGGCGAACAGATCCACGCCCAGGTTCTGCGCCGCGGCCAGCACCGGCTCCAACTCCGGTACGCCGCCGGGCGGTTCGCACATCACGCCCTGGCGCACCGCGGGGCCGAAGGGCGTCCCCTCGCGGACGACGTCGGCGAGGATCTCCGGGTCCACCTGCTTGAGGTGCAGATAGTCGATGCGTTCGCCGTACCGTTCGATCAACTCGACGCTGTCGCCGCCGCAGTAGGCGTAGTGCCCGGTGTCCAGGCAGAGGTTGACCAGGTCGGAGTCGGTCGCGTCGAGGAAGCGGACGACATGTTCCTCGGTGTCGATATGGGTGTCCGCGTGCGGGTGGACGGCGATGCGCAGCCCGTACTTCTCGCCCACTCCGCGCGCCAACCGCTCGGTGCCCTGGGCGAGATGGCGCCACTGTTGCACCGTCAGCTCGGCGGGTTCGATCAGCTCGGCCGTCTTGTCGTCGCGCCAGAAGGAGGGGATGACCACGAGGTGCCCGGCGCCCATCGCGCGGGTGAGCTCGGCGACCTTGGAGACGTGCGCCCAGGTCTCGTCCCAGACGTCCGGTCCCCGGTGCAGCGAGGTGAAGACGGTGCCGGCGGAGACCTTCAGCGCGCGCGCTTCGACCTCGTCGGTGAGGCGCGCCGGATCGGTCGGCAGGTAGCCGTAGGGGCCCAGCTCGATCCAGCTGTAGCCCGCCTGCGCCACCTCGTCCAGGAAGCGCTGCCAGGGCACCTGCTGCGGGTCGTCCGGGAACCACACGCCCCAGGAGTCGGGCGCGGAGCCGACCCGGATGTGGTCGAGGGAGGGGACGGAGGGAGAGGGGGTGGACGGGGAGGGGGCGGAAGTGCCAGTCATGGCTCAGAGCCAATCCGGTCGGCCGGGGCCAGGTCAAGAGTTTGTCAGGACAACGCTTCATACTGCCGAACTCCGCTGGGCGCCTTCAAGGGGCGACGTCAATATGTAAGGACAAATTATTGACAGTGGCCGTCGGCCCGGCGGACGATGTGCCAGGCACCTATTCCGGGGAAGAGAGGACGGACCATGGCCGAGCCGCACGACGGGGGCACGCCGCACGAGGTGGTCACCATGGGCCGCATCGGGGTCGACATCTATCCCCTCCAGACCGGCGTACCTCTCCAGCACGTGGAGAGCTTCGGCAAGTTCCTCGGCGGCTCCGCCACCAACGTGGCCGTCGCCGCCTCCCGGCTCGGCCGCTCCACGGCGGTCATCACCCGCACCGGTGACGATCCGTTCGGTGTCTACTGCCATGAGGCGCTGCGCGACTTCGGCGTCGACGACCGTTGGGTGACCAGCGTGGCCGCGTATCCGACGCCGGTGACCTTCTGTGAGATCTTCCCGCCCGACGACTTCCCGCTCTACTTCTACCGGCAGCCCAAGGCGCCCGACCTGGAGATCCACTCCGGTGAGCTCGACCGCGCGGGCGTCGCGGCGGCACATATCTTCTGGATGACCGGCACCGGGCTGTGCGAGGAGCCCAGCCGCAGTGCCACCCTCGCCGCGCTCGCCACCCGCGCGCCCGGCCGGGAGGAGGCGGTCGCCACCGTCTTCGACCTGGACTGGCGGCCGATGTTCTGGGGCGCGGGCACCGACGGGCAGCGCAAGGAGGCCGAGGCCGCCGAGGCGGCGCGGCCGTACTACCGGGAAGCCCTCGCCCACGCCACCGTCGCCGTGGGCAACCTGGCCGAGTGCGAGGTCGCCACCGGTACCCGCGAGCCGCATGCCTGCGCCGAGGCCCTGCTGGCGGCCGGAGTGGAACTGGCCGTGGTCAAGCAGGGGCCCAAGGGAGTGCTCGCCGTGCACGCCGACGGCACCGTGGCCGAGGTGCCCCCGCACCCGGTGGAGGTCGTCAACGGCCTCGGCGCGGGGGACGCGTTCGGCGGCGCACTGTGTCATGGGCTGCTGTCCGGCTGGGACCTGGAGTACGCGATGCGGTACGCCAACGCGGCGGGCGCGCTCGTCGCCTCCCGGCTGGCCTGCTCCTCCGCCATGCCGACGGCCGCCGAGGTGGAGGACCTGCTGCGTGGCTGACCCGCGTGCCTGACCGTCACGCGCCGTCGGCGGCAACGTGCCGGAAGAAGGCCGTTCGTGCCTGAGGAAGGCCGTCGTCGCCCTGTGCCGCACCCCGCCCACCCCCCACAACGCCCCGAAAGAGAGCTCACTTTGACCCCCAGCAGTGTCAGCATCTCCGAGCTGGCGTCCGTACGGATCCGACATCCGGAGGCCATCGCCGAGGCGGCGGCGCGGCGTGTGCGCCGGCCGCTGGTGGACGCGAACGAGCGGCTGATGATCGTCGCCGCCGACCATCCGGCGCGCGGCGCACTGGGTGTCGGCAGTGACGAGTTCGCCATGGCCAACCGCGCCGAACTGCTCGAACGGCTGGTCCTCGCGCTGTCCCGGCCCGGCGTCGACGGGGTGCTGGCCACCGCCGACATCCTGGAGGACCTGCTGCTGCTCGGCGCGCTGGAGCGCAAGGTGGTGCTCGGCTCGATGAACCGCGGCGGGCTGGCCGGTGCCTCGTTCGAGCTGGACGACCGCTTCACCGGACACCGTGCCGAGGACATCGAGCGGATGCGCTTCGACGCGGGCAAGCTGCTGCTGCGGATCGACTACGACGACCCGGGCTCGCTGCGCACGCTGTACTCCGCAGCCCGCGCCGTCGACGACATGGCGGCGCGCAGGCTGCCCGTCTTCGTCGAGCCGTTCCTCAGTACGAGGGTGGACGGCAAGGTGATCAACGAGCTGAGCGGGCCCGCCGTCGCCCGCTCCGTCGCCATAGCCTCCGGGCTGGGCGGCACCTCCGCCTACACCTGGCTCAAGCTGCCGGTCACCGAGGACCCGGACGACATGGCGTGGGTGTGCGAGACCTCCACGCTGCCGGTCGTCCTGCTCGGCGGCGAGGTGCACGGCGACCAGGAGGGCACCTATGAGAAGTGGCGCAAGGCGCTCAGCCTGCCGACCGTGCGCGGGCTGGTCGTCGGGCGCTCCCTGCTCTACCCGGCCGACGGCGACGTCAGCGCGGCCGTGGACACCGCCGTCGGACTGCTCTGAAAGGGGCTTGAGGAGATGACCCGCACCACCACCGACTTCCATCTGCGCGCGGGCAGCGCCGCAGCGGGCCCGTACGCCCTCGACATCGGACCCGAGAGCGCGGGCTGGGGCTACTCCTCGCTGCGGGTGCTGGAGCTGGGCCCTGGGGAGTCGCATACGTTCCCGACCGGTGAGAGCGAGTGGATCGTGCTGCCGCTCAGCGGTGGCTGCACCGTCGAGGCCGAGGGGCAGACCCTCGAACTGCACGGCAGGGAGAGCGTCTTCACCGCCGTCAGCGACTTCGCGTACGTACCGCGCGACGCCGAGGTGACGCTCGGCAGCGCGGCGGGCGGCCGGTTCGCGCTCACCGGCGCGCGCTGCGAGCGGCGGCTGCCGGTCCGCTACGGCGCCGCCGCTGACGTGCCGGTTGAGCTGCGCGGCAGCGGGCAGTGCTCGCGGCAGGTCAACAATTTCGGCGCTGCAAGCGTCTTCGAGGCGGACAAGCTCATCGCTGTCGAAGTGCTGACCCCGGGCGGCAACTGGTCCTCCTATCCGCCGCACAAACACGACGAGCACCGCGAGGGGGTGGAGAGCGAGCTGGAGGAGATCTACTACTACGAGATCGCCCCGCACCACACCCCCGACGGTCGCTCCACCGAAGGGCTCGGCTACCAGCGGGTGACCCCCAGCGGCCACGGCCGGGGCACCGATGTGCTGGCCGAGGTGCGCAGCGGCGACGCGGTGCTGATCCCGGACGGCTGGCACGGCCCCTCCATGGCGGCGCCGGGACACGACATGTACTACCTGAACGTGATGGCGGGTCCGGGGGTGGATCGCGCCTGGCTGATCTGCGACCATCCAGACCACGCGTGGATTCGCGGTGCGTGGGCCGATACGCCTATGGATCCAAGGCTTCCGCTCTACGGGGCGAAGGAATCCGCAGAAGCGCGAGCTGGCTCACGAGAAGAGGAGGGCGAGCGATGACGACCGTCAGACTGACCGTCGCACAGGCCCTCGTGCGCTTCCTCGCCGCGCAGCACACCGCACGCGACGGGCAGCAGCACCGGTTCATCGACGCCTGCTGGGGCATCTTCGGGCACGGCAACGTTGCCGGGCTCGGCCAGGCGCTCGTCGAGAGCGGACAGGGCTGGTCGTCGAACGGAGCGCCGCTCCCCTTCCACCAGGGCCGCAACGAGCAGGCGATGGTGCACGCGGCCGTCGGCTTCGCACGTCAGCACAACCGGCTCTCCGCGCAGGCCGTCACCACCTCCATCGGTCCCGGCGCCACCAACCTGACCACCGGCGCGGCGCTGGCGACCATCAACCGGCTGCCCGTCCTGCTGCTGCCCGGCGACATCTTCGCCGGCCGCATCCCCGACCCGGTGCTCCAGCAGCTGGAAGTGCCGTACGCGGGCGACATCTCCGTCAACGACGCGCTGCGGCCCGTCTCCCGTTACTTCGACCGGGTACTGCGGCCGGAAGCGCTGATCCCCGCCGCGCTCCAGGCCATGCGGGTGCTCACCGACCCCGTCGAGACCGGCGCCGTCACCCTGGCGCTGCCGCAGGACGTGCAGACCGAGGCGTACGACTGGCCCGAGGAGTTCTTCGCCGAGCGGGTCTGGCGGGTGGCGCGGCCGGTTCCCGAATCGGAGGTGCTGGCCCAGGCCGCGGAAGCGGTACGGGCCGCGCGGCGTCCGCTGCTGGTGGCGGGCGGCGGCGTCCACCACAGCGAGGCCGAGGAAGCGCTGCGGGCCTTCGCCGATGTGACCGGCATCCCGGTGGCCTCCACCCAGGCGGGCAAGGGCTCGCTGCGGTACGACCACCCCTGCGACGTGGGCGGCATCGGCCACACCGGCACCGCCGTGGCCGACGATCTGGCCCGCTCCGCCGACCTGGTGATCGGCGTCGGCACCCGCTTCACCGACTTCACCACGGCTTCCGGCACCCTCTTCCCGTCCACGGCCCGCTTCCTCAACCTCAACATCGCCTCCTTCGACGGGCACAAGCTCGGCGCCCTCGCCGTCGTCGCCGACGCGCGGGCCGCACTGGAGGCGCTGGCCGGTGCATTGCGCGGGCACCGGGTCTCGCCGGACTACGAGGCCGAGTACGGGCGCGGCAAGCAGGCGTGGGAGCGCACCGTTGCCGAGGCGTTCGCCCCGCACCCGCTGGACGAGAAGGCCCGCCCCTCGCAGACCCAGGTGCTCGGCGCGCTCGACTCCGTCGTCGGGGACGAGGACGTGGTCATCAACGCCGCCGGGTCCATGCCCGGCGACCTGCACAAACTGTGGCGCGCCCGCTCCCCGCGGCAGTACCACGTCGAGTACGGCTACTCGTGCATGGGGTACGAGATCCCGGCCGCCATCGGCGTACGGCTGGCGGCACCGGACCGCCCGGTGTGGGCGCTGGTGGGCGACGGTACGTATCTGATGCTGCCCACCGAGATCGTCACCGCGGTGCAGGAGGGCGTCAACATCAACGTCGTCCTCGTACAGAACCACGGCTACGCCTCCATCGGCGGGCTGTCCGAGGTGACCGGCGGCGAACGCTTCGGCACCGCCTACCGGTTCCGCGACGCAGACGGCGGCTACACCGGTGACCCGCTCCCCGTCGACCTGGCCGCCAACGCCGCCTCACTCGGCATGGAGGTGCACCGGGCCGCCACCTGTGACCAGCTCCGCGAGGCGCTGGCCGCGGCACGCGCCTCCGAGCGGCCCAGCTGTGTCTACGTCGAGACCGATCCGGACCCGGAGGTTCCGGCGCCCGGGCCGCAGGCGTGGTGGGACGTGGCCGTCGCCGAGACCTCGCAGCGCCCGGCAGCGCGCCGGGCCCGCGAGGAGTACGAGCGGCAACGCGCCCAGCAGCGGCGGCACTTGTAAGTCCTCAGCGCCGACTCACAACCCCTCGTCGTACAACCCGTGTCACGTACCAAGAAAGGTCCCGTCCTCATGAAGACCCTCGGCCACTGGATCGGCAACAAGCCGGTGGAGTCCACCTCCGGCAACTTCGGACCCGTCTACGACCCGGCCACCGGAGCCCAGCCCACCCAGGTCTCCCTCGCCTCGGCTGAGGAGGTGGACGCGGCGGTCGCCGCCGCCAAGGCGGCCTACTCCGAGTGGTCGCAGTCCTCGCTGGCCACGCGCACCGCGTTCCTGTTCAAGTACCGCGAACTGCTGGACGCGCGGCGGGACGAGATCGCCGAGCTGATCACCGCCGAGCACGGCAAGGTGCACTCCGACGCGCTCGGCGAGGTCGCGCGCGGGATGGAGATCCTGGAGCTGGCCTGCGGCATCCCGGAGAAGCTCAAGGGCGAGCTGTCCACCCAGGTCTCCACCCGGGTGGACGTCTCCTCCATCCGGCAGCCGGTCGGCGTGGTGGCGGGCATCACCCCGTTCAACTTCCCCGCGATGGTGCCGATGTGGATGTTCCCGCTGGCCGTCGCCTGCGGTAACACCTTCGTCCTCAAGCCGAGCGAGAAGGACCCCTCGGCCTCCTACCGGCTCGCCGAACTCGCTGCCGAGGCGGGGCTGCCCGAGGGCGTCCTCAACGTCGTCAACGGTGACAAGGTGGCCGTCGACCGGCTGCTGGCCCACCCGGACGTGGCAGCCGTCTCCTTCGTCGGCTCCACGCCCATCGCCCGGCACATCCAGGCGGAGGCCACCGCGAACGGCAAGCGGGTGCAGGCGCTGGGCGGCGCCAAGAACCACATGATGGTGCTGCCCGACGCGGATCTCGACCACGCCGCCGACAACGCCATCAACGCGGCGTACGGCTCCGCCGGTGAGCGCTGTATGGCCGTCTCCGTGGTGGTCGCGGTCGGCGACATCGGTGACGAACTCGTCGCCAAGATCGCCGAGCGGGCCGGCAAGCTGCGGATCGGCCCCGGCGACGACCCGGCCAGCGAGATGGGCCCGCTGATCACGAGGGAGCACCGCGACAAGGTCGCCTCGTACGTGAGCGGCGCCGCCGCGCAGGGCGCCGAGGTCGTGGTCGACGGCACCGGGTTCTCCGTGGAGGGCCACGAGGACGGCTTCTTCCTCGGCGTCTCACTCCTCGACAAGGTCAAGCCCGGCATGGCCGCCTACGACGACGAAATCTTCGGCCCCGTGCTGTGCGTCGTACGCGCCGAGACGTACGACGGGGGCATCGCCCTGATCAACTCCAGCAAGTGGGGCAACGGCACCGCCATTTTCACCCGGGACGGCGGTGCTGCCCGGCGCTTCCAGCTGGAGGTCGAAGCCGGAATGGTCGGCGTCAACGTCCCCATCCCGGTGCCGGTCGGCTACCACTCCTTCGGCGGCTGGAAGCAGAGCCTCTTCGGCGATCTGCACATCTACGGCAACGACGGCGTGCAGTTCTACACCCGCGGCAAGGTCATCACCACCCGCTGGCCCGACCCCGCCGACGCGGCAGGCATCAACCTGGGCTTCCCCAGCAACCACTGAAGCCGGCTCCTCTTCCCACCCACCCCTTTCCGCCACGGCGACAGGGGTGGGTGCGGCACGTCGGCGCCAAAGCTGCGGCCGAAACCGAAACGTTCGGTTTCGATAGGCTCGCGGCATGCTCGCCGCACCATTGCCCTGGCTCCGGGCGCTGAAGGACACCGCGCGCTCCGGGATCAGCGTGGAGCGGGCCTCGCTCACGCCGCTGACCGCGTTGCGTGGCGCGTGCGGGGTCGGCCTGGTGGTCGGACTGGCACTGCTGATCGGGACCCCGCAACTGGCGGTCTCCAGCGCGTTCGGCGCGTTCGCCTCCGGTATCGCGACCTTCCAGCGCAGCTGGCGGCCCCGGCCCGTGCTGGCGCTGGCGGCGTCGACGGGGCTGGCGATCTCCACCTTCCTCGGCTACCTGCTCGTCGGCCGACCATGGGCGTTCGTACTGCTTCTCGCGCTCTGGGCGTTCCTGGCGGGGATGGCGTGGGGGGTGGGCCCCACCTCCGGCGTGGTGGCGGCGTTCAACATCGCCGTCATGCTCATCACCGTCCACCTGCCCACCAGCAGTCTGGGCGCGCTCGGCCACGCCGCGCTGATCGCCGCCGGCGGCGTCGTACAGGCCGGACTGATCGTGCTGTTCCCCGTACGGCCGTGGGGCGAGCGCCGCGACACGCTCGCGGACGCGCTGGCCGGGGTCGCGGACTACGCGCGGCGGCTGCGGCACGACCCGATGGCGCCCTTCGATCCCGAACCGCTGATCGAGGCCCGCAGCGCTGCCGCCGTCACCCCGCGTCAGGCCCGCCGCAGGCCCCGTCAGTTGCACGGTTACCGCGCGATGGCCGAGCGCTTCCGCCCGGTGCTGGCCTCCCTCGCCGACCCCGTGGTGGGCGGGGCGCCCATGGTGGGGCCGGAACGCGACCGGGTGCGCGAGTTGCTGGCCGCCGCCGCGACCGTGCTGGACGCCACCGCGCGTGCCATCCGGCGCGGCGAACGCGTCCGGCTGCCCGACCAGGCGCTGGACGTACTGCAGGTACCCGAGAGCGGCCCCGTGCTGAGCGGCCCCGCACGGCGTGCGGCGCTGCGCCTCATCGCCCTCACCGACGACGCCGTGGAAGCCGCGCAGGAACCCGTCGAGGTCACCAGGGGCGGGGTGTTGGCACGGGTGACCTGGCATGTGGCCGACCGTGAGGGCCGTCGCCGCGGCTTCCCCGACCAGTCACCGGTGGTCGACGCCAGCCTGGACGGCCCCTACGGCCCCGACCCGGAGGAGGTCGCCGCCGAGGAGGCCGCGGCCCAAGCGGCCGAACGCGCCCGCCACAAGGCGGCCGGCGGCAAGCACACCCCCGCCGCGGGGCACGCGCTTGCCCGCGAACGCCATCTGCACATGCCCACCCTCGCCGGCCTGGTACCGGTCGCACTCCGCGCCCTGCGCCGCGAACTCCACTGGAAGTCGCCGATCCTGCGGCACGCGCTGCGGGTCAGCGTCGTCGTCTCCCTCGGCTATCTGATCGGCAGGGCCCTGCCGCCCGCACACGGCTACTGGGTGCCGCTGACCGCCGTCATGGTGCTGCGGCCCGACTTCTCCCGTACGTACGAGCGAGGCGTCGGCCGGGCCGTCGGCACCCTGGTCGGCGTCGCCGTCGCAGGAACGGTGATGGCGCTGGCGGGCCCCGGGCCGTATCTGAGCGCCGCGCTGGCCGTGTTGAGCGTGGGCCTGATGTATCTCCTGCTGGACACCGGGTACGTCGTCGCCTCCGTCTGCATCGGCGCGTACGTGATCTTCCTGCTCGGCATACTGGGCGCCGACTGGTACCAGACCGCCTACGAGCGCGCCGGACTGACCGCGCTCGGCGGGGTACTCGCCATGCTCAGCTACGCACTCTTCCCCGCCTGGGAGACCCCGCTGCTGCGCGACCGGCTCGCCGACTGGCTGGAGGCGACCGGACGGTACGCCATCGCCGTGCTGGACGCCTTCGCGCGGCCCGCCGCACACGCCCCCCGCCAGGTACGCGAAGCCCTGCTCGACACCCGCGCGGCGCGGCAGAACTGGGAGCAGACCCTCAGCCGCGCCGAAGTCGAACCGGTCCGCCACCACGGCCGGCTCTCCCGCCGCTCCGCCGGCGAAGCGCAGTCCGCGCTGGTCACCATGGGCCGCGCCTGCATGCTGCTGGAAGCCCACCTGCCCGGCCCCCACCCCAGCTTCCGGCCCGACAGCGCCGCCGCGGACTTCTCCGCGGCCCTCGCCTCCGACGTCTCCACCGCTGTGACCGCCGTCCAGCAGAGCGAGCCGCTGGAGTGGACCGCCGTTCACGAGGCTCTGGCCCGCTGGTGGGAACAGGCCGAGTACCCGCCCCCCGTCGCCCTCCGCACCGCCGAACTCCTCACCGACGCGCTGGACGACCTCGCCCAGGCGGTCGGCCCCAAACGCCAGCAGCGGTCCTGACGCCGGGAGTTGCTCCCGAATTACGCGGATCCCTGCTCGCTGCGTTCGTATCCGGGCACGCGCCGCAACTGGTGACCGTACCTGTAGATCATTACGGGTGCCCCGCCTGCCCTGTCGCCCTCCACCAACACCCGGTAGAGGAACGGCGCCGGGCCGGTCACCTGCACCACCGTCCCCGGCTTCCCGGTCTTCGCGTCCCGCACCCTGTCGCCCTCGGCCCACACGGTCACGCGCTCCCCGGTCGGCGCTCTTCGTCGCTGTGCTTGCGGCGCAGATGCGCGCCGAACAGCGCCTCCAGATCGGCCCGGGGTTCCGGATCCCCCTCCGCCCGATTGATCATCGTGCGGAACCACTCACAGTCCTGGCATGGACGAGGCTGCTCCATGAATGTCCCTCTTGCTGGAATTGCTGGTTACCGGCAACAAGCTTGCGTGACGGGAAGTAGCCTCAACAGCACTGAGAGCTTTACACGTTGCCTAGTAGCCAGCCGGGGTGAGCCCATGGCCAAGAGTCAACTGGACCCGTCATCGAGCATGGCGGCCCTCTACGGCGTCCACCTCAAGCGCCTCCGCGAACAATGCGGCTGGACCCAGAAGGAGCTGGCCCGCAAGGTCTACGTCAGCCCGGGGCGGGTCGCGCAGTTGGAGTGCGCGTCGGGAGCCCGCCCGACGGCGGAGCTGACGCAATCCATCGACGCGATGGTCGGCGCCAATGGATTGCTGAACGACTTGTGGCCGCATGTGTATCGGGAGAGCTTCCCGGACTGGGCGAGGCGGTTTATGGAGCTTGCGGCCAAGGCGGTGGTCATCCGGGAGTACGCCTCGCAAGCTGTGCCGGGTCTTCTTCAGACGGAGGCGTACGCGCGGGAGGTGCTGCGGCGCGGTCGTACGGTGACGAGCCCTCAGATGCTCGAAGACCGCATCGCACTCCGAATGGCGCGACAGGATCGGCTCAAGGGACCGGACGCCCCCACACACTGTGCGGTGCTGGATGAGGCAGTGCTCGCCCGTCGGGTAGGCGGCGACAAGACGATGCACGAGCAACTGGACCGGGTGCGCAGGGCGTGCGATCGCCAGCCGATCCAGGTGCTCCCGTTCATGTCGGGGGCCCACCCGATGCAGGGCGGGTCGCTCACCTTGCTGACCATGCGGGACGGGTCCGAAGTGGCGTACGCAGAGGGCGCCGGGCACGGACAATTGTTTGAAGAACCGGACGACGTGGAGAGGTTCAATCATGTCTACGATCAGTTGCGTGCGGCCTCGCTTCCCGAGCCGATGTCCGCGCGGATGATCGCCAACGCAGCGGAAGGCTACAACCATGGTGGATCTGAGCGGCGCGCGCTGGCGCGCAAGCAGCTACAGCGATCCGGACGGCGGCAACTGCGTCGAAGTGGCGGACGGCTTCCCCGGCGTCGTCCCGGTACGTGACAGCAAGGACACCACCCGCACACCGCTGAAGTTCTCAACTCCGGCCTGGGCGACGTTCATCGCCGAGGTGAAGCAGGCCCACTAGGGCCCCGAAGGGGCGCGGGGAACTGCGCGACCAGCCACAACGGACCCGCAGCCTGCGGATGTCGGACAGGGGCACCCCCTTACCAGAAGCGGCTCAGCAACAGCGGATCCTCGCCACGGCCTGGCTGAAGTCGCCCGCCGCGAAGGCGTTGGCCGGGATCATGAAGTACATGGTCCCGGCGTCGCCCCACCCCCACCCAAGGTCCCCGTCCGCCGCGAGCTGGAGCAGATGGATTTCCGGGCCGTCGGCGTCCCGTTCGGTGACGTAGATCGCGTACGAGGTGTCGGGCCAGCCGAAGGCACAGTGGCTGCCGGAGGTGTTCCCGTCGAGGTCGTGCAGCTTGTCGAGGATGAGCGACGGCGCGCCCCAGTGCTCGTCCCTGTCGAACGCGATGTCGTCGTCCTCGAGGTCCCAGCAGTCCGGGAGCATGGTCACCCCGGCCGCGTGAACCGGGGCGAGTGGATAGCTCCTTGCGGGGGCGGGTGCGGGGGTCTCAACCGCGCACGCGGGATCTGCGGGGACCACGCGGCACGCCTCGGGTGCGTCGGCGTCCAGCTTCCGGTACTCCTCGTACGGCACATCCGGGTCGAGATAGAAAAAGTTGAGCAGGCCCGGCCGCGTGGGCAGTTCATCGCCGAGCCAGGGGGCGAGCGCGTCGGTGTCGAGTACGGCGTGGAGGGACAGCGGGTAGCCGTCGAGCTCGGGCCAGGGGGTGCCCGGTTCGAGCAGGGCAGGGCCGCCGAGCCGGCACCGGCCGGTGGCGGGGGTTTCGTCCGTCGGACGGTCGAGCCGGAAGCCGCGGCGGGCCATGGCCGCGAACTGCCGACCGGCCCGCTCGCCGAGCCGTTCGACGCATATGCGGTGCACATCGGCGGGGTTGTTGAATTCCATGCCCGGGATCTTCTCAACCTCCGAGCGCGAGGGCAGGCCCCGGGCCCTCCCGTCATGGCTGGTGCTTCGACCGCATTGCCTTGCTCACTACGGGCCTTGGCGTGTTCGCACCGTCGGCACGGCACTAGAGTTGGACGGTGACCTCTCTGCCGGAAGACCCGCCGTCGCCGATCGGCGAAGACGACCGCGACACGGCCGTGCAGCGCCTGCAGGAGGCGTACGCCGAAGGGCACATCTCTCACGAGGAGTTGGAGGAACGCCTCCACCAGGTGCTCACCGCCAAGACACGCAGCGAGCTCGTGGCGCCTCTGGCCTCGCTCCCGGAGGGGAATGGGGGCACCACGTCCACGATTGCCGCCGCCGGCGGACGGATCCGGCGGCGCGGCGCATGGCGGGTACCTCGGATCCTCAAGGTCGCGTCTGCACTCGGAAGCGTGGATCTGGACCTTTCCCGGGCGGTCATCGAGCATCCGGTAGTCGACATCGAGTTGCAACTCGGCACCGGCAGGGCGAAGATCACCGTGCCGCGCGACGCGACCGTCGACCTCGAAGATCTGCACACCGGGTGGAAGGACTCGCTCTACAAGCCCCCGCAGCGCTCCCACGTCGGTGGGCCGAGGATCCGGATCTCCGGGGCCATGGGGTTCGGACGGTTGAAGATCCGCCACGCGCGGCGATCACAGCACTAGGCAGTGTTTGAGACGTGCAGTTCCAGTCCGCCCGTTCCGCTGACTGTCTATCCTTGCGGCCATGACCGCCCAACCTCCGAAGCCCTCTCTGCGCCCTGCCCCATCAGGAGAGCTCCGTGCCTCTCACGATGACCGGGAAGCAGTGGTGGAGCAACTGCGCGATGCGGCAGCCGAGGGGCGAATCGATCTCGATGAACTGGATTCACGCCTGGAGCAGGCGCTGAAGTCCAAGACTCACGCCGAGTTGGCCGTCCTGACCGCCGACTTGCCGAAGCTGCATTCCTCTGCGAGCCAGCTGCCGCTGGTCCTCAAGGGCGGCATGCTTGGCGCGTCTCGGGGCCCCGGGCGCTGGGAGGTTCCCGGGCACGTGATCGCTCACGGAGGCGTGGGGGGTGTGAAGGTTGACTTCACCCGGGTTGAGTGCCGCCTCACGGAGGTCGCAGTGGAGGCGTACGGGGAGACATCTGGTGTCACGATCGTCATCCCCGACGCCTGGGCTGCAGACACCAGCGGCATGGATCCCGGCGTCGGCGGCCTGAAGGACGAGACCACTTCCGACCGGCTCCCGGGAACTCCGCTGATCCGGCTCATTGGGTCCGGCGGCACGGGAGGAGTGGTCATTCGCCACCCCAACCGCCGGGAACGGCGCAAGCTGCACAGCAACTCGACCTAGGGCTAGGACGGGTGCCGAAGCGTTGATCAAGATCTGAAACGATTTTGGAATGGCTCGCTCGTGGCGATCTGACGGGCGAACAGTGGGTGCGGCTGGAGCCACCGTCCAACTCACCCTTATACGTCAGGCTTTGTAACCACTTCTCAAACACTGCCTAGTGGTGCCAGGCACTGCCGCCCGTGTTGTGGATGAAGCGCTGGAGCACCTTCAGCGTGGTCAGGTACTCCGCGTCGGAGATGTCCGCGTGCCGTTCCGCCCATAGTTCGTCCTGGAGCGCTGCGGCCTTGTCGTAGAACGCCCTGCCCTCGGCTGTGATGTCCAGGCGTCCCTCGGAGTGCTCGGTGATCCACCCTTGGGCGATGGTCCGGTCGATCTCGGACTCCATGGCTTCAGGCCCCGTGTCGAGGTAGTTCCGCAGGAGGCGGGACACCTCGTCGCGGGTCTTGACGACATCGGCGCGTGCGACCTGCGCGAGGACCCACCACTGCGGCTGGGTGGTGCCGATCCCGGCGAGGGCTGCCCGGGTGCGGGTGACGACGGCGTTGTAGGCCGCCCAACTCCAGTAACCGATGGGCTGCTGAATGAGTTCGGCGTCGCTGTGCGAGTACTCCATGGCCGGTCCCTCTGTCTCTCTTGGCTCGTCGAGCTGGTGCGGCGGGACCGACCGTAGAAGTTGAACCAGGCTTCAAGTCAAGCTGGCTGGCTGAACACGGACTGCACACGCTTAAACACTTCCGGTACCGTGAAGTCCGTCACGTGACAATGACTGGAGGCAGCCATGGCCCATCTCTGGGAAGCCGACCCGTCCGCGTTATTCCTACGGCGACTGGGGAAGTCGGCAGCGGAGCTGGGGAATACGGATGGTGACGATAAGTGCCCGGACATCTGGCAGCTGGACAACGGCGATATCGCCGTCATAGGCCGAGATCTCACTGACGACTACGGCCCCCGCTTGCCGAAGGGTGTATCCCTCGGTTCCGATGAGCGGCTGGTCGTGATTCCCGGCAACATGCTCAGCGCAGCAAAGGCAGACATTCCTGATGCTTGATCTTCGTGCTCCGTCTCTCCCGTCGGAGCAAGGTGAACTTCTGGACGACGACCCATACGTCAGTGACTTCCGTGCGCGGCGTAAGGCCATCCGTAACGGCGAGTCCTGGAAGCTGGAACGACGCCAGCACTTCGAAGAGCAGGACAGTCCTACCCGGGACGCTCTTCGCCGGGGTGACTGGCAAGAGGCACTTCGGCTGTTCGAGGCACGCCTCGACGAAGCACGGAGGACGGCTGAGGACGACAGAAGGCGCTCTTCTCCCTTCCGCCGCCTGCGTGTGGTGGAGGAGCCGCTGACGCCGTACATGCAGTGGGAACTGAACTGGCTGCACATGCGCGCGGAGGCGGGACATCAATGCCGTGTGCTGCACGCCAAGGAAGTCGCCACAGCCGAGACGGACGGTCTGCTGCCGGAGATCGTCGTGTTGGACGGCAAAACCCTGTACGAAATTCTCTATACCGAGAAGGGAGCCTTCGAGAGGGCGCGCCGCTTCACCGATCCCGATGTGGTGAAGCCCTGGGTGGCCTTTGTGAAGGAGGCTTACGCGGTGGCTGAGGACATCCAGTCGTACTTCGAGCGCGTGGTGGCGCACCTGCCACCGCCCCCGGCGGCTTGAGAGAAGCGGAACATCAGCGTGTCCGGAGACGGTGACGGGCGTTCACAGGATTCTCGGAACGACCTTTCAGGGGCTTCCCGCGATGTGGTGCAGGCTGGGAATGTCGCAGGTGGCATTCACTTCCACCAGGGGCGGGAACAGGAACGGACGGGTCCCACCCCGCGGCAGCTTCCCGCCGACGTTCACGCTTTCGTCAACCGCACCGACGAGCTGCGCCAGCTCGAGGCAATCCTGACCGACCGTAGCGGCGACCGGCTGGTTGTCTCCGTTCATGTGGTCGCGGGTACGGGCCTCGACTCTCGCTGACCGAACCGACGGGCACTGTGCCGCCCCTCAACTTTTCCGATTACGACGCGGCGGTGGATTGGGCGGACCGCGAACATACGACCCTCACCAGTCTTGCGGCGACTGCGCTGTCCGCCGGATTCGACGGCCTCGCATGGCAGTTGGCCGAGGTGCTGTGGAACGCTCGCTCGCCGTCATCGTCGGTTCTCGACTGGCTCGAGGCCGGACGCGCCGGTCTGGCGGCTGCTGAACGAGGGGACGAGTCGGCTGCCCGGATCCGGCTGCTCAACAATCTCGGCATGGCGTATCGGCAGTGTCATCGACTTGAGGAAGGTCTGGACTGTCACCAACGGGCGCTGGAACTGGCTCGTGCTGAAGAGATGCCTTTTGATGAGGCTCGCTCGAACAATCTCATCGGCCTGATTCACCTTGACAGCCGTCAGCTCGATCCGGCGGCCGAGCATTTCGAGCGGGCGGCTGCGCAGTTCCGCGAGTTGGACGAGCCCCGCAGAGTGGCCATGGCCTTGTCCAACATCGCCAGCACGAGGCTTGACGCGGGTCGTCTGCAGGAGGCCGAAACGGCCGCGCAGCAGGCATTGAGCGCTCATCGGGCTCTGAACAATCAGCGGAGCGTCGGCAACGCGCTCAACATCCTCGCCGAACTTCACCGGGAGCAGGGCCGGCACGAAGCGGCACTGAGCGCGATCGAGGAAGCCCTCGACATCGCACTCAATCTGCGATCCCACACGCTGGAAGGGTTCTGGCTGCTCACCCTCGGCGATATCCAGCGCTCCACTGCTCAGCTCGGCGACGCGCTGTCGTCGTACCATCGGTCCGCCAAGTTGCACCGTGGCCTGAAGAACCGCAGTCGGGAAGCGCTCGCCTGGCGGGGTACCGGGCAGACGTATGTAGCGATGGGCCGCCATGACGAGGCCGTCGCGTTTCATCGGCAGGCCGCCGCTGTACACGCCGAACTCTCCGATACCTGGCAGCGTGCCCTGGAGCTCGACTGCCTTGCCGCCGCCGTGCGGCCGGAGGATCCCGGGGCCGCTCGTGCCCATTGGACCGAAGCCCGAAGCGGCTTCGCCACGTACGCCGATCCGCGTGCTGTGGCCTTGCGCAGCCGCATCGAGGAGGAGCTGGCCGAGCCGTGACAGCCGTGAGCCCCCGGCCGGGGGCTCACGACTGTCGGGCGCCTCGGACTACTGCGGGGCCCAGGGGCCGGTGATGGCGAAGACGTGGCCCGGGCTCTGGATGGCGGCGAAGAGGATGCGGCCGTCGTCGCTGAACGTCGGGCCGGCGAACTCGCTGTCGTTGAGGTCGTTGCGGGCCAGCGGGTAGGAGGCGCCGTCCTTGGTGACGCCGACGAGGTGCTGGATGCCTTCGCCGTCCTCGGCGAGGATCAGACCGCCGTGCGGGTCGACCACGATGTTGTCGGGGCCGTCGTAGTTCGTGTCGGCGTCGGGGTCGGGGTTCACACCGAAGATGGTCTTCAGCGTGACCGTCTCCGATGCCGGGTCGTAGAACCAGACCTGACCGTCGTGTTCGTTGGTGCTGCCGTCGCTGGTGCGGGCGTAGCTGGCGACGAAGTAGGCGCCGCCGTCGGCCCAGTAGGCGCCCTCCAGCTTGCGGGCTGCGGTCACTTGCCCGGCGTCGAACTGCTTGCGGACCGACTCGCGGGTGGCGTCGCGGTCGGGAACGTCGACCCATTTGACGTTGTAGCGGGTGCCCGGCCGGGTGGCCTGGGACAGGTCGGCGATCTGGCTGCTGCCCTTGAAACAGCTCATCGCCTGCAAGCGGCCAGCGGTGGCGCCGCCTTCGGAGAGCGCGAGGGCCCGCAGCGCGCCCTTCCCGGGGCGGAAGTTCTTGGGCGGGGTCCACCGGTAGTACAGGCCGTGCGGGTCGTTGGCGTCCTCCGTGAGATAGATGGGCCCACGGGGATCGACGGCGACGGCCTCGTGCG
Organism: Streptomyces sp. 8N114; assembly: GCF_052245835.1. NCBI lineage: Bacteria > Bacillati > Actinomycetota > Actinomycetes > Kitasatosporales > Streptomycetaceae > Streptomyces > Streptomyces sp. 8N114. The sequence goes on along the minus strand of NZ_JBQQBT010000006.1, from coordinate 97,782 downwards.
AGTAGCGGCCCAGGAACTTCAGCGGCACCGGCTCGGCGTTGGCGTCGCGGTCGAAGGCGTCGACCTCGAAGACGTAGCCGTGATCCTTCTGGTACTCGCCCCCGGCGCGCTGTTCGGTCTCCTCGCAGGTCAGCCACGTGTTCCACGGGGTCTGGCCGCCGGCGCAGTTGTTGTGCGTCCCGGCCAGGCTCACGTACTCGCTCACGCGCTTGCCGTCGGCGTCGACGACGATGTTGGTGGTGCCGCCCTTGGCGCCCGGGTCGTACGTCAGGCCCGGCAGCGGCGGCACGCCGTGGTCCTCGCCGCCGCCGATCTCGTGGTTGTTGACCAGCACGAAGCCCTTGCCCCCGCCGCGTGCGAAGCAGGCGGTGCCGTCGGGATCGGACGGCGTCGGCTCACCGCTCTCCAGCTTTGTCGCACCGGCCTCGGCGACGATCCGATAGCTGAACCCCTTCGGCAGAGACAGCAGGCCGGCCGGATCGGGAACCAGCTCGCCGTAGCCGCCGGCCCGGCGGGTGATTGCCCCGGCCGCGGGCGCCGCGATGGCGTCCACGCTGCCGGCGACCACAAAGCCCAACCCGCCGAAGGCGCTGGTGCGGAGCACATCTCTTCTGGACAGTGATGATGACAAGGTCCCCTCCTCGTCTCGAATATCGGGACCGTGGCCATCGAAACCGCGTGGCCCTACGCGCGGGCGCGCCGCCAGGTGTTGGCTAGGTGAACGCGCGGCGAAGCCTTTGGGGGTTGCCCCGTGGGTTCTGCGTACCCGGCATGGGGGGCTGCGCTTGCCCACCCTGCTCCCCCAAGCTCTTCGAGCAGGGGGTACCCCCAGGGCGCAGACTGCCCAAGCTTCGCAGGGGGACGTGCCCCGCAAGGGGCGCGGGGAACTGCGCGCCAAGCCACAACGCGCCCGCAGCTCGCGAGCGTCCGGCAGGGGCACCCCCTCGCCGGAACAGGGGGAGGGGCGCGGCAAGATCGGCCGGATGCCCTAGTTGGTGATTCGGCCGCCCGCCACGTCAACGGTGATGCCCGTCAGGAAGTTCGCAGCGTCGGAGGCGAGGAACACGGCCGTCGAGGCGACGTCGGCGGGCTCGGCGAGACGGCGGAGGGGGTGGCGGAGGGCGGCTTTGTGCTGGAGCTCCTTGGACATGCCTGCGGCGACTTTGTCGGTGCGGACGGTGGTGGGGGCGAGGCAGTTGACGCGGATGCCCTGGGGGCCCAGCTCGGTGGCGAGTTGCCGGGTGAGCATGGTCAGGCCCGCGTTGGCGACGCCGTAGGCGAGGTTGGCCTGGCCGGGCTGGCGGCCCGCCGACGAGGACAGGGTGAGGATGCTGCCGCTGAACCGCTCGACCATGCCGGGCAGGAAGGTGCGGATGGTGAGGAACGCGGAGGTCAGGTCGGTGTCGAGGACCTGGCGCCAGCGGTCCTCGGTCAGTTCGAGCGAGGGGGTGGGTGCGCTCTGGCCGCCCGCGAAGGCCGCGAGGATGTCGACCGGGCCGAGCTCGTCGGCGACCCGTTCGGCCACCCGGCCCAGCGCGGCGGCGTCCGTCACATCGGCGACGACGCCGGTCGCGGTGCCGCCCTGCTTGCCGATGCTCTCGGCGACTTCGAACAGCGCGGGCCGGTCCCGCCCCACCAGGCAGACGGCGACGCCCTGTGCGGCCAGCGCCCGCCCGGTCTCGGCACCGATGCCGCGGGAGCCGCCGGTGACCACCGCCACCTTGCCCGCCAGATCGGGGTAGACCGGGTGCGTGGGGGCGTCCTCGGGGCGGTGGGCGGAGTCCTCGGGCTCGGTCGTCATCAGCGGTCCCTTTCCGTGGTGTTCAGGCCCAGCTCCCTGCGGCGCCGGTGGCCGTAGAGCGCGGCGCCGACGGCGCAGCTCACGAGGACGGCGGAGGAGATGCCCCAACCGACGAAGAAGCTCGTCATGCCGGTCGGTGCCGAACGGCGCGGTCGCACGTCGCCCTGGGGGTCGGCGAAGACCAGCAGGGTGTCGCCCGCCTCGTCCTCGTCGCACGCGATGGTCATGTTGTCGTTCTCGGTGACCTTGCCCTTGGTCAGCGGACGCAGATCGCAGGTGGGCCCGCCCTTGGCGTGGTGGTGCACCTCGGTCATCTCGACGCGCACCCACTCACCGCGCTCCACCAGCACGGACGTGGAGTAGCCGTGCCCGGCGATCGGGAAGAGCGCTATGCCCGCGAAAATGACGAGCAGCAGATAGCGGCGGCGCGGTCCGTAGTGCGTCAGCTCGAGGAGCAGAGCGATCAAATAAGCCGCGGTGACCAGCGTCAGCGTCCAGAACAGCGGTCTGCCGCCGCCTATGTACCGGGGCACCAGCATGGTGGCGGCTGCCAGCGCGCAGCCCACCAGCGTCGCGGCCGTCGCCAGTGTCACGGCCGCGGGGCGGGACAGCCGCTGGATGCGGGCGTCCAGCCGGGGGCTGAACCGGTGCGGGGCGGCGGGCTGGGAGCCGAGCCGCGCATAGAGGGCTGCGCGGGGAGAGGTGGGCTCCGGCCGGCGTCCCGTACGGCCTCCGGCGGCAGCCGTGCCGCTCCCGTATGCGCCGTCGGCGCTGCTGCTCGGGCGGTAGCGGCGGGCCTTCGCGATGCCTGCGCAGCCCGCAACCGTCAGGATCGCGGCCCACGCCAGCAGGGCGCCGTAGACGGTCGGATCGGGCTCCTCGTACGGGTCGGAGGAGAACGCCTGGGTGAGCCCTCCGACGAAGAAGACGAACGCCAGGGCGAGCGCGAGCACGCAGACCGTCATCCACCCCGCGCGGCGCCCGCGCAGGGCCTGCTCCGTCTTGCCCCGCCGAGCTGCCACCCCGTACAGCTCGATGAGCCTGCGCCGGTCGCGGCTCTTGCCGCGCAACGTCAGCAGCAGCGCAAGCGTCGCCGGGACCAGCGCGGTGCCGATGCCGAGCGACAGGTTCGCGGCCAGTCCCTTGGGGCGGCCGACGTGCGTGTAGTCGTAGATCCCCGAGGCCAGGAAGCCGCAGCCGGCGCACAGCCCGACGATCAGCGCGACCCGCGCCCACAGCTCGCCGGGGGCGAGTTCGGCACGCAGGAGGGCTTCGCCGTACGCGGAGTCGTCGCACTCGGCGTCGTCGTCGTTCGCGCTCGCCATGTCCCTGCCCCCGTTTTGCGTACTCCGAGCCTCGTGCCAGCACTCTATGGCTTGTCCGGTGCATGCTGCGCCGCCCCTCCCCCTGTGCAGGAGAGGGGTGCCCCCTCGCCCGGCCGCGCACTAGCCTGTGGCCGATGGCGGGCCAGGGGAACGGGTTACCCAGCGGCACCCGATGGAGACTCGGGGCGGGAGCGCTGGCTGCGCTGGTGCTGGTCGGGGCACTGGTGTCGGTGCCCGACGGGGAGGAGCGCCGGGACGGCTGCTCCGGGGCGCGGGTGACCGGCTGGCGTACCGACGAGCGGATGACGCGCGAACTGGCCCGGTACGGCGACGACAACGCGCGGCTGGACGACTGGACCGGTGGTGACGGCACCCGCTCGGTGCGGCTGCCCGACGGGCGGACGCTGTGGCTGTCCGCCGACACTTTCCTCGACCGGGTGAACGACGACCACAGTCGCGCGCCCAACGCGGTCTGGGTACGCAACTCCGGGCTGGCCATGTCCAAGGGCGAGCGGTTCGAACGGACGCTGCTCGGCGGTACCGACACCCGTCCCACGGCGCTCTTCCCGGGCACCGCGACCCCTGAAGGGCGCGAGGTGTGGCGCTGGCCGGTACAGGCCGTGGTGGAGCCGCGCGCCCCGGGGTCGGACGAGAAGGTGGTACGCGTACTGCTGTGGCAGCGTGAGGCGGGGCAGCCGCCGTGGATCTTCGGCGTGCCCCGCGCCTCGGAGGTGGCGACCCTTTCGCTGCCGGATCTGCGGCTGGAGGGCATCACGCCGATCCACCGGCCGCAGCAGACCGATGTCGAGCGCCGCGTGCTGTATGGCACCTCGGCGATCAACCGGGGCGACTGGACCTACGTCTTCGGCGCCGACGAGGGCAGCGTCAGCGGCAAGGCATCCCGGGCGCACGTCGCCCGCGCCCCACGGGGAAGGCTCGGGGACGCGGGAGCGTGGCAGTTCTGGGCAGGTCCCGCAGACGAGGGCGGCGGGTGGCAGGACGACCCCGCCAAGTCGCAGCCGATACTCGTCGGCAAGACCGTGCAGCGCGGCGCGACCGGTACCTACTCGGTCGTGCGGCACAAGGACAGTTGGCTGCTGCTGACCATGGACGCCGGGGCGCCGGACGGGGGAGGGATCACCGACATCGTCTCGTACTGGTCCTGCTCGCCGACCGGCCCTTGGCACGGGCCCGGCCGGGTGGTGAAACCGCCGCTCCCGGAGGGCGGCGCGCAGTCCGGCGTGGTGCCGTACAACCCGCAGGGGCATGCGGAGTTCTCGTCCCGCTCGGGGCGGGAACTGCTGATCAGCTATGACGTGAACGTGCTGGGCCCTGGCGGGGCCGTTCACCGCAACGTGGACTACTACCGCCCGCGGTTTTTGAGGCTCACCCTCGGGTCGGCGCGGTGAGCCTTGCGACGCCGCTTGCCTGTTCTGGTAACAGGCTGCCCCTGCCTGGCGTCTGCCGGCTGCCGGCACGTCGTGGCTGGTCGCGCTGTTCCCCGCGCCCCTTCGGGTCGCGTCAGTCGCCGACCTGCGCCGCGAGTCCGTTCGTCAGGCGTACGAGCTCGTCGAAGTCGGTGGCGAACATGGTGTATTTGTCGCCGCCCCCGGCCCAGACGACCTCGTGCTCCTTGAGCTGTACGTCGACCAGGGTGCGCAGCGGCTTCTCGTGGCCGAGCGGGGCCACCCCGCCCACCAGCTGCCCCGTCGCCTCGGTGACGAATTCAGGGCTCGCCCGCCGGATCTTCTTCTTCCCCACGCCGAGCAGCGCGGCCACCAGCCCGGTGTCCACCCGGTGCGCCCCACTGGCCACCACCAGCAGCGGCTCGCCGTCGACGGCGAACACCAGGCTGTTGGCGATCGCGCCCACGGCACACCCCAGCTGTTCCGCGGCGGCCGCCGCGGTGGGCATGGGTACGGAGAAGGTGCGGATCTCGCTGTTCGCGCCCAGCTCTCGGAGGTGCTCGGCGACGCGTTGTGCTGCATCCATGCGGGGAGCCTACGGCTTGTCCGGCGCCCCTGTGCTGGGGAGGGGCTGCCCCTGTCCGAGGTCCGCAGGCTGCGGGGGCCTCGTGGTTGCTGGGGGCACCTCCCGGCCGGAGGCTGGGGGAGCAGTTCCCCACGCCCCTTCGGGGCGCGTCAATCGCTGTTCTGCTCGCGGGCGCGGCGGGCGGCTTCCGTGGGGCGGTTTATCGGGTCCAGTTCCTGGTCTATGTCGGGGATGGAGTCCTGGTCCTCGTCGCGGGTCTCGGCCTCCCACAGGGCCCGGTACTTCGCGTCGCGCAGCTTCAGCATGACGCAGGCGACCAGTGCGGAGAGCAGGGAGCCCAGGAGGACGGCGGCCTTGGTGTGTTCGGTGACGGACGCGCCCTGGAAGGCCAGTTCGGACACCAGCAGGGAGACCGTGAAGCCGATCCCCGCCAGCATCGCGACCCCGGCCACGTCCGCCCAGGCCAGATCGGAGCTGAGCCGCGCGCGGGTGAAGCGGGCGGCCAGGTAGGTGCCGCCGAAGATGCCGATGAACTTGCCGGCGAACAGCCCCACCATCACCCCGAGCGCCTCCGGTTGCCGGAAGGTCTCGCTCAGCGCCGAGCCGGAGACGCCGACACCTGCCGCGAAAAAGGCGAAGACGGGCACGGCGAAGCCGGCGGACAGCGGCCGGACCAGGTGCTCGATGCGCTCGGCGGGGGAGCTGCTCTCCGGGTCGTCGGGATCGTCGGGCCGCACCCGCAGCAGCAGGCCCATCGCGACGCCCGCGATGGTGGCGTGCACGCCGCTGTTGTACATCAGCGCCCAGATGACCACGGCCAGCGGTACGTACACGTACCAGCCGCGAAGCCGCAGGTTGACGTGGAGGACGCGGAAGAGCACCAGTCCGGCGACGGCACCGGCGAACGCCGCCCAGTTGAGGGTGGAGGTGTAGAAGACGGCGATCACGAGGATCGCGCCCAGGTCGTCGACGATGGCGAGGGTGAGCAGGAAGGCGCGGATGCCGGAGGGCAGATTGGTGCCGATCACGGCGAGCACACCGAGGGCGAAGGCGATGTCGGTGGCCATCGGGACGGCCCAGCCGTTCAGATCGCCGCCGCGCGCCAGGTTCACCACGACGTAGCAGAGGGCGGGCACGACCATGCCGCTGGCCGCAGCGATGACGGGGAGCGCGGCGGCGGCCGGACGGCGTAGCTCACCGACGGTCAGTTCGCGCTTCAGCTCAGCTCCGGCGACGAAGAAGAAGAGCGTCAGGACGCCGTCCGAGGCCCAGTGCTCCACCGACAGATCGAGGCCCAGCGCGGGGATGCCGAAGTGGAAGGACCGCACCGTCTCGTAGAGATGCGCGAGCGGGGTGTTGGCCCATACGAGTGCCAGCACGGCGGCGGCCAGCAGAATTGTCCCGCCGACGGTCTCCGTACGCAGCGCGTCCGACAGCAGCTTGCGCTCACGGGCCGACGGCAGGGCGAAGAGCGAAGTGCGGTGCTCGTCTGTGCTGGACGGTGTCATGGCGCTCCCTGGATCGGCGAGTGCAGAGATACGGGGAGGGCCCCGTACCGCCGACCAGACTTCCCGGCACACCTATGACGAATTTTGACGCGATCTTGACGCCGTTCTCACACCGTACTCGAACAGCGGCGATCCGCACCGCCCCGGTTCTGGGATCTTCACCTCAGCAGCCCTGTGGCCTCGGGCCGCGACGGCGCCCGGAACCCGGCCTCGGTGGCGTTCGGATCCGCCTTGAGGGGGTCGGGGGGTGTTGATACTGTGCCCGGGATTTACATGGCGTAGTCGCCTGTTGGTACGCGGGGGTATGTCCGACATGGCGGTAGCGGCATGTCGGCACGGGGCAGGTTCTCGACGTGACACGACGTGAGACGCACAAAGACCACAAGACGGGGAAAGACCACAACACGGGGGTGGTGAGGTGAAGACCCAGGAGCGGAGCTCCGCCGGGGTCGGGCGCGGGGCGGCACTCACCGCACCGGCCGGGGACCGGCTTCCGTCCCCGCCACGCGAACGCAAGCCCGCGCTCGCCGCGCTCGCCGTCCTCCTCGTCCTCCTCGGCGCGCTGGGCGCGACCGTCCTGGTGATGCGCGCGGGTGACCGGGTCGAGGCCGTCGCCATCACCAAGCGGGTCCCGCAGGGGCAGCCCATCCCGGACTCGGCCATCAAATCGGTGATGGTCGCCGAGGACAGCGACATCAAGTACGTGCGCTGGGACCAGCGCGGTCTGCTCAAGAAGTACCGCTCGGCCACCGATCTGGTCGACGGGACGGTGCTGGTGGGCAGCATGCTCACCAAGGAGAAGGGCCTGGCATCCGGCAAGGCCGTGGTGGGGCTCTCGCTCAAGAGCGGCCAGTACCCGCCGCGCCTGAAGGAGGGCGACACGGTCTCCGCGTACCGCGTGGGCCGCGAGACCTCCTCCGGCGGCAGCGACGCGACCGGTGGCGGGGCCGACGACACGGGCGACGACGCGTCCGGCCGGAACAACGGCTCCGGCAACGCGACGATCGCCGAGGGCGCCAAGGTCCAGTCGATCAGGTCCGGCTCCGACGACTCCCTCGCCTCCAGCGGCAACCTTCCCGTCTCCGTCGTCGTCGACAAGAGCGACGCCGCCGAGCTGACCGCGGCCGCGTCCAACGGGGAAGTGTCCCTCGTCCTCGACTCCGACAGCGGAAGCTGACGGCACGCGCAGCCGGACCGCGCCGTGCCCGCGCCATGGAGGACGGGAACGGGCCCGCGGAACCGTCCGCCGCTGAGCATCGTCGTCGGCTACGGCAGGACATGACGGCAGACGCAACGAGGGGCAGCACGGCAGGGACGACACGACACCAAGGAAAGGCGTAGCCGGATGGCGCTGATCGCACTCGCCGCCGACAAAGGGGCACCGGGGGTCACTACGGCCGCCGTCGCCCTCTCGGCGGTGTGGCCGCGCCGCGCACTGCTGGCCGAGATGGACACCGCGGGCGGCGATCTCGTCTACCGCAGCCCCGCCACGGACGGCCGTCCGCTGGACCCCAACACCGGGCTGCTCTCGCTGGCCGCGACCGCGCGCAGAGGGCTCGCCGCCGAGCAGTTGTGGGACCACACGCAGCGGCTCTCCGGAGGGCTCGAAGTCCTCGTCGGACTCGGCAATGCCGAACAGTCGGCGGGGCTGGCCGGACAGTGGGACACCCTGGGCCGCGCCTTCGCGTCCCTCGCGGAGACGCCGCATCCCCAGTTGGCCGCCGATGTCATCGCCGACTGCGGGCGGATCGGCCCGGAGTCCGCTTCGGTGGCGCTCTTTCCGCACGCCGCGCTGGTGCTGCTGATCGCGCGGGACGAGCCGGAGCAGATCGCCCGGGTGCGGGACCGCGCCCTGGCTCTGACCGCGCGGCTGCACGGCACGGGCCGCGGCATGTCGCCGCTCGCCCAGCCGCTGCTCGGCGTGCTGCTGGTATCCCAGGCGCAGGGCGCCGCCAAGATCGCGGGTCAGGTCAACGACATGCTGGTCGCCTCCCGCGCGGGCGCCCAGGTCGTGGGCGTGCTCGCCCATGACCCGCTGGGCGCCGAGCAGTTGGCGGGCCGCCGCCGGGGGCGGGTCGAGCGCTCGCTGCTCGTCCGCTCCGTACGCAAGATCGCCACCGACCTCCACCAGCAGTACGGCGCTGCCTGGGCGCCGGCCGCAGCGCAGCCGCAGCAGCAGCCCCCGACTTCGCGCGGCCAGGACCAGGTTCACCGCCAGGGCCCCGGTCCGGCGCCGGTCGCCGGGCAGCCAACCGGCCCGGCCGAGCTCCTCCCGTCCGGCCCGGCGCCGCACGCCCCGACGGGCCGACCCGGTGCGGGCCAGGACCGGACCCCGCCGCCGCGGCAAGGACCGCCCCCGCATCGGACCCCACCCCGGACCCCACCCCGGACCCCACCCCCGCAGCAGGGCCCGCCGCCCGTCGGGCCCGATTACGGTGCACCGCGTTCGCAAGCGCCGGGTCCGCAAGCGTCGCGTTCGCAAGCGTCGGGTCCGCAGACGCCTGGTGCGCAAGCGCCGGGTCCGCAGATGCCGGGTCCGCAAACTCCCGGTGCGCTGCCCCCCGTTCAGGCACCGCCGACGCAGGCATCCGCCTCACCGGCATCGGGTGGCCCCGCGCAGGGTGAGCCGGCGCGAGGGCTCAAGGGCTTCCGCGGGCGGCGTAGGCCCACGGCACCAGCGCCCGCACCCACGCCGCCGGTGCCGTTGCCCGGCAGCGGGGAGCGGTCGCGGGACGAGGGGGCCGCGTCGTGAGTGCGAGCATGGTCGACCACCAGTTGGTGAAGCGGTTCCGGCAGGAGGCCGGGGACCGGATCGCCGAGCAGCGCCGAATAGACCAGGCGTCCGGTGTTGCCCCGATGACCGCCGAGGACGAGCGGCAGTTCGCCCGTGCCGTGATCGCGCAGATCCTCGAGGAGTACGCGCGCACGGAGATCACCTCCGGACGCACCCCGCCGGACGCGCAGTCCGAGGAGGCGTACGCGGCGGCCGTGCACGCCGCGCTGTTCGGCGTGGGGCGGCTCCAGCCGCTGCTGGACGACCCCGAGGTCGAGAACATCGATGTCAACGGCTACGACCAGGTCTTCGTCGGCTACGCCGACGGCCGTGAGATGCGGGGCGAACCGGTTGCCGAGTCGGACGAGGAACTGGTCGAGCTGATCCAGATCCTCGGCGCCTACTCGGGCCTGTCCTCCCGCCCGTTCGACTCCGCCAACCCGCAGCTGGACCTGCGGCTGCCCGACGGCTCCCGGCTGTCGGCCGTCATGGACGTCACAAGGCGCCCCGCGCTGTCGATCCGGCGCGCCCGGATGGGCAAGGTCTTCATCTCCGACCTGGTGGGCAACGGGACGCTCACTCCGGAGCTGGGCAGCTTTCTGACGGCGGCGGTGCGGGCCCGTAAGAACATCATGATCGCGGGCGCGACGAACGCCGGTAAGACGACGCTGCTGCGCGCCCTCGCCAACGAGATCCCGCCGCACGAGCGGCTGATCACCGTCGAGCGCGCGCTGGAACTGGGCCTGGACCAGTTCCCCGAACTGCACCCGAACGTGGTCGCGTTCGAGGAGCGGCTGCCCAACTCCGAGGGCCAGGGCACCATCAGCATGGCCGAACTGGTCCGCCGCTCGCTGCGGATGAACCCCTCCCGGGTGATCGTCGGTGAGGTGCTCGGCGACGAGATCGTCACGATGCTCAACGCCATGTCCCAGGGCAACGACGGCTCGCTGTCCACGATCCACGCCAACAGCTCCAGCGAGGTCTTCAACCGCATCTCCACCTACGCGCTCCAGGCCGCCGAGCGGCTGCCCATCGAGGCAACCCAGATGCTGATCGCGGGGGCCATCAACTTCGTCGTCTTCATCGAGCGCCGCAACGCCTTCGCCAGCGGCGGGCGGCTGTCCCGCTCGGTCACCTCCGTACGGGAGATCAACGGCGTGGACGGCCGGGTGCTCTCCAGCGAGGTCTTCGCCGAGGCACCCGACGGGCGGCTGCTGGCGCACGCGCCGGTCTCCTGTGCGCAGGAGCTGGCCGTCTACGGATACCAGCCGACCGGAAACTGGGGGTGAGACCGTGCCTCTCGACGGCGGTACGGGCGGCATCTTCTCCCTGCCCACCCTCTACGCGCTCGCCTGCGGTGTCGCGGTCGGCGGCGGTATCGCGCTGCTGATCGTCGCGCTGCGCGGGCTGCCCGCCAAGGCGCCGGACGAGAAGCGGGACGCGGGCAAGCGCGCCTCGGAGCTGGTCCGGTTCATGAGCCGGCGCGGCTCCATCGCGGTGTGTGCGGGACTGCTGGTCCTGCTGCTGACGCGCTGGCCGGTCGCCGCCATCGCCACCGGCATCCTCGTCTTCGTGTGGGACCGGCTCTTCGGCGGCGCCGCCGAGGAGCGGGCCGCGATGAAGCGGGTGGAGGCGCTGGCGGCGTGGACGGAGTCGCTGCGGGACACCATCGCGGGCGCCGTCGGCCTCGAACAGGCCATCCCCGCCTCGGCCCGCGCCGCTGCGCCCTCGCTGCGCCCGCATCTGGACGCGCTCATCGACCGGCTGCGGGCCCGCACCCCGCTGCCCACCGCGCTGCAGAACCTGGCGGACGAGCTGGACGACCCCTCGGCCGACATCGTCGTCGCGGCCCTCATCCTCAACTCCCGGCTGCGCGGCCCCGGTCTGCGCGAGGTGCTGGGCGCGCTGGCCAAGTCGGCGCGCGAGGAGGTGGACATGCGGCAGCGGGTGATGGCGCAGCGCGCCTCCACGCGGCGCAGCGTGCAGATCGTCGTCGGCGTCAGCGTGGCCTTCGTGCTGGGCCTCGCCGTCTTCAACCGGGACTTCGTCAAGCCCTACGGCAGCCCGCTCGGCCAGGTCGTACTCGCCTGCGTATGCGCGATGTTCGCCTGCGGTTTCTGGTGGCTGCGCAAGCTGTCGCGGATCGAGACCCCCCAGCGCTTCCTGATCCACGCCGACCAGCCGGCACCGGCGGCCCGCGCGGGCCACCCGGCGGAACGGGCCGAGCACCCCGCCGAGCGGGGCGAGCAGCCAGCCGTCGGCGGAAGGGAGGCGCTGGACCGATGAACACCCTCACCCTCACCGCACTCACCGGAGCCCTCGCCGGGCTCGGTCTGTTCCTGCTCGTACGGGCGCTGGTGCCCGGCAAGCGGGGTGCCGTCGCCTCCGTCGCCGAGATCGACGCGCTGCGCGCCCGTTCCGCCGCTCACCAGTCGGCCGTCGCGGGAAACCCGGAGGAGACCGGCCGGTTCGCCACCCTCCGGGCGCGGATCGGCGTCCGGGTCGCAGAGCTGTATCTGCGGCAGGGCTGGGAGCAACGCAACCTCCGTTCCGACCTGGAGGTGCTGGAGCGCCGCTGGGAGAACTTCCTCGCGACGAAGGTGCTGCTGGGCGCCGCGGGGCTGTTCTTCGGGCCGTTCCTGTTCTCGATCGGCTGGCTGATCGGCTTCGGCCGCAGCCCGCTGATCCCGCTGTGGCTGGCGCTGTTCTTCGCGGGGCTGTTCTTCATGCTGCCGGACCTGGAGGTGCGCCGCGACGCCGCCGCCAAGCGGCGCGACCTGCGACGGGTGGTCGGCGCCTATCTCGACCTGGTGGCCATGAACCTGGCGGGCGGGCGCGGACTGCCCGAGGCGCTGAAGGCGGCCAGCGAGGTCAGCGACGGCTGGGCGCTGCGCCGTATCCGCGACACCCTCGCCGACGCGCGGATCACCGGGCAGAGCCAGTGGGCGGCCCTCGGGGATCTCGGAATCCGGCTGGGGGTCGACGAACTCAAGGACCTGTCGGCATCCTTGGCGCTGGTCGCCGACGACGGCGCCAAGGTGCGTGCCTCGCTCTCCTCCCGCGCCGAGACCATGCGGCACCGGGAGCTGTCCGAGATCGAGGGCAGTGCGGGTGAGAAGTCCCAGTCGATGCTCGTGGCCCAGCTGATGCTCTGCGCGGGCTTCCTCGTCTTTCTCATCTATCCGGCGGCGATGCGCGTCTTCCAGATCTGACCTCCTGTCCGAAGACCCGAGCCCGAAGCCCGAAGCCCGAAGACCCAGAAAGGACTGAGAACGATGCCGAATCCGATGCGTTCGATCAGTCATCCCGCCGTCGACTTCCTCGTCACGTTCCTGCGCGGCCGGATACAGCGCGCCCGCTCCGGCGAGCTGGACCGCGGCGCCTCCGCCGTCGAGTGGGTGATCATCTCGGCAGTCGTGGTGGCCATCGTCGGCGTGGTCGCCGCCATCATCAACCTCGCGCTCCGGAACGGCGCGGACAAGGTGAGCGACTGCATCGACGGCGCCGACGAGGACGGCACCTGCAAGTAGGAGCAGCGCCGGTGAGAGCTGAGCGACGGTTCGTCGCATGGACACGCCGCAGATGGGAGGCCGCCTCCCAGCGCGGCGAAAGCGGCATGACCGCGATCGAGTTCGTGCTGCTCACCCCGGTGCTGTTCTTCCTGATCTTCGCGACGGTGCAGTTCGCGCTGTACTTCTTCGCGGACCATGTGGCGCAGGCCGCGGCACAGGCCGGTGCCCGCAAGGCGCGGCAGGAGGCCGACGCCGACCCGGGAGGCTGGCGCGCCGAGGCGAGGCAGACGTCCGGCGAATACATCGAACAGCTCGGCCCCGAACTGATCCTGAACCCCGATGTGAAGCTGCTCGGGCCCGACGACAACACCGTGGGTGTGGAGATCCGCGCCCAGGTGCCCTCCGTCTTCCCGGGCCTGGACATGGACGTGTACGCGATCTCCCGGGGACCGGTGGAGCGGTTCGTACCGGACGGGGGCGGGTGATGAGTAGGCGACGGTGGGCCGGTCCGCGGGGCGGCGACGCCGGGATGTCGACCATCGAGGTCGTCATCCTCGCGCCGGTGATGATCCTGTTCATCCTGGTACTCGTCGCGTTCGGCCAGCTCGTGGACGGGCGCGGAGCGGTGGACAGCGCCGCGCGGGACGCCGCACGTGCCGGGTCGCTCCAGCACGGCAGCCACGGCGCTGCGATGGCGGCCGCGCAACAGGCGGCAGCCGCCACCCTCAAGGGCACCTGCGCGGGGAACGTCACCGTACGGGACGCGGGCAGCGACTACCGCTCCGGCGGGCTGTTCACCGTCGAGGTGAGCTGCCGGGTACGCGGCCTGGGCATCCTCGGTCTGGACATCGCCAAGGACATCTCCGGCCGCTCCAGTTCGCCGATCGACCCGTACCGGAGGACCGGATGAGCCGGGGGAGACGGGCCCTCTCCGAGGGGGTGGGCAGCTGGGTGCAGGGCCGGCGCACGGCCTGCGACGACAGCGGGTCAGGTGCCGCCGCGGTCATCATGTTCGCGCTGCTGTTCATGGTGCTGGCCGCGTTCGTGGTGGACGGCGGGCTGTCCATCTCGCAGCGTGAGCGTGCTGCCGACATCGCCGAGCAGGCAGCCCGCTACGCGGCGCAGGACATCGACGAGGAGGCCCTGCGCGCCAGCCAGGGCCGCAACGCGCCCATCAACTACGAGAACTGCCCCTCCCGCGTCCACCAGTTCGCCACCCAGTCGGGCCTCTCCGGGGGCGACGTGGCAGCCTCCGGCTGTGTGTCCGCCAGCGCACAGCAGGTGCAGGTCCGGATCCGGCTCACCTACCGTCCGGTCCTCACCGGACTGTTCTACAGCTCACCCATCACCGTCCACGGCACGGCGACGGCGGAATCCGTGACCGGCTGACCCGGCCCGGAATCACCGCCCCCTCCTCCACGTCCGCACTTCTCACACTGGGAGCACACGACATGGCGCGCCGCAGTTCGACACCGGCACCGGCCCCCGGCGGGCCCAGGGCCCGCTCGCGCTCGCGCACGCCCGTACCGGTGCGCACCCGGCGCACGTTCGGGGACGTGCTCAAGGCGTTCTGTGCGTTCGTCGCGCTGGCCGTACTGGTGGCCGGGGTGCCGTTGGCGTTGGCCTACTTCATCGGCTGGCCGCTGCCGCACCGGATGCCGTCGCTGGACATGCTGCGCGACGAGGTGAGCGTCGGTGTCTTCATCAACGTACTGACGGTCGTCGTATGGCTCGCCTGGGCGCAGTTCACCGCCTGCGTGCTGGTCGAGGTCAAGGCGGCGCTCTCGGGCGTGGGCCTGCCCGCGCGGGTGCCGGGTGCGGGCCCCAGCCAGCTGCTGGCGCGGCAACTCGTCACCGCGATCCTGCTGCTGGGCTCCAGCACGGCCAGCTTCGCGCCGGGCCTGGCCGACCTCGGCCACTCCGTACAGCCGCACCAGCCCTCGCAGACCGTCGCCAGTGCCCAGCTCCTCCCCGGGCAGCAGCGGTCGGGCGAGGTGGCCGCACAGGTGGACGGTGCCGGTGCGCATGTCATGGGCGGGGGCGGCTCGGACACGGTCGTACTGGCCGGAGGCGGCAGCGAGCGGGCCGGTGCGGCGCACCAGTCGTCGGCGCCGAGCGACACCTCCCAGGCCCGGAAGACGAAGTTCTACCGCATCCAGCCCCCGGTCGGCCGCCACCACGACTCCCTGTGGGAGATCGCCGAACGGCACCTGGACGACGGCCGCCGCTACAAGGAGATCTACCGCCTCAACAAGGACCGGGTACAGCCGGACGGCTCCCGGCTGTCCGAGGCCAGCCTCATCCGGCCCGGCTGGATCATGGAGATGCCCGCCGACGCGCACGGCGGCGAACTGGTCGAGATGCCGGACGACGCCGAGGAACTGGGCGCCAAGGAGCGTGCCCAGTACGAGCGTTATCAGGATGGCCGATCCCCCGGCGGCGGTCAGCGCCAGCAGCAGCCACCCCAGCAGGACCACGGCCAGGACCAGAGCCAGGACCAGGACCAGGGCAAGGGCGGGGACCGGTCGGAGCGGAAGGAGCCCACCGCGCCGAACGGTGACTCGTCGGACCAGGATTCCCAGGACCAGGGTTCTCAGGAGCAGGACTCCCAGGAGCAGGAATCTCCCGAGAAGGGTTCGCCGGACGAGGCTCCCTCGAACCCCGATCCGGACGTCTCCGACGACGGCTCCGACGAGCCCGAACTCGCACCGAGCATCCCGGAGGAGAGCGAAAAGGGTGACGGGAGCGAGGATCTGGCGCCCACCCAGCCGGACCAGGAGATCCCCGACGCTCCGGACGACGACCCCCGGCCGAGCCCCGGCGACCAGGGCAGCGAGGACAGCCATGGCGACCGGGACGCCGGGAACGGCCGGGCCGACCAGGACGGCAGCTCCGACGACTCGGATGCCGATGTGCGGCCCGATACGGAAGAGAAGCTCGACGTCCCGCCCGGCGAACACACGCCCGACCGCGAGGAGCAGTCCGTCCCCGAGAGCCCTGCCGAGGAGCAGCCGACCCGGACCGACGACCTCGGCGACGCGGAGGACGACGACGGGCTGCCCGGCCCCGGCATCTCCCAGCCCAACGACATCCGGCCGGGCGCCCCGGACACCCGGCCGGGCGGTACGGCACCGCACACCCCCGCGCCGGACAAGCCGGCCGCACCGTCACAGGACAACAGCGACGGCGGCAAGGGCGAGGACACCCCCTCCGAGCTCGACCACGCCGACGTCCCGGACGGTGACGGCACCAACAAGCTCCACCGCTCCTCGAAGGCGGACGACGGCGGGGTGTTCGGGACCGTCGGGCTGCCCGAAGCGCTGCTCGGGGCTCCGCTGCTGGCGGCCGGGGTGCTGGCCGCGCTGGGCCGCCGGCGGCGGACGGCGCTGTGGAGGGCGGTCACCGGCGGCGCCCGGCGGGCACCCGGCGACGACTTCACGCCCCCGTCGGACCCGGCAGCGCAGGCCCGCGACGCGCTCCTCGTCAGCGCCGACCCCGCCGCCGTACGCTTCCTCGACCGTGCGCTGCGCGGGCTGGCCGAGGACCTCGCCGACGCGGGCCGGGAACTCCCCGTCGTCTACGCGGCCTGGCTGACCGGACAGGACCTGCATCTGCAACTCGCCGAGGAGTCCGGACAGCCGCCCGCGCCCTGGCGATTCGGCCAGAGCCCCAGCTTCTGGACCATCCAGCGCGCCCAGACCCGCTTCGACGTGGACACCAGTGGGCCGTCGCCCTACCCGGCGCTGGTCAGCCTCGGCCTTCGCGGCGGGGCACGGCTGCTGCTCAACCTGGAGTCGGTGCCCGGGCTGGTCTCGGTGGCGGGGGACGATGAGCGGCGCACCGCCGTCCTTGCCTCCATCGCTGCCGAACTCGCCACCGGAAGCTGGTCCCGGGGCATGGATCTGACCCTCGTGGGCTTCGGCGAGGAGCTGACCGCACTCGCGCCTGAGCGGACGCGGTACCTGGCGGATGTCCCGGCGCTGCTGCAGGAGCGGGAAGACGAGCTGACTCCGCAGGCGGCGGCTCCGCAGATAGTGCTGATCGGCGTCGAGCCCACCAAGCAGGAGGCCCGCCGGCTGGCCGCGCTCGCCACCGAGAGCGAAGGGCCACGCGTGGGCTTCGTCGTCGGTGTCCCCGGCGGACGGCTGCCCAGCGCCGTATGGGAGTTCACCGTCGATGCGGACGGAACGCTCGCCGCACCCCGCATGGGCCTGGAAGTACGGGCCCAGCTACTGCCCGAGGAGCTGCGCGCGGCGGTGGTCGAGCTGTTCGCCGACGCGGACGACGAGCAGACCGAGGGCGGGCGCGGCCCCGGCTTCCGCGTCGACCTGAGCGAAGGCGGCCGTCCGGCGGTCTACGCGCGGATCATGGGCAGCTACGACGTCACCGGCATCGAGCCGCCGGAGGAGTCGCGCAGCGCACTGCTGCACGAGGCGCTGGCGCTGCTGCTGCTCAACCGGAACGGCGTGCACCCGCGCGTACTGGCCTCCGCGCTGTGGCCCAAGGGCGTCACCGACGATGTGCGGGACGCGCTCGTCGAACGGCTGCGCGGCTGGCTGGGGATCGAGACCGACGGCACGCCCCGGCTGTCCACCGACAAGGACGGGCGGCTCGTGCTGCGGCCCTCCGTCGTCTCCGACTGGGACGTGCTGCGCACCCTGCACCACGGCTGCACCGGAGAACGCGGCGCGAAGCTGGCGCCGCAGGTGCGGCGCCAGAAGCTCGCGGAGGCGCTGGACCTCGCGCGCGGGCCGCTGCTGGCCGACCGGCCGGAGGGGCGGTACGGATGGCTGGCGTACGACGTCGTCGAGGCGCAGCATCCGCTGCTCGTCGCCGAGGTCGGCCTCGCCCTCACCGCCGAGTATCTCCGGTTCGGGGAACCGGACGCCGCGGTGGGTGCTGTGCGGACCGCCTTGCGGAGTGCTTCGGCGGACGAGCGGCTCTGGGACGCGCTGTTGCGGGCCGCGCATGCCACCGGTGAACCGGGCGCCCTCGATGAGGCCGTGCGCTGGGTCGCGGAGCGCGCCGCCGCCCTCCACGGCGCCGAGAGGGGTCTTCCCCCACGCACCCAGGCACTCCTGGAAGAGCTGGCCCCGGGGGCGTACCGCGGCTGACGCCTTCCCCTGTTGTCATCAAAAAGCGACCTTTTGCATGGGTCCCGGCGGGGCCCCGGGCCGTCATACCGGCACACGGAGCCGAACGACGGTGTGAGGGGACGCGATGAAGCGAGGATGGATGGCGGGGGCCGCCGTGGCGGTCGCGGCGGGGGTGCTGGCCGGATGTACGAGCGGCGGCACGAAGAACATGGACACGAGCGACACCGCCAAGGGCGCCCCCGGATACGCGGAGGGCGGCGCCCCTGGACACGCGAAAGGCGGCGGCTCCGCACCGGGGGAGGTCGCCTCCGTAAAACCCACCGAACCAGCGGATTTCCGGTCGACGTTCGCGCTGGACGTCGACACCGCGTCCTACAGCTACGCCCAACGCACCCTGCGGGACGGCGCGCGGCCGGCCCCGCAGACGGTACGGACGGAGGAGTTCGTCAACAGCTTCCCGCAGGGCTACCGGCGGCCGAAGGGCGACGGCTTCTCCGTCTCGGCGGACGGCGCCCGCACCGGTGCGGCTGACTGGTCGCTGATGCGGGTCGGGCTGGCGACCAGGAACAGCGACCCGAAGGCGCCGCGCCGCCCGGCCGCGCTCACCTTCGTGCTCGACGTATCGGGTTCGATGGCCGAGCCGGGACGGCTGGATCTGGTCAAGGACGCGCTGCGGACGGCGGCGGGCCAACTGCGCGGCAGCGACTCCGTGTCGCTGGTGACCTTCAGCGGTGACTCCGAGACCGTGCTGCCCATGACACGGCTGGACGACGGCGGCCGTGCTGAGCTCCGAGCGGCCGTCGACAAGCTGGAGCCGCAGTCGAGCACCAACCTCGGCGCGGGGATGGAGGAGGGCTATCAGCAGGCGGCCGAGCACCGGCGCTCCGGCGCCACCAACCGCGTCGTCCTGATGTCCGACGCGCTGGCCAACACGGGGGAGACCGACGCGAAGACGATCCTGAGCCAGGTCGCGCGGCACCGTAAGGAGCAGGGCATCTCCCTCTTCGGCGTCGGCGTGGGCAGCGACTACGGCGATGCCCTGATGGAGCGTCTGACCAACAAGGGCGACGGCCACACCGTCTACCTCTCCACCCGCCGGGAGGCGCGGGAGGTCTTCGTCAACCAGCTGCCCCGCAACATCGATCTGCGTGCCCGCGACGCCAAGGCACAGGTCGTCTTCGACCGGGACGCGGTGACGGACTACCGGCTGGTCGGCTACGAGGACCGCAAGGTGGCCGACGACGACTTCCGCGACGACAAGGTGGACGGCGGCGAGGTCGGCCCCGGCCATACGGTCACGGCGCTGTACGCGGTCCGGCTGAAGCACGGCGCGACGGGCAGGGCCGCGACCGCGACCGTCCGCTGGCAGGATCCCGACAACCGGAAGCCGCACGAGAAGTCGCACGACATCGCCACCACGGCGCTGACCGGCGCCGAGCTGTGGAAGGGCGCGGAGGTCTCCCCGTATCTGCGGCTGGCGGCCGTCGCCGCCTACTTCGCCGACGCCCTGCGCACCGGGGAGGGCGGCGCATCACCCGGCCCCGAACCGCGGCCCACCCAGCCGGCGGCCGAGCCGCTGCCCGCCGCGCCCCCGCTCGGAAAGCTGCACAGCGAGGCCGACCGCCTCGCGGAGGAGCCGGGGCTGGCTTCGGCCGCCGGCCTGGCGAAGAACATCAGCCGGGCACAGAGCACGCCCTGACCAGGCGAGAGAAACCAGCGGGAGAAAAGCGGGAGAAAAGGGGCCGTGGCCCGCGCCCTCGGGGGAAGAGGCGCGGGCCACGGCAGTCCGGAGGGGAAGCTCTCGGCGGCGTCAGCCGACCTGGAGCTTCTGGCCCGGCACGATGAGGTCGGCGTCGCCGCCGATGGTGGACTTGTTGTCCGCGTAGATCTGCCGCCAGGTGGTGTCGTGCGCCTCGGCGATCTTGCCGAGGGTGTCGCCCGGCTTGACGGTGTAGTTGCCGTGGCCCTTCTTGGGGGCCTGCTGCTGCGGCTGGGCGGGCTTGGGCTGGGCCGGCTTCTGCGGAGCCGCCTGCTTGGGCGCCGACTTCTGTTGCGGCTGGGCCTTGTTGCCGCCGCCGTCGGGGTTCACATCGGCCGCGGGGCCGCCGGAGGTCAGACCGCCCGCACCGGCGCAGGCCCAGGCGCCCGGGCCCTGCATCTTCAGCAGCTGCTCGGCGGTGGCGATCTGCTGGTCCTTGGTGGCCAGGTCGGCGCGCGACGCGTACTTGGTGCCGCCCGCCGCGGCCCAGCTGGAGTTGTTGAACTGCAGCCCGCCGTAGTAGCCGTTACCGGTGTTGGCCTGCCAGTTGCCCGAGGACTCGCACTGGGCGACCTTCTCCCAGGTGTCCACCGAGGCGGCCTGCGCGCCCGTGGCGGAGACCAGCGGGATGGCGACTGCCGCGCCCGCGACACCTGTCAGGGTGGCAATGCGGGTGGCCTTGCTGGGACGACGGTGACGGCCCTTGCCGGAGAACAGCATGCTCTTCTTTCCTTCGGTCGCGGCTGTCCGCCTACGAGTTCGAGGCGAACCTGTCGAGCGGGAGCGACCGTAAGCACAGCTGTCCGAATGCTCCAATTAAGAGCAGCAAAGATCGTTAATGGCGCTTGACACCCAACAGCGGCGTCTGTGCTGGTGATGCGGTTGCAAAAAGATCGGCTCGGCCGGGTGTGACATAGCCGTTGGAGACAAGCGTCACAGATATGGGCGTTTTGCAACGGGTTGGCCGGGGGCGGGGCCGACCGGTCGGCCGGCCCCGCCCCCGGATCCGGTCAGGACCAGATCGCGTCGACCCACTCCGGGTGGTCGACGAACGGGTTGCGGTTGTGCTGGAACTGGTCGTATATGACGTCGTTCCGGTTCTTCTCGAAGGCGCTCGGCGGGTCCTGCTCGTTCCACTTCTTCAGTACGGAGAGCCGGCCATGGGCGGGCGCCGAGCCGTTGTCCACCTTGTCGTTGGGCTCCAGATCGGGGAAGTCGTCGTCGCCCTCGTAGCGCACGGCCATGTACAGGATCATGCGGGCCACATCGCCCTTGACCTCGTCGCGCGGCTCGAAGGAGTCGCCGTCGGTGTAGTTGCCCGGTGCCTCCCCGACCTCCTCGCCGCCCGCGTCGAAGTCCTTGCTGCCGCGGGTGCTGTTGACGGAGGCATCGGTGGGGCGCAGGTGGTGGATGTCGGTGCCGGGGCCTGTGGAGGTACCGAAGTCACCGTGCGACTTCGCCCACACGTGCTCCCGGTTCCACTGGTCGGCACCGCCGCCGTTGTCGTCCGCGCTCTGCGAGCGGCCGGTGTAGAGGAGGATGACGTTGGAGGGGTTGTCGGGGTCCTTGTCGGTGGCCTTGAGCGCGTCCCACACCTGGTCGTAGGAGAGCGCGTCGGATTCCTTGATGATGCCGTGCAGTGCCGATTTCAGTTCGGGGCCCGTCTTGCCCTCGGCGTCCTTGTAGTAGTCGGCGGGTGCGTCGTTCGCGGTGACGGCGGAGTCGGAGGGGAGGGGCATTGCCGTGGCCGGTGCCTGGGCGGACAGCACCAGCAGCGCTGCGGTGCCGAGAGCGGCGGCCAGAGGAGCGTGAGAAGCACGCATGGGGGGTCCTCTCGATGGCACGGGACACCCCCGGTGTCAACTCCCCCGAGCATGCCCCGTGTTGGCATGGGACGGGGGGAGCCTGCCAGATTTTCGAACACGCGCAAGAGGGTCGAACATGAAGATCGGCCCAACCCTCCGTTTCCGCCGCCGCGCGGGGGCAGGCCCCGGCGCCCGGCTCACGCCCGCCGCCGGGGGTGCAGGGCCCTGGGACCGGCGTTAATCTGGGGGCGCGGCGACCGGCTGGTTCCCGCGCGGCGGTGGGGCTCGCCGTACACGAACCGCGGCAACGGTGCCGCCAACGGTCCCTGCTTGCGATGGCGCGTGCCTGTGGGCGCCCGGCGAGTAGGAGACAGGTGTGGAGAAGATATCGGGGCGCCCCGGGCGGCCACGGCGGGAACCGCCGCGGCACCCGCGTCCGGCGCCGGTGCTGCGCGGTCAGGGCCCGGTCGTCGCGGCTGTGGCCCTCGGCGGTGCGCTCGGGGCCTGCGCCCGCTACGGTGCCGCGCTGCTGTGGCCCACCCCGCACGGAGCCTTCCCCTGGACCACCCTGCTGGTGAATGTGGCCGGGTGCGCCGTCATCGGGGTGTTCATGGTGCTGATCACCGACGTCTGGGCAGCTCACCGACTGGTACGGCCGTTCTTCGGGACCGGCGTGCTGGGCGGCTTCACCACCTTCTCGACGTACGCGGTGGACATCCAGCAGCTGCTGGAAGCGCACGAGCCCGGCACCGCGCTGGGCTACCTCGGGCTGACGCTGCTCGGCGCGATGGCGGCGGTCTGGCTCACGGCGGCGGTCACCCGCCGCCTGATCGAAGGGAGGCGGCGATGACGGACACCGGACAGGAGCTTGCGCGGCCGCACGGCAACGCGCTGCGGCTGACGGTGCTGCTCGGCGAGAACGAGCAGTTCCACCACCGCCCCGCCTACGCCGAGATCGTGCACCGGGCACACGTCGCCGGGCTCGCGGGCGCCAGCGTCTTCCGGGGCATCGAGGGCTTCGGCGCCTCCTCGATGGTGCACACCACCCGGCTGCTGTCGCTGAGCGAGGAGCTGCCGGTCGCGGTCGTCATCGTGGACGAGGCCGCCCGCATCCGGGCCTTCCTCCCGGAGCTGGAGGAGCTGACCCGCGAGGGCCTGGTGCTGCTGGACGAGGTGGAGGTCGTCCGCTTCCCGGCCCGCGACGCCCCGCAGGGCCGTGGTGAGGCGGCCGGTGGCGGGAGTGCCGGGGGCGCGGGCGCGTGAACTGGCTGCTCGTGATCGCCGGGGCCGCCGTCGGCGCGCCGCTGCGCTATCTGACCGACCGGGCCGTCCAGGCCCGGCACGATGCGCTCTTCCCCTGGGGCACGTTCCTGGTGAACGTCTCCGGCTGTCTGCTGTTCGGCCTGATCACCGGCGCCGCGCTCGCGGGGGCTGCTTCCTCGAACGTCCAACTGCTCCTGGGCACCGGGCTGTGCGGGGCCCTGAGCACCTACTCGACGTTCTCGTACGAGACACTGCGGCTCGCCGAGCAGGGCGCGGCCCGGTACGCGCTCCTCAATGTGGCCGCGAGCCTGGCGGCCGGACTCGGCGCCGCATACGCGGGGGTCACGGTGGCCCGGGCGCTCTGGGGGTGAACGGCACTGCCGATGGGGGTCCTGCCGGAGGGAGTCTGGGGGACGGTCACCAGCCCGGGGGCTTCGCGGTGCCCATCGCGCGGGTGACGGCGATCTCGATGACGACCCGTTCCGGGTTGGGCCGGGGCGGCTTGTAGCGCCGGGCGTACCGCTCCTCGGCGTCCGCCACCGACTCCGCGTCGTCCCGGACCACGGCGATGCCCTCCAGCGTGCACCAGCGCCGCCCCTCCGCCTGGCTCACCGCGACGCGCACCCCGGCGGGCCCGGCGGCCAGCACGTTGCGCACCTTCTTGCTGGAGCGGCTGCTGATCACCCGTGCGATCCGCGTCCGAGGGTCGTAGGTCACCCCGACCGGGACCAGGTGCGGGGTGCCGTCCGGCCGCGGGGTGGTGAGGAAGCAGGTGCGGCGCTCCTCCCAGAACGCGGGCTCGTCGGGGGCGGCCCCGGGGGAGGTCTGTGTGCTCATGGAGGGAACGTTACCGGCCGTCATCCCGTGCCCAGCGGTGTGCCGGGCCAGCCGAGCAGGCGGGCGCCGATCACCGCGGTCTGGAGCTTGTAGCGGTGGGCGGGGTCGGTGGGGCCGGCCCCGGTCAGCTGTTGGATGCGCTCCAGCCGGTAGGTGAAGGCGCGCACGCTGAGCGAGAGCCGGCGGGCCGCCTCCGCCGCCACGCAGCCCGAGTCGAAGTAGGCGGTGAGCGTCTCCAGCAGCGGCTCGGCCCCGCCGCGCGCCGCGGTGAGCGGGCCCAGCGTCGCCTGTACGAGGTCGGCCATGGCCTGCCGGTCGCGGGTCAGTACGGGATAGACGAGGAGATCCGCGGCATGGAGCACCGGTTCGCTCAGCTCAAGCCGCTCGCCGAGGTCGAGGACGCTCACGGCTTCCTCGTACGACTGCACCACACCGCCCGGCCCCGGCTGGACGCGTCCGATCGCCACCTGACCGCCGTCCATCGCCGCGTAGCACTGCTTCGCGAAGTGGGTGAGCACCTCCGGCTGGTCACCCGGCGCGACGCAGAGCACCCGGCCGTCCTTGGTGGTCAGCAGGATGCCGCGGTCGCGGAAGCGGGCGATCAGTGCCCGTTCGATCTGCCGGGCGACCTGATGGCCCTCGTCGTACGCGGCCGGGCCGCGCGCGACGGCCACCGCGTGGGAGTGCGAGAGCCGCAGCCCGAACCGCTCGGCGCGCTCCGCCAGTCGGCCCAAGTCGCTGCGCCCGTGCAGCAGGTCGTCGATGAACTCCCGCCGGGTGGCCTCCTCCTGGCGCACCGCCTGCCGCTGGGCACGCTCGTACCCC
This sequence comes from Streptomyces sp. 8N114, assembly GCF_052245835.1. NCBI lineage: Bacteria > Bacillati > Actinomycetota > Actinomycetes > Kitasatosporales > Streptomycetaceae > Streptomyces > Streptomyces sp. 8N114. The sequence continues at coordinate 73,286 of NZ_JBQQBT010000006.1, read as the reverse complement.
TCGGCCACCGCGTCGATCACCTGGTGCGTCACCGCCAGCAGGCTGTCGGGGTCGCCCGGCAGGGAGGGCCAGGCGGTACGGGCCGCCGTCAGGTGGGCGCTGACCAGATCGCGCAGTCCGTACCCGGCGTCGGCTGCACGCTCCCCCAACTCCCGCCTGCGCTCCAGCTCGTCCCGCTTCAGGCGTCGGCCGGTCGCACAGACCTCGGTCAGCAGAGCGACATATCCGTCCAGATATCCCTCCGGTATGCCTGCAGCGCCATTCACCCGTATCTCCGCTCTCCTGATGCTCCGCTGACGGTTCCTTGACGCCGCCCGGCACGCAGACCATAGAGAACACTGCCGAGTTGCGGCAATGCGCCGTGGATCGTGCGGGGCCCAGAATGCTTGCTGAGGGGGAACAACGGGGGAATCGGGGGGAATTCGGGGGGAGCCTCGGTGCCGTGCACCGGCAGGGGGGTGCCGTTCATCGGCAGGCCGCGGCACCGAGGCAACGGGGGCGACGCAGGGGTCGGTCATGAGGGCGCTTTGGGGAGCGGCCATGGCCGGCCCCTCGGTCGTCTTTCCGCCGCGCCGCCCAGGGGACTTGCCAACTTGGAAAGTAGATGTCTAATCTGAAAGAACTTGAGTGGCCGACTGCACGTGGAGGCATGTCATGGAAGCTGCGGAGGCACGGGCCGCGTTGGAGCGGCGGGAGGCGGTGCAGCGGAGCGGACGGAGAGCGCACGCCGACTGGTACGCGCGGTATCTGCTCGGCTTTCTCGGCTACACCGTGCTGCTGCTCTGCGGCGCCGCGGCGGCCCGCACCGAGCCCGCTGTGGGCATGACGCTCAACGCGGCCGGCGCTTTGATCGGCGCGCTGGCCATGGCGTATGCGGGAACCCGCCCTGTCGTCACCCGCGAATTCGGCCGCTTCCACCTCGTCTTCACCGCCGGCTGGACCGGGCTGTACGTGGCCGCGGTCGTCGTCGGCTCGGTCTGGAGCGGGGGCGCCCCGCTGTGGTGGTGGTCGGCCTCGCTGGCCGTACTCGTGGTGTGGACCCTGGGTGCGGCGCTGCTGGTGCGCAGAGCGGGCGCGCGGTGAGCAGCGCCCGGCACCCGCGGCACCGGCTGGAGCCGCTGCTCCAGTCCCCGGTTCGGTTCTCGGTCATGGCGGCTCTGGCCTCGGCCGAGCGGCTGGAGTTCCGGTTCGTACGGGACGTGGTCGAGGTCAGCGACTCGGCGCTCTCCAAGCAGTCCGCCGCGCTGGAGGAGGCGGGGCTGGTCGAGGTCGAGAAGGGGTACTTCGGCAAGCGGCCCCGCACCTGGCTCAAGGCCACCGGGGAGGGCAGAAAGGTCTTCGAGGAACACTGCGCAGGCTTGCAGGCGATTGCCCGCGGCCTGGAGGTGAGCCCGTCGGCGGAACCCCTCGATTAGCCGCCCGCCGCCGTCCGGCGGGGGTGCGAACAGAAGTGCGGGGAGCGATGCTTCGCCCATCGCTCCCCGCCTTCGTGTTGCCTTTCCGTTACCTGTTGGCGTCTTTCGTGTTTTCGCTCGCGAATATTCCGGTTTAATGCGGAGGGTATTACGCGGTGGGTCGTACGGCGTACAGCTCTTGCCGTGGAGCGGCCTGGTTGCCGCGGCGGCGTCGGCCATACTCGGGCATTGCTTCGCAGTGGCAGAGCAGATCCATCCGCGAGAGAATGTCGTGCGCCACTGGGACCATGCGTTTACCCGCTTCCGTCAGACTCATGCCCCCCGGTGTGCGCCGGAACAGCGGCTGCCGTGTGTGCACTTCGAGTTGGCGGATCTGGTCGCTGATGCTGGCAGCCGAGTAGCCCAATTCGGTGGCGGTCCTGGTCACGCTTCCTGTTCGCGCACACGTCACGAAGGCGCGAAGCATCCGATCATTCACTGAGTCTCCCCGTATGGCAAATCTTGCAAACTCGGTGTGTAACGGACATAGAGCACTTATTGCGGTGCCCGGACGTGGGAGGTCGGTCCCCGCGCGGTAATCCGCCTGGTCGGCTCGTCACTATTCCCTCAAGTCTCAAGCGACACAAGGAGACTGGCGAGTAGCAGGTTGGATCTTTACCCAACTCTCGGGCCAGGGGACGCAGTTCCCGTATTCGGTCTCTCCGAACGCCCCTTGCCCAGCGTTCCGCCGAGCGGTCAGCATTGCTCGTGATCACCTCCGACCAGTCGGCATGACGCACAGCGCAGAACGTGTCAACTATTTGCGCGGGACGTGGGGATGCAGCGCCAAATGTTTAGCCTTCAAGAACGCAGCGAACGCCCGGATGGCGAAGTCGCCGAATACGACGCGTCACTCGCTCTCGCGGTCAGCGAACTCACCGTCCGCTACGGGGATTTCACGGCGGTGAACAATGTGGAGTTCACCGTAGGACGAGGCGAGATATTCGGCTTGCTCGGCCGCAACGGCGCGGGCAAGACGAGCACCATCGCGGCCGTCACCGGACTGCTGCGGCCCGCCGGCGGCCGGATCTCGGTCCTCGGCAGGCCGGTGGAGCCGGGCCGGCGGAGCGGATGGCTGGGCAGCGCGCTCTCCCTCCAGCCGCAGAAGACCAGCCTCTTCCCGCGTCTGCAGGTGGACGAGACGCTGCACATGTGGGCCTCGCTCTACCCCGACCCACGCCCGGTGCCGGAGCTCATCGAGGAACTGGGCCTCGCCGACAAGGCCCGCACCAGAGCCGCCAAGCTCTCCGGCGGCCAGCAGCAACGGCTGCTGCTCGCCACCGCGTTGGTCGGCAACACGCCGCTCGTCGTCCTCGACGAACCCACCACGGGGCTCGACCCGCACGCCCGCCGCGACGCCTGGGCCGTCATCAACCGGGCCCGCGCCGGCGGCACCACCTTCCTGCTGAGCACCCACGCCATGGAGGAGGCGGAGGAGATGTGCGACCGGCTGGCCGTCCTCCACGAGGGCCGGCTGCGCACCTGCGGAACCCCGGCGCAGATCGTGCGGAGCCTCACCCACGGCAGCACCGTCACCGTCCGGTCGGCCCAGGAGGACCTGATCGGTGCAGCGCGCGAGGAGTTCGGCACGGACGCGGTGCAGGCGGACCCCGGGAGCACCTCGCGGTTCACCGTGGCCGCCGAGCGGCCCGAGCGGGCCGTCGCCTGGTTCGAGGAACGCGCGCCCGGAGTGGACGTACGCATCCACCGCCCGACGCTGGAGGACGCGTTCCTGGCCGCGACCGGCACCGGGGCCACCGACCCCGACGAGGGGAGCAAGGAGTGAGCACGATCGACACGAGCCCGCCCCACACCGGCTCCGCGGCACGCACCCCCGTCCCCGACAACCCCGAGCGTCCCGAAGAGGCAGTTCCGCAAGGCCAGTTCAAGGCGCTGGCCAAGGGCATGACAAAGGAGCTGGTCCGCGATCCGATGGCGCTGTTCTTCAGCGTCGTCTTCCCGGTCCTGCTCGCCGGGCTCTTCGTCACCATCATGCAGCTCACCTGGGCCGGCGGCCCGTACAAGGTCGCGGTGGTGGGCAGTGGCACCCAGGCGGCCCAGCTGCAGGACGCGCTCGGCGACGGCTCCAAGGTCACCGCCGTCGGCTCGCCGCGTGGCGCACCCGAAGGCACCGACGCGGTGGTGGCACCGTCCGCCGACGGCGACAGCCTGAAGGTGGTCACCGACCCCGAAAGCCCCTCGGTCGTCTCCGCGTTGCGCGACGCGTTGCCGCAGACCGGCTGGGACGGGCGGAACGTCGACGCCGTGGGCACCGACGGCAGCCCGCCGTTCGAACCGATGCCGTTCGTGCTGCCCGGCGTCCTGGTCTTCGCACTGATGTCGCTCGCCCTGAGCGCCACCGCGGGCACGCTGGTGTCGCTGCGCGCCAACGGCACGCTGCGGCTGCTGCGCACCACACCGGCCCGGCCACAGGCCATCCTCACCTCGCTGCTGCCGGCGCGCGGCGCGCTCGGCCTGGGGCTGCTCGCCGTCGCGGGGGCCGTCGCCACGGTGCTGGGCCTGCTGACGCCACTGTCCGGGCTGACCATGCTGCTGACGACAGCACTCGGCATGTGGCTGTTGCTGGCCGTGGGCTTCCTGCTCGGCGGCACACTGCGCTCGCCGGAGCTGACCAACGCGATCTCCGGACTGCTCACCCCCCTGCTGCTGATGGCCTCCGGCGTGCTCTTCCCGCTGGATCTGATGCCCGACGGGCTCGCGGATGTTCTGTCCTGGAACCCCGTCGCGTTGCTGGGCGACGCACTGCGGCACGACGTCACCGGCGGTGTCACCCGGCATGCCCAGTGGCTCGACTGGCTGCTGATCGCAGGCACCGCCGCCCTGTTGACCGTCGCGGCCATCCGCGCCTTCCGCTGGGACACGGAGAAGAGGAACTGATGACCGTGACCACCACGCCGCACAGTGCTGAGGCCGCCGCGGACGCCGCCACCGCGACGCCGCCCGCCTCGCTGCGCCGGATGGGCGATCTCGTCTCGCCCTACGGCCTCGTCAGCGGCGCCGTACGCCTTTCCGGCAGCCCCGGCGACCCGGACTTCCCCATCTTCACCGCCTCCCTCGGCGACCCCGTACACGTGCTGACCGGGCACGAGGACTGGAACATGGGTGCCGAGCACGGCAACTTCGACGGGGCCGGCGGCGATCTGTCGTCCGAGCACGCCGCGTTGCTGGCGGTCGCCGAGTCGCTGGAGCGCTACTCCTCCTGCGCCCGGGACGCGGGCCGCTACCGCTGGGCGACGGCCGGCGAACTCGGCGACGAGGCCGTGCCGCTGGACGCCTGGCCCAAGCTGTCGGCCGCCGAACTCGCGGGGGGCGGACACGGGCTGGTCGGCCCCGACCCGGACGCGCCCATGCGCTGGGTGCGCGGCTGGTCGTTCACCCGGCAGCGGCCGGTGTGGGTGCCCGCGGTGCACGTGTGGCTGAAGAACCCGCCCGAGGCCCTGGGCGAGCGCGTCAGCCATCCCGTCTCCACCGGCTGCGCCGTCCATACCGATGTGACGGCGGCCGTCGTCAACGGGCTGCTGGAGGTGGTCGAGCGCGACTCGATAGCGCTGACCTGGCTGCAGCGGCTACGACTGCCCCGGCTCACGGTGGATACGGAGCTACTCACGGAGAAGCAACGTCAGTTCGTCGAGCGCGCCGCCAACCCGCACCTCCGCACCCAGCTCTACGACGCCACCACCGACCTCGGCATCCCGGTGATCTACGGCGTCCAGCTCGCGGACTCCGACCCCGAACTCGCGCAGATCGTCGCTGCGACCTGCGATCCGGACCCCGGCGACGCCGTCGCCAAGCTCTACCGTGAGGCCGCGTCGCTGCGCATCGCGCTACGGCACCACATCACCAACTCGGCGAAGAAGGCGAGCACGTCGGAGGAGAGCGGCGAGAAGCTGGTCGACGTCGTCGGAGGTGCGGCTCAGGCCGGGCCCCTCGCGGCCCGCGACCGCTTCTCGTTCCTCCTGGACGGCGAGCGGGAGGAACGGCCGCTGGCCGCGCTGCCCCGCCCCTCCGCCACCGACCCGCGCACCGTTCTGGGCTGGCTGCTGGAGCGGCTGCACGCGCGGGGCTGCGAAGTCGTCGCCGTGGACCTGACCACCGACGAGGCCCGCCAGGTCGGCGCCACCGTCGTCCGGGTGCTGGTGCCCCAGCTGATGCCCCTCTCCTTCGTGCACCGGGCCCGCTACCTCGGCCACCCGCGGCTGTACGAGGCACCGCGCGCGATGGGCCATCCGGTGCTGGACGAGGACGAGATCACCCAGCTCCCGCAGCCGTTCGCCTGACCTACCGCCCATGGCGCACCGGCGCCACCCACGCACAGCGCGGCACCCGTGTACATCCACCACACCACCTGGGCAGGAGAAGCGATGCACACCGGAACGACCGGTCCCCGCAGACCGTTGTTTCTCGCGGCGGGCTCCTTCGGGCACGCCGTCACCGAGCGGCTGGCCAAAACGTACACCGGCGCCGTCGTCATGGGCGTCGACGGGGGCAGCCACCCCAGCTTCTGGCCAGTCAGCGATCTGCTGGTGCTGGTCACCGACCACCCCAGGCCGACGATGGCCGAGGCGGTCGAGTCCTCCGCGTACGCCTGGCGCGTGCCCTGGTTCCCGATCGAGCTGGAGCCCACCGAGCTGCGCTGCGGACCTGCCGTGCGGCCCGGCGCCGGCGCCTGCCACCGCTGCTTCACCCGGCGCCGCGCCCAGCACGACCGCGCACCCGTCCCCCGCGAGGCGCGCGGGCAGCACGGCCGGGAGGCCAAAGCCGCGGACACATCGGACGACGTACGGGTCACCGGCTATGCGCCGCACCACATCGGAATGGCCGTCGCGCTGGCTCGCGCCGCCGTGCACGACCTCTTCGACGAGCAGGAGGGCGAGGCCGCAGGTGCCGCCCGGGTGCGCTCCTTCAACCTCGCCGACGGCAGGACGGCCCGCAACCACGTCGTCGCCGTCGACCAGTGCCCGCGCTGCCGCCCGGCGCGCGGTGGTGGCGAGGACACCTCGTGGCGGACCTTCGAGCGGCTGACCACCGCCGCACCGGTGGGGAGCTGAGCACCATGCCGAACGGGGACGTACTCACCGCCGAACAGACCGGAGCGGCTGCCCTGCGCGACCCGCAGCTGTCCGTACCGGCACTGCCCCGGCTCCGCCGTGGCGTGGCGGTCCGCCCGGTCAGCGAGGGCCTGGTCGTCGAAGGGCTGCCCAGCCCCCAGGTGTTCCGCGGCAAGGCCGCCACCGCGCTGCTGCCCCGGCTGTTGCCGTTGCTGGACGGTGGCAAGGACTGCGAGGCACTCGCCGAGGAGTTGGGCATGGCGCCCCGGGCCGTCTTCAAGGCCCTCTCGCTGCTGTGGATGTGCGGGGTGATCGAGGACAGCCCGCCGCCCGGGGGAGAGCAGGCCGACGCCGGGGCCGCGCTCGCCGCCGAACTCGCCGACTATCTCTCCCGGATGGGCGACTCCACCGGCGCCAACAGCTGCTGGGAGCAGGGCGCGCTGCGGCTGGCCACGGCACGGGTCGCCGTCTTCGGCACCGGGCCCACGGCCTCGGCGCTGGCGGAGGAGCTGGCGCCGTCCGCGGAGGTGATCCGCCTGGCGGGGACGGAGGGCGTACCGCCCGCGGGCACCACGCTGGCCGTCACCGCCGACCTGCCGCCCGGCGAGCTGTCCGCGGTCGCCGCCGACTGCCGGGAGCGGAACATTCCGCTGGTGCGGGTGGCCGTCTTCGACGGGCGTGCCCGCTTGGGCCCGTTCGTCCATCCCCGCTACACGCCGTGCCTGGACTGCCTGTTGGCGGAGGACGCGGGTACGGACGCGGCCCGGACGGAGGCCGCGGACAGTACGGAGACCGACGAGGAGTCGGCAGCCCTCACCGCAGCGCTCGCGGCGCACGATCTGTTCGGCTTCCTCTCCCGCTCCGTACCCTCGCCCTACCCCAACCAGTGGCGCACCGTCGCCCTGGACGACCTCAGGCAGCGGCGGCACAGCGGAGCCACCCGCCCCGGCTGCCCCACCTGTTCGGCCTCGTCGGCCGCTCCGGAGGGCGCCGAAGGCCCCGAACCGGCGCCGCTGGCCGCGCGGTATGAGGCGTTCATCGGCTTCCCGCCGCACGAGTACCTGGACCTCAAGGGCCACCAGCAGCACTACAAGCCCTCCAACCTGGCCCTCCAGCGCCAGGAGAAGACCTGGCCCGTCTGCCCCCAGGTCGATCTGCCGGCGCCGGACACCGCACGCCTGGCCGGGCAGCCGTACGGCCATGAGGAACCCGCCCGGGACGCCGCCGTCGACCTGGACACCCTCTCGCTCGTCCTGGCCACCGTCGCGGGCATTCGCGCCGGCGACCCGGACTTCCTGCGCCGATGGACACCCAGCGGCGGCAACATCGGCTCGGTCCTCGCCCACGTGGCCGTACGCGACGCGGACGGACTGGAGCCGGGCATCTACGGCTACGTACCCGGCGGCCACCGGCTGGCCCTCCTCGCGCCGGGCACCGCCGTGCTCGACGGGATACCGGGACGGGGCCCGGCCACGCTGGTGCTGACCGGCAACCTCGGCAAGGTCGCCAAGAAGTACCACTCCTTCGCACTGCGGGTGACGCTGCTCGACGCGGGCTGCGCCCAGGCCACCTTGCGCCGCGCCTGCCGCACCCTCGGGCTGCCCCGCACACCGGTGCGGCGCTGGGACGAGCGGGCGGTCACCGGGGCGCTCGGTGTCGACCCGCGCGTCGAACCCGTCACCGCCGTCACCGACCTCGGGAGGCCGCTGTGATCGCCCCTGACGACCTCGCCCTCCAACTCGTCGACTCCTTCGCGTCCGCGCCCGCGAGCCCGCGTACCGAGGCCGCACCCCGGCGCGCGGCTGAGCCCGCACCGCTGGGTCCGGCTGTCGAAGTGGGCCGGGAACCCGACTCCGGAGCGCCCCGGCTCGACCTGGCGGCCACCCTCCAGGCGCGTCGCGCCAACCGCGTCTGGTCCCCCGAACCGCTGCCTGCGCCGCTGCTCGCCGACATCATCGGCGAGGGCGTCGAGGCGGACGTCGAGGAGTGGCCGGACGAACAGCCGTACACACCGCTGGAGATCACCGTCGTGGCCTTCCGGGTGGCCGGTCTGGACCCCGCCGTGCACCACTTCGACGGGCTCACCCGCACCGCCCGCCCGGTGATGGAGCTGCCGCCGCCCGAGCGGCGCCGCGCCCTCACCCTGCAGGCCGAGTTCGGGGACGCGCCGGCGATCGTCTCCGTCGCCGTGGATCTGCGCACGGCCGAGGCGCGCGACGGCGGCCACGGCTACCGGACACTGCTGACCCGGACCGGCGCGGCAGTCCACACCATGTGGCTGGCCGGCGTCTCGCACGGACTGACCGGTTCGGCGTTCGCCGGGTTCATCCCCGCCTCCGTCCGGGCGCCGCTGCGCTCCGACGGCACCAGCCGCCAGCAGGTGTTCGCGCTCGCACTCGGCTACCCACCGGCGGCCCCGCCCGGCGGCGAATCCGCCGCCCCCTGATCGTCCGAGGCGCGCCCCGGGCCGGCCACGAGCCCCCGGCACGCGCCGTCGGATGCACCACCCATCCGCACCGAACAACGAAAGGAAGTGATTCGCAGTGGAAGACTCCATCGACCTGTACGCCGTGGCCGAGGACGAGCTGGCACTGGAGGAGCTGCCCGAGGGCAACGCCCTGGCGAGCCTCTCCAGCGCCACCAGCGCCAGCACGGCGTCCTGCCCGGCGACCAGCGCGTCGAGCGCCTCCAGCGCCTCAACCTACGGCTGATCGCACCGGTTCGTAACCACCCCGAAGGAGGTACACCCATGGAGTCCATGGACAACCTGGAGCTCGACCTCTACATCGAGGACCAGGACCTCGCCGTCGAGGAACTCCCGGACGGCAATGCGCCCGGCGGCTGCTTTGCCTGCGCCGGCTCGGCCTCAACAGCGTCCTGCCCCGGTTCGTCGGCGGCCACCGTCGGCAGCGCGTCCTGCATCGGCTGATGAGAGCCGACTCCTGACGCGGTCGGGAGCACCCGGCAGTCGATACGCGAGAAAGGAGATGAGACATGCAGCACAGTGACGACCTCGACCTGTTCGTCGAAGAGTTCGACGACGACCTGGCGGTCGAGGAACTGAGCGAGGGCACCGCGCTGGGCACTTGGGGCACTTTCGGTTGTGCGGGTTCCGCATCCTGCCCCGGCAGCACGGCTGGTACCGCATCGACCGGCTCCAGCATGGGCTGATCAGTAAGAGCGCCGTACCACAGTGAGTCTCTCGGAAAGGAGACAACATATGGACAGCACGATCGATCTCGAACTGTGGGCCGAGGACCTCGAAGTTGAGGCCCTGCCCGAGTCGAACAGCCCTTTCACCACCTACGCCTGCGCCGGCACAGCTGCCTGCGGCAGCTGCCCGGTCGGAAGCGCGGGAACGTTCGGCTGCCTCTCCTCCAACGGAGGCTGACGGACGGAACGAGCACTGTTCCGCCCAGCGGCCTGGTGACACACGAACACCGGACCGCGCCGTGAGGTGAGACCCCGGTTCCGGAGCGGGCGAAGCGCCCCGGAACCGGGTGCTCGCGGATGCGACCCGCGAGCACGCTCAGGCTACGACGTGGCCCGCGCACCGGACCGCCACCAGGGAGTTGTTCATGGAGACCCTTACCCGACCGAAGCTCCGCGAGGGACTCGAAGTCATCCGCGGGATGGACGACCACCCGCTGCTGTACGACGCGTCATCCGGTATCTACCACCGGCTCAGCCGCTCGGCCGTCGGCCTCGTGCAGCGGCTCGACGGATCCCAGTCGCTCGACGACATCGCCGGCCTGATGGCGGCGCGCGGCACCAAGACCCCCGAGGCGGCCCGCAGCGAGCTGGACCGTTTCGTGAAGAACCTCTACGACAGCGGCCTGCTGGACGGCTCGCCCACCCCGCAGCGGGCCAAGAACGCGGGGCGGCGCGGCAAGCGCAACCAGATGATGCCGCGCTTCGTCGTCAGCCGCACGCTGCTGCCCCGGCTGCTGGAACCCCTCGCGGCCGTGCTGCGCAAGGTGCCCGGCGGCGCGCTGGCGGGCGGCCACATCGCAGGCGGCGTGCTGGGCACCGTCCTCGCCGTGTGGGCGGTGCTGGCGGGGCCCTCCGCCGATCCGAAGCTCGCACACTGGACGACGCTGATCGCGCTCGTCCTCTTCCTCTGCCAGATCGTGCTTCACGAGGCGGCGCACGCGATGGTCGCGCAGTTCCTTAAGGTGCCCGTACGGGGCTTCGGGTTCGCGCTGCTCTTCTACTTCATGCCGCTGGCGTACGTCGACCGTACGGACGCCTACCGGCTGCGCTCCCGCAGCAGCAGAGTCGTCCTCGCACTGGCCGGTCCCGTCAACGACGGCTGGGTCGCCGGGGTCACCGCGCTGGTCGCCACCATGGCGGACGGCACCGTGGCGACCGTCGCCGCGACGATGCTGCTCTTCCAGGTCTTCAGCGTCATCACCAACCTCAACCCGCTGCTGCCCAGCGACGGTTACGCCGCGCTGGAGGCCGGCATGGGCACCGTCGACGCCCGTGGCCGCGCCTTCGGGCTGCTCAAACACACACTCCTGCGCCGCCCGCTGCCCTCCCACCTGGCCGCCATGACACCCGCCGCGCGCAGGCTGCACCTGGCCTACGGGGCACTGTGCACGCTGTACGTGCTGGTGCTGGCGTACGTGGCGGTGGTCGGTACGGCGTTCTCGTACGGCAACGTCCAGGGGATGTGGGGCCGGTGACAGCCACGGTGCCGCACACCCCCGTCCAGCTGGGCATCCCCGAGCTGACCCGCGTCGCCGGGCTGCCCGCCGCCTGCTGCCCGCGGCCGGGCGCCCGCACCGCCGAACTCCTGGACCGGCACGCCGAGCTGAGCAGCGCGCTGGAGGAGCTGCGGCCCCGGGTGGAGGACGTCCTCTTCGCCCTCGTACCGCTGCTGGACGACGCGCGCGAACTGCGCCGTGCCGTCCTGGCGGCCCGCCGCGCCGCGCACCGTGCTGCGCCGCCGGGCTGGGACGAGCGGACCGGGGCACGGATCGCGGAGTATGCCGACGAGGGAGCGCGCGCCGCGCTGCACCGCTGGCAGGAGCTGACCGCCGCCGCGCAGGCGGTGGCCGCGGAGCTGGACAAGGAGGTCGCACGGGATCGCGCCGCCGCGGAGGACACCCTGACCGCGGCGCTGGAAGACCCGGCCTTCGCGCACTCCCTCGCCCTGGCCACCCCCGACTGGGTGCGCTACGGCAGCGCCGGCAAGCACCACAAGACCCGCAAACGGCAGCGCGCCATGCGGACGCTGTACTCGTACACCGTCCGCGCCGCCGCCAAAACCAGCCCCTTCGCCCGGCTGACCACGGTCGGCGTACCCGGTCGCTCGCACGACGGCCACGCGGTGCAACAGGTGTCTGCCACCGTTGCCTTCACCGCGCTCTACGCCCTCGCCCGCTCGCCGCATACGGCGCCGCTGCTGCGCTACCGCCCCTCGTCTGTGACAGGGGAGCTCATGCTCTACCCCGAGTACGTCGCCACCGGCGGCGTCACGTGGCGGATCGACCATGTGGTGGAGGCGGGCCCGGCGGCCGGGTGGGCCCGCACACTGGCCGCGGCCTGCGACGAGGACGACGGCACGCTGTCCCACGAGGCGGCGCTGCGCGCACTGGGCGGCGCGGACCCGTTCCGCCGCTTCCTACGCCTGCTCGACAGCGGTGTCCTGGCCCCCGTCGCTCCGTGGCGGCGCGGCGAGGACGCGGTGTCGGTGTTGCTGGCGCTGACGGAGGGCGCGAGGGGCGAAGATGGCGAAGCCCCTTCAGCCGTACGGCAGTTGCGCGACCTGGCCACCGAGCGGGAGCGGCTGGCGGCACCCGTCGGCGCAGGACCGGACGGCCCCCGGCAGCGTGCCGGTGCCGTCGCGCGCGTCCGGGAGCTGGGGCAGGAATGGGCGCGGGCCGCGGGTTGGGACCGGTTCGAGCCCACCGAGGTCTGGTACGAGGACGCCGTCACCGAACTGCGGCTGCCACCCGTGCTGGAGGACGAGGAGACGGCAGCCGACCTGCGCCGCCTCGGCGCCCGTATCCGCCCCCGGCTGTTCCGCTCGCACCTGTACGACGAGTTGGTGCGCCGGTTCGTCGCCGTGTACGGGAGGGGCGGCAGCTGCGACGACGTGCTCGGTTTCGCCATGCGCTGCGGCGCCGAGGCCGACCGCGACCCGGAGCTGGAGCGGGCCGTGCAGCTCGACCTCGCCGCGCGAGAGGACCCGGGGGAGCGGGCCTGGCTCCCGGTCGGCCCGAGCAGTGCGCCTCCCTCGGCTGCCGTGCTCTTCCAGCATGTGCAGGCAGCGGACGGCCCCCGCATGGTCGTCAACCAGTTCAATCCCGGTACGGGCGGCCTGCTCACCCGCTTCAAAGGGCTGCTGGGCGACGGTTTCGCGGACGCGCTCCGCACCCATGTACGCCGCTGCTGGCCGGATGCCGCGCACCACCACGAGCTGGTGCTGTGGACCGAGTGCAGCACCGCGCAGGCCCAGTCCGCCGGTCTGCTGCCCCCGCTCACCCTCCCCGGGGAGCTGGAGGCGCCCGGCGCCCTCGCGCTGAGCGCGACCCGCCTGGTACACGACCCGCACCAGGACACCCTCACGCTGCTGGCGCCGGACGGGCTGCCGCTGGCCGCCGCCTACACCGGGCTGGTGCCCACGCACCTGTTCCCCAAGTTCGCCCGGTTCCTCGCCGTGTTGTCCGACCCATGGGTCAACGGCTCGCCGCTGGCGGACTACCGCATGTCCTTCCAACTGCCCCGCGACCCCGGACGGGTGCTCGCACTGGACAGACAGACGCTGGGCGACGAGGGCCGCGTGGTGACCCGGCGGGCTTCGTGGATCGTTCCGGTGGACCGGCTCCCGCTTCCCTCCCCGGAGTCCGGCAGCGACGCCGAGGCCGTCGCGGCGGCGGACGCGTTCCGCCGTGCGCACGGCATGCCGCGCGAACTGTTCGCCTATCTGCTGCCCGCCGCCGCGGGCGGGATGAGCCCGGACCACGACCGGAAACCCCTGTGGATCCGGCTCGACTCTGCCGTCTCGCTGGACGTCCTGGCCCACTGGATCACCCCCGGGACCGGCCACGTACGGCTGGTCGAGGCGCTGCCCGCACACGACCAGCACCCGCTGCGCGACGCGGACGGCGAACGGCGCGCCGCCGAGCACGCCGTACTGCTGCACTGGGCCGACACCGAGACCGGTACCCACGGGAAGGAGAACCGGTGATCGCCGCCCCCGATGCGGTCCCTGACGCGGTCCCCGACGCGGCCCCTGACGCGGCAACGGACTGGTGGTACGTACGGGCCTATCCCGGCGGACCAGCACGCATGGACGCGGGAGTCGGTGCAGCGCTGCCGTGGCTGGCGGCATGGGCGGCCGAACTGGAAGCGCCCGCCTGGCACTTCCTGCGCTACTGGGACGCGACCGGCCACCATCTGCGGCTGCGCATCCGCTGCACCCCCGAACAGGCCGACGTGCTGCACGCCTGCGTCCCGGAGCTGCGCGCGCTGATGTCGGCCCTGCCCGAGCAGCCGGACGAGCCCGGCGGCGGTCTGCTGCCCCCCGAGCCCACCATGGCTCCCCGGCACCAGCCCACCGGGGTGAGCCCTGCCCCCTACGCGCCCGAACTGGCCAAGTACGGCGGCGCGGTGGGCATCCGGTCGGCCGAGGACGTATTCACCGACTGCTGCGCGATGCTGGCCGAGACCCGACTGGTGACGCTCCCAGCCGCCTACGAGCGGGCCGCGGCTGCCGTGGATCTCACCGGCATACTGGTGGCGTCCTGTCTGGCGCCCGGGGAGCGTGACGCGTTCTGGACGGCGCACCGGCGCCGCTGGGTGGCCCGGCTGCGGATGGCCCTTCCGGCGGACGAAATGCGGGACCGGCTGCGCACCCTGGCTTCCGGGGTACGGGCTGCATCGTGGCCGCAGGACCGCGTGCGCGGCAGGCTGGCAGCCCACGCGGAAGTGGTGGCCGCGTCCCTGGACCACTGCGCAGCCTCCCACGTCCCCGTCCCCCGCGCCGAACTGCTGCTGCACCATGTCCATATGACCTTCAACCGGCTGGGCTTTCCGCCCGCTGAGGAGGCTGCGCTGGTGCTGGCCGCTCGCGCGCTGACGGAATTCCGCTGAGGGGGTGCCCCTGCCCGTCGCTTGCGGGCTGCGGGTGCCGTTTGGTTGGTGGGGGCACCTCCCGGCCGAAGTCCCCCAGCCTCCGGCCGGGAGGCACCCCCAGGGGGAGCAGTTCCCGCGCCCCTGACGGGGCGCATCTCCCCATGCCGGGTACGCAAGCGCGGTCGTACGTCAAGCCGGGCGGCTCCGCCAGGACATCACCGACACCCGCCGCACGCGCAGCTGACGGCGAGGATAGGTCAAGTACGGCCGCCGCGCCGATCGATGCCCCGGTGGCCTGAGAAGGCCATGATCCACGGGCCAATTGCCGCGCATTGGCTCTGTCACAGCAGTCCAATCGGCGCCAAACTTCCTTTCACAGCGGTCATTGGGCGGACCGCGCCGAAGTGGAACCTGTGGAAGGGGGAGCGATGAGAGGCAGTGGTGGCGCCACCGGAGGAAGAGGGGCGACGCCGGGCGGGAACGATGACGCAGCCCATGAGGGGCGGCTGATCGTCGGTGTAAGTGGATCCCTCGCCAGTCTGGCTGCGCTGCGGGCAGCGGCGCGTGAAGCGCGGACCAGCGGGCGCCCGCTGCTGGCGGTGCTCGCCTGGGAACCGCCGGAGGGCGAGGCGGGGTACATGCTGCGGCCCGACCGGGTGTGGGCGGAGAACTGGCGCCGGGAGGCCAGGGCGCGGCTGGACCGCGCGTTCGAGGAGGCGTTCGGGGGCGATCCGCCTGGAGTCGTCGCCGTCGAACGGCGGCTGGTCCGGGACCGGCCCTGGCGTGCGCTGTGCAGGACGGCGGATCGTGGGGACGATCGCCTGGTCATCGGCACGCGAGTGCCGCGGCGCGGTCTTTTCCGCTACGGCCGTACGCGGCGCCTTGTCCTTGCCCGGGCCTCGTGCCCGGTCCTCACTGTTCCGGCGCCGCGCTTCCCCGCGTACATGCGCACTCGGCTGCGGCATGCTTCGCCGGCCGACTTCAGTCCCGCGTAGGGCTTGCCCGGCGGACTTGCTTCGCCTCTCCCGTGCGCCGGCTGAGGGGTTGCCCCTGCCTGGCCGCTTGCAGGCTGCGGGTGCTCCCCCAAGCTCTTCGAGCAGGGAGGTACCCCCATGGCTGGGCGCGCAATTCCCCGCGCCCCTTACGGGGCGCGTCCCCCTGCGAAGGCGGGTCAAGCTGGCTGGGGGGCCCTCTCTTTGGCGATCTGTTCAACAAGGGCGGCGCAGAAGGCCGGGAGGTCGTCGGGGCCGCGGCTGGTGATGAGGTTGCCGTCGATGACGACCTCCTCCTCGACCACCTCGGCTCCCGCGTTGCGCAGGTCGGTGCGGATGCTGGGCCACGAGGTGAGACGGCGGCCGCGGATCACGTCCGCCTCCGCCAGGGTCCAGGGTCCGTGGCAGATGGCCGCCACAGGCTTGCCCGCACGCATGAACTCCCGGGCGAAGCCGACCGCGTCAGGGTCCGTCCGCAGCTGGTCGGGGTTCATCGCGCCGCCGGGCAGCACCAGCGCGTCGTAGTCGTCGGCGGACGCGTCGGCGACCGTCCTGTCCACCGAGAAGGTGCCTGCCGGGTCGATGTCCATCTGGCGGGCGTTGATCTCCCCGGTGTGCAGCGAGACCACCTCGGTATGCGCCCCGGCGCCGTGCAAGGCGCCGCGCGGCTGTTCCAGTTCGACGCGTTCCACGCCGTCGGTGGCGAGGAGGGCAACCCTCTTGCCGTGCAGTTCGGCGGTCATGATGCGACTCCCTTCGGCCCCGGCCTCCCCTGGGGGTATCCCTGCTCGAAGAGCTCGGGGGAGCATGGCGGGCGCGGCCTCGTAACGCCGGCCACACCTCCTCCGAACAGGTTCTCATCCCTGCAAGAAGTGTCAAACGGGGCGAATGGTGTGATCGGCGCTCTCCTCGCTCCGCACAAGGGAATCGCGCAGGGCAGCGGCGAGCGGCTCGGGCTGCGGCGTGCCGGTGTACGCGGCGGCGCGGCTCCGGCCCTCCCCGCGTGCCCACTCCCACCAGTGCGCCAGCGCCGCGTCGTCCAGCCGCTCGGCGGGGATCAGCGCGGGCCAGCCGAGCGCCCGCGCCTGCGCGCTGACCTTGGCGCCCCCGGCCACCGGATCGACGGCGACGGCGGGTACGCCCGACCGCAGCGCCAGCACCATGCCGTGCAGCCGGTTGGTCACCACCAGATCGACGCGGGCCAGCACGGCGTCCAGTTGCTCCGGGGTGCCGCACAGTCGCCAGTCGCGGGTGTCCAGCCGCGTCTCCAACTCCAGCCGTGCACAGTCCTGTCCGCCCAGCCAGTCGGTGATGTGACGGGCCGACTCCTCGTGCCGCCGACGGCCCGCGTACTCGTGCTGCCCCGTCGTGAGGACGGTCGCCACCACGGGCGGCAGCAGGTGCGGTGGCCTGGTGCCCGCCGACAGGTCGGGCGACGGGCCGGGGGCACCTCCCGGCGACAACTGGGGGAGGGCGGCGCCGCCGTCCCGGGCGATCACCTCGTGGAACCCCCGCACGGCCGGGTCCTCGGGGTCGACCACGGAGACGCCGACGGCGACGCGGCGGCAGTGCGCGAAGCGCTCGTGCAGCGCCGCCGTCTGCGGTCCGCTGCACGGCCCGCAGACGAACAGCAGCAGGTCGTACGCGTCAGGCCGTACGGTCTCCAACGACAGCTCCCCCGGCCGGAATCCGGGGCTCCACGCCACGTCGTACGCCACCCCCGCCTCCCGCACCACCTCCTCGGCGCGCCGCAACGCCAGCACGTCCCCGGCCGTGACCTCCCCCTCCACAAAGCTGAACCACCCGGTGAGCAGCGCGCGCCGGTACGTCACGGCGCTGCCCCGTGGGGGAGCGCGGGCGCGGCGCAATCCGCGTCCTGAAGCGAGGGTGGATCTCCCAGCGCCGCGCACGCCTCCACGACCTCCTCCGGCGTGATTCGCAGCAGCCGCGGATCCGGCTCCGCCCCGTGCGGGTCGCCGGCGCGTACCCCGTCACCGGGGTACGGCCGCCACAGTCTGCGATGCCGCGCACGCGCGGGCGGCCCCCACAGAGCAGGGGAAACGGGCCCGAACAGCGCGACCGACGGCGCTGCGAGGGCCGAGGCCAAGTGGGCCACTCCCGTGTCGCCGACCACCACCACGCGCGCCTGAGCCACCAGCGGGGCCAGCGTGCCGAACGGCAGCCCCGCAGGCGTGCCCAGCACAGCCGCGGGCGGCAACCCGGCCTGCTCTGCGATGCCGGCGGCGAGCTCGCCTTCGCCGGGCCCGGACGTGATCACCACCTCCTCGCCGCGCGCCCGCAACTCCCGTGCGACAGCGGCGAACCGCTCGGGCGGCCAGCAGCGCGCCCCGGCATCGGCGCCCGGATGGAGCACCACGGCTCCGGGTGCCGGCGACGCGGCGGCAGGCCGCCGCAGCAGCAGATCGTCCGGGTCGGCGGGGATGCCGTACCAGGTCAACAGGCGGCACCAGCGCTCCCGTTCGTGCTCGTCGGGCCGCCAGCGGGGCGCCGACCCGTCCGCGTACGCCAGCAGCCGCCGCGGGGTGAGCCGGGCGAGGACCGCGCGGCTCGCCGGGCCGTTGCCGTGCAGATCGACGGCGAGGTCGGGCGGGGACCACGGCCACGGCACCCGAACCGGGACCTCGCGGTCGGGCGCCCCGGCGGGCAGCAGGACATCGACGGCATCGACAGCGCGCACCGCGTCGGCCAGCCACCACGGGGCCGCCAGCACCAACTCGTGCCGGGGGAGCGCGCGGCGCAGCGCGCGCAGGGCCGGGACGGCGGTCAGCAGGTCCCCCAGCCCCAGGGCACGAAGCAGCAGGGCGCGCGGCCGGTCCCGGTCGCTGCCCGCCCCCTCCCGCAGGATCAGCGGGCCCGGCCGCTCCGGTTCACCCCCGGGCCGCCCCGGCCACGCCCCACCGGGCTGGCCCCGGCCACGCCGGGCACCGCTGCCCGGCGGCGGGTCACCCGCCGGGCGGGGACTCATGAGGACTGCTCCAGACCACCCAGACCACCCAGACCACCCAGGCCGTCCAGTTCGTTCGGACCGTCCATGCCGGAGGACCGCACCGTGCCGTGGTGGCCGGCGGCACGGCGGGCCAGGGCCGTGGTCGAGCGGCCGTCCAGGTACGGGAGGAGCAGGACGCGTCCGCCCCATTCCTCCAGGGTGGCGGCCTCGGGGAGCCGCTCCGTCCCGTAGTCGCCGCCCTTGACCCACACATGCGGACGCAGCTCCCGCAGCAGGCGTTCGGGAGTGTTCTCGTCGAAGACGGCGATCGCGTCGACGCAGTCGAGCCCGGCCAGCACCGAGATCCGGTCGGCCTCGGGGGTGATCGGCCGGCCCTCGCCCTTGAGCCTGCGCACCGACACATCCGAGTTGAGGCAGACGATGAGACAGTCGCCGGTGCGGCGCGCGTTCTGCAACATGCCGACGTGTCCCGCGTGCAGCAGGTCGAAGCAGCCGCCGGTGGCCACGACCGTGCCACCGCGGGCCCGTACGGCGGCGGCCAGGGCACGCGCGTCGTCCGTCTTGGAGACCGGCGGCGCGGGCGGCGGCGGACTGGGCACTCCGCCCCACAGCGCGGGGTTGCGTACCCCGCCGGCGGCCACGAAGGCGCCGGACTGCCGTACCGCCTCATGGGTGGCCTCCTCCGGCAGCCCCCCGTCGGCCAGGGCCCGCGCGGCGGTCGCCGCGAAGCAGTCACCGGCGCCGCACGGGTCGCCGTCGGCCTCCTGGAGCGCGGGGAAGTACAGCGGCGCCTCGTCCCCGGGCCGGGCCAGCACCGCGCCGCGCCGGCCCAGCGTCACCGCGACCGCTGCGCTGCGCCACACGGAGGCGAGGGAGGCGCCGCGCCACCCGTGCCCGTGCAGCCCGTCGCCGTCGGTGTCCGGGTACTCACCGGAGCACAGCACCATCGCCTCCGCCGCGTTCGGCGTCACCAGGCGGGCACCGGGGACGGGCGGCTCACCGCGCGGGTGAGGGTCCCACACCACCTGGGTCTGCCCGGCCAGCACGGCGAGTTCGGCCCGCAACCGGGCCGCGACCCCGCGCCCGTAGTCGGAGACGAGCACCGTGTGCGCCCCGGCGAGCGCCGTACGCACCTCGTCGGTGACAGCGCCGACCGTGCCGCCGCCGCGATCCACCCGCAGCAGCGGCCGGCCGTCCGCGCACAGCCGCGTCTTGACGGGCACGCTCCCGCGCAGCGGCAGCTCCAGCAGCCGCACCCGCGGCGACAGCAGATCCCGCACCGTCTGGTCGGACCTGCTCCGGCCCAGCGCGGTGACCAGGACGATCTCAGGATGGTCCGCCGCGTCCGGCGGGAAGGTCCCGGCGAGCGTCGCGGCGAGCCCGGCCCCGCCGGGCCGGTTGTGCTCCTCGGACACGTCCAGTACCGGCGCCGGCGCGTCCGGGGCCAGCCGGTCGGCCTGGCCCTCGACGTCGGTGTCCAGCAGCGTGTCGCCGACGACGACGAGCGGGCGGTTGCGTGGCATTGGTGCTTCCTTCTGTCGTCCTGGGCGGTGCCCCTGTCCGTTGTCCGCGGGCTGCCCGTTCGTTGTGGTTGCTCGCGCAGTTCCCCGCGCCCCTTACGGGGCGCGTTCCCCTGCTGCCCCATAACGCGTTCCCGGGCACGCGTTACGGGGCCTCCACAGCTGAGAGCAGGTTCTCGGCGGGCTGCTGCGCGGCGTCGAACGCCTCGCACAGCAGATGCACGGCCACCAAATGCACCTCCTGTACGGTCGCCGTCGTGTCGGCGACCACGCACAGCGCCGCGTCGGCCGCGGCGGCCAGCGGATTGGGCGCCGGCCCGGTCAGTGCCCACACCCGCAACCCCGCCTCACGGCCCGCCATCGCGGCGTTCAGCAGGTTCTCGCTGCGGCCCGACGTGGACAGCAACAGCAGTACGTCCCCGGGGCGTCCGTGTGCGGCCACCTGGCGGGCGTACAGATCGGCGAAGCCGTAGTCGTTGCCGATGGCGGTGACGGTGGAGGTGTCGGCGTGCAGCGCGATGGCGGAGTACGGTCTGCGTTCGCCCTGGTAGCGGCCGACGAGTTCGGCGGTCAGATGCTGGGCCTGTGCCGCGCTGCCGCCGTTGCCCGCGGCCAGCAGCCGTCCGCCGGCGCGCAGTGCCTCGGCCAGCCGCTCGCCCCAGGCGGTCACTTGGGCCGTGCGCTGTTCCCGGAAGGCGGCCACGGCCTGTTCGAGTGCCTGGCAGTGTGCGTGTGCGGGATCGGCAGAAAGCATCTCGGGGCTCCTCAGGGGACGGCCGGTATCACCGGCACGGCAGTCGGCTGTGCGGCGGCCCGCGCCGCGCGGGCGTCCAGAACGCGCCGGTAGACGTCCTCGGTCTGCGCCACCACGCGCGCCCAGCTGTACCGGGACAGCACCCGCCGCCGCCCGGCGGCGCCGTACGCCCTGCCCCGCGCGGGCATCGCCAGCAGCGTCCGTACGGCCTGCGCCAGCGCCTCCGGGTCACGGGGCGGCACCAGCAGCCCGGTGCCGCGGTGTGCGACGGTGTCGCACTGGCCGCCGACAGCGGTTGCCACCACGGGCGTGCCGCAGCTCATCGCCTCCAGGGGGACGATGCCGAACGGCTCGTAGTCGGCGGGGCACAGCACGGCGTCCGCCGCGCGCATCAGCCGCGGTACCTCGTCCCGGTTCAGCCCGCCCGTCAGGTGCACCCGGTCGGCGACGCCCAGTTCGCGGGCCAGCTCGCGCAGCCGCCGGGCCTCCGGGTCGCGGGTCAACTCCGCGCCCTTCGGGCCGCCGGCGATGACCAGTTCGGCCTCGGGTATGCGGCTGAGCGCGGCGATGGACAGCGCGGCGCCCTTGCGCGGCACCAGCCGTCCGATGTGTGCCAGCAGCGGGCGGTGCGCGGGGCGTTGCCACTGCGGGCCTGTCGGGGTGAACACCTCCGGGTCGACGCCGCACGGGACTACGGAGACGTGCTCGGCACCCACCCGCATCGCGGCCAGCTCCGCCACTTCGTCCCGGCAGGTGGCGATGATCCGGTCGCAGCAGGTGCCGATCGCCGTCTCGCAGGGGATGCGTTCGCCGGGGCTGGTGTCCGCGTCGCCCTGGTGCCGCCTCTTGACGGTGCCCAGCGCGTGGTACGTGTGCAGGAACGGCAGGCCACCATCCGGGCCGCCCTGCGCCGCCTGCAGCGTGGCCAGCCCGGACATCCAGAAGTGCGAGTGCACCAGGTCGGGCCGCTCGGCAGCCCACTGCGACGACAGGAAGGTGCCGAAAATCCCCATGTAGGGCAGCAGTTCGTCCTTCGGTACGGGGCGCGGCGGGCCCGCCGGCACATGGTGGACGTCCACACCGTGCCGCAGCGGCAGCCGCTCGGGCAGGTCGGGGGAGTCGCGGCGGGTGTAGACGGTCACCCGGTGCCCCTGCGCCGCCAGCGTCTCGGCCAGCCGCGCCACATGGACGTTCTGGCCGCCCGCATCCGCGCCGCCCAGCGCCGCCAGCGGACTGGCGTGCTCCGAGACGAGCGCGATGCGCAGCTGCTCCTTCTTCCGGGCAGTCCGGGCGGTCCGGGCCATCCGGGCGGTCCGGGCCGGCTCTTGGGACATCATCAGCGGGTCACCTCCTCCAGAAGCTGCTCCCAGCGGTGCAGGAACGGTTTGAGCCCGTAGCGGCTCAGTGCGGCCCGCCGGGCGCGGGCCCCGTCCTCGGCGGCGGCCTGCGGCTCGTTGACGTACCGGCGTGCCGCCTCGGCCAGCACCTCGGGGCGGGTGGAGAGGGTGCCGGCGCCCTCCGGTACGGCCTCGACCGCCTCGGTGGTGGCCAGCGCGACCACCGGCATGCCCAGATGCATGGCCTCCAGCAGCGACAGGCCCAGCGAGGTCCACCGCACCGGGTGCAGATAGCAGCGCCGCAGCGCCAGCGCGGAGTGCAGCTGCTCCTGCGGCAGATCCTGTGCCCGGCAGCGCTCCGGCGGCAGCCCCAGGTGCGCGGCGAGCGACTCGGTACGCATCCCGAACACGTCCAGCGGCGCCGCCTCGCTCAGCGCGGGCAGCAGGTCGGTGCCCACATACCGGCCGCGCCGTACGGGGTCGTTGACGACGACGGCAGCACGGGCCAGTTCCCCGGTCCACTGGTGGCCCGGGTCGACGATGCCGTGCTCGATGACGGTGGTGCGGGTGGCGCCGTTGTCCCAGAAGAGCCGGTTGAAGTGGGTGACGTGGACCAGCGTCAGGTCGCGGCGGTCGGCGCACGGGTGGCGGGTGTCGGGCACGTCGCCGTCGGGCGCGTTGTGCTCCAGGTAGACGGCCGGGATGTCGCGGCCGGGACGGCGACCGCCCAGCCAGCGCGCCGCCAGCTCCTCCTCGTGCGGGCGCTGCAGCACGACGACGTCCACGTCCGTTCCGGCCAGCTGCTGCGGGCTCACCTCCCGCACCGACTCCGGCCAGGCGAAGGTCTTTGCCCGGCCCAGTCCGTCCGGGCCGCGGTCGGGCAGCACCGGCACCAGATAGGTGTGCGGACCCTGGACGAACGCCGTCGTCCAGGAGCCGTGCACATGCCACAGCAGAATCCTCATGCGCGGGCCTCCAGAGCCGTCCGGTCCGGTGCGGGAGCGGATGCCGTCCGTGCCGTCGGCGAGGGGGAGGCGGACGGCAGCCGGTCGAGCGCCGCCAGCACTTCCGCGTCGTCCACCGCGTCCAGGCACGGGTGCCCCGGCACCGGGCAGCTCACCTTGCGGGTGCCGGCGCACGGCGCGTTCCGGTCCCCGAGCAGTACGTGCGGCACCCCGAACGGCGCCCAGCGGTCGGCCGGTACCACGGGGGAGAACAGGCAGACGACCGGAGTGCCCACGGCAGCCGCCAGATGGGAGGGGCCGGTGTTGCCGACGATCGCCGCGCGGGCGCCCGCCAGCACCCCCGCCAGCTCGTGCAGCCCGGTCCGGCCGCCCAGGTCCAGCGCGTGCTCCCCGGCGACGGCGGCCGTCAGCTCCTTCTCCGACCTCCCCCCGGTGACCACCACCCGGTGTCCGGCACCGGCGAGCGCCGCCACCGCGCGCGCCGCCCGCTCGCGGCTCCACGCACGGGCGGGTGCCGAGGCGCCGGGGTGTACGACGACGTACGGGTCGGTCCCGGTCAACGGGCCGGTGTCGGGCGGAGGGTGGATCGCCAGGCCGCCGTGGTCGCCCTCCGGCAGCGCGAACCCGGCAGCGTCCGCCAGCTCCATGGCCGCCTCCGCCTCGTGCCGCCCCGCCGCCCTACGGTGCCGCAGCTCCAGCAGGCTGCCGGGGTAGTCCTCGCTGTCCGCACCCACCCACGGCACCCCGGCGAGCTTCAGCAGCAGCGCCATGGGCAGCGGGCTCTGATGGAACGACGTGAGCACCAGTGCGCGGTCGATACGCCGCCGGGCGAGCGCCTCGATCAGCGCGGCCGTCTCACCGCGGTCCACCGCCGCGGGCGGCCGTCCCACCCAGGGCGCATCGAAGGTGAGCACCTCGTCGACCCCCGGCAACAGCCGTGCCGCGCCCGCGCCGTGCGCCCCCGCCAGCAGCGTCACCCGCCGTGAACCGGCCGCCGCCATCCGTACGGCGGGCCCGGCCAGCAGTACGTCGCCGACGCTGTCGAGCCGTACCAGGAGCGTGTGCGGTCGGGTCATGCCGGGCCTCCAGGGCGGGTGGGGGCACCGACCAGGGCGCGGACGGCAGCCGCCAGGTGCGCCGCGGTGCGGGGTGCTGCGCGGGTCTCGGCCGTGCGGGTGGCGGTGTTGGGCACGAGCACGCCGGTGGCCCCGGCCCGGTGTGCGGCGCCCAGGTCGGCGGCGATGTCCCCGACCACGGCGGTCTCGGGAGGGCGCACCCCCAGCACCCGGCATGCGGCCAGCACCAGCCCGGGCGCCGGCTTGCGGCAGCCGCAGCCCTCCTGCGGGCGGTGCGGGCACACGGCGGTCACCGCGAGCGGTCCCACCAGCGCCTCCATCCGGGCGTGCAGCGCGTCCAGTTGCTCCAGCCGCAGGATGCCGCGCCCGATGTCGGGCTGGTTGCTCACCACGCCCGCGGGCACTCCGGCGGCACGCAGCGTCGCCAGTGCCTCCCGCGCGGAGGGGAGCGGCCGTACCCGCCCGGGGTCGGTGTTGTGCGGTACGTCCTCGATCAGGGTGCCGTCCCGGTCGAAGAGCACGGCGCGGGGCCGCCCGCACGCCGGTACCGCCGCGCAGGGGGCCGGATCCGTGTGGGGCAGCCGCACCAGTGGCTCCGCGGGCCCGTCCTGGTACCAGGTGGCGGTCGCCGAACGGAGCACCACGGCGGCCGGGCGCGCACTCGCGGCCCCGGGCCGGGGGGCGGGCTCCACGGATGCCTGACTGTTCATGCCCGCACCTCCCGGGCACCGACGGTCATCTCCTCGCCACCGCGGCCCGGTTGCCCGCCGGAGCCGGACTCCCCGGCCCCGGTGCTGCGCGCGGGCAGCGTCCGCAGCCAGGCGCCCGCCCAGTGCCAGGTGGCGAACGGCGGGATCAGCAGGCTGCTCAGCAGCATGGTGAGGCTCTCGTCGCGGGTGCGCGGGCCGGGGCGCAGCCGGGCGTACAGGAACTCGCCCGTACCCAGCAGCCACAGCCCGCCCAGCACGGCTGCCGCGCGGCGGCGCCCGGCGGTCAGCGTGCCGAGTGCGGCACCGGCCGCCGCGGTGACGGCCACATGCCGCGGCAGCCGGCCGCGCGCTGCTCCGGCGCGCCGCCACCAGTCGGGGCCGTGGATACGGTTCATCAGCACGTCGTCGGCGTTGCCGCGTTGGGTGCGCACCGAGACCCAGCGGTCCGCCGGCCGCACCGGGTGCACCGTATGGCGTTCGCCCTGTTCCAGCCGCCATCCGGCGTCGAGCAGCCGCAGCGCCAGATCGGCGTCCTCCCGGAAGGCCCGCCGGAAGCGCTCGTCGAAGCCGCCGACGGCTTCCAGGGCCGTACGCCGGTAGGCCATGTCGGCGGTGATCCAGCGCGCGCCGGCCAGTCCGGCTGTGTTGCGCTCCCAGTCGGTGGGCGGCCGGTGTCCGGGCAGCGGGACCGTGATGCGGGCCTGGCTGCCGGCAGTGGTCCGGTCGGCGGCGGCCAGATCGACGGCGAGCCGCCGGGTCCAGTGCTCGCCCGGGAGCACGTCGTCGTCCAGGAACGCGATCCACTCCTCCTCGGCGGCCCGCCAGCCCACGTTCCGCGCGGCGGCGGGCCCGGCCGCCGCACCCGTCACCACCTCGACCAGTGACGCCAGTGCGTCCGGCACCTGGACGGGCAGCGGGCCGCACTCGCGGGCCGGGCGGTCGTCCACGAGCACGATCCGGCGCGGGCGCGGCGGCCCGGCATCGGCCAGCGCCTGCAGCGTCCCGGCCAGCGACGGCCTGCCCAGGGTGGGGACGACGACGGCGAACTCGGGCGCGGAGTCCGGATGTCCGGTGCTCACGTGGGCTCCCCTCGTATGACGTCGAACGCTTGGGGCGGTTCCATGCGGTGGAAGAAGCTCGCCCGCCGCACCACGTACGGGCCGATCGCCAGCAGGTCCACCGGTGCCGAACCGAAGCACTCCAGCGCGTCCCGCGGGTCGTCCACCATCGGCCGTCCCGCCGTGTTCAGGCTGGTGTTGACGACGACCGGCAGCCCGGTGAGCCGTTCGAACGCCGCCAGCATCCGGGCGAGACGCGGCTCCTGCTCGCGGTCGACGGTCTGGATGCGCGCCGTGCCGTCGGTGTGCACCACCGCGGGGATACGGTCCAGCCAGGCGGGCCGCACCTCGTGCACGAAGAGCATGTACGGGCTCGGCAGCGGCCCTTCGAAGATCTCCGGCGCCCGCTCCTTCAGGACCATCGGCGCCACCGGGCGGAACTGCTCGCGGCCCTTCACATCGTTGAGGCGTTCCAGATTGGCGGCCCGCCCGGGGTGCGCCAGCAGCGAGCGGTGGCCCAGCGCACGGGGACCGTACTCGGAACGCCCCTGGAACCAGGCGACGATGGCGTCCTCGGCGAGCGCCTGCGCCACCGTCTCCGCCACGTCGTCGGGCCGCTCGAACGGCACCCCCGCGGTGGTCAGCCACTCCCGCAGCTGCCTCTCGTCCCACTGCCGTCCCAGGTCGGCCCCGCCCATCGGTGCGGTCGCATCCCCGCCCTGGGAGGCCAGCGCCAGCGCGCCGCCCAGTGCCGTACCGGCGTCCCCGGCCGCCGGCTGCACCCATACGCGGGAGAAGGGGCCCTCGGCAGCCAGCCGTGAGTTGGCCACACAGTTGAGCGCCACCCCGCCCGCCATGGTGAGCAGTTCGTCGTGTGTGCGGCCGTGCAGCCAGCGGACCATGTCCAGCAGCGTGTCCTCCAGACAGCGCTGCGCACTGGCCGCCAGATCGGCCTGCTCCTGCGACCAGCCCTCGCCGCCCTGCCGGGCGGCCGGGGCGAAGCTCTCCCAGGGCACGTCCTTGGCGACGAACCCGCCGTCCCCGGTGGAATGCACGTACTTGGCCAGTTCGGCGGCCATCCGCGGCCTCCCGTAGGAGGCCAGCGCCATCACCTTGTACTCGTCGCTGGAGCGCAGGAACCCCAGATGCTCGGTCAGCTCCTCGTAGACGAGGCCGAGCGAGTGCGGCAACTGCTGGCTGTGCAGCGGTTCGAGGGCCGTGCCACGGCGCCGCGCCGCCAGATGGGACGTCGACTCGCCGCGCCCGTCCACCACCAGCACCGAGGAGCGCTCCGCGTCGGGCGCGGCGAACGCACCGGAGGCCGCGTGTGCCATGTGGTGCTGGACGAAGCGCACCTTCTCGGGGTCCAGGCCCGGCAGTGCCTCGGACAGGAAGGACGGTGCTTCCCGCGCGTACGTCAGCCGCAGCGGGTCCCACGGGTCGTCGAGGCCCATGTCGACGGCGGGTTTGGCCAGGTCCGGGTCGAAGGAGTAGGCGACCGCGTCGATGTCCTGCGGCCGCAGCCCCGCCTCGGCCAGACACCAGGCGGCGGCCTTGTACGGAAGCTCCCAGGCGGCGAACGGCACCGGCCGTTTGCCGTGCTTGCGCCGGGAGAACCGCTCCTCCTCCGCCGCCGCGACCGTATGTCCGTCGATGACGAGCGCGGCTGCGGGGTCGTGGAAGAGGGCGTTGATACCGAGAACGCGCATGGTCTGCCTTTCGCCGGGAGGGCCGGGGCGGGGAACCGGGCCGGTGTCAGCCGCTGGTGTGGTGCCGGCGGAACCAGCCGATCGTCCGCTCCAGCCCGTCGCGGGCGGCGACGCGCGGCTCCCACTGCAGCTTTCCGCGGGCCAGGGTGATATCGGGGCAGCGCACGGCCGGGTCGTCGCTGGGCCGCTCCACGAAGCGCAGGCCCGAGGACGAGCCGGTCAACTCGATGACCAGCTCGGCCAGCTCCTGCATGGTGATCTCGTCCGGGTTGCCGATGTTGACGGGGCCGAGCAGCTCGGAACCGGCCATGGCGAGGACGCCGTGCACCGTGTCGTCGACGTATGCGAGGGAACGGGTCTGCCGCCCGTCACCTGTCACCGTCAGCTCCTCGCCCGCCAGCGCCTGCCGTACGAAAGTGGGGACGGCCCGCCCGTCGTAGCCGCGCATCCGCGGCCCGTAGGTGTTGAAGAGGCGGACGATGCCCACATTGCTGCCATGGGTACGGGCCTCCGCCGCCGTGAGCGCCTCGCCGAACCGCTTGGCCTCGTCGTACACGCTGCGCGGCCCGACCGGGTTCACATGCCCCCAGTACCGCTCGCTCTGCGGGTGCTCCTGCGGGTCGCCGTACGCCTCCGAAGTCGACGCGTGCACAAACCGCGCCCCGTGCCGCCGGGCCAGCGCCAGCGCGTTGCGGGTGCCGGAGCTTCCCGTCTCCAGCGTGTGCAGCGGCATACGCAGATAGTCGGCGGGAGAGGCCGGGGAAGCGAAATTCAACACCAGGTCGGGAGGGGGAGAGGCGTTATCCACCTCGAACGGATGGCAGATATCGGCCTCCAGCAGCGTGAATCCCGGCCGCCCCGTCAGATGCGCCACATTTTCCCGGCGACCGGTGCAGAAGTCGTCCACGCAGGTGACCTGGCAGCCGCTTTCCAGCAGCGCGGTGCACAAATGCGAGCCGAGGAAGCCCGCACCGCCGGTGACGACGGCGTGCCGAAAGCGGGATATGGCAGCGGTGGGCACATCCATGAGCGCTCCTACAGGTGAGGAGGGGGAGGCGAAAGGAGGAGGCGAGGGAATTCGGCGCCGCTGTCCCCAGCCTGAGGTGAGCCACCGGGAGCCGCAACTGAAGAGCTGGTGAACGCTGCTGCCCGTAGCGCTGCGCAGCGTGGTCGAGTTGGTGGTGCTACGCGGTCAGTCACGGACACACAGCCAGCGCTCTACGCCCTTTCCCGGGCTGTGAGCAAGGCAACGGGACGGGTTTCGTTCCAGCTCAGCATGTGTGCGACGGGTGTCGTCCGGCGCCGGTCACAGCGCTGTGCACCGACTCGGCGAGAGCCGTCTGTGAATATGGCTGAAGGCATCGGGAGCGACCGTTCTCGGTCCTGCTTCCGCTCCCGTTCTCACACGTTCTTCGGGTTCTCCGGTTTCCCGCCCCGTTCCCTTCTTGCCCCCTGCCTTCCTGCGCGAAATTCCCTATGGCTTTTCACTCGATTGCTACCCGCTGGGCCGAGCGCTTTCGACGCCGCTCCGCGGGCTCCGGGCCCTCCGCCCCCTCCGACCGCAGCCCCTGGCGTTCCCTGCGCTACCCCAGCATGCGCTGGTGGTCGGCGGCCAATCTCGTCTCCAACGTCGGCACGTGGATGCAGCTGACGGTGCAGAACCTGCTGGTGCTCCAACTCACCGGCTCCGCCGCCACGACCGGCCTCTCGCTTGCCGTACAGGCGGCCCCCGGCCTGCTGCTCAGCCTGGTCGGCGGCAGCCTCGTCGACTCCTGGCCGCGCAAGATGACGGCCTCGGTCAGCCAGGCGCTGCTCGGCGTGGTCGCCTTCAGCACCGCCGCGTTCGTCGCCTTCGGCATGCTCACCGTGCCGCTGCTGATGGTGCTCGCCGCCGTCACCGGGACCATCGCCACGGTGGACAACCCCGCCTGCTCGCTGCTCGGCAACGACCTGGTCAAGCGCAAGGACGTGCCCTCGGCCATCGCCCTGGGCTCGGTGGTGCACAGCGCCGGACGGCTGCTGGGCACGGCCGCCGCAGGTGCCACCGTCGCCTGGTTCGGCATGTCGTCCGCCTACGTGGTCAACGGGCTGTCGTTCCTCGCGGTCGCCGCTGTCATCCCCTTCCTGAAGCTGGTGCCCAAGGAGGAGCGTGAACCGCAGACGGCGCAGGAGCATCCCGCTCCGGCCGTCGCCGACGGCAAGCAGCGCCCTGTCCGTGGCGGTAGCCGCGAGGGCCTGGCCTACTTCGTCCGCAACCCCCGCCTGGTGGCGCTCGCCACGATCACCGGGGTCTCCGCGATCTTCGGCCGTAACTACCAGCTGACGCTGGCCGTCCTGGTGACGGGCCCGCTGGCGGCCGGTGCCGGCTCGTTCAGCACCGTCTCCACCGTGCTCGCGGTCGGCGGCATGGTCGGCGCCGTGGTCGCGGGCTGCCTGCGCAAGCCGTCCGTGCGGCACGTGGCGCTGCTGGCCGCGGCAGGCGCGCTGCTCCAGGCCGTCGCGGGTCTCTCCCCGTCGCTGGTCGTCCTCATCCTGCTGGTGGCGCCCATGGCCGTCGTGGAGTCGGTCTCCGACACCGCCGGCACCACCGTCCTGCAGACCGAGCCGCCCAGCCATCTGCGCGGCCGGGTGCTCGGCGTATGGCGCAGTGCCAGCACGGGCTGGGGCCTCGTCGGCCCGCCGCTGCTGGGCGCCCTGATGGAGTTCGCCGGCGCCCGGGGCGGACTGATCGCGGGTGGCCTGGCCATCGTCGCCGTCACCGGCACCGCGATGTTGCTCACGCAGCGTCGCGGGGCAACGGAGCCCGCGGAGGCTGCGCCTGCTCTGCGGAAGGCCCTGGTGATGCCTGCCCCGCGTACGGCGCCCGCGCCCGCTCCGGCGATGGCCGTGCGCGAGGCGGAGCCTGCCACTGTGTGAGGGCGCCGCTGAGGGGGTGCCCCTGTCCGATGAGTGCGGGCCGCGGCTTGCATTGTGGCTTGGCGCGCAGTTCCCCGCGCCCCTTCGGGGCGCGGGGCTTGTGTTGCGGGGCGCATGGGGGTCTTTCACCATGAAGTGAGCAAGAAGGACAAAGGGGTACTCAGCATCATACGGCGCACGCGAACGGAGGACGCAATGGCCAAGATGAACCCCATCGAGGTCCAGCAGGCTCTCAAGGGAGCCTCCTACCCGACCGACCGCAAGACCCTCACCGAGCTCGCCAAGAAGAACAACGCGAGCGACAAGGTCGTCGACAAGATCGCCCACCTCAAGAGCGACCGCATCGAAGGCCCCGACCAGGTCGAGAAGGAGATGTTCCGGGGCTGACCACAGCCCCCGCACCTCTTCGCCGCCGAGCTGAGAAGACGAGGCGCCATGGACCCAGCTCCCTCCCAGGTGCAGGGCCTGTACGACCGGCTCGGCGTCGTCATCGCCACGCGCGACCGACGGGACACCCTTGCCCGTACGCTCGACAGGCTGCTGGCCCTCCCGGAGCGGCCCCGCGTCCTGGTGGTGGACAACGCCTCCACGGACGGAACGGCCGACATGGTCGCGCACCGCTTCCCGGCGGTGCAGGTGCTGCGGCTGCCCGTCAACCGCGGTGCTCTGGCCCGGAACGACGGAGTCCGCGCCCTGCACACCCCCTATATCGCCTTCAGCGACGACGACTCCTGGTGGGAGCCGGGCGCCTTGGCCAAGGCGGTGGACCTCCTCGCGGCGCACCCCCGGACGGGGCTGCTGGCCGCGGGCATCGCCGTGGGCCCGGACGGCCGCCCCGACCCGCTCAACTCCGTGCTGGCCACCTCGCCGCTGGGTGACGGGGCCGTACCGCACAGCCGTAAGGTCCTCGGCTTCCTCGGCTGCGCCGCCGTGGCCCGCAGGCAGGCGTATCTGGATGTGGGCGGCTACCACCCGCTGCTGTTCTTCGGAGCGGAGGAGACCCTCCTCGCGTACGACCTGGCCGCAGCCGGCTGGGATGTCGTGCACTGCCCCGAGGTCGTGGCCCGGCACTCCCCGGCCGGCGGCCCGGACGGGTCGGCGCCTGACGCTCCCCGGCCCGGTCGCCGGGCGCTGATCCGCCGCAACGAGCTGCTGATCGCCTGGCTGCGCCGGCCGCTGCCGGTGGCGCTGCGCCGCACGGCGGCCCTGTGCGCGGAGGCCGTCCGGGACGCGCAGGCCCGCCGCGCCGCCCGCGGCCTGCTGCCCCGCCTCCCGGCAGCGCTCCGCCTCCGCCGCCCGCTCCCGCCCGCGGTGGAGGAAGCCGCCCGCCTGGTGGAGGGGACGGCGCGATGACCGAGCCGCACGAGGCGCCGGACCGGCATGTGACGCAGCCCGCGGAGGGACCGGACCCGCGCGTGACGGTCGTCGTCATCACCCGCAACCGCAAGGACGAACTCCTCCGCACCCTCCGGCTGCTCGTGCAACTGCCCGAGCGGCCCCCGGTCATCGTCGTCGACAACGCTTCGACCGACGGAACCGCCGGTGCCGTACGGGCCCTTCAGGCCGGGCATCCGCAGATCACCCTGCTCGCGCCGGGCCGCAACACCGGTGCGGTGGGCCGCAACCTCGCCGTACGCCAGGTCAGCACCCCGTATGTGGCCTTCTGCGACGACGACTCCTGGTGGGCGCCCGGCTCGCTGCGGGGCGCCGCCGACCGGCTGGACGCGCATCCCCGGCTGGCAGGTGTGGTCGCGCGGATCGTCGTCGAGCCGGAGGGGACGGAGGACCCGGTGGTGGCGGAGCTGCGCAACTCCCCGGTGCCGGGCCCCGACTGGCTGCCCGGCCCGGCGCTGGGCTCGTTCCTGGCCGCGGCGACCTGTCTGCGGGTCTCCGCGTTCCGTGCGGCGGGCGGCTTCGAGCCCCGGCTGTGGCTCGGCGGCGAGGAGGAACTGCTCGCCACCGACCTGGCCGTACGCGGCTGGTGGCTGTCCTTCGCCGAACAGCTCACCGTCCATCACGCCCCCTCCCGGGTACGGGACGCCACCGGCCGGCGGGTGGACGGGCTGCGCAACACCCTCTGGTACACCTGGCTGCGCCGCCCCCTCCCAGCGGCGCTGCGCCGCACCTGGTACCTGGCCCGTACGGTCCCCCGGGACGCGGCCAGCGCCCGCGCCTTCACCCGGGCCGCCGCAGCGCTCCCCTGGGTGCTGGCCAACCGCCGCCCCGTCCCCGCCACCGTCGAGACCCGGCTGGCCACCCTGGAGCGCGCCCAGCGCCGGTCGACGGCCCGCCGCTACGTGGGCTGACCCCCTGGCACCCGGCCGCGCGCGATACGGAATCCCACGTCGTCCACCTGGAACGCCGGGTGACTGCGCCGCCGCGCCGAGGCACGGCAGCTCCAGTGCTCGTCGAACCAGCCGCCCCCGCGCAGCACCCGGTATTCGCCGTAGACCTCGGGGTCGTACCGGTCCCAGCACCAGTCCCAGACGTTGCCGAGCATGTCGCAGAACCCCCAGGCGTTGGGGCGCTTGCCACCCACCTCGCGGAGGCGCTCCTGCGAGTTGCCCCGGTACCAGGCGATCTCGTCCAGCGCCCCGTAACGCGGCCCCGTCGTACCGGCCCGGCAGGCGTGCTCCCACTCGGCCTCGGTCGGCAGCCGGTACCCGTCGGCGTCACCGTCCCAGGCGGTGACGTCTTCGTCCTCACTCCCCAGGCGATAGGCGGGCGCGAGTCCGTCACGCCGGGAGAGGGCGTTGCAGAACCGGACGGCGTCCCACCAGGACACGCCTTCGACGGGCAGCCTCTCCCCGCGGGCGGTGCTCGGCCGCCGCCCGGTGACCTGCGCATACAGCTCCTGGGTGACGGGGACCGCGGCGAGCTCGTACGGCGCGAGCTCGACGGACCAACTGCGCTGCGTCCGACGGTCCGACAGCGTCACCCGCCCCGCCGGAACAGCGATCAACCCGACCCCGGCCTGTGCCTCCATGACAGGCGATCCTATGGCCCGACTTCTTGTACGGATAGTTTAGTTTTAGACACTGCGTAAAAGTCGCGAAAGCCGGAGGAGGACCTGCCGTGGACGAATCCCCGCCCCGTGAGCCGCGAGATCTGTACGACCCGCGCTCGGAGCGGCGCTACCCGCTGGACCCGCTGCGCTGGCGGGGCGACGACGGGACGCCACTGCTCGTCTCGCCTGCGCAAGGGCTGGCGCCCGGCGATATCGAGCCGGGCGACCGTTCGCTGTGGCGTTACCGCGCGGCGCTTCCGGTGCCGCCCGCGGCGCCGGGGATCAGCCTGGGGGAGGGATGCACCCCGCTGCTGCGGCGGACGTGGGGCGGGGTCGAGGTCGGCTTCAAGCTGGAGTGGTTCAACCCCAGCGGAAGTTTCAAGGACCGCGGCAGCAGCGTGATGATCTCGGCGCTGGCCGCGCAGGGCGTCGGCCAGGTCCTGGAGGACAGCTCCGGCAACGGCGGATCGTCCGTCGCCGCCTACTGCGCAGCCGCCGGTATCGGCGCCACCATCCTCGTCCCCGAACACACCTCGCCGGCCAAGACGTTGCAGGCCACGGCCTACGGGGCGCGGGTCACCCCGGTGCCCGGCGACCGGGATGCGACGGCCGCCGAGGCGCTGCGCCAGGCGGAGCACACGGTGTACGCCAGCCACAACTGGCACCCGTACTTCCTGGAGGGCACCAAGACGCTGGCGTACGAGATCTGGGAGGACCTCGGCTTCCGGGCCCCGGAGGCGGTGGTCACGGTCGCCGGCGCGGGCAGCACCGTCCTCGGCTGCGATCTGGGCTTCACCGAACTGCTCGCCGCGGGGCAGATCGCGGCGCTGCCCCGCCTCCTGGTCGCCCAGCCCGCCAACTGCGCTCCGCTGCACGCCGCGTTCCACACCGGCGCCGACAGCCCCGTGGCCGCCGCGGGAACCTGGAAGCCGACGCTGGCCGAGGGCACGGCCATCAAGGAGCCGGTCCGGCTGCCCGAGGTGCTGGCCGCCGTACGCCGCTCGGGCGGGACCATGGCCGCGATCCCGGAGGAGGACATCGCCACCGCC
The DNA here is from genome assembly GCF_052245835.1 of Streptomyces sp. 8N114. NCBI lineage: Bacteria > Bacillati > Actinomycetota > Actinomycetes > Kitasatosporales > Streptomycetaceae > Streptomyces > Streptomyces sp. 8N114. The sequence continues at coordinate 38,617 of NZ_JBQQBT010000006.1, read as the reverse complement.
GTACGCCGTCTCGCGGCCACCGGCCTGTACGCGGAGCCCACCAGCGCCACCGCCGCGGCGGCCGTCGACGTCTTCGCGACACGCGGCGATCTGCGGCCGGGCGAGACGGCGGTGGTGATCCTCACGGGCTCGGCCCTCAAGGCGCCCACCGCGACGGCGAAGATCGTCAAGGGGGTCGTATGAGCAGCCCCACCGAGGACGAGGTGCTGCTGCGGGAGGCGGAGAAGATCGTCACCGCGGTCGGCCGGATGTTCCCCGGCCTGTGCGAGGCCGTACTGCACGATCTGCGCCGCCCCGACCACGCGGTGCGCACGGTGGAGAACAACCTCTCGGGCCGCCGGCCCGGCGACCCCGCGACCGAGCTCGGGCTGGCCCGCATCGCAGACCCCGCCTACCCGGAGGTCCTTCAGAACTACCCCAACCGCTTCCCCGACGGCCGCCCCGCCAAGAGCACATCGATCGGCATCAAGAACAGCGCGGGCACCTACGTCGCCGCCGTCTGCCTCAACCTGGACGTCTCCCTGCTGTCCACCCTCACCCGCGGCCTCACCGAGCTGCTGCGTACGGAGGAGCACCAGCCGCCCGTACACGAGACCCTGCGGGCCCGCACGGTGGACGAACTCCGCGCCGTCACCGAGTCCTTCGCCGCCGCCCGCGGCACCACCCCCCGCGCCCTGGCCACCACCGACCGCGCCACCCTCGTCCACACCCTGAAGGACCAGGGCTTCCTGGAACTCAAAGGCGCCGTCCAGACCCTCACCGGCCTCCTGGGCGTCTCCCGTGCCACCGTCTACAACGACCTGCGCCGCTGAACGCTGAACCGTGCGGAGGGGCTCAGGGCTGCTGGACCTTGCCCCTAACGCCCGCGATCCGCCCGGCGGCATCGAAGTCGACCTCGACCGCGTTGCCGCCGGGCAGGTCGGCGACGATCCGGTCGCCCTCGACGCGCTGGGGGACGCCGTGGTGGTCGAAGTACCCGCCGACGACGTGCCGGGCCGAGTACCCGATCAGCCCCGCGCCGGTGAGCAGCGTCCGGGGCAGCGTGACCGGGTCCAGGCCGACGCCGGGAACCTGCGCGTCGTCGGGCAGGAAGTAGACCTGCGTGCCCCCTCCCGCCGGAGCGCCGATGTACCCGGGTGCCTCGGCCACTCCCATCCCGGTGAAGGCGAGCATCTCCGCCGCGCGCCGCGGGTTGTCGAACCCGGAGAGCTGCAGGACCCCCTCGGACAGTTCGGCGATACCGTGCGCCCGCCCGTACCGCTCCACAGCGGCGCTCAGGGCAACCACCTCGGTTCCCTGCAGGCCCGGGTTCGCCCAGCCCCACATCCAGGACTGCTCGTCCATGTCATAGGTGCCCAGCACGGCCACCCGCAGCTGAAGCTCCCCCTGCTGGTAGAGGCAGGACGGCAGGTCCGCGGTCCACGGCCCCTCGGGCAAATACGCGGTCAGGGCCTCGAGTTGGACCGCGCCCCACGCGGCATGCCGTTCGGCCTCGAGGAGGAACGCTTCGCTGAATTCACTCGCCATGCCCCGACCCTAGGGGGGTGCGGCACCCGCACATCGAGCAGGGGTCGGTCGGCGTAACCAGATCTCCTCCACCCCTCGCCCGGCATCCGCGTGGCCGCCAGGCGGCTCCACTGCTCGGCGTAACAGCACGGGCGGCGGCCGGGGAGCCTGCCTAGGCTCGTGCCGTGGTCAAGGTCACCGGCGTGCTGAAGCGGCTGATGATCGGCCGTGCGCTGCGGAGCGAGGAACTGGGGGAGACGTTGCTCCCCAAGCGCCTGGCGCTGCCGATCTTCGCTTCCGACCCGCTGTCGTCGGTGGCGTACGCCACGGAGGAGATCCTGCTGGTCCTCACCCTCGGCGGGCTGGCGTATCTGCACTTCACCCCGTGGATCGCCGCGGCGGTCGTCGCTCTGCTGGCGGTGGTGGTGCTCTCCTACCGCCAGGTGGTGCACGCCTATCCGAGCGGCGGCGGCTCGTACGAGGTGGCTACGCGGAACCTGGGGCCCAACGCCGGTCTGGTGGTCGCCGCCTCACTCCTCGTCGACTATGTGATGACGGTGGCCGTGTCGGTCGCCTCCGGCGTGGACAACATCATCTCGGCGGTGCCTGAAGCGGCCGGATACCGGGTGTTGCTGGCCGTCGGCTTCGTCGCGCTGCTCACCGCCATGAACCTGCGCGGCGTACGCGAGTCGGGGCGCGCGTTCGCCACGCCCACCTACCTGTTCGTCGGGGGCGTACTGATCATGGTCGGCACGGGGCTGTTCCGCTATCTGCTGGGTGATGCGCCGGTCTCGGAGAGCGCCGAGTACGGCATCGAACCGGAACCGGCCGACGCGAACCTGGTCGGCCTCGCCCTGGTGATGCTCGTCCTGCGCGCCTTCTCCAGCGGCTGTACGGCCCTGACGGGTGTGGAGGCGATCTCCAACGGGGTTCCCGCCTTCCGCAAGCCGAAGTCGAAGAACGCCGCGACCACCATGGCCGCCATGGGGATCATCGCGATCACGATGTTCGCGGGCATCACCACCCTCGCCGTCGTCGCGAAGGTGCACATCACCGAGGACCCCTGCCAGCTGACCGGGCTCCAGGGGAACTGCTCCTCGTACCACCAGCGCACCGTGATCGCCCAGCTGGCGGCCTCCGTCTTCGGCGGCGAGAACAGCTTCGGCTTCTACTTCATCCAAGGCGCGACCGCGCTCATCCTGATCCTGGCGGCGAACACTGCATTCAACGGATTCCCGCTCCTGTGCTCGATCCTGGCCCTGCACCGCTACCTGCCCCGTCAGCTGCACAGCCGCGGTGACCGGCTCGCCTTCTCCAACGGCATCATCGCGCTGGCTGCCGCGGCCGTCCTGCTGCTGTGGGGCTTCAAGGCCGATGTCACCAGCTTGATCCACCTGTACATCCTGGGTGTGTTCACCTCGTTCACGCTCTCCCAGACCGGCATGGTCCGGCACTGGAACCGTGAGCTGCGCGTCGAGACCGACCCGAGGCTGCGCCGCCGCCATCGGCTGGTCCGGTTCGTCAACGCGCTGGGGGCGGTGATCACAGGTCTGGTTCTGGTGATCGTGCTGGCCACCAAGTTCCTGCAGGGGGCCTGGCTGGCGGTGGTCGCCGCGGTGATCCTGTGGCTGATGATGCACGGCATCAAACGCCACTACGACGCCACCGCCGCCGAGCTGGCGGTCACCGATCCGCGGGACCTGCTCCGCCCGCCTTCCCGCGTGCTGGCGATCGTGCTGGTCTCCACCATTCACAAGCCCACACTGCGCGCCCTGGCCTACGCCCGCGCCTTCAAGCCCCAGCGGCTCGAAGCCCTCACCGTGGCCGTCGACCGCGACGAGGAGCGGACGCTGGAGCGCCAATGGCAGGACCTCGACATCGTCGTGCCCCTGACGGTGCTGGACTCCCCCTACCGGGAGATCACCCGCCCGGTTGTGGACTACGTCCGCTCCATCCGCCGGGAGAGCCCACGGGATGTGGTCGCCGTCTTCATCCCCGAATACGTCGTCGGCCACTGGTGGGAGAACCTGCTGCACAACCAGTCGGCGCTGTGGCTCAAGGGCCGGCTGCTCTTCACCCCGGGGGTGATGGTGATCAGCGTGCCCTGGCAGCTCACCTCCTCCGCCCGCGCCGACCGTCCTGCCGCCCGGGCACCGGGCTCGGTTCGCCGCGGCGAACCGCCTCACTGACGGAGACGGGCCGCTTCGGCTGCGTTACCGCAGGTCAGAGCATGCCGCAGGGGGCGAAAGGTTAGGAAGGCGTCAAAGGCGGTCTTGTGGCCGTAAGAGGGCTGTCAACGGAAGGCTCAGCCGGCTGAAAAGGCGCTTTCCTCAAGGGGTCATCTCAACCCCGAGCCTTACTGAGGAGCACCGATGGCCGACCTGGCCTTCGTCGTCACCACGATCGCGGTCTTCGCGCTGGTGGCGTTCATCGCCAAGGGGGTGGCGAAGCTGTGACTGCCGAGAACATCGTCGGCCTGATCGTGGCCGTCGCCCTGCTGGGCTACCTCGTCCTCGCGCTGGTGCGCCCGGAGAGGTTCTGAGCACGTATATGAGTCCGTTCCTCGCCGCTGTTCTCCAGCTCGGCGCGCTGATCGGCGCGCTCGCCCTGGCCTACCGCCCGCTCGGCGACCACATGGCCCGCGTCTACTCCTCCGACCGCCATCTGCGGGTGGAGAAGTGGATATACAGGGCCATCGGCGCCAACCCCGACGCCGAGATGCGCTGGCCCGCCTATCTGCGCGGTGTCCTGGCCTTCTCCGCGGTCAGCGTGCTGTTCCTGTATCTGCTGCAGCGGCTCCAGGGCTCGCTGCCCGGTTCGCTCGGCTTCTCCTCCATCGACCCGGACCAGGCGTTCAACACCGCCGCGTCCTTCGTCTCGAACACCAACTGGCAGTCCTACTACGGCGAACAGGCCATGGGCCACGTCGTGCAGACCGCCGGTCTGGCGGTGCAGAACTTCGTCTCCGCCGCCGTCGGTATGGCCGTCGCGGTGGCCCTCGTACGGGGCTTCGCCCGGTCGCGTACCGGTGAGTTGGGCAACTTCTGGGCCGACATGGTGCGCGGTACCGTCCGCATCCTGCTGCCGATCTCGGTGATCGGCGCGCTCGTACTGGTCGCCTGCGGTGCCATCCAGAACTTCTCCGGCATCCATGAGGTGGGCCAGTTCCTGGGGGACCCGCAGCAGTGGAACGGCGGCGCCGTCGCCTCGCAGGAGGTCATCAAGGAGCTGGGGACCAACGGCGGTGGTTACTTCAACGCCAACTCGGCGCATCCCTTCGAGAACCCGAACGGGTTCAGCAACCTCTTCGAGATCTTCCTGATCCTGCTGATCCCGTTCGCGCTGACGCGGACCTTCGGCCGTATGGCCGGCAGCGTGCGGCAGGGGTATGCGCTCCTCGGCACGATGGTGACCATCTGGATCGGTTTCATCCTGCTCATGTGGGCCACCGAGTACGCGCATCACGGCCCGGCCTTCGAGGTGGCCGGGGGCGCGATGGAGGGCAAGGAGACGCGGTTCGGGATCGGCGCATCGTCGATCTTCGCGGTCTCCACGACGCTGACCTCCACCGGTGCGGTCGACTCCTTCCACTCCTCGTACACGGGGCTCGGCGGGGGCATCACCATGCTGGGCATGCAGCTGGGCGAGATCGCGCCGGGCGGTGTGGGCTCGGGGCTGTACGGCATGCTGATCATGGCGGTCATCGCGGTGTTCATCGCGGGGCTGATGGTGGGCCGTACGCCCGAATACCTCGGCAAGAAGATCGGGACCCGCGAGATCAAGCTGGCGGCCTGCTACATCCTCGTCACCCCGGCGCTGGTGCTCGGCTTCACCGCCGTGGCGATGGCGCTTCCCACCCCGCCGCACTCGATGACCAACAGCGGCGCGCACGGATTCTCCGAGATCCTCTACGCCTACACCTCCGGGGCCAACAACAACGGCTCGGCCTTCGCCGGGCTGAACGCCGACACCCAGTGGTTCAACACCACCATCGGGCTGGCGATGCTGCTGGGCCGGTTCGTGCCGATGGTGTTCGTCCTGGCGCTGGCCGGCTCGCTCGCCGAGCAGAAGCCGGTCCCCGCGACGGCGGGCACCCTGCGGACCGACAAACCGCTGTTCGCGGGTCTGCTGGTCGGCGTGATCATGATCGTCGCGGGGCTGACGTACTTCCCGGCGCTGGCGCTGGGCCCGCTCGCTGAAGGACTGGCTGGATGACCACTCGTACAGAGAAGCAAGAGGACTCGATGTCCACAGCCACTTCGACCCGGGCTCCGCACGGCGACGTACCCTCCGGACACAAGACCCCCGAGGGCCGGGTGGGCGCGGGCCTCTTCGATGCGAAGCAACTGGTCAAGTCGCTCCCGGACGCGCTGCGCAAGCTGGACCCCCGGGTGATGGTCAAGTCCCCGGTGATGTTCGTGGTGCTGGTCGGTTCGGTGGTCACCACCGTCCTGGCCGTCACGCACCCGGGGGACTGGTTCGGCTGGGCGATCACCGGCTGGCTGTGGCTGACGACGGTCTTCGCCAACCTGGCGGAGGCGGTGGCCGAAGGCCGCGGCAAGGCGCAGGCCGACACGCTGCGCCAGGCGAAGACGGACACGGTCGCCCGGCGGCTCTCGAAGGACGGCGAGAGGGAGGAGCAGCTGCCCGGTACCGAACTGCGCGTCGGCGATCTCGTCGTCTGCGAGGCGGGCGACATCATTCCCGGCGACGGTGATGTCGTCGAGGGCGTCGCGAGTGTCGACGAGTCGGCGATCACCGGCGAATCCGCTCCCGTCATCCGGGAGTCGGGCGGCGACCGGTCCGCCGTCACCGGCGGTACGAAGGTGCTCTCCGACCGGATCGTCGTCAAGATCACGACCAAGCCCGGTGAGTCGTTCATCGACCGGATGATCAATCTGGTCGAGGGCGCGGCCCGGCAGAAGACGCCCAACGAGATCGCGCTGAACATTCTGCTCGCCTCGCTGACGATCGTCTTTCTGCTGGCGGTCGTCACGCTCAAGCCCTTCGCGATCTACGCGGGCGCCGACGGACAGACCTCGCTGATCGTGCTGACCGCACTGCTGGTCTGCCTCATCCCGACGACCATCGGGGCGCTGCTGTCCGCGATCGGTATCGCGGGCATGGACCGGCTCGTCCAGCGCAACGTACTGGCCATGTCCGGGCGCGCGGTCGAGGCCGCCGGCGACGTCTCAACGCTGCTGCTCGACAAGACCGGCACCATCACCCTCGGCAACCGCCAGGCCGCCGAGTTCATGCCTGTCCAGGGGACGACGGCCGCCGAGCTGGCGGACGCCGCGCAGCTGTCCTCGCTGGCCGACGAGACGCCCGAGGGCCGCTCGGTCGTCGTCCTGGCGAAGGAGCGGCACGGGCTGCGCGAGCGCCACGCGGGCGAACTGGAGCACGCCGAGTGGGTTCCGTTCACCGCCCAGACCCGGATGAGCGGCGTTGACCTCACGGAGAACGGCGCCGCCCGCAAGGTGCGCAAGGGCGCGGCCGGTTCGGTGCTCGCCTGGGTCAAGGAGCGCGGCGGTCAGGTGGCCGACGACGCCGACGCGGTCGCGAACACGATCTCCGAGGCGGGCGGTACGCCGCTGCTGGTCGCCGTCGAGGACGGGACGGGCGCCCGGGTGCTGGGCGTCATCCATCTCAAGGACGTGGTCAAGGAGGGCATGCGGGAGCGGTTCGCCGAGCTGCGCCGGATGGGCATCAAGACCGTCATGATCACCGGTGACAATCCGCTCACCGCGCGGGCCATCGCCGAAGAGGCGGGAGTCGACGACTTCCTCGCCGAGGCCACGCCCGAGGACAAGATGGCGCTGATCAAGCGCGAGCAGGCCGGCGGCAAGCTGGTCGCGATGACGGGTGACGGCACCAACGACGCGCCGGCCCTCGCCCAGGCCGATGTCGGCGTGGCCATGAACACCGGCACCTCGGCCGCCAAGGAGGCCGGGAACATGGTCGACCTCGACTCCAACCCGACCAAGCTCATCGAGATCGTCGAGATCGGCAAGCAACTCCTCATCACCCGGGGCGCGTTGACGACCTTCTCGATCGCCAACGACGTGGCGAAGTACTTCGCGATCATCCCCGCGATGTTCGCCGTCGCCTACCCGGGCCTGGACAAGCTCAACATCATGCACCTGGCCTCGCCCCAGTCGGCGATCCTCTCGGCTGTCATCTTCAATGCGCTGATCATCGTCGCGCTGGTACCGCTCGCCCTCAAAGGTGTCCGGTACCGGCCGATGAGCGCGGACCGGATGCTCCGCCGCAACCTGGGAATCTACGGCCTCGGCGGACTGGTCGCCCCCTTCCTCGGCATCAAACTCATCGACCTGCTCATCTCCCTCATCCCTGGCATCGGGTGACGACCATGAACACCTCCGTACGCAATACCGCACGCCTGCTCGGCGCCGGTCTGCGCGCCCTCCTCGTCCTGACGCTGGTCTGCGGCGTGCTCTACCCGCTCGCCGTCACCGGCATCGCACAGGGCCTCTTCCCCGGCAGGGCCAACGGCTCCGAGGTCAGGAGCGACGGCAAGGTCGTCGGCTCCGAACTCATCGGCCAGCGCTACGACCTGCCGCTGAAGAAAGGGCAGGAGACGCCCTCGCCCGACCTGAAGTGGTTCCAGCCCCGCCCGTCCAACGGCCTCGGCACCAACACCGTCAACACCCAGTACAAACTCCTGCTCTCCGGCGCCACCAACCGCTCCGGCGACAACAAGGAGCTGCTCAAGTGGGTCACCGACGCAAAGAGGGCCGTGGTCGAGGACAACAGCACCCCGGGTTACAAGGTCAAGCCCGCCGACGTACCGCCCGACGCGGTCACCTCCTCCGCCTCCGGCCTGGACCCGCATATCTCGCCCGAGTACGCCGAGCTCCAGGTCCACCGCGTCGCCGAGAGGAACCAGCTGCGCGTCGGACAGGTGGAGAAGCTGGTCAAGGACCACACCGACGGCCGCATCCTCGGTTTCATGGGAGAGCCACGGGTCAATGTCCTCGAACTCAACATCGCACTCGAAGAACTGACCGAGAAGAACTGATGGCGTTACCCGCGGCAGCCGGGCGCCGACGGGCGGAAAAGGCGCCACAGCCCGTCGGTTCCCGCGTCAAGTACAGCCCCGAGGCAGAACCGGTAATCCGTCACGTGGGTGTCAAAAATCACCGACCCGCCGTAAGTGCGCCGTCAATTGCGCCTCAACCGGGACAGCCGGTCATTACCGTCCCTGGCATGAAAGGGAATTCCGCGGGGGCTGCTCCTGGAAATGAAGCCCACCGCGGCGAGCCAGTCGATGCCGAGGTGTACGACACCGCCTGGGCCGCGGGTGCCCGGTACGCAGTGGTGTGCGCAGCGTCGCTCTTGGGCCTGCTGCTGTCGGTCGACGCCATCAGCGCCACTCTCACCCTGTGGCGCGCGGGGCTCTGGTCAGCCCTGGCCACGCTCCTGTTCGTCGTCCTGATGCCGGCGAGACTCTCCGCGGGCCCGGGATGGCTCCGCTCGCGCGGGCTGCTGCGCGAGCGGCGGGTGCGAACCGATCGGCTCGTGGCGGCGCACTGGTCGAGCGGAGTATCGGAACGCCTGGTGCTGCGGGACACGGACGGCGCCCGTGTCGAGATCGACCCCAAGGTCCTCACCGAGAACCCCCCGCTGTGGCGCCAACTGGACACGGACGTCCGATACTGCGCCGAACGGGGAACACTCCGGTGCGGAACGACAGCCCTCCGGAAGATGGCCCGAGCCATCGACCGGGAAACAGCACGCACCGTCTTCAAGGTCTCAGGACTGGACTGAGCCACTCCGCACAGCTTGTACCGCCTTCCGCCTGTCCGATCGGCTACCTCCTCTTGGCGCGTAAATACCCGGACAAGTTCTGATGCGAGAACCGGACCCTCGGTCCCGTCGGCCAGTTACGTCGGAGTGTCGATCAAGACCATCCGCGTCTATCACGACAAGGGTCTGCTCCCCGAGCCCGATCGCGATGCATCCGGCCACCGGCGGTACGGAGCGAACGACGCCGTCGACCTGATCAAGATCCGCACGCTCGCCGAAGCCGACGTCCCCCTGGCCCGTATCCGGGACCTGGGAGCGGCGACCGACGACGAGTTCCGGCAGGCGCTGCGCGAGATCGACGACGGGCTCACCGACCGGAAGCGTGGCCTGCGGGCAACGCAGGGGCGCCTGCGCCGGCTCGCCGCCGGGCATCTGTCACCACTGCCCACCGGGGTCGGTGCCCATCTGGAGGACGGTTCCGCTGCTCGGGGCCTTTCTTCGTCCGAACTCCCGAGTGGCCAGGCCGAAGACCAGACCGCCGACCAGGAACCAGGGATTCCACAGCACCAGCGACCACAGCCGCTGTTCCGGGCTCACGTCTACCTCCTGGCCTGCTATGTCGGTCAGCAGCAGCATCTCGACCGCGATGCCGCGCACCAGCAGCACAGCGCAGGCACCCCAGCCCAGAACCTTGACCACCCGTCCGGCCGGGCCACGGGGCCGCGGCCGGGCGAGAAGCCATCCCAGCACGCCACCGACAAGACACAGCACCCCCACACCCCACAAGCCCACCATCACGAACCATGCGGGGCGTGTCTCGGCCAGGGGCCCCGCCGAGACACTCAGACCCCAACTGCCGCCCAGCGCCCAGAAGAAATGAAGCAAGGCGAAAGCGACCGCCCAGGCACACGCGATACGCCCCCACACCCCCGCCGTTGCCCCGCCCTGCCGATCTCCGTACATGGCAAGGACCATGCCACTGCCGTGGCCAGCCACCGCCGGCACCACTGAGAAACCAGCACGCCTCACCTTTCAGTTGGCCACCACACGCGAGCGAACACATCAGACGTGATCAGACGTGATCGACTCGTGTGGAGAGTTGGGCCACCTCTACGTCGACTGAGGCAGTGAACCGCTCGGACGGTTCGCGATAGGTTGGTGAGCTGCGCGAGGGACGCAGCCGGGGGCCGGGGGGAACCAAGGATGGGTACCGTATCGCTGGTCTCAGCAGTCGTCTCAGTGGCGGGCGCGGTGGTGACCGTGACGCTGGGCGGGCTGTTCGAGTGGCGTCGCCAGCACTCCGACCGTGAGCAGGCCCGCCGTGAACGCGTGAGTCGCTACCGCGATCCCCTGCTTCAGGCGGCGGCGGGACTTCAAGCGCGGCTGGGCAACGCCGTAGCGCTGCTGTCCGGGCGGCCGGTCACCCAGATCGCGCCGGATACGGCCCGGCAGGAGGAGTACAACCGGTATGAAAGCCTCTACCGGTTCGCCGTCTACCAGGGGTGGGTGCACATCCTCTTCCAGGAGGCCGGCTTCCTGGACCTGGGGAGCCGCCGACGCAACCGTCGGCTGGTGGAGTTGCTCGCCGGGGTGAGTGTCGCGATAGCGGGACACGAGGACCACGGGCGGACGGGAGTGCTGCAGGGGGGCGAACAACGGCTCCTCGGAGAGCTGATGGTCGTGCCGGACGGCTCCGAGCAGGCACGTCGGCGCTGCCTGGGATACATGGAGTTCCGTACGAAGCTGGAGAGCGACCCGGAGTACGCGCAGCGGTTCCAGCCCGTACTCGACTACATCGACGGCCTTGCAGCAAATGGTGCGGCAATGCAAAGGCGGCTGACCGCCGTGCACAATGCGCTCATCGACCTGATCGACTTCCTCGATCCTCACCGAGTGTGGGTCATGGGCGCACGTGACAAGCTGCCGCTGCCCGCCGCGGAGTAGGAAGCTGAGAGGCCGCAGCCGGCCGGCGGTTCGAACGGCGCCATCGGGTCACCGACGCGCAGACCGGCCGGGGATGACTGGCCGCGTCATCGACAAGGACCTGGGCTACGGAGGGCTTATGACGGTGAGCATGCGGGCGAGCTTCCATGGCCGACGACCCCAAGTGGCGAGCTTCCCTTCGAGAAGCGGTTTCCACATTCCTTGCCGGCCGATGAACAGCAGCATGAGAGCCGGGGGGTCGGCAGAGACGTGGGCGTCAACGTCACGTGCGCTCCCCGCGTCGAGCGTCAGCGAACCGCGGTCGAAGACAAGCAACGTGCGTCCACCTCCACGCAGGCGCAGTTCGAAGCGAGCTCGGAAGGTCCCGGCCTTCTCCTGGTCCAGGAATGCGGTGGGCGGCAGAGCCGCGATGAGCGGAAGCGCGGCGCCCTCGATCGCAAGCAGTGCGTGATGACGCTGTATTGGCCACGGGCGCCCAGTGGCTGTGGCGATGTCATGGCCGTGGATCAGGCATTCCTCGAGCAGGTGACACGCCACCGCCGAAGGCGGCAGCCGAGCACCTTGCAGCCAGCCGACGGTGGCTGCTCGCGAACGCGACGCGACGTCGTCGAACTCGTCTGCAAGCGCGTTGATGCGATCTGCGAGTACGGCGAGGTCCCGTTCGCCGTCCTCGGCCAGCATCTTCGCGTTGACCTCGGCCATGCCCGCCGTCGTCACTGTGGCTTCCGGGACCGGTCCTCCGGCGACGGCGTCGGTGTCGAAGCGAAAAACATGAGACAGATGAGCCGCGACATCACCCACCGTCCAGGCCCCGACCGAAGCGGTGTTGGCGTCAGGGACGCTCCGCACAAGTGCGACGAGGCTGGGGACCACGTCCCGCAACGCCGCACGAGCCTGGGCCATGGTGTCGGGTGCACGTGCACCGCTGGGCGTCGCAGCCGGGATCATGTCAGCACCTTCCTGCGCGTCGGAGTCCGGGCCTTGCCTGGCCATTACGACTCCCCTGGCGTCTTCCGCCCGACGTCCCCGCGAGCCGGAGGTGCGCTCCGCCCGCCGGGCGTGAACCGCCAGTCGCGGATCGCCGCCGCGAACCGGTCAGGCGCGTCGGACTGCACGAAGTGGCCGGCGCCTTCGACGATCACGGTGTGATGGTCGGCGAAGATCTGCTCCCATCGCTGCCGCTCCTTGGCCCGGAAAGCGAAGTCGGCGTCGCCCCACACGATGAGCGTCCGGAGCGCCGCGATGTCGGAGAGCCCGGCCTCGACACCGGCGAGAAAGGAACGGCTGGCGGTGATGCGCCGGGGAAGCACGGCCGATGCGTCGCGCCGGCTGTGGGTGGCCAGAGCCTGTCGGTAATGGGCCATCTCGTCGGCGGTCGGCTTCCGCAGCCGGTGTCCAGCAGGGATCATCGCGTTGACGAACAGGTTGAACTGCCTGACCAGCAAGCGCCCTGGCGGTCCGCCCATCAGATGGGAGACGACCTCGAAACGGGGGTCGCCGGTGACCGGCCAGCCCCAGGTGTTGGCCAGCACCACGCCCTCGAAGGCGGCGGGCCGCTGCTCGACGGTGGCCAGGCCGATGGGGCCGCCCCAGTCCTGGGCCACCAGGCTGACCCCCGCTCAAGCCCATGGCGTCGACGAAGGCAGTGACGACCTGGGCGTGCTCCTCGGGAAGATACCGATAGCCCGGGCGGGGCGACGACAGCCCGAAGCCGGGATAGTCCAGAGCGACGCAGCGGAACTCGTCCCGCAGCGCCCGGATCACATCGCGATACACGAACGACCAGGTCGGGTTGCCGTGCAGCAGCAGCAACGTCGGCCCCGATCCTTCATCCACGTAGTGGACGGTGTGCCCGTCGATGGCAATGAAGCGGCTCTCGAACGGGAACAGCTCGTCGTCGACCCACGTCGGCCTTCCCGTGTCACCCATGCCTACCGTCCTTTCACCGACTGTGCTAGATATAGTCAGGCAAGCTTGAGATCGTCAAGTAGGTGGGGATGAGTCGAAGTTACGGCCAGTACTGCGGTCTCGCCCGGGCACTCGATGTCGTGGGCGACCGGTGGAATCTGCTGATCGTCCGCCAGCTCCTCGTGGCGCCCGCCCGCTACCGTGAGCTGCTCGACGGGCTTCCTGGCGTGGCCACCAACCTGCTCGCCGACCGCCTCCGCGACCTAGAGACCGCCGGAGTGGTCGAGCGGCGCCTGGCCGAGGAGGGCAACGCCATCGTGTACGCCCTCACCCCGTGGGGCGCCGAGCTGCGGGAGCCGGTTGAGAGCCTCATCCGCTGGTCCACGCCGCTCATGGCACGGGGACCGGGCGGCGACCACTTCAGCGCCGAATGGCTCGTCCTGGCTCTCTCAGCCCTGCTCGCCGGCAAGACGGCCGCACACCGGCAATCGACGGTAGGGATCGCGGTCGACGACCGGCTGCTCCAGGTGACGACGACACCCTCGGGCACAGAGGTGAGCCGGCATGATGGCCGCGAGCTCGATGCCGTCGTGCGCGCTGACGCCTCGATCGTTCTTGGGCTGGCAGCGGGTGTGCTCACTCTCGACGACACCCGTGGGCTCGTCGACATCGAAGGCGACGAAGCTGCCGTACGAGCCGTCATCACCCCTCCACGCGCCCATGCCGGCGGCTCCGCGCGGCAATAACCGCTCGCCCCGTCCCGGCCTGTGGATAACCCGCCGCACGCTTCTCGCCATCCGGCCCACGTGCGTGATCCAGCTCTGCCCCAAGGATCTCCATCACGACGCGGGAGCCACCCGGAAGCGACGAGGAGCTTCGCGCAACCGTGCCGTGCGCCGTGCAGCCGGATCATCCGCAGGCCGTGTTCATCAGCGTCGGGAGCAGCTGATGTGAGAGGCACGACGCCCCTGTGCATGCGAGTGGCGCCCCGTGTCCCGCGGGTGCAGGCTGGAAAAAGAGAATGAAGAGCGACGGCACCGCATGAGCAGGTTACCTAGCTCAAGCGGAAGCCCGAACAAGAGAAGAGGCTGATATGTCTACTATCATTCTCAGATGCCGAGGAGAAGCTCCTGGGAACCCGTTTCCTTGACGGCCATACCCAGGATGGAACCGTCGCACTTGCGCCCAACACCGGCCCGCCGTTCAGCGGCACACGGTGGGACATGCGGAAGATCCAAGGAACACAAGACGAGTTCGTCTTCCGATGCCTGGGGGATGTAGAGGGCAACCGATTCCTGGACGGTCACACCCAGGATGGAACTGTGGGCCTCGCACCGGACACAAGCGAGCCGTTCACCGGCACCCGGTGGAAGGCCGTCCGAGACAGCAACAGCATTACCACCGTCAAGTGCCTGGGGAATGTGGAGGGCAACCGGTTCCTGGACGGTCACACCCAGGATGGAACCGTAGGCCTCGCCCCCAGCACCGACAAGCCGTTCACCGGCACCCGGTGGGCCGTTGAGGTGCCGATCGACTAACTGGAACGTCCGGCGAACCGCAGTCGACACCGGTCATCGCAGAACGCCGAGCCCCAGCCCGCGAGTCGCCATACGGCCAGGTCAGGGCGCAGCTGTTCGTGAACCGCCCGTGATTCCCAAGCTCAGAGCGCGGCTTCGATCCCCATCGCCCGCTCCAGTGGAAACCCCCAGGTCAGATACCCGGGGGCTGTGTGTTGTCCGGACCAGTTCAGGCGTACAGCACCGGCTGCGTACCAGGCGCCACGCTCACCGGTCGCGAACTCGGCGTTCTTCGAGACGCCCGGCACGGTGATCCACGGCTCGTTGCGCTCTGCGGGGGCGGGCCTAAAGGCCGACGGGCTGAGCGTCGAACCGAGTGCGGGCTCGGCTCGCAATCCGTCCGCACAGCCGGCACCGCCCCCGCTTCGGTCAGGGGCTTCGATGCGGGCAAGAAGATCAAGGGCCCGCAAGAGGTTCCCGGCGGGCGGGGGCGGTCGGGCCTTTCGGCCCGAAGCTGGTCGCCCAAGCGTCCAGGGGCCTACCGAGCGGCCAAGCCTTGCGGACCAGACGGCACAGCGCCTCGGCGCACTCGCCCGTCACGCCCGCCACCACGGCGTGAATCCCTTAATCTGAACGGTGCTTGACATGACCGCGGCTTGCCGTGGCCGGGCGGATGGGGGAGGCGCCAGTGCAGGCGGAGTGGACAGGCGCTGCGCGCCCCGGCGAGCAGATCGGCCCGTACACCGTACTCAGGGAACTGGCCAGCGGCGGCATGGGCCGGGTCTACCTGGCCCGTTCCCCTGGTGGCCGCACCGTTGCCGTCAAAATCCTCCTCGCCGACCCCGACGAGGGCACGCTCTCGGATGCGGACCGGCGCCGCTTCGCCCGTGAGGTGGCTCTGGCCCGGCGCGTACGCGGGGTGTTCACCGCCGGCGTCGTGGACGCCGATGTGGAGGCCCATGTCCCCTGGATGGCCACCGAGTACATCCCGGCCCCGTCACTGCGCGAACTGGTCGCGTCCCAAGGCCCCTTGCCGCCCACCGCCCTGCACGTGGATCGCGGCAGGAATGGTCGAGGCCCTGGTGAGCATTCACACCGCCGGGCTGGTCCACCGCGACGTCAAGCCCTCCAACATTCTGCTGCCGGAGGACGGCCCCCGACTGATCGACTTCGGGATCTCCCAGGCTGCCGACATCACCCGTACCAAGGCAGCCTTCGGCACCGTCGCCTTCACCGCCCCCGAGCAGGCCCGCGGCGAGCCGACCACCGCTGCATCCGATGTCTTCTCGCTGGGTGCCACGCTGTTCTACCTGGCCACGGGCCGCAGCCCCTACCGCGACATGGGCCAGGGCAGCGCACTCGAACAACTGGTACGAGCAGCCGAGGGCGACCTCGACCTGGACGGCCTGCCCACCGAACTGGACGGTCTGATCCTCCCCTGCCTCGCCCCAGACGCCGCCCAACGGCCCACCTCCCGCGACCTCTTGGCCCGAATCGGCACCGTTCTCGCCGAGCGCCCACAAGCACGCGGTGCCACCGACTGGCTCCCGCACGGCTGGTCCACCGCAATCGAGCGGCACCGCAGACGCCGTACGGAGGAGGCCGATGCGGCCCAGCGGCGCATCGACCTTGACGCGGCCACCGTACGCACTCCGCCCGCCACCACCCGCACCCGTCACCTGCCCCGCTCGACACAGCTCCAGCCGCCCCGCCGCCGTCGCACCGGGGTGTGGCTGGCCGTGGCTCTGGCCGGAGCCGGGCTCCTCACCGGAGGCGGTGTCCTCTACGCACTGCAGCAGGGCGGTGAGAGCACACCCGGCGAGGTACGGCAGGACCTGCGGCTCGCCCTGGTGGAACAGAGCGCGCCGGGCGAGTGCACCGACAAGCTGCCGCCGCCCACCTTCTACTCCTCGGACCAGCAAGCCTGCTTCCGCATCTCCACCGAGGCCGGGAACCGCATGAGCGTCAAGCAGCTCCAGCACGTGCGCGCCAAGTCCGGCCAGACTGCGGGATGGATGATCCAGGCGACGTTCCAGGACGAGGACGCCAAACGATTCGCAGCCCTCACCAGTCGGGCGGCACAACGCCAGTCCCCGCAGAACCAAGTCGCCATCGTCCTCGGCGACCGGCTGATCAGCGCCCCTGCCGTCACCGAGTCCATCACCGGGGGCAAGGTGCAGATCAGCGGCAGTTTCACCAAGGACTCGGCGCACAAACTGGCCAAGGAACTGGGAGCCCCCTGACGGGCTCTGCACGAGTGGCGGCAAGTCGCTACACGTGCCGGCCCAAGAACGACCACCACGCTGACGCGGCCTGATACGCCACCCACCCCCAAGTGATCCGGATCAGTGAGCGCCTGCTCCTGGAAGCCGTCCGTACCTTCTTCGACGACCGTATCTTCGGCCCTCACCGGGCGGACCTGCTTGCCGCGCAGCTCCCCGAGCGGGGAGCGCCTGTGGCCGACATCGGCGCGCTGTGTCGCGAAGGAGAGCGGCCGGCGCGCGGGCAACGGGGTCTGATGGAACAACTGGCGGGAGAGGATGACGGCGATCCGGAGACGGCAGCCGAGTTCCGCAAGAGCATCCGCAAGCAATTCACCGCTTGGAGCGGCAGCGACGCGACGTAGTGGCCAAGATCACCGAAGCCGAGACCGCCGCAGCAGCAGCTCCTGGGGCCGATGGGGCCGATGGGGTCGACGACCCCGGCCTCCTGAACATGCTGCCGCAGCTGAACACGCGGATGGCGGATCTCCCGGCCACCATCCAGCGCCAGCTTTACGACGCCTTCCACCTGCAGATCCGCTACGACCACCGCGGTCGCCGCGCCGAGATCCGCGTCACCGTCGCTGCACCGCTCCTTGGCGAGATCGCCGAGATCGCCGAGATCGCCGAGATCGCCGAGATCGCCGAGATCACCGCGATCGCCGAGCGCGCCCCAGCGACGGCGCCGGGGGCTGACCAGCCCTTCAGTGCGCGCCCCCGGCAGGAGCCACAAAACATGGCTTGTTCTGCAGATGGGGGTGACCTGCGCGTTTGCGCCGCAGTGGCGGTGGAGGGGCGGACCCGGCTGGTGCCGATGGCCTATAAGTGAACAAGCGATCGACTATTGCAGCGCTCGAAGCAGCTCCGCGCAGGTGTGAACCCTTGGCAGGGCACACCCAGATGAGAAACCACAGATCCAGCAGGCTCGGGCCCCTCGTCGTAATTGAAGCGGCATCCAGGCTTGCACACCCGTGAGTGGGCGGAGTCGGGCCCCGGGCCTCGGGCTCGAAGCTGAGCTTGAGGCCACCCCCGTGCTTCGCCCACGCCCATTTCTGGGGTGAGCCCTCCAACGACCCGGCACCCCCGACTCCCGCGTCTGCGGCGAAACTCCTCCGCCAGTACGCCCGCGACATCATCGAGGGCATCCCCCACTTACCCAGCACCGGTAAGCGACGACCACATCGACCAGGAGCCCCTGCATCAGGGCGAGGGCATTCCGGAGGGTGGGCGCCCACCCTGACCACCCACGACGGGGTTGCCACCTCTCTACTCCGAGGCCCCGGGCCTCTCCCTGAGCATCCGGTGCTGGGAGGGAGGGGGCAGTCAGCCTGACCACACCTCAACCAGGCAGGAACCACGTTCTAGCAGCCCGCCGGTCTTTGGAGTCCGCTGGCGAGCGCCAGAACGAGTACGAGGCAAAGTTCCTCTTGCTCCTGGACTCGGAGAGTCGAGTTCGACCTCGGACGTGGACCAGGGCCTGTCCGGTCGGCGGGGAGGAACACCGGGCAGGCCCTGGCGGTCAGGCGGAACAGGAGCGCAGTCGGACGTCGGCCGGGGGGGGGGCGGCCCTGTCGCGGTCGGTCAGGCCCGGTGGAGCCAGACCGCGGTGTCCGGTGGCAGCGTCCCGTCGTTGCCGAGTGGCTCGGATGCCAGGAGGGGCCGGCAGGCGTGGGGGAGGGGGATCGGCTGGTCGGAGAGGTTGAGTGCGCAGAGGAGGCCGGTTCCGCGTTGGAAGAGGAGTGTGCCATTGGGGCTGTCGATCCAGCAGAGTTCCTTGCTGGTGAGGTCGGGCAGGGTGCGGCGCAGGTGCAGGGCGGTGCGGTAGAGGTGGAGCATTGAGGTGGGGTCGGCCTGGTTGGCTTCGGCGGTGTGGGACTTCCAGTCCTCGGGCTGGGGCAGCCAGGGGGTGGATCCCTGTGGGCCGAAGCCGAACGGTGGGGTGTCGCCGGTCCAAGGGAGGGGGACGCGGCAGCCGTCACGGCCGCGGACGGTGTGGCCGGAGCGTTCCCAGGTGGGGTCTTGGAGGGCCTCTTCGGGGAGGTCATCGACCTCGTAGAGGCCCAGTTCCTCGCCCTGGTAGATGTACGCGCCGCCGGGCAGCGCCAGCATGAGCAGGGTCGCCGCGCGGGCGCGGCGGGTGCCGAGGGCGCGGTCGGAGGGGTGGCCCTCGTCGCGCATCGGGGCGGTGACGCCGGTGTAGGCGCGGCCGTAGCGGGTGACGTGGCGGGTTTCGTCATGGTTGGAAAGGACCCACGTGGCGGGGGCGCCGACGGCGGCCAGATCGGTAATGCTGCGGTCGATGACTTCCCGCAACCGATCTGTCTCCAAGGGGCACTTGAGGAAGTCGAAGTTGAAGGCGGTGTGCAGTTCGTCGTCGCGCAGGTAGTCGGCCAGGCGGCCGGGGCGGACGTGGGCCTCGGCGACGAAGACTCGGGGGTCGGGGTAGCTGTCGGCGATGGCGCGCCAGCTGCGGAAGATGGTGTGGATGTCTTCGCGGTCCCAGTGGGGGTGGTCTTCCTGGCCTTCCAGGGCCAGGACGGAGAATTCCGAAAGACCCAGGTCGGGCAGCGCGGGGTCCTTGACCATGCCGTGGGCGACGTCGATGCGGAAGCCGTCCACGCCGAGGTCGAACCAGAAGCGGAGGATCGCTTCGAACTCGGCGCGGACCTGAGGGTTGTCCCAGTTCAGGTCCGGTTGTTCGGGGGCGAACAGGTGCAGGTACCACTGGCCGTCGTCGGTGCGGGTCCAGGTGGGGCCGCCGAAGGCGGCGTGCCAGTCGTTCGGCGGCAGGGAGCCGTCCTCGCCCCTGCCGTCGCGGAAGATGTAGCGGTTCCGTTCCGGTGATCCCGGGCCTGCGGCCAGCGCCTGCTGGAACCAGGCGTGTTGGTCGGAGGTGTGGTTGGGAACGATGTCGAGGATCACGCGCAGGCCGAGCTCGTGGGCCTCGGTGATCAGCTGGCGGGCCTCGTCGAGGGTGCCGTAAGCGGGGTGTATGTCGCGGTAGTCGGCGACGTCGTAGCCGCCGTCGGCCAGCGGGGAGGGATACCAGGGGTTGATCCAGATCGCGTCGACACCGAGATCGGCCAGGTAGGGCAGGCGGGAGCGGATGCCGGCGATGTCGCCGATTCCGTCGCCGTTGCCGTCGGCGAAGCTGCGTATGTAGACCTGGTAGATCACGGCGGAACGCCACCAGGCGTCACGTGAGTTGCTCACGGTGCTCGGTTCCTGACTGTGCGATGGGACATGTCGGTGTGACGTGTCGATGTGACAGGTGGGGATGGAGATACGCCGCAGATCGGCGGCGTGGCATGTGGTCTCAGCCCTTGACCGAGCCCTGGAGCAGCGCCTTGGCGAAGTGGCGTTGCAGGAACAGGAACACGATGATCGTGGGGGCCATGATCAGCAGCGCGCCGGCGTTCAGGAGCACCTGGTCGGTGCTGTACTTCGTGGTGAATGCCTGAAGGGCGCCGGCCATGGTGCGCTTGTTGGGGTCGTCGATGAGCACCAGGGCGAGCAGGAACTGGTTCCAGGTGGACAGGAACATCAACAGCGCCAGGGAAGCGATCGCGGGTCGCGCCAGCGGGAGATGGACGTGGCGCAGGGCCCGCAAGGGACCGGCGCCGTCGATGCTGGCGGCTTCGGAGAGTTCGCGGGGCACGTTGACGAAGTGTGCCCGCATCCAGAAGACCGCGAACGGCATGTTCATCCCGATCAGCGGCAGGATCAGCGCCCACTGGGTGCCGAGCAGGCCCATGGCCCTGACCTGTTCGTACAGCGGGACGATCACGATCTCGTACGGCAGGGTGAGCGTGAGGACGAGAACGGTGTAGAAGATGCGGCCGAGCGGGATGTCCAGTACGGCGATCGCGTAGGCGGCCATCGTGGAGATGACGATCGCGACGGGGACCACACCGAGCACGATCAGGGTGCTGGATTTCAGCAGAGTCGTGATGTTGGCGACGTTCCAGGCGTCGATGAAGTTGTGCCAGTGCGGATCGCTCGGCCAGCTCAGTCCGCTGGGGAGGGAGCCCTGGGGCGCCAGGGCGGCGCTGACCATGCTCAGCAGCGGCACCAGGGAGTACAGCGCGGCTGCCGCGATCAGCACCAGACCGGGTGCGCGTCGGCGAAGTGTCCGTGTGGGCATGACGCTCTACTTCTCCCGGAACAGCCGCTGGAGCGGGGCGATGACGGCGATCACGATCAGGGTGAGGACCACGGCGAGCGCGGAGGCCGCGCCGAGGCGGTTGTCGTTGAACGCCAGGTTGTAGACGGCGACGCCGGGGACCATCGTCTGGGTGCCGGGGCCGCCCTGGGTGGCGAGGTAGACCACGTCGAAGCTGGCCAGCGCGGCGATGATGGTGATGGTGACGCAGACGCCGATCTCGTTGCGCAGTCCGGACAGGGTGACGGCCCAGAACTGCCGGAGGGGCCCTGCCCCGTCGATACGGGCGGCCTCGTACAGGCTGCCGTCGATCTTTCCGATACCGGCCAGCAGGAGCATCGTGCACAGTCCGGTGGACAGCCAGGTTCCGATGAAGCCGACCGCGGTCAAGGCCCAGGTGAAGTCGCCCAACCAGGGGCGGGCGAGGCCGTCGAGGCCGATGGCGCGGAGCAGTTGGTTGACCACGCCGTTGTCCGAGTACATCCACATCCAGGCCACGCCGGCGGCGGCCCCGGGGATGATCTGGGGCAGGAACAGCAGGGTGCGGGCCAGTGCGCCGGTGAAGCGGCCCTGGAGCTGCCGCAGCACCGAGGCGGTGATCAGGGCCAGGACCACCGGCAGGACGGTGAAGAAGAGGATCAGGTAGAAGGCATGGAGCAGCGAGTTGAGCTGCTCGGAGTCAGTGAAGACCTCGCTGTAGTTCTGCAGGCCGACCCAGGTGGAGGCGCCGACGCCGTCCCAGTCGTAGAAGGAGTACTGGATCGACAGCAGCACGGGGCGGGCGTTGAAGACGGCGTAGAAGGCGAGTGCGGGCAGGGCGAACAGCCAGCCGGCCCAATGCCGGGCCCGGAGCCTGCGGCGGTGGCGGCTCCGGGAGGCGGAAGCGCCCTGCTTCCGGCTGAGGCCGGGCGACTTGGTCAATTCCATGGTGTCAGTTGCTCTTGAGGGCGTCGGCGTATGTGCTCTGCAGGGTCTTGACCATCGCGTTCGGGGCGACCTTGCCGGAGACCAGCAGTTGGAGCTGCTGGGTGAGCTTGGTATTGACCTCGGGTGCGGAGTTCTGCAGCCAGCTGTCGAAGCCGTTGTCGGCGGCGATCGCCGCGTAACCGGTCTGGATCTGCTTGGTCAGCGTGCCGGACAACGACGGCTCGGCCTTGCTGTCCGCGCCGGGCGTCAGCGCGGCGTACCCGTTGTCGACCGCGACTTTCGCGGCTTCGGGGGTGGTGAGGAAGTTCAGGAACAGTCCTGCGGCGTCCTTCTTCTTGGAGCGCGCGGCGATCGAGAAGGCGAGGGTGTTGTTGGTCATCCCGGCGTACTTGCCGCCCTTCTTCGCGGGCGGCATCGGGAACACCCCGTACTTGCCCTTGAAGTTCTTGTCCAGGGTCTGCGTGATCCAGCTGCCCTGGAAGAAGAACAGCCCCTTGCCGCCGGTGAACTTGCCGTACGACGCCTCCTGGTTGAGGGCGTTGACGTCGGAGGCGAAGTACCCCGCCTTGATCCACTTCTGCAGCGTCTTGGTGGCCTGCACCGCCGCCGGGGTCTCCAGGGTCGCGCCCGGCTTGCGGTACACGATGTCGCTGAGTTTCTGGGCGCCCATGTAGTCGCCGAGCAGCAGGTTGTAGAGGTGGCCGATCAGTCCGTCCTGGTTGGAGGCCACGATCGGGGTGATCCCGGACTTCTTCGCCTTGGCCATGACCGCTTCGAGCTCACCGATGCTCCGGGGCGGCGTCTTCATACCGACCTTGGCAGCCAGTTTCTTGTTGTAGAAGACACCGGTCAGCGGCCCGGCCGAACCGCCTGCCTGATACAGCGGACCCGAACCGACCACGCCGTTCGACACCCGCCCCGGCGTCAGCGCCGACGCCGGAACCTTGTCGCTCCAGCCGTACGCCTTGTCGTAGGCATCGAGATTGGTCAGCAGGCCGTCCTTGACGCCGCCGCGGAGGTCATAGGGCTGCACGATGTCGGGCGCAGAGTCGGAGGCGAGCACCCTCGGCAGCACGGTATTGAAGTTGTTGTCCGACTCCACCCGCAGCTTCACCTTGATCTTCGGGTACTTGCGTTGGAAAGCGTCGGCCAGGTCCTGCTCGTACGCCTCGAGGCCCGCCGCTGAGAACAGGGTCAGCGTCGTAGGCGTGTTGGCGACCGCGGTGTTCACGGCAGTCGGAGTGGCATCGGCCGACGAGCCGGAGCCCGACCCCGGACCGCTGCAGGCCGCCAGCGTGACAAGCACCGACCCGGCAGCGACGGCCACCAGCGAGGCACGCCTGCGCTTGCCGACGGCACCGGTGGCTGATCTGGCCGGGGAGGTTGTGGAGTACGCAAGCATGATGCCTCCTCGCATCCGTGCGGCTGCCGCTCACGGTCGGCAGACGGAGTCTCGGCGTGCTTCCCGGAGGGCCGCGGGGAGGTGGCGGGCTCGTTTCGGAAGCGTTTCCGTTGCCGAAAGACTGAGCACCCCAGCCCAGGCTGTCAAGTAACGGAACCGCAACAGCATATTGACGTGCTGAAATGGTGAAGTTTCGTGGGGATCAGCCGTCGGTCACGACGGAACCCTCGGAAACCTTTCCGAGAGATCTATGGAAGCGTTTCCGACCGTGGGTTAACCTTCCGGCATGCCGCAGAGCTCCCGGAAGATCAACATGGCGAACGTGGCCCGCAAGGCCGGCGTCTCGATGGCCACCGCCTCGCGCGCACTCAACAACGAGAACGGTGTCGCCGAAGCCACCCGCCGACGCGTCCTCGCCGTCGCCGAGGAGCTCTCCTACGTGGTCTCACCCGAGGCATCCCGCCTGGCGGGCGGTGCCACCGGCCGGGTCGCGGTGGTCGTGCCGCACATCTCCCGCTGGTTCTTCGCCACCCTCCTCGAAGGGCTGGAGTCGGTCCTGCGCGGCGCCGAGCTCGACGTACTGCTCTATCACGTCGACGGCATCGAGGACCGGCACGACTTCTTTCACCGCCTGCCCGCCCGGCGCAAAGTCGACGCCGTCGTCGTCCTCGCTTTCCCCGTCGGAGAAGAGGAACAGCGAAGGCTCGAACTCATGGGCGTCACCATCATCGCCGCAGGCGGCCAGCACGCGCCCTACCCCAACGTGTCCATCGACGACGAGACCGCCGGCCGACAGGCCATGGACCATCTGATCTTCCTGGGCCACCGCCGCATCGCCATGATCGCCGCCGTCGACCCCGACCAGCCCGACGAGGTACAACCGTCCGGCCGCTCCAACGCGTACTACGCCGCCCTGCGCGACGCCGGCATCCCCACCGACGAACGCCTTGTCGTCACCGTCGACTGGGGCGGCACCGCAGGAGCCGACGCCATGGCCGAGCTGCTCAGCCAGCCCGAGCCGCCCACCGCCGTCTACGCCCACTCCGACGAAGTCGCCCTCGGCGCCCTCCGCACCCTGCGCCGCGCGGGCCTGCGCATCCCCGAGGACATCTCCGTCATCGGCATCGACGACCACCCCGTCGCCGAGCTCACCGACCTCACCACCGTCCGTCAGCCCGTCCGTGAGCAAGGGGAACTGGCCGGACGCATGCTCCTGAAGATCCTGCGCGGCGAAGAGACCGACCACGACGTCGTCGTCCCCACTCAGCTCGTCATACGGGGCAGCACGGCACCACCGCGCCCGTAGCCGCAACGGCGAGCTTGGCCGGGACGGACCTTACGGCCCAGAAGCTCCCCCAGGTTTCTGGAAGTCCGAATCGGAGCAGATGGCGCGAGGTGCCCAGAAACGGCTCCGGGCGCCGGTCCGTTCCGGGCGGTGACCGGTTCCGGAGGGGCGGACGACCTTGACGGCGTCCCCGCCGCCCGCGACGTCCTGGAAGCCGACCGCCCCTAAGTCCATCGAGACCGTTCCATTTCAACGCCCTGACAAGGAAAACGCCAAGCTGGCTGGCGTCGGCCCTGCTAAAACCACGATTCATGACGAGGAGATCTAGTCAAATCCGCCACTCAGACAGGAGGCACCAGGTCAGGGACGTGGTATGCGAAAGCGGGTCGGCCCCTGAGCGGTTTCGGGGGCCGGTTTGGGAGCTTCTTCGGAGCCGCCTTCGAGATCGGCTGGCAGGATCGGCCAGGACGCCCGATACCTATGAGCCGTCACGCGACGACCTGCTGACATCGAGCTCGTGCTCACGCAGCGCAGCCTGTTCGGCCTGGTCCACCGCGAGGCCCCAATGGCGCTCCCACTGACCCTGGTTGGTCAGGTACCGGCAGCCTGCCGACGTGGGCAGGTGGGCGATGGGGCAGGGTGGGTTCAGCCGCCGCCGACGGGGTTGACGCAGGTGCCGGGCGGGCCTTGACTTCCGTCTTCCCAAGAGGAGGCTAGCCGTAGGTTGTGCGCCTCGGCAGGAGCCTCGCTTCGCCATCAGCGGCCGATGGCTGCCACCCGAGATCCGCGCACTGGCGCAGGAGGCGGGACGGGGCGATCCGGCCGGGGGAGCGGTGTGCCGCAACCCCGTCCGCAGCATCGTCGTACGCGCCCTCGAAGTGCGCTACGCGGTCCAGGAAGCGCTGCGCATGATCGATAACTACGAACCACCATCCACGCCGCATGTCGACGTCCCCGCCCGCGCAGGCACCGGCCACGGCGCAACGGAGGCACCCCGCGGTCTGCTCTACCACCGCTACACCCTCGACAGCGAGGGCACCGTCACCGACGCCGTGCTCGTCCCCCCGGCCTCCCAGAACCGGCCTCCCAGAACCAGGACGCCATCGAGGAGGATGTACGGCGCGTACTGGAAGCGCGCCTTGCGACCAGCCACTCCTCCGACGAAGAGCCCGCAGCGCTGAGCGAGCGCGCCGTTCGCAACCACGACCCCTGCATCTCCTCCTCCGCCCATTTCCTGCGCCTCTCGGTGACGCGCGAGGAGTGACTTTTGGTGACCGCGGCTTTTGGCCCTCGACGGGAGTCGCTCGGCCGGGCGCTTGTGAACGTAGTCCTGTTCCGCCGTGGCCCACTCCTTCCCCGGGCGAGGCGCGGGAGCGCTACAGGTTCGGTCGCGACGATCCCAGCAGGTGCCCGTAGGCATGGATTCCGGCCGGAACCATCCTGGTCACAGTGGTGGCAATGGCGACGTAATCGTGGCAGTGGAAGCGGCCATGACCTCGGCGTATGCCTACAGTGACCGGCAAGAGCCCATTGATCACCTGGCCTCGGTCAACCGTCACCCGCTCCTCCCCGGGCCATGGCGGCTGTCTCTGCCGCGTGGACGGCAAGCGTGCTGCCTGGCAGCGCGACCGACTGGCGAGCTCAACCGCCGTCGGCGCCAAGAGGCCCGCCGATTGCGGGGCGCTGTGCTGATCAGCGGCAGGCTGTCCGTGCACGTCGCCGATCGATGGCCGCTGGCCGCATGCTCCCCAACGGAGGACCAGCCATGTTTTGGGTGCCCCGCAGGGCTCGAACCGGTGGTTGGCCGATCACATTTCGCGCCCTGGGTGAGGGGCTGTGACCTGTGCCTTTCCTCAGTCTGGACGGGATTGGGCCGACTCGGCTCTTCCTCGCCTCCCAAGGGGCGCACAACCACGAACGCCGCTGACCGACAAACACCGCCGTGACCTGCTGCGACGCACAGGCAGAGCTGACCACAGGTTGGCGCCCCCAACTTGCCACAACGCGAAAACGAGCTCCTCATCAAAGCTCCGCCGATCAGCCTTCTTCCGGCTCACGCGAAGGTCCGACGGGAGGGCTACCGCTTGCCCAGTGGGTCGGCGCCGGAGGACAAGGAGGCGTAGACGGGGCCGGCTTCGTCCATGTAGTACCTGAGGCGGAGGCGGAGAGATCCGTACGCAGGCGGACCCGTGCCCGAGGTCCGCGGTCCTACGATCAACGGCGTGTCCGAAACCAAGCACAAGGCGATCAGGGGACTGAATGTCCTGCGCAGAGAACTCAATGTTCTGCGCAAGCAGCCGAGCGCCGGCGCCCTCGTCGCGCGGTTGCTGCCGCTCGTGCCCACCGATGTGCGGGGCCCGGTTCGGCCCGCCTGGTTACGGCGGGCCATGGGCTGGTTCCCGCACGTCGTGCTCTGCGTTCTCGCGGTCGTGCTGTTCTGGCTGAGCTGGTATCTGTACGAGTCGTCGCCCGGTGTCGGTTCGCGGTGGAAGAGCACGCTCCTGGGGCTTGCCGCGGGGGCGCCGCTGACGGTGGTGCTGTTCCGGCCCGTCACCGCCTGGTGGCTCTCGCTGGCGGGGGTGTGCGCGGTGGTGGCCGCGAGGCTCGAAGTCGGCCCGTTCCCCTTCGTGGAGACCCTGTTCGCCTCGCACCTGGCAGTGATGGCGCTGGTGGCACTGCGTGCCCGCCCGGTGATGGTGCCTGTGATGTGGCTGTGGACGACGGCCGTTGCCTATCTGGCAGAGCACATTTTTCCTCCCCTGAATGAGGTGTCGAACAACGCCGATGACTTCGCGGTCTGGTCGGCGGCCGTACTCACCGGTGTGCTCGCCGCGCGGGGTGTTCTGAAGGCGCGCGACAGCGTCACGTCGAGCCGGAGAGACGCTCTCGCCGAACGGTCCAAGCGCACGGTCCTGGAGGAGCGCACCACCATCGCGCGTGAGCTGCACGACGTGGTCGCGCACCACATGTCCGTCATCGCCATCCAGGCGGAGGCAGCCCCGTACCGGGTGGAGAGCACCCCTCCCGAGCTCGCCGCTTCCTTCACCCTCATTCGCGAGAACGCGCTCGCCGCCCTCGCCGAACTGCGCCGCGTCGTCGGGATCATCCGCATCGCCGACTACGGGACGCAGGACGCACCGGACGCACCCCAGCCCACCTTGGACGTGCTCGATGAACTGCTGGCCAACGTGCGCGAGGCCGGGCTCCCCGTGGACAAGGCCGTCATCACCGGCGCGCGGCGGGAGCTGCCGCAGGGCGTCGAGCTGTCCGCCTACCGCATCATCCAGGAGGCGCTCAGCAATGCCCTTCGGCACTCGCCCGGCTCCGCCACCCGGGTCGAGCTCTCCTATGTGCCGGGTGGCCTGGAAGTGCGTGTCGTCAACGGCCCCGCCGACCCGGACGCGGTCCGGAGGGTCACGGCCGGCGGGGCGCGGCACTCGGACGGCTCCGGGCACGGGATCACCGGGATGCGCGAGCGGGTGGCGATGCTGGAGGGGGAGATGACAGCGGGTCCGCTGCAAGACGGCGGGTACGAGGTCGCGGTGTTCCTGCCCGCGCCGTCCGTGACGGAGGTGACGGAGTGACCATCCGGGTGCTCATCGTCGACGACCAGGCCATGGTCCGGGAGGGCTTCGCCGTCCTGCTCGGTGCCCAGCCGGACATCGAGGTCGCGGGCGAAGCGGTCGACGGGCAGCAGGCCGTCGCGAAGGTCAGGGAACTGCGGCCGGACGTCGTGCTCATGGATATCCGGATGCCGAATCTCAACGGTCTGGAGGCCACCCGTCGCATCGTCGCCGCTCACCCGGACGCCAAGGTCCTCGTCCTGACCACCTTCGACCTGGACGAGTACGTCTACCAGGCGCTGCGCGCGGGAGCTTCCGGGTTTCTGCTCAAGGACGCCTCCGCGCAGCAGCTCGCCGAGGGCGTGCGCATCGTCGCCGCCGGTGAAGCGCTGCTCGCGCCCACGGTCACCAAGCGCCTGATCGGCGCCTTCGCCCGCTCACCGGTCGGTGCCGCCGGAGAGGCGCTGCCGCCGGGCACCCGGCTCGGCGAACTGACCGAGCGGGAGACCGAGGTGCTCAACCTCGTCGCCCGGGGCCTGTCCAACGCGGAGATCGCCGCCGAACTGGTTGTCGCGGAGTCGACGATCAGGACGCACGTCAGCCGGGTCCTGGACAAGCTCGGCCTGCGTGACCGCACCCAGGCCGCGGTGTACGCCTACGAGAGCCGGCTGGTGACGCCGGCGTCCTGAACCGCGAGCCCGCCATGTGGTCCGCCGCGGCGGACCGCCCGGACAGTTCACCCGCGCCACGGCGTGAGCCCGACCGCGCGCGATGCCGCGCCGCGCGCCTGACGTCATCTATTCGGCCCGCCACCGGCCGCTTCCCTCCCTTCGCGATGCCCGAAACAGGGGCTACCGCCGACTGATCGCACCGCAAGGCCCGCGTACGGAGCCGCTGTGCCCGCACGCGCTGCCTTCCTTTTGCCTGCCCGGATTCAAGGAGACCGCCATGTCCCGTGCCCAGCCACTCCCACCGTCCCCGGCGCCTCCCACATGCCCCGCACCACCCACCCGCGAAGTCGGTCCGGCCGCACCCGGGCTGCCGCGTACCACCACCGTCCTGATACCTGTGGCCGTGAGTCTGTGCCTCGGGCTGTGGGGGCTACGACGTCAGGGTTCGATGTGGCGGGACGAGGCCGTCACCTACGACATGGCGCATCGTGGCCTCACCGACCTGCTGCACACCCTGGCCCACTACGACATGGCGCACGGCCTGTACTACCTGCTGATGCACGCGGTGTTCGCGGTGCTCGGCGACGGGCTGATGGTGCTAAGGCTGCCGTCGGTGCTGGCGATGGCGGCCGCGACCGGCGGCGTCGCACTGCTCGGCCGCCGACTGGCGGGTCCGTGGGCCGGACTCGGTTCAGGAATTCTCTTCGCCCTGCTGCCCGACACGCAGCGATACGCACAGGAAGGCAGGTCGTACGCGCTGGTATGTGCCGCGGTGACCTGGGCGACCGTGCTCCTCGTCCGCGCCGTCGCGGAGCGCCGGACCGGCCCGTGGGTGAGCTATGCGGTGCTGTCGCTCGGGGCGTGTCTGCTCCATGAGTTCGCCGTCCTGGCCGTGCTCGCGCACGGAGTCACGCTCCTCGCTTCCCGCGCGGCGGGCGATGCGTTGCGTGCCTGGGGTGCGGCGGCGGCCTGTGTGGCAGCGGGGCTGGCGCCGCTCGCGGTGGCCAGTTCCGGGCAGATCGGCCTGGTGGCGTGGATCCGCGACCCGGATGCGGGCACGTACCTGAAGGTCGTCGCGGTGGCGGGGGTCGGCATGGGATGTGCGGCACTGCTGAAGGCACGGCCGACGTGGCGAGTGGTGCCGGTGGCGCTGCCGCTGGCGCTCGTGCCGGAGGTGGCTCTCCTCCTGATGTCCCTGGTCAAGCCGATCTACGTGCAGCGGTACGTCATGTACGCCTCGGCCGGGTCGGCACTCCTGCTGGGGGCCGCGCTTCAGGAGCTGTGGCGCCGCCCGGGTCTCCGCGCGGGCTCGGCGGCAGTCGCTGGTATCGCGGCGGTACTTCTCCTGGTTCCGGTAGGGCAGCATCTGCGCGCTCCGGCGAGTCGGACGGACGACCTCAACGCCATCGCCAACGCCGTGAGCGTGCGGGCCAACCCCGGAGACGGGCTGCTGTTCATGCCCGACGGCAGCCGCGTCTGGAAGCTGCCCTACGCCTCCGCCTACCGCGGTCTGACCGACCTGACGAGCAAGGCGGACCCGCACACCTCCCGCACGCTGTACGGCACTGAGGTGCCCCCGCGCGCGGTCCGCACCCGCATGCTCGCCGTCCGCCGGATCCTCGTGCTCC
This sequence comes from Streptomyces sp. 8N114, assembly GCF_052245835.1. Lineage (NCBI taxonomy): Bacteria > Bacillati > Actinomycetota > Actinomycetes > Kitasatosporales > Streptomycetaceae > Streptomyces > Streptomyces sp. 8N114. The sequence goes on along the minus strand of NZ_JBQQBT010000006.1, from coordinate 8,073 downwards.
AGGACCCGGCGGGAAAGCAGCGCGGCCAGGACGGGATCGACCGCGTCAAGCGGGCCACGCTGCGCACGCACTTCGAGCTGTGCAGCACCACCAGCGTTCAAGGAGCCCGCGTCACCGTCTACGCACGCCCCGGCACCTGCTGACAGCCTTGGTTACTCCAGTGCCGTTTTGTGAGCTATCCAGGGGATTCGTCGGCGGTAGTGGCTGTGTCGGGCCGGCCTCCGGCTCGGTCCGAGACGCGTGGCTGATGGGAGCACACACCTCACCACACTGCCTCCTCCCCGCCAAGCCTGCCCGGGTTCTGGACCTGGCCCTCAACAGCGCTCTCTCGACAACGACGACATGGGCATGGCGGCCTTCGGACGGCTGGCAAGGGGCGTGCCCACTCTGTGCCGCGGGGGCGTGATGAGGGGCATGAAGCATCGAGGACGAGCGACGACGCCTCCACGCGGACAGGGCTCGCGCTGACAGCAAGTCACAGTGGCCGCTCCGCGCTTCGTGCCGCTCAGCGCCGAGCAGGGGCGGCACGCGGTCGATGCGCTGTCCCAGTTGCTTGTCGACTGGTCGGTCAAGCGCTCTGCTGCGGGCGACCAGGATCAGACGACCGATGGGCGCGACCCGTCGGCTGACCAGGCGCCCGACAGGCAAATTTCGCGTTCTGACGAATGAGCTCCCTCGCCCAGAAGATCAGAAACCATAGGTTTCTGCAGGTCAAGGCGGTGTACGCGCTTGATGTGAAGAGGGCGCCCCCGGCAGGACTCGAACCTGCGGCCAAGCGCTTAGAAGGCGCCTGCTCTATCCACTGAGCTACGGGGGCCGGCCTCCGTCGCGGTGGGCGGGCTCGCCGCCCCCCGTGACCATGGCGGGGTCAAGGATAGGGGGCCGTGCGGCTCGTCCTGCTCGCTTCACGTCCGCGACGCTATGTGGAGGTTCCGTGAAGCGGTCCCGATAATCGCAGGCGGGTGCGATTCACGCAGCGGTTTTGGCGGCGTGGGGTGCGGGTGTTGCGCAGTCGTTATGGGGGCGGCCGGGTGGCAGGCGGGTCATGCGGGGTGAACGGGGTGAAAGAGGTCATTCGATGGTGAAACCACTCATTTTCATCGCCCGCAACCGCGAATAAGCTTCAAAACTGCCGCAAAATTGGGCATTCTGCCCATGTGGCGATCTTGGACGTACGGCTTGAACTGCTCGATGCGCTCACCGCACTGCGGGAGCGCGTCGCTGCCGCGCGCTTCCCCCTCCCGTTGCCGGGCGCCGAGCGTGCCCGCCGCTCCAGGGACGAACTGCTGGCCCAGCTCGACGACTACCTCGTCCCGCGCGTGCGCACCCCCGAGGCGCCGCTGCTCGCGGTGATCGGCGGTTCGACGGGCGCGGGCAAGTCGACGCTGGTCAACTCCCTTGTGGGGCGCAAGGTCAGCGAGGCGGGAGTGCTGCGGCCCACGACCCGCACACCCGTGCTGGTCTGCCATCCGGACGACCGCGGCTGGTTCGTCGGGCAGCGTGTGCTCCCGCGTCTGGAGCGGGTCTGGATGCCCCGGCAGGACGCGACCGGCACACCAGGCGTGCCCGGCATGCCTGGCGCGTCCGGCATGCCCGGTCCGTCCGGCGCCTTCGGTGCGGTGGGAGCTCCCGGCCCGTACGACGCGCCCGGCGGCAACGGCATGCCCGGCGCGCACAGCGCGCACGGGCTGCACGGCCCGCACGGCAGCCGGGACGGTGTGGCCGACGGCACCGACCGGTTCGGCGACCGGACAGCGGCCGACCGTGCCACCGACTGGGAGAGCGGCTGGGCCACCGACTGGGATTCCGGCCGGGATGCCGGCCGGGGCCCCGGCCGCGACACCGGCTGGGACGCCGGTCCCGAGGCGGACTGGGAGCCCGAGTGGGACGCCGACCGGGACGAACCCCGGCGGGTCCTCCGCCTGGAGACCGACAGCGGCCTGCCGCCCGGCCTCGCGCTGCTCGACGCGCCCGACATCGACTCCCTCGTCGCCCACAACCGCGACCTGGCGGCCGAGCTCATCTGCGCCGCCGACATCTGGGTGCTGGTCACCACCGCAGCCCGCTACGGCGACGCCATTCCCTGGCATCTGCTGCGCACCGCCAAGGAGTACGACGTCACCCTCGCCACCGTCCTCGACCGCGTGCCGCACCAGATGGCCGCCGAAGTCACCGCACAGTACGGCCTGCTGCTGGAGCGCGAGGGCCTTGGACAGGTGCCCCGCTTCACCATCCCGGAGCTGCCCGAATCGGCGGGCGGCTCCGGACTGCTGCCCGTCTCCGCCGTCTGCGGGCTGCGGGACTGGCTCGAAGAGCGCGCCCAGGACGCAGACGCCCGGTATGCGGCCGCCAGCCGTACCGCCGACGGAACCCTCGCCTCGCTGCGCCCTCGCATCACCGCCCTCGCCGGTGCCTCCGCCACGCAGCACGCTGCCGCCGAGCGGCTCACCCGGTACATCGAGACCGCCTACGAGACCGCGGGCAAACGGATGCACGCCCGTATCGCCGACGGCGAGCTGCTGGCGGGCGACGCGGCTGAGCACTGGCGCAGCTTCCCCACCGACAGCGACGGCGAGGAACTGTTCGACGCCTTCACCGACGGTCTGACCGCCCTGCTGTCCGGCGCGGTCGCCGCCGCCGACGAACGGATCGCCGAACTGCGCCGCAGCGTGCCAGGGCTGGAAGGGTGCGCCCAGTCCCTCCCGGGCGGCCAGGGCGAGCGTGACGAGGCCACCGGCCGGATCGGCGTGATGGTGCGCAGATGGCGCCGCTGCGTCGAGGAACTGGCCGAGGAGGAGACCCACGCCGCCGGCCGCGCGGGCTGCTCCGACGAGGAGTCCGAACGCGTCGCCGGGCTCCTGGCCGCCTCCCTCCTGGGCGGGCAGCGGGCGGCAGGCGCCGACGAAGCCCTGGAGGACCTGCTCGGCGACGAGAGCGCCCAGCATCTGCGTGAACAGTGCGCGGAACTGCTGGAGGGCTGTGTGGAGCGCGTGCTGTACGGCGAAAGGGACCTCCGCCTCGCCCCCCTGGAAACCCTCGACGCCGGCCCCGAACCCCAGATGGAACTGATCGCCGCGTTCTCCGTACTGGACAAGCTCAACAGGACGCACGGGCTGCACGAGCCGCACCAGTGGCCAGAGCTGAACCTGTCGCAGGAACCGGCACACCAGCCGCACGAACCGCACCGGACGGCCGGTGTGCAGGAGCCGACAGGGCCGCAGGAGCCGAGCCGGACGGACGTGACCACCCGCGACTTCCCGCCGACGCGTACCCCGCTCGGCCCGGACGGCGGGCGCGGTCTGCAGAGCGCGCACATGGAGAGGTGACCCCAGTGACGTCCACCGACGCCATCCACACCGGACCGGGCGAACCGCCCGAGCGCTGGACCGGCAGCTTGCCCGACAGCTGGATCAGCGCGCACAGCGACCCCGTGGAGGGGCAGCTGGAACTGAACCTGGACGACGAGGACGCACCGCCGCCCTCCCCGCCTTCCCCGGCCTCACCGCCCCAGCAGCACCCCGCACAGAGCGGGCCGGACGGACCTGCGGCACAGCATGCAACGGCGGACCTGCCGCGTCAGCAGCCGGAAGCCGCAGCAGACAGCCCGCCCGACACCGGGACCGAGCCCGTCTGGGACGACGGCGTCATCGCCCGAAGGGCCCCCGCCGAACGGGTCGCCCACCTCGCCGAGCAGGCCGAGACGGGCCCGCCCCGGACGGAGCCTGTTCCGCCGCCGCAGACGGAGCCTGTCCCGCCGCGGACAGACTCCGTTCCACCGCGGGCCGAGACTGTTCCACCGCGGACCGAGACCGCCCTGCAGTACGAGCAGCCTGCCCGGCCGTACGAGCAGCCCGTCCCGCCGCAGGACTCCGCCCCGCAGCATGAGCCCGCCCCGCAGTATGAGCCCGCCCCGCAGCATGAGTCGCACGACGAGTTGCAGTACGCATCGCATTACGGGTCGCAGTACGAGTCCGCGGAGCACGCCGCAGAGCACGCCCCCGCACCGGAGCCCGAGGTCCGGACGCCGAACCCGCGGGGGCACGCCCCGAAGGCGGACCCCTCGGAGCGAGGAGGGGACCACCCCAGGCCCGGCTTCGCCGCGGCTGCCCCACCCTGGCGCGGCGCCCCTTGGCCGGAACCCCGGTACGGCACCGTCCACGAAGCCGTACAGGAGACACCCCTGCCCAGCACCGACCGAACGCCTCTCCCGTCCGTACAGGACACGCCCTCTCCAGCCGAACAGGACAGGCCGGACAGTGACGTCCGTCCGGACGCCAGTCCCGACGTCCATGAGGACACCGACGCCCGTCAGGACGTCCCCGAGAGCACCGAAGGGGCAGCCGGAGCCGCTGGCCTGGACGCCGGAACGGCGACCTTCCGCAACGTCGAGAAGGACATCTGCCGGGACCTCCGCAGAGACCTCCGCAGGGACCCACGACGCGACGCAGGGGAGAGCGTTCTGCGCCAGCGGCTGGGCGCACTGCGGGAACTCGTCGGACTGTCGCGCACCCGGCTCGACGCCGACGTGCTCGCCGAGGCGGGGAAGGTGCTGGACGAGGCGGCAACCCGCAGAGGACTGCCCCGCTCCTACACGACGGTGGCTCTCGCGGGCGCGACAGGCAGTGGAAAGTCGTCCCTGTTCAACGCTCTGACAGGGGGGCGCCTCTCCGAGGTGGGCATGCGCCGCCCCACCACAGCACAGCCGGTCGCGTGCACCTGGGAGGCGGGACGGTACAGCGACGGCAGGCCCGACGGGCTCCTCGACAGGCTGGGCATCCCGCAGCACGCACGGCACCGGACGCACGACGGCACGCTGAGCGGACTCGTCCTCGTCGACCTGCCCGACCACGACTCTGTCGCACCAGGTCACCGCGAACAGGTGGACAGGATGCTGGAGCTGGTCGACGCGGTGGTGTGGGTGGTCGACCCGGAGAAGTACGCGGACGCGCTGCTGCACGAGGGCTATCTGCGCCGGCTCGCCGGTCATGCCGAGGTCACGTTCGTCGTCCTCAACCAGACCGACCGGCTCACCCGCGACGCCGTGGACACCGTCCTCGACGACCTGCGGCGGCTGTTGGACGAGGACGGGATGGCACTGGGCGAGCACGGAGAGCCGGGCGCGGTCGTCCTGTCCGCCTCCGCCCTCACGCACGAGGGCATCGACGTACTGCGGGAGGAACTGGGCGAGTTCGTCGCACAGCAGCGCGCCGCGGTCCTGCGGCTGACCGCCGACCTGGACGGGGCGACGGAACGCCTGCGCCCCGTCTACGCCGATCCCGGGCCGGGGGCCGACGACGGTCCCATCGGGCTGACCGAGAGCGCCCGCGAGGACTTCGAGGACCGGCTCGCCGTCGCCGTGGGCGCGGCGGCTGCCGGGCAGGCCGCAGAACGAGCCTGGCTGCGCCAGGCCGAGCGCTCCTCCGGCATCCCCTGGGTGCGCGCGCTGCGCTGGTACGCGTCCAGGCCGACCCAGGAGCGGGACGAGCCGTCCCAGGCCCCGGCCGGGGAACAGCCGGCGGAGCGGGACGGTGCCGCCGGTGGGCCGTCTGTGCGCCGGGCGCCCCTTCAACAGCCGCTCGCCGCCCGGCCGGTGGTGGCACAGGCCGTAAGGGAGCTGGCGGACGCTGCGGCGAGCGGCCTCCCCGGCGCCTGGGCGCGCAACGTACGAGAGTCCGCCCGGCGCGGCGCCGCAGGGCTGCCGGAGGTGCTGGACGAGGTCATGGAAGTCTGCGCCTCCGGGGCGGACGCGGCGCGGTCGGCCTCGGTCGCGGCGTCGATGACGGACGTCGCGCTGGGGATGGACGCCGCCTCGTCGGCGAAGAACACCGCCGCGCCGGCCGTGCCCGTACAGCAGTCCTCCGCGGAAGTGCCGGGCCCGGAGAACGGACGCGGCATCGGGAACGACAGCGGGCGCCAAAGCGCGGGGGAGGAGCGACCGGAACGACTGACCGGATCCGCCGCGGAGTTCGGGCCGGAGGGTGTGTCCGAGACGAGAGCCGAACCGGCGACCGCTTCGGAAGAGCCGCCGCGTGGTGCGGGCGGGCGCACCGCCCCCGCGACGCGAGTCCCGCGTCCGCCCTGGCACACCGCGGCCTTCGCCGGACAGTGGCTGCTGTTCGCCCTCCAGGCGGCGGGAGCCGTGTGGGCGGCCGCGGTGGTGGCCCTCGCGCGTGGCGTCGACCAGGCCGTGCTGCTGCCCTGCGTGCTGCTGACGGCGGCCACCGTCGCGGGCCCTGTGCTCGCGTGGGCGTGCAGGAGGGCCGCACGTGGCCCGGCGCGGACGTACGGGCTGCAGGAGGAGCGCAGGCTGCGGCAGTTGGCGGCGTGCTGCGGCCGGACACGGGTGCTGGAGCCGGTGGCCGCTGAACTGCTGCGGTACCGGCACGTGCGGGAGCAGTACGCGATCGCGGCCGGCGTGGTGGACTCGGCCCCGGAGGAGCCGTCGGCGGACGCCGGGCGAGCCGTGGGTACCGTCCTGGAGCCCGGGGAGGGGTCACCCACCGGGGTGACCGAGTTGTGCACAACCTCCGAGTAATCCACAGCTGAGAATCTCTTTCCCCACGCCGCGGCCTCCGCCCCCACTCTGGAATCCGCAACGGCACCGAAGCGGTGGCCGGCGACAGACAAAGGCAGCAACCAGCAGCAACCAGCTGCGACGTGGGGACGCGGGGACGCGGGATGCGGGGGAGATTCGTATGAACGAGACATATGTGACGGTGATGGGCAACGTGGCGACGAAGGTCGACCACTGGACGTCCCCCTCGGGAGTGCCCGTCGCCAGGTTCCGGCTGGCCAGTACCGTCCGACGGTTCGACAGGCACAAGGAGTGCTGGACGGACGCGTCCACCAGCTTCTACACCGTCTGGGCGTGGCGTGGGCTGGCCGTCAATGTCGCCTCCTCGGTGGCGCGCGGCGAACCGGTGGTCGTCCGCGGGCAGTTGCGGGTCGTGGAGGACGAGCGGGAGGGACGGCGGTATCTGTCGGCGGATCTGATGGCGTCGACGGTCGGTCACGATCTGACGCGCGGCACGGCCGCGTTCGTCAGGGTCAGCCGCGCCAACCCGGAACTGACGCGCGTGCCTGAGCCGGCGCGCGGGCCGGAGTTGACGCGAGGGCCGGAGTTGACGCGCGGCCCGGCACCGGCCTGGCCGCCGCTGTCGGCCGAAGCAGCCGGGCCGCCGACTTTCGGGGCGCCCGGCGAGGGGATGGACGCTGCCGGTGCCGGATCGGCGCGCGAGGAGGGGTCCGGGGAGGAGCAGTTGGTGCCGGAAGCCGTGGCGGAAGGAAGCGTTCCAGGTCAGCGCGGTGCGTCGTGATCGTCCCGGTCCGCCGGATTCGGCGATAACGATTCCGAGTCGGAATGTGTGGCCACCGTGAATCGTGGGGATCGCGCGGCGTCCGTCTCCTTACGATCCCACGCGTATCGACCAGGGGGTTCAGAGCTTTGCGGTAGACCGGCGGCCCGTGTGCGACGCGGCCGGGGGGAGGTCCTGCCAAGAGGGGAAGACCATGACTTCTGTACGCGCGCGGGCGGTCCGCCGTCTCACCGTCGTCGCGGCGGTCACCGGGCTGTCCGCGACCGGCGTGGCGGGCAGCGCGGGGACGGCAGCCGCCGCCCCGGCGACGGCCCGGTCCGCCGGGTACGCCGCCGGGGGATCGCTCACCGACGGGACGCCGGAACAGCGCAGCGGAGCGGTGGCCACGCTGAACGGTCTCGAAACCTACGGCCAGGCGGTGGTGACCGCGGGCGGCGAGAAGCAGAAGGTCGGCGCCGGGCTCTTCGAGATGTCCGTCGACGGGGGCGGCACGCTCCAGACCTACGGGCTGGACGCGCTCAACCCGATACAGGAGCAGTCGCGTTACGCGGAAGGGGAGTGGAAGTCCTCGTCCCTGTCCGGCAATCGCAACGCGGGCAAGATCCGCTGGATAGTGGAGCACTCCTATCCACGGCGGAACGACCTCCAGGCGTTGGCCAAGGCTGCGGGTGCCAAGCGGCTCACCCCGCAGACCGCCGCGACGGGCACGCAGGTCGCCATCTGGAGGTTCGCGGAAAACGGGGCACGGGGGGTTACG
>NZ_JBQQBT010000005.1:0-449894 GCF_052245835.1 Streptomyces sp. 8N114 | reverse complement strand
ACCTCTCGGACGGAGTCCCCCGGCCTCCGGCCGGGAGGTGCCCCCAGGTGAGCAGTTCCCCGCGCCCCTGACGGGGCGCGCCGCCCCTGAGTCCACCCGCAGGGTGTCCGGCGATGGGTACAGGGGCGCCTCAGGGTGTTCCCGGATGGAGCCGGGGCGCTCAGCCGCGAAGGTGAAGTCATGACTCCCATGCCGCTCTCCCCCAGCCGTCAGTCCACCCCCCACGCCCCCTCCCGCCGGACCCTGCTGGCGGGGGTGCTCTCCGGCGCGGCGGTCGCCACCCTCGGCACACCGGTGCCGGTCGCGGTCGCCGACAGCGAAGGCAGGGCCGGGCGCCCCACGCTGCCTCCGCCCGACGCCCGCGCGCTGCGGGCGGCCATCGACGATCTGGACCACCCCCGCGCCTCCGGCGTCCAACTGCGGGTCAGCGGCTCGGCCGGACGGTGGTACGGCACCTCGGGGGTGTCGGACCCGGCCACCGGACGGCCCGTCGGGCTGAACGACAAGGTACGCGCGGGCAGCGTCACCAAGGCGTTCGTGGCGACGGCCGTGCTCCAACTCGCCGACGAGGGACGGCTGAGCCTGGAGGCCCCCGTACGGCACTACCTCCCCGCCCTCCTCCCGGAGCGCTTCGGCTCGATCACCGTGGCGCAGCTCCTCAACCACACCAGCGGGCTGCCCGACCACGTCGGGCTGCCGGACATGAGCACCCCGCAGGACGTACTGCGTCACCGGTTCGACCGGTGGACTCCGCAGCAGATCGTGGCGACGGTCACCGGCGGCGAGCCGAAGTTCCGCCCGGGCACCAAGCAGGAGTACCGCGGCATCAACTACGTACTGGCGGCGCTGGTCATCGAGCAGGTGACGGGCCGGCCGTACGGCATCGAGATCCGGGACCGCATCCTGCGTCCGCTGCGGCTGGGGCACACCTCGTTCCCCTCGGCCGAAGGCAACCCGCGGCACATCCGCGGGCCGCATATGCACGGCTGTCTGGAGCTGAGCGACGGCTCGCTCACGGACGTCACCGAGTTCGACATGTCCGTCTCGCACGCGGATGGCGAGATCGTCTCCAGCACCGGTGACCTGCACCGCTTCCTGTCCGCGCTGTTCTCCGGCACGCTGCTGCCACAGCGGCAGCTGCGGAGGATGTTCACGCTGCCGCCCAAGCATGTGCGGATGCTCGACGGCAGCCCCGCGCGCTACAGCACCGGGCTGCAGACGGCCACCGTGAACGGGGTCACCCTGTGGGGCAAGACGGGTGAGCAGTACGGGTACGCCTCCGGCATGTTCGCCACCCGCGACCAACAGCGCCGCCTCGTCTGGTCGTTCACCCCCGTACGGCTTGGCGCGGACCCGTCGCCGATGAGCCAGCGGATCGCTGACGCGGCGACACTCCGCTAGGTTGGCCGCTGCTCCGGCGAGGGGGTGCCCCTGTCCGACGGTTGCGGACTGCGGGTCCGTCGTGGCCGCTCGCGCAGTTCCCCGCGCCCCTTACGGGGCGCGTCTCCCCGTGCTGCGAAGCTTGGGCAGTCTGCTCCCCCAAGCTCTTCGAGCAGGGGGTACCCCCAGGGCGCAGGGTGGGCAAGCGCAGCCCCCATGCGGGGCACTCAGGAACCGCCGACCAGCCGCTCCGAGAGGATCTGCTGAAGCTCCCGCGCTGCGCGGGTGGGGGAGACATCGGCGCGGTGGGCGACGGCGATGGTCCGGTGCAATCCCGGCGCGGCGAAGCGGGTGATCCGCAGGCCGGAGCGGGCGGCGACCATGCTGGGGACGACGGCCAGCCCGAGGCCCGCGCGGACGAACCCGAGGACGGCGTCCATCTCGCCGCCCTCCACACCGAAGACGGGTTCGAAGCCCGCGTCCCGGCACGCGGCGACGGTCAGCTCCCGCAGGTCGTAGCCGCGCCGGAACATCGCCAGCGGGCGGTCGCGCAGGTCCTCGACGCGGATCCGGGAGCGGCGCACCGGCGCAGGCCCGTCGGGGGACGAGACGACAACCAGCTCCTCACTGAGCAGCTCCGCCGTGGTGAGCACCGGCCCCTGGCCGGCCAGCGGGGTGATGATCAGCGCCAGGTCCAGCTCGCCCGCCGCCAGCACCCGCACCAGATCCTGGGAGCCGTCCTCGTGGACGACCAGCTCCACGCCGGGGTACCGGTCGTGGAAGGCGCGCAGCACGTCCGGGACCAGGCTGGCGCACAGGCTCGGCGGCGCCCCCAGCCGCACCCGGCCGCGCCGCAGCTGCGCCACCTCCTGCACCTCGCGGCGTGCCGTCTCGGTGTCGGCAAGCACCCGCCGGGCCAGCGGCAGCAGGGCCTCGCCCGCGTCGGTGAGCGAGATATGGCCGCGTGCCCGGTGGAAGAGCTCCGCGCCCAACTCCCGCTCCAGGGACCGGATCTGCTGGGAGAGAGAGGGCTGTGCCACGTGCTCGCGCTGGGCGGCCCGGGTGAAGTGACGTGCCTCGGCGACGGCGACGAAGTAGCGGAGCTGCTGTAGCTGCATACGGCAAGCATACGGATCGGCGATAGACAGTCTCTATCGTGCGCAGCCGTGCTATGTCTTGGACTGATGCCGGGCCCGGTCCCTACCTTCATGGCCATGGCGACGGTTACCCGCACTCCCACCTCCCAGGGCCCCGGTCCCGGCCCCCGCCCACCGGCCGGTCGGCGGCGGGGCGGCTTCCTGCGCACCCTGTGGGGCTCCACGATCGGCAAGAAGACGGTCATGGCGGTCAGCGGGCTGCTCATGCTGGCCTATCTGCTCGTCCACATGTTCGCCAACCTGAAGGTCTTCTTCGGCCCCGAGGAGATGAACGGCTACGCGCACTGGCTGCGCACCTTCGGGGAGCCGCTGCTGCGCCACGGCTGGTTCCTGTGGATCGCCCGCGTGGTGCTGCTCGCGGCCGTGGTGCTGCACGGCGTCAGTGCCTACCAGCTCAGCAGGCGCGACATCGCGGCCCGCCCCGTCAAGTACCGCCACAAGCGGGGCGGGGCCAGTTATGCGACCCGCACCATGCGCTGGGGCGGGATCATCCTGGCGCTGTTCATCGTCTGGCATGTGCTCGATCTGACGACCGGAACGGTGAATCCGCGCGGCCAGGAGGGCCACCCGTACGAGAACATCGTCGCCGGCTTCCAGAACTGGTACGCGAACGTCATCTACATCGTCGCCATGCTCGCGGTCGGGCTGCACATCCGGCACGGCTTCTGGAGCGCCGCGCAGACCCTCGGTGTGACCCGCCCCAGCGCCGCACGTCTGCTCAAGGCCGGCGCCAATGTGCTCGCGCTGGTCATCACGGCCGGCTTCCTCTCCGTACCGATTGGCGTCATGACAGGAGTCGTGAGCTGAGATGACCACCCCCTATCAGAGCTACCTGACCGGCGAGGAGATCGCCGACACCAAGGCGCCCGACGGGCCGATAGCCGAGCGCTGGAACCGGCGCCGCTTCACGGCGAAGCTGGTCAATCCGGCCAACCGCCGCAAGCACACCGTCATCGTCGTCGGCACCGGTCTTGCGGGCGGCTCGGCGGGGGCGACCCTGGCGGAGGCGGGCTACCACGTCGTCCAGTTCTGCTACCAGGACTCTCCGCGCCGCGCCCACTCCGTCGCGGCGCAGGGCGGAATCAACGCCGCGAAGAACTACCGCAACGACGGCGACTCGACCCACCGGCTCTTCTACGACACCGTCAAGGGCGGTGACTTCCGCTCCCGCGAGTCCAACGTGCACCGGCTGGCGGAGATCTCCACAGAGATCATCGATCAGTGCGTGGCCCAGGGCGTGCCGTTCGCCCGGGAGTACGGCGGGCTGCTGGACACCCGTTCCTTCGGCGGGGTCCAGGTCTCGCGTACCTTCTACGCCCGCGGCCAGACCGGGCAGCAGCTGCTGCTCGGCGCCTACCAGGCACTCTCGCGGCAGATCGCCGTCGGGAACGTGGAGATGCACCCCCGTACGGAGATGCTGGATCTGATCGTCATCGACGGGCGGGCCCGCGGCATCGTCGCCCGCGATCTGCTGACCGGCCGTATCGACACCTACTTCGCCGACGCGGTGGTGCTGGCGACCGGCGGGTACGGCAACGTCTTCTACCTCTCCACCAACGCCAAGAACTCCAACGCGACCGCCGTCTGGCGTGCGCACCGCAGGGGCGCGTACTTCGCCAACCCCTGCTTCACCCAGATCCACCCGACCTGCATCCCGCGCTCCGGCGACCACCAGTCCAAGCTGACGCTGATGAGCGAGTCGCTGCGCAACGACGGCCGGATCTGGGTGCCCAAGGCAGCCGGCGACGACCGCGCGCCGCAGGACATCCCCGAGGAGGAGCGCGACTACTACCTGGAGCGGCTCTACCCCTCGTTCGGCAACCTCGTCCCCCGCGACATCGCCTCCCGCGCCGCGAAGAACGTCTGCGACGAGGGGCGCGGTGTGGGCCCCGGCGGTCAGGGGGTCTACCTCGACTTCGCGGACGCCATCGCCCGGCTGGGCCGAGCGGCCGTCGAGGAGAAGTACGGCAACCTCTTCGAGATGTACGCGCGGATCACCGCCGAGGACCCGTACACCCGTCCGATGCGCATCTATCCCGCCATCCACTACACGATGGGCGGGCTGTGGGTCGACTACGACCTGATGACCACCGTCCCCGGCCTCTTCGCCGTCGGGGAGGCCAACTTCTCCGACCACGGCGCCAACCGGCTCGGTGCCTCCGCGCTGATGCAGGGCCTGGCCGACGGCTACTTCGTGCTCCCGGCGACACTGGGCGACTATCTGGCCCGTCACCCACACGAAGACGTCGATCCCGAACACCCCGCCGTCCACGAGGCGGTGTTCGCCGTCACCGACCGCCTCTACGCCCTGCTGTCCAACAACGGCGACCGCTCCCCCGACTCCTTCCACCGCGAGCTCGGCGAGCTGATGTGGGACGAGTGCGGGATGTCCCGTACGGAGGAGGGGCTGCGCAAGGCGCTGGAGCGGATCCCCGAGCTGCGTGCCGAGTTCTGGCGGCGGATCAGGGTGCCCGGTTCCGGCGAGGCGCTCAACCAGTCGCTGGAGAAGGCCAACCGGGTCGCCGACCATCTGGAGCTGGCCGAGCTGATGTGCCTGGACGCACTGCACCGCACCGAGTCGTGCGGCGGCCACTTCCGCGAGGAGTCCCGTACGGCGGACGGCGAGGCAGCGCGCAAGGACGAGGAGTTCTGCTACGCCGCCGCCTGGGAGTTCACCGGCGTCGGCGAGGCCCCCGTGCTGCACAAGGAGACCCTCCACTTCGAGTACGTCCACCCCACCCAGCGGAGCTACACGTGAACCTGACCCTTCGGATCTGGCGGCAGCCGGACGCCTCGGCGGACGGCGAGATGCGCACCTACGAGGTGGCGGACATCTCCCCCGACATGTCGTTCCTGGAGATGCTCGACACCCTCAACGAGACGCTGATCGAGCACGGCGAGGAGCCCGTCGCCTTCGACCACGACTGCCGGGAAGGCATCTGCGGCGCCTGCGGCATGGTCATCAACGGCCAGGCCCACGGGCCCGAACGCACCACCACCTGCCAGCTGCACATGCGGCACTTCACCGACGGCGACACCATCGACATCGAGCCCTGGCGGGCCGCGGCCTTCCCCGTCGTACGGGACCTCGTCGTCGACCGGTCAGCCTTCGACCGGGTGATCGGCGCCGGCGGCTACATCACGGTGCCGACCGGCGCCGCGCCGGAGGCGCACTCCACCGCCGTGCCGAAGCCCGTGGCGGACGCCGCCTTCACACACGCCGAGTGCATCGGCTGCGGCGCCTGCGTGGCCGCATGCCCGAACGGCTCGGCCATGCTGTTCACCTCCGCCAAGGTGAACCACCTCAACGTGCTGCCGCAGGGCGCCCCCGAGAGGGAGAGCCGGGTGCTCGGAATGGTGGAGCAGGTGGACGCCGAGGGCTTCGGCGGCTGCACACTCACCGGCGAGTGCGCCACGGCCTGCCCCAAGGGCATCCCCATGCCGTCCATCGCCGCGATGAACCGGGAGTACGTGCGCGCCGCCGCCAAGAGCTGATCTCCCCTTCCCTGTGGGGTGCACATACAGTGGGCGCGATGACCACCCAGCGGCCCACCCTCCCCGAACTGGCGCGCCAGGCGCTCTCCTCCGTACAGCGTGGCTACGACCTGCTGGCGCCGAAGTTCGACCACACGCAGTACCGGACCCCGGACAGCGTCCTGGACGCCACCACCCGTGCCCTGAAGACGATCGGCCCGTTCACCGACGGCCTCGACCTGTGCTGCGGCACCGGCGCAGGCACCCGCGTGCTCCGCGAGGTGTGCACGGGCCGGGTGGCCGGCGTCGACTTCAGCGCGGGCATGCTGGCGGAGGCCAGGTACAAGAACGCAACCGCGGCCCAGCCTTCCCCGCACTGGGTGCGGGGCGACGCGCATGCGCTGCCGTTCCGCCGCGCCGCCTTCGATCTGGTGGTCAGCTTCGGTGCGTTCGGGCACTTCCTGCCCGCCGAACGCCCGCATCTGTTCGGGCAGGTACGCGAAGTCCTCCGGGAGGGCGGCACGTTCGCGTTCCCGATGGCGGCCCCGCCGCGCCCGGGTACGGCGGCGTACTGGGCGCTGCTCGGGTTCGACGCCGCGATGCGCGTACGCAACGCCGTCTGGCGACCGCGCTTCGTCATGTACTACCGCACCTGGCCGCTGGCAGAAGTCCACCGCGATCTCCTCGAAGCAGGCTTCGACGTCGCCCTGCACCCGCTCACCGAACTGGGCCACCGCGACGACGGCTCCCCGCGCTGCCGCCTGGTTCTGGCGACAAAGCGCTGATTGTCAACTTGACCCGGCCCTGAAGGACCGGGCTTGGAGGTAGCGCCCAACTGGCTGCTGGGTTGGCTCCTCCGTCCAGACACCCCTATGGGGTGGCAGGGGCGCGTGACTCACGCCCCGCATTCCGCACGGTCTCGCCACGGGTGGCGATGTTGCGGGAAGCATTCCGGTCGGCGTGGGCAACGACCCCGCACCCCCGGCAGATGAAAAGCCCCTGGTCGACACGGTTGCGCTTGTCGACGTGGCCGCACTCGGCGCACGTTTGCGACGTGTACGCGGGATCAACGAAGACCAAGGGCACGCCTGCCCGCTTGGCCTTGTAGACGATGAAGTCTCCGAGCTGGGCGAATGCCCAGGAGTGGAGTGCGACCCTCCCCCAGCCTCCGGCCGGGAGGTACCCCCAGGGCTTGCGGAGCCGTACTCTCTGCCGGATTCCCTTGAGTTCTTCCAGAGAGATTCCGGCCGAGGTGCGTTCAGCCTCGGTCACGATCGTCTTGGAGACGCAGTGGTTGATGTCCCGCGCCCGGCGGGATTCCTTCCGGGAGCGCTGTTTGAGCCGCCGTTTGGCGGACTTGGTGCCCTTTTTCTGGAGCTTCTGGCGAAGATCGAGCTGTCGCTTGCGGTAGCGGTTGAGCTTGCGTCCGGCGGCCTGGTAGCCGGTGGAGGTGGTGGCGATGTTGACGATGCCCAGGTCCACACCGATGAAGCCGTCCGGCTCGTACTGCTCGGCCTCGGGCACCTCGCACGTGGCAACCAGATACAAGACGCCGTCCCGCTCGATGAGGTCACTCTCACCCTTGCGGTACTCCCGCAGGACCTTCAGGGCGCCCGGCGAGCAGACGAACGGTACGCCCTTCAACCGGCCGCTCGTGGTCCAGATGCTCACCGTCCGCGCGTCGTACTGCCAGCTCAGGCACCGGTCGTCGTACGGCTGCGCCGCCCCGGGACGAAAAGCAACCGGCTTGGAGGCAGCCCTGACGCGCCGCCGGGAGCCCTTCCGCCCGAGGTTCCCGGCGCGGAGATTGGCGTGCAGGGCTGTGTACGCATCGCGCACCTTCTTGATCACATGCTGCGCGGCCTGCGCCCCCAGCCCACGCTCTTTCAGCTGCGCGTAGGTGTGCCTGCGCAGCTCATACTCCCGCGGCACACCACGCTCAAAAGCCACGCCGGACACCCAGTTCGCCGCATCATTGACCGCACCCAGCGTCACCGAGACCGCCGCCGCCTGCACGGCATCCGGCACCAGCTTGACTTGCACCACGACCTTCACACCAGCAGCGTAGAAGCGACCACTGACAACGCCTCCACGCCAACCAAGCTGCGGCGCTCCCCGCCGCCAGCTCGGGACGCGATTCCTCCCGGGCATGAACGCTCGGGTTCCTCGCAAGATCACGCTGAACGCCGTCGGCGGGCTCGTCCTCACCCTGCTCGGCATCGGCGCTGCGGCGTTCCTGTTCCTGGGGCCGTGGAAACCACAGGACCACCTGGGCATCCTGCACGGCGCCGCCAAGATCGTCGCCATCGGCCTGGTGGTGGCGGGCACGACACTGATGGCCCGCCGACGCGGCAGCGCCGACAACGGCTGACCGCCCTACAGATAAATCCGCTTCTTGCACTTCGTGCAGTGCTTCGCCCCTCGGGGCACTTCGTGCTGACAGGGCCTCTTCAGGTTGTCGGCCAAGGGGTGCTCCCTTCGGGGATCAGTCACAGCCACGCCCCCGGTTCGAACCGGTACGGGCGCGTGATGATCTCCCGGTAGGTGAGGTGCTCCGGGTTGTCCTTCAGATGGCGGGTGACCCAGTTCTGGGGTACCGACTGGCTGGTATGTGGGTCGGCGGTCTGCTGGCAGACAGCGCACTGCATGGTGAAGGTCACCGGCTCGGCGTCCGGCTCCGTATCCGGCACGAGCCGGAACTCACAGAACCGGAAGGTCGCGCGGGTCACGTACGCACCACCGGCTTCCTCCTGTGCTCCGGGTGCCTCCGCAGCAGTACGGCACAGTCGGTGACCCGGCTCCAGTCCCCCACCATGCGCGCCACTTCCCACTCCCGCTCCAGCCGCGCACACTCCGCGCAGGCTGCGCTGTCCTTCGTGGTCACGATGCTGCCTCTGGTACGCGGCGCGCCTCCTCCAGCCGCCGCGCCACCGCGCGCGGGGGCTTCAACGTGTCAGACGGGAACGGAAGGTCGGTGACAGCCCGTTGAACCGCAAAGAGTTGGACCCGGACAGCTCTCCTCAGGCAGCTTTCGGAGCGCGCTTACGCAGCATGCGGGAGGCGCGCGGCTGGAAGCAGGAAGAGCTGGGAGAGAAGACGGGGTATTCCAGCACGCATATTTCAGCCGTCGAAACTGGTCGCAAGATGCCGACCTTGCGCTTCTCGCGCAGCGCGGACATTGCCTTCGGCATCGCGGACACGACGGACACGTTCGAGCGCCAGTACCGCGAACTCCGCCACGGCAGCCTGTTGGAGGGCTTCCCGCAGTACGTCGACTATGAGAGCCGGGCGGCGGAGATCCGGGTCTACGAAGTGGGAGTCATCCCCGGTCTGCTCCAGACTCCGGAATACGCAAGGGTGACCGCAGACAGTGTCGTGAAGCGCGGAGCGATCACAACGGAGCAGGCCGACGAGCGAGTCGCCCTCATTGCGCAGCGACAAGCAGCGCTCGTCCGGACACCTCCGCCGCTGGTCTCTGTCGTATTGGACGAAAGCTGCATCCGTAGGCCCATGGGGGAACCCGCCGTCCTCAAAGCCTAATTGGACAGAGTCATCGAGTTCGCAGAGCAGCCGAACACCATGCTCCAAGTCGCCCCCTTCACTATGGGCGCCCGCCGTCCACTCTCGCTGCCGCTCTACATCCTGACGATGGCGGACCGGTCGCTGATGTCGTACGCCGAATCCGCGCAACGGGGCCATCTCGAACGGGACAACAGGTTCGTGCTGCCCATACTGACGGCCTACCATCAGCTACAGGCCGAAGCCCCCTCCCAGGCGGAATCCATCGCCATGATCAGCCGGTTACGAAGGGACACGCTGTGACGACCGAAACCCCCCGCTGGCTCACTTCCTCCTACAGCGAGAACGGCGGCGCCTGCGTGGAGGTCGCCACCAACCTCGCCGCCTCGAACGGCACCGTCCCCCTCCGCGACTCCAAGAACCCCACCGGCCCCGCCCTCAACCTCCCCGCCAACACCTTCGCCACCTTCGTCGCAGGCATCAAGACCGGCGAACTCGGCACCGTCTGACGCAGCGCAGGTGGACGCGCCCCGAAGGGGCGCGGGGAACTGCGCGACCAGCCTGGGGGTACCTCCCTGCTCGAAGAGCTTGGGGGAGAACCCGCAGCCCGCAAGCATCCGACAGGGGCACCCCCTCTCCGGCGCACGCGTGTTTGACTAGCCGCATGCAGATGAAGATCGACAATCCATGGGGCATCAGCGTCTACGGCGCCGCAAGTGTGAACGCGACGCCCGATCTTGTGCGGCTGCGGATCGCCGTGGACCGCACCGAGCAGACGGCCGGGGAGGCGTTCGGCTCGGCGCGGGAGGGGGTGGCGGCGCTACGGCGGACGTTCCGGGAGCACGGCGTGCCGGACACGGCGGTCTCCTCGTCGCGGCTGGGGCTGCGCACGGAGTGGGAGGGCTACAACGCGAGCCGCAAGTTCCTGGGCTACCGCTGCCAGGCGGACTTCTCGGTGACGCTGACAGAGATGGACGCACTGGAGCCGCTGCTGGTGGCCGCCGTGGAGGCGGGCGCCAACCGGGTGGACGGGGTGGACTTCGACGTACGGGACAAGCCGGGGCTCCGCGCCCGGGCCCGCACGGAGGCGGTGGCCGCCGCCCGCCGCAAGGCCGAGCTGTACGCGGAGGCGGCCGGGGTCACGCTGGGCGCGGTGGTACACGTCGAGGACGTGGACCCGGAGGGCCCCCTCGCCTCCCGATACCGCGGCCACGCCGTCGACGCGCCATCGGGCGAGGGGGATCTGTCGCCGGGTCAGGTCACCGTCCAGGGCGCCGTCCTGCTGGGTTTCGCCCTGGCGTGAGCCCTCAGCGCACCGGGTGCCCCGCGTCCCGCAGGGTCTCCTTCACCTCGCCGATCCGCAGGTCGCCGAAGTGGAAGACGGAGGCGGCCAGTACGGCGTCGGCTCCCGCGCCGATGGCGGGCGGGAAGTGGTCGAGGCGTCCGGCGCCGCCGGAGGCGATCACCGGGATGGTGACGTGCTTACGGACGGCGGCGATCATTTCCGTGTCGTAGCCGTCCTTGGTGCCGTCCGCGTCCATGGAGTTGAGGAGGATCTCCCCCGCGCCCAGCTCCGCGGCGCGGTGCGCCCACTCGACGGCGTCGATGCCGGTGCCGCGACGCCCGCCGTGCGTGGTGACCTCGAAGCCCGCCCCCTCGGCACGGCGCCGGGCGTCGACGGAGAGCACCAGCACCTGGCTGCCGAAGCGTTCGGAGATCTCGCGGATCAGCTCCGCGCGTGCGACGGCCGCGGTGTTGACGCCCACCTTGTCGGCCCCGGCGCGCAGCAGCTTGTCCACGTCCTCGGGGGTGCGCACCCCGCCGCCGACGGTCAGCGGGATGAAGACCTGCTCGGCGGTGCGCCGTACCACGTCGTAGGTGGTCTCGCGGTCGCCGGAGGAGGCGGTGATGTCCAGGAACGTCAGCTCGTCGGCGCCCTCGGCGTCGTAGACCTTGGCCATCTCGACCGGGTCGCCCGCGTCGCGCAGGTTCTGGAAGTTGACGCCCTTGACGACCCGGCCGCCGTCCACGTCCAGGCAGGGGATGACTCGGACCGCGAGGGTCATGTTCCTTGTGCTCCTTGCTGGTCCCGGTACGCCTCGACCTCCACCTCGACCACGAGGCTGGGGTCGGCGAACCCGGACACGATGATCATGGACGAGACGGGCTTGACCTCGCCGAACAGCTCCTTGTGGGCACGGCCCACCTCCTCCACGTCCCGCGTGTGCGCGAGGAACATCCGGGTCCGCACCACGCTGTCGGCGCCGAGCCCGAGGCTCTTCAGGGCTTTCAGCGCGACACCGAACGCGTTGATGGCCTGCTCGAACGGTGCGCCCGCAGAGATGACGCCGTCCACGACCGAGGTGCAGCCGGCCACCAGCACCAGTCCGTTGGGCAGCTCCACGGCGCGGGAGTAGCCGAAGGGCTCCTCCCACGGCGCATCGGACGTGATCCGGTGTATCGAGCCCATCAGGCAACCGCCTCCAACGCCTCTTCAAGGGTGAACGCCTTGGCGTACAGGGCCTTACCCACGATCGCGCCCTCGACTCCTTCGGGCACCAGCCCCGCGATGGCCCGCAGGTCGTCGAGGGAGGAGACACCACCGCTGGCGATGACCGACCGGTCGGTACGCGCGCACACGTTCCGCAGCAGCTCCAGGTTGGGGCCTTGGAGAGTGCCGTCCTTGGCGATGTCGGTGACGACGTAGCGGGCGCAGCCCTCGGAGTCCAGCCGGGCCAGCGTCTCGTAGAGGTCGCCGCCGTCCCGGGTCCAGCCGCGGCCGCGCAGCGTGGTGCCGCGTACGTCGAGGCCGACGGCGATCTTGTCGCCGTGCTCCGCGATGACCTTGGCGACCCACTCGGGGGCCTCCAGCGCGGCCGTACCGAGGTTGACGCGGCGGCAGCCGGTGGCCAGCGCCGCCGCCAGGGAGGCGTCGTCGCGGATACCGCCGGACAGCTCCACCTTGATGTCCATGGCGCGGGCGACCTCGGCGATCTGCTTCCGGTTGTCACCGGTGCCGAACGCGGCGTCCAGGTCGACCAGGTGCAGCCACTCGGCGCCGGCGCGCTGCCAGGCGAGTGCCGCCTCCAGCGGGTCGCCGTAGGAGGTCTCGGAGCCGGACTCGCCGTGTACGAGGCGGACGGCCTGCCCGTCGCGGACGTCCACGGCGGGCAGCAGTTCAAGCCGGTTGCTCACGGCGCTCTCGCTCTCTCGGCTCACAGGGTTTCGATCCAGTTTCTCAGCAGCTGGGCTCCGGCGTCACCGGACTTCTCGGGGTGGAACTGGGTGGCCCACAGCGGCCCGTTCTCCACGGCGGACACGAACCGGTCGGCGTGCGTCGTCCAGCTCACCACCGGCGGCTTGAGGGCCGGGTTGGTGATCTCCAGCTCCCAGTCGTGCACGGCGTAGGAGTGTACGAAGTAGTAGCGCTCGTCCGCGGACAGCCCGGCGAACAGTTGCGAGCCTGCGGGCGCCTCGACGGTGTTCCAGCCCATGTGCGGGACCGGGTGCGCGGCGTCGTTCTTGAGCGGGCCGACGGTGCCGGGCCACTCGTCCATGCCGTCGGCCTCCTGGCCGTGCTCGATGCCCCGGGAGAAGAGGATCTGCATACCCACGCAGATCCCCATCACAGGCCGGCCACCCGCCAGCCGCCGTCCGATGACCCAGTGGCCGCGCGCCTCGACCAGCCCCTCCATACAGGAGGCGAACGCACCCACGCCGGGCACCAGAAGGCCGCCGGCGGACATCGCCTTGTCGTAGTCGCGGGTGATCTCGACATCGGCGCCGGCTCGCTCCAGGGCACGCTCGGCGGAGCGCACATTGCCGAAGCCGTAGTCGAAGACCACGACGCTCTTCCTGCCGTTCGTCGTCATGATCACCAGTCCACTCGCAGAATCCCCGCCACCAGGCACATGGCGGACGCCAGGGCGAGCAGCACGATCACGCCCTTGGGCAGCTGCTGCTTCCAGAACGAGATCGCCCCGCCCGCCAGAAACAACCCGACGAAGATGAGTAGGGCGGACAGCCCTGTCATAGCGCGCCCTTCGTGGACGGAATCCCCGTCTGCCGCGGGTCGATCTCACTGGCGTAGCGCAGGGCGCGGGCCAGCGCCTTGAACTGGCACTCCACGATGTGGTGCGCGTTGCGCCCGTACGGCACGTGGACGTGCAGGGCGATCTGGGCCTGGGCGACGAAGGACTCCAGGATGTGCCGGGTCATCGTGGTGTCGTAGCTGCCGATCATCGGGGCCATGCCCTCGGGCTCGGTGTGCACCAGATAGGGGCGGCCCGACAGATCGACGGTCACCTGGGCGAGCGACTCGTCCAGCGGCACCGAGGCATTGGCGAACCGCACGATGCCGCGCTTGTCACCGAGGGCCTGCTTGAAGGCGGCGCCCAGCGCCAGCGAGGTGTCCTCGATGGTGTGGTGGCTGTCGATGTGCAGATCGCCCTCGGTCTTGACCGTGAGGTCGAACAGGCCGTGCCGGCCGAGCTGGTCGAGCATGTGGTCGTAGAAGCCCACGCCCGTGGAGACGTCCACATCGCCCTTGCCGTCGAGGTCGATCTCGACCACGACAGAGGTCTCCTTGGTGGTGCGCTCCACCCGGCCCTTGCGCGTCATCAGTCGCTCTTCTCCTTCAGCTCCTTCGTCACGGCTCGCACCGCGTCGAGGAATGCGTCGTTCTCCTCCGGCGTGCCCGCCGTCACCCGCAGCCAGCCGGGGACCCCGTTGTCCCGGACCAGTACGCCGTGGGCCAGCAGCGCTTCCCACACGGCGTGTGATCCGGCCGCGCCGTCGAAGCGGCCGAACTGTACGAAGTTGGCGTCCGAGGCGGTGACCTCGCAGCCGATGGCCCGCAGTTCGGTCACCAGCCGGTCGCGTTCGGACTTCAGCTGCTCGACGTAGCCGAGCAGGGTGTCGGTGTGCTCCAGCGCGGCCAGCGCCGTGGCCTGGGTGACGGCCGACAGGTGGTACGGCAGCCGCACCAGCTGGACCGCGTCCACCACCGCGGGCGCCGCGGCCAGATAGCCGAGCCGCAGCCCGGCGGCGCCGAACGCCTTGGACATGGTGCGCGAGAGCACCAGCGTCGGACGGCCCTCGATCAGCGGCAGCAGCGAGGGGTGGTGCGAGAACTCGCCGTACGCCTCGTCCACCACCACGAGCGCCCCGCGATCGGGCCGCGCCGCCTGCGCGGCGTCGTACAGCGCCAGCACCGTCTCCTCGGACACGGCCGTGCCGGTGGGGTTGTTGGGCGAGCAGATGAAGACGATGTCCGGCTTGTGCTCGGCGATGGCGGCAACCGCGGCTTCGGTGTCGATGGTGAAGTCGTCGTTGCGCGGCCCCGACAGCCAGCCGGTGCCGGTGCCGCGGGAGATCAGCGCGTGCATCGAGTACGACGGCTCGAAGCCCAGCGCGGCACGGCCAGGGCCACCGAACGCCTGGAGGAGCTGCTGGATGATCTCGTTGGAGCCGTTGGCCGCCCACACCTGCCGGTGGTCGACGGTGTGACCCGCCGTACGGGACAGATAGCGGGCGAGCTGGGTGCGCAGCTCGACCGCGTCCCGGTCCGGGTAGCGGTTGAGCTCGCGTGCGGCCTCGGTGACCCGCTCGGCGATCCGCCTCACCAGCTCCTCGGGGAGCTGGTAGGGGTTCTCGTTGGTGTTCAGCCGTACCGGCACATCCAGCTGGGGCGCGCCGTAGGGAGACTTGCCGCGCAGCTCGTCCCGGATGGGGAGATCGTCAATGCCGGTCACGAGACCTCGGGGACCTTCCATGCGCTGTGCTTGTCTTGTTCGCCTCCGGCAAAACGTGCCTTCAGCGCTTGGCCGTGTGCGGGCAGATCCTCCGCCTCCGCCAGGGCGACGACATGGTGGGTGATCTCGGCCAGCGCGTCCCGGGTGTAGTCCACGACGTGGATGCCGCGCAGGAAGGACTGGACCGACAGGCCGGAGGAGTGGCAGGCACAACCGCCGGTGGGCAGCACGTGGTTGGAGCCCGCGGCGTAGTCGCCGAGCGAGACGGGCGCATACGGGCCGACGAAGACCGCGCCCGCGTTGCGTACCCGCGCCGCCCAGGCCGCGGCGTCGGCGGTCTGGATCTCCAGGTGCTCGGCGGCGTAGGCGTTGACGACGGCCAGGCCGGCTTCGAGGGAGTCCACGAGCACGATGCCGGACTGCCGCCCGGCCAGCGCCTCGGCGATGCGTTCGCTGTGCTTGGTAGCGGGCACCTGCGTCTTCAGCTCGGCCTCGACGGCCTCGGCCAGCGCCTCGGAGGGGGTGACCAGGACGGCGGCGGCCACCACGTCGTGCTCGGCCTGACTGATCAGGTCGGCGGCGACGTGGGCGGCGTCGGCGGTGTCGTCGGCGAGGATCGCGATCTCGGTCGGGCCCGCCTCGGAGTCGATGCCGATGACGCCCTTGAGCAGCCGCTTGGCGGCGGCCACATAGATGTTGCCGGGGCCGGTCACCAGCTGGACCGGAGCGCATTCCGCGGTGCCGTACGCGAACATCGCCACGGCCTGCGCACCGCCCACCGCGTACACCTCGTCCACGTCCAGCAGCGCGCAGGCGGCGAGGATGGTGGGGTGCGGCAGGCCGTCGAACTCGGCCTGTGCGGGCGAGGCGACGGCCAGCGAGCGGACGCCCGCCTCCTGCGCGGGCACCACGTTCATCACAACGGACGACGGGTAGACGGCGCGACCGCCCGGTACGTACAGCCCCACGCGCTCCACCGGCACCCAGCGCTCGGTGACGGTGCCGCCGGGCACCACCTGCACCGTGGAGTCGGTGCGCCGCTGGTCGCGGTGGACGATCCGGGCGCGCCGGATGGACTCCTCCAGGGCCGCACGAACGGCCGGATCCAGCTCTTGAAGGGCCTTGCTCAGCGCCTCTGCGGGCACCCGGGACTGGTCCAGGCGCACCCCGTCGAACTTCTCCGTGTACTCGATCACCGCCGCAGAGCCACGATGCCGTACGTCGTCGCAGATGGGCCGCACCTTCTCCAGGGCGGCCTCGACGTCGAGCTCGGCACGGGGCAGCAGGTCACGGTCGAGCACGCCACTCGCCTGGGAGGCGAGGGCAGCACCACGCAGATCGATTCGGGAGATCACGTACTCAAGTCTCTCAGACCCTCAGCGTGCCCCGGTCGTCCGTATCAGAGGCTGATACAGGTCACACGCGACGATCGTCGCCTCCCGCGTTCATCCGGTCACGGAGCGGGAAAGGGAGCGGTACGACCATCGTGTTCGAACACCGGGCGGGACGACCGCCGCGTTCGCACGCCAAGACACAAGTGACCGAGGATCAAGGGGGGACAAGCGTGAGCGAGCCAGCGGACTCCGGCGAGCCGCCTCCGGGGCTGCGGCTGACGACTGCCGAGTGGGGCCTGTGGCAGGCGTTCCGCAACGGCAGCGAGCAGGATCTGCGCAGCGGCGAACCGGAGCTGGACGACCCGAACGGGGACCACGAGTGGGGCCCGGATCGTACGGTCAGGGCCCGGGTGATCGCGCTGCTGCTGCTGCACGGGCCGCCGCCGCTGCTGGGCCGAGTGGCCTCGCTGCATCTGACCGGCGCGTTCGTGTCCGGCTGCCTGGACCTGGCGGGCGGCACCGTGGAGTCGTACTTCGAGCTGCGGCAGTGCCGGTTCGAGGAGGAGGTGCGGATGCCGGAGGCGCGGGTGAACACCGCGCGCTTCGTCGACTGCTACCTGCCCCGTCTCGAGGCGGCGCGGCTGACCACCGAGGGCGATCTGCACCTGCCCAGGTGCAGCATCCCGGAGGGCATCAAGCTGACGGACGCCACGATAGGCACCGACCTGCTGCTCAACGAGGCCACCGTGGGCAGCGGGCGACGGAACCGTGCCATCGCGGCGGACGGCGTCAGCGTCTCTCAAGAGCTCCAGGCCAGCCTGCTGGTCACCGACGGGCAGGTCAGCCTGCGCGGCGCCTCCGTCGGCAGCTCGCTGCACATGTTCGGCTCGGTGCTGCGCAACCCGCGCGGGCGCTTCGCGCTGTACGCGCCGCAGATGACCGTCGAGCAGGTGGCGAGCTTCGCCGACGCCGGCCGCGGCAGCGCCCCGCAGATATACAGCGCCACACCGCCGACCGGCACCCGCTACGGGCTCGGCTTCGCTCGGCCAGGGTGGGACCCCCATCGCACCAAGCACTTTCAGTGCACCGGCGGGATAGTGCTGGACGACGGACGGTTCGGCTCCTCGCTGGTGATCGAGAACGCCCGCCTGGAGATGCAGCGCGACCAGGAGCTGTCGCTGCGGCGCATCACCACTCCGGAGCTGACCTTCACCCCGCAGCTGCCCGAGCGCGGCCTGGTCGTGCTGTCCGGGGCGAGCGTGGAGAAGCTGATGGACCGCGCCTCCAGCTGGCCGGGCGACCACCGGCTGTGGATGGCGGGCTTCACCTACCAGCACGCCATCCCCAAAGAGGGCCACTTCAACGTCCGCGAGCGGCTCCAGTGGATCAACGCCGCCACCGCGGAGTACGCACCCGAGCCGTACGAGCAGCTCGCGGCGATGTACCGGAACAGCGGCGAGGACACCAACGCGCGCCTCGTCCTGCTGGCCAAGCAGCGCCGCCGCCGTGAGACCCTGCCGCTGCCCGGCAAGCTCTGGGGCGTCCTCCAGGACTGGACGGTGGCGTACGGCTACCGGCCGGGGCAGGCCGCGCTGTGGATGGCGCTGCTGTGGCTGACCGGGGCGATGCTGTTCCAGGCGCACCGCCCGCCCGCGCTCAAGGGCGACGAGGCACCGCACTGGAACGCCGCGCTCTACACGCTGGACCTGCTGCTGCCCGTCATCACCTTCGGGCAGGACACGGCATGGGACCCGGGCGGCGGCTACCAGTGGATCGCCGCGGGGATGATCCTGGCGGGCTGGGTGCTGGCGACGACAGTGGCAGCGGGCGCCACCCGGCTGCTGCGGCGGCAGTAGGCAGGGGTGTGCCCACCGGCCGCGGCGCTGGTGGGCGCGCCGGTCGCGGCGCGGGGGCGCGGCGGCAGCGCCGGGAAGGGCGCGGAAGGCGCTTCGTAAGGCGCACCGGGCCCCGCAGCGGGCGCCGGAGGCTTTAGGCTTACCCGTTGTGACAACCGCGCTTCCGCTCTTCCCGCTCAACTCGGTGCTGTTCCCGGGCCTGGTGCTGCCGCTGAACATCTTCGAGCCGCGGTACCGCGCGCTGATGCGTGATCTGCTCGCGCTGCCCGAGGACGCGCCGCGCCGCTTCGGTGTGGTCGCCATCCGGGACGGCCGCGAGGTCGCACCCGCGGCCACCGGTATGCCCGACTCGGCGCCCCCGCAGGGCACCGACCCGACGGCCGGCTTCGGCCCCGACCCGATCAAGTCGTTCTACACGGTCGGCTGTGTCGCCGACGCCTCCACCATCCGCGAGCGGGTCGCGGGGCTGGGCGCCCCGGAAACCGCGGACGCGCCCGAGGAGGCGGCGCCGGGCGCCGACCCGCGCACCAGCACCACCGGCTACGAGGTGCTGGCGACCGGCACCACCCGGTTCCGGCTGCTGTCGGTCGACTCCTCAGGGCCGTATCTCATGGGCGAGATCGAGGAGTTGCCCGAGGAGGAGGGCGACGAGGCGGGCGCGCTTGCCTCCGGGGTACTGCGTGCCTTCCGCGCGTACCAGAAGCGGCTGGCCAGCGCCCGCGAGCGCACCCTGGCCGCGGGTCAGGAGCAGGACCTGCCGGACGACCCGTCGGTCGTCTCCTACCTGGTCGCGGCGGCCACCGTGCTGGACACCCCGGCCAAGCAGCGGCTCCTCCAGGCGCCGGACACCGCGACCCGGCTGGCCGACGAGCTGAAGCTGCTGCGCCGGGAGACCGCCGTGATCGGCAAGCTGCCGTCGCTGCCCGCGGCGGACCTGACCCGGAACCCGACCAGCCAGAACTGAAGGCCCGTCCGGGGCGAGGGGCGGAGAGCATGGCGAAGAAGAACAAGCGTCAGGGGTCGGCGACCCCCGCGATCGTCGCGGCCACCGAGGCGGGCATCGCGTTCGAGACCCACGCCTACGAGCACGACCCGGCAGCTCCCTCCTACGGCGAAGAGGCCGCCGAGGCCATGGGAGTGCCGCCCGAGCAGGTCTTCAAGACGCTGGTGGCCGAGGTCGACGGCGCCCTGACGGTCGCCGTCGTCCCGGTGTCCGCCTCGCTGGACCTCAAGGCCCTCGCGGCGGCGGCCGGCGGCAAGCGCGCCGCCATGGCCGACCCCGCGGCGGCCGAGCGTACGACGGGCTATGTACGCGGCGGTATCTCCCCACTGGGCCAGCGCAAACAGCTCCCCACGGTGCTGGACGCTTCCGCTGAGGAGTACGCCGCGATTTGCGTCTCGGCCGGCCGCCGAGGGCTGGAAATCGAGCTTGCCCCCTCGGACCTGGCCAAACTGACCGGCGCCGTGGTGGCCCCGGTGGCCCGCACCTAGGGCTGACCCGCCCATGGGGGCTGCGCTTGCCCACCCTGCGCCCTGGGGGTACCCCCTGCTCGAAGAGCTTGGGGGAGCAGACTGCCCAAGCTTCGCAGGTGAGAGCGCCCCGTCAGGGGCGCGGGGAACTGCGCGCCCAGCCACAAACCCACCCGCAGCCTGCGGGATCGAGCAAGGGGCACCCCCTGCCCAGAAGCGGTCAGCTCTTCCAATGCTGCGGGGCCGCGACAACCGCGCCGGAGGCGTCATCGCGGGGGCCGAAGAAGGCGGTCACCAGCAGATGGACGAGGACGGCGGCGAAGGGCCAGACCAGCAGCAGGCCATAGGCGTGCAGCTCCAGCGGAGCGTCGAAGGTGGCGCCCTTGCCGGCTGCCTGCGCCGCCGCGGACAGGTTGGTCTCGGGGCCGAGCCAGATACCGGTCCGCCATCCCAGTACGGAGCCCAGCAGTCCGCCCACGCCGAGTCCGACGACGAGACCGACGCCGCCCTTTCTGCGGAGCAGGAAGACGGCGATGCCCGTCACGATGCCGAGTGCCAGGCCGAGCAGCCCGAAGACGCCCTCCGCGCCGATGGCTTCCTCGCCCTCGGGGTGCTTGAAGAGGACCAGCTTCCCGTCGGTGTAGAGCGGCACCCGGGGCGCCAGCCACAGCCACAGGATTCCCAGCAGCACCCCGACGACGGCGACGGCCACGGCGCAGACGGCGGCGTCCCGCAGCTCGCGGCGTACGAGCGGCCCGCCCTCGCCGCCGTAGCCCGCGCTCACCGCGTGCGGCGGCGCGGGGGGCGGGGCCGAGGCGGCGGTGCCGGGCTGGTCACCCGGTCCGGCCGGGGGCGCGGAGGGGTGCGAGTGGTCCGGGTTGTGAGAGGAGGGCGTCGGTACGGTCACCCCGCCATCGTGCCAGGCCCGCCCCGTACGGAAGGCCCCGGCCCGCTCAGCGCATGCCGCGCGGGGTCAGCGGGTGGCGGCCCAGCGGTAGGCGCGGGTGGCAAGGGCGAGCGAGAGCACCCCTACGGCCGCGCACACGGCCAGGTCGGCCACGACATGCCCCCAGTCGGGGTGCGGCTCGAAGGTGCGGGCGAAGGCTTCCACCCCGTACGTGGACGGCAGCAGATCCCGCGCCCACCGGACCGCCAGCGGCAGCCCGCCCGCGGGCAGCACTCCCAGCAGCAGCGCCGCCGACATTCCCAGCTGCCCGCCCAGTGTGGCCAGTTCGGGGCGCGGGGCGAGCAGTCCCAGCGCCGCTCCCAGCCCGGCGAGCGCGGCACCGGCGAGCGGGACGACGGCCACCAGCACCCACAGCCCGCCCAGCGGAAGCTGGAAGAGCACGCTGCCCGCCACCGCCGTCACCACCACACCGGGCACGGTGAAGGACGCGTAGGCCGCCGCGGCCCCCAGCACCACGGACGCTGCCGGTACCGGCAGCGTCGCGTAGTGGTCGAGCCCGCCGCCCGCGCGGAGCTGCCCGAAGTACTGCGCCAGCAGATTGAGGGCGACGAAGGCGACGACCAGCACGCTGGACCCGGCGACCACGGCCCGCGCCTCGGCGCCGCCGTCCACCACGCCGCGCATCAGAACCATGATCCCCAGCGACTGGAACGTCGCGACGAACAGCAGCGGAATCCGAGCCACCCGGGCCCGGGAGAGCTGCGCACGGTAGACGGCGCCCAGCGCGGGCCACAGCCGCGCCCGCGGCGCCAGCGGCACATCCGGACCATCCGGACCCTCACCGGCACCGGCGCCCACAGAGGAACCGCCACTCGCATCGGCATCGGCTCCGGCACCGGCGGCTGCGCGGTAACCGTCGATTCCCGCGACACCGTGCCTCACCGCGTCGCCGTCGGTCCTCGTAGGGCTCGTCACCGTCGTCCTCATCGTCGCGCCTCTCCCCCGGCTCCCGACTCCGGCTCCGGCTCCGGCTCCGGCCGGGGAGGTAGCCCTCTCCGCCCTCATGCTTTGACCAGGCCCTCGGCGCCGTCCTGGCCGACGGCCCGGCCGCCGAGCGCCACATAGACGTCCTCCAGGCTCGGGGTGGCGAGCCGGAAGTCGTCGAGCGCGGCGAACGCCGCCCCCGTGGTGACCTGCGCGACCGCCTCCCGAGCCGCCTCGGGCGACAGCCGCAGCGTCCAGCAGCGACCGGTGACGACGGCGTCGGCGGCGAGCGCGGCGACGTCCGGAAGCTCCACCGGAGCCCGCTCGCGCCACACCAGCTCCAGCCGCACCTCACCGCCGACGGTCGCCTTGAGCCCGCCGGGGGTGTCGCAGGCGATCACCCGGCCCCGGTCCAGCACGGCGACCCGGTCCAGCACGGTCTCGGCCTCGATCACGTTGTGGGTGACGAGCAGTACGGTCGCCCCGCGCTCGGCACGGCGCCGGTCGACGGCCGCCCACACCGCGCGCCGCGCGTGCGGGTCCATACCGGTGGTCGGCTCGTCCAGCACCAGCAGCCGCCGGTCCCCCACCAGCGCCGCCGCCACACACGCCAGCCGCCGCTGCCCGCCGGAGAGCTTCTTGATCGGCCGGCCTGCCAGCTGGGTCAGCCCCAGCTCGGCCAGCACCTCGTCGCGCGCCGCGCGGGCCGCCGCGGTCGCCATCCCGCGCAGCCGCGCGGTGGTCTCGGTGGCCAGCCCCACGGTCAGCTCGTCCAGCGCGGTGGACTCCTGGCCCAGATAGGCGAGCAGCCGTGCGGCCCGCTCCGGATGGCGTACCAGGTCGTGGCCGAGCACCTGGACCGCTCCGGCGTCGGGCCGCAGCAGCCCTGTGAGCTGGCGTACGAGGGTGGACTTGCCGGCGCCGTTGGGGCCCAGCAGGCCGAAGATCTCGCCCTGCCGTACCTCCAGGCAGATGCCGTCGGTGGCCCGGACGGCAGGGGCCGCCGGTGTGCCCCGCCGGGCCCGCACCGGGGGGTAGGTCTTGACCAGGTCCTCGACGCGCACGGCGGCCCGGGTCGGCGTCGTTCCGCTTGCCACCGAGCTGTCCACCGCCTGCCGAGTGCCCGTTCTCACGACCTATGAGGGTACGCGTCCGGGTTGCGGCGCCCCGCTGCGGGCCCTTCCGGCCCGGTCAGTCCCCGGCAGGGGCGTGTTCGGCCGAAGTGTCGGAACGGGCGTCGACCTCGCGCCAGAAGCCCGCGCGGATCGCGTAGCGGTCGTGTTCGTCGATCTGGTCGTCCTTGTGCGCGAGCAGCCCGAACCGGGCCGCGTAACGCAGCAGTTCGCCGTCGATCCGGTGCGGGATGCGCGGGTACTCGCCGGAGAGCTGTGCGAGATGGCTGTCGTTGGTCAGCCGCTCGATCCAGCGGCGGGCGAAGACCTGGCCGACCTCGAACGGGTCGCCGCTGACCGCGGTGATGTCCTCCTCGCGGTCCGCCCAACGCTGCTCGGCGGTGGTGAGCTGGGCGAGCATCGGCAGCGCCGCCGTCTCGGGCGACTCGCCGGGGGCGGCCCGCTCGACCCAACCGCGGTCGGACGACCAGCGCAGCGTGGCGCCCGGCGGCCCGGCCTGTGGGCCCGCCTGCTGACCGTGGCGGCCCAGGTCCGCCAGATCCTTGGGCGTGGGGACGCCCTCGGTGCGGTTGGGCGCCGAGCCTGCGGTCGCATGCCGCTTGTCGCCTTCGGCGCCGGTGTCCGGCTCGGCTCCCACGGCGTCCCCGGCCCGCGGCTCGGCCGGGGCAGGCGAGGGCGGCTGACCGGGCGGCCCGGGGGCCACGTGGGGTGCGGCCGGATGACGGTCCACGGCGTCGCCGTTCTTGGCCGTCTCCGGCAGCGGCGCGGAGAGGATCGCGGCGATCTCCGGGCGGGGCGCGGGCTGGGGTGCGCAGGGCGCCGTGAGGTCCTTGGCGCGGACGACGGGCGTGATCCACGTACGGTCCAGCACACGCCGCTCGTCCGCCTCGGCGACCAGGTCCTCGGACTGGTTGTAGTCCCCGTCGGCTGCCTGGACGGCCCACAGATGGACGGCGACGCCGTGCTCCTTCGCGGACATCAGGCCGGGCAGCAGATCGCCGTCGCCGGTCACCAGCACGATGTCGGAGCAGGCGCGGTTGCGGGCGAGTTCGGTCAGCTCCGCGTGCATGGCGGCGTCGACGCCCTTCTGCGCCCACCGCCCGTCACTTCGGGTGAGGGCGCCGAGCCGTACGGTCACCCTGGGCATCACGCGCAGCCTGCGGTGTTCGGGCTGGGGCACGCGGTCCGGGGCGCCGTCGAACCAGTAGATGCGCAGCAGCGCGCACTGCGTGTCCGCCTCGGCCTGCTGGCGCAGTGCCTGGATGAGACCGGCGTGGTCGACGGTGATCCGCGAGCGGGTGGGCTCCCGGGCCAGGAGGCTGGCGGCGGCGCCCAACAGATAACCGGCGTCCACCAGGACGACGCAGCGGTCCACGACGTTCCACCCACTCTCGGTCATGACGCACAGCCGAGGCTGTGCCTTCGCCACGCGGCGCGTGCCGGCCGGTCCCCCGTGTCCTTCGAGTCTGCCCGACCGTACGGGGGTTATCAGCCGGAACTCGATCATCGGCGTGGCGCCGCCCGGCACTCACTCGCGGTAATTGTCCGACATGCGTGGCATTTCGGGGCGTGCAAACCTGAACGAGAGGGCGGTCTTCCTCGCAGCCGGCCCTCGTCGCGGGAGGCGATCATGGCAAAGAACAAGAACCGTCAACAGCTCCGGCAAGGCCGCTCCGCCGAGGAGCAACGACGCGAGAGGGAACGCGCCAAGGCAGCCG
Source organism: Streptomyces sp. 8N114 (assembly GCF_052245835.1). Taxonomy (NCBI): domain Bacteria; kingdom Bacillati; phylum Actinomycetota; class Actinomycetes; order Kitasatosporales; family Streptomycetaceae; genus Streptomyces; species Streptomyces sp. 8N114. The sequence goes on along the minus strand of NZ_JBQQBT010000005.1, from coordinate 425,209 downwards.
CCGCCGAGCGCGCCCCCGCAGACCTCCGCAAAGTGCGGGAACGCCGCTTCGGCCACAACTGAGTGAGCCGCCTCAATGCGTGAGGGCCCAGCCTTGGGTCCTCACGCATTGTTGGGCGGGCCCCAGGGGCTACCCCGCGAGGCAGGAGGGACCCAGCAATTCCTTGAGGTCACCGAAGAGCGCGGGGTCAGGAGTTACCCGGTGCCGATCAAGCCGCAGCACCGTCGTCTTACGCGCCCCCTCCAAACGGACCCGCACCTCGCTGGACCCGCGATGCTGGGTAAGCACATACCCGAGCTTCTCAACAAGCGGCGGCGTCACCTTCACGGTCGGAATCGTGATGGTGACCGGCGCCGACGCCGACGCCTCACTCAGATCCGGAACCTGCAACTCCATCGCGACCAGCCGCGGCACATCCTCCCGCTTGTCAAGCCGCCCCTTGACGAAAACGATGGCGTCCTCCACCAACTGCGTGGAGACCAACTGATACGTGGCGGGGAAGAACATGCAGTCGATGGAACCCGCCAGGTCCTCCACGGTGGCAATCGCCCACGCATTCCCCTGCTTGGTCATCTTCCGCTGGAGCCCGGAGATGATCCCCCCGATGGTCACGATCGAGCCGTCCGAATAGTCACCGCCGGTCAACTGCGCAATGGCGGCGTCGGCCTTCTCGTTCAGTACGTGCTCCAGCCCGAAGAGCGGATGGTCGGAGACATAGAGCCCCAGCATCTCCCGCTCCTGGGCGAGCAGATACGTCTTGTCCCACTCCTCCTCGGAGAACTGGACATCCAGCCCGAAGCCGGGCCCCGAATCCGCCGCGTCGTCCCCGCCCAGATCGCCGAAGAGGTCGAACTGCCCCTCGGCCTCCTTCCGCTTCACCTGCACCACGTTGTCGATCATCGGCTCGAACTGCGCGGTGAGGCCCTTGCGGGTGTGCCCCATCTCGTCGAAGGCACCGGCCTTGATCAGCGACTCGACGGTGCGCTTGTTGCAGACGACGGCCTCGACCTTGTCCAGGAAATCGGGAAAAGAAGAGTATTTACCTTTTGCTTTCCGGCACTTGACGATCGAGTCCACCACATTCTGGCCCACATTCCTGACGGCCGTAAGACCGAAAACAATGGTGGAGTCGTCCTTCGAGGTGAAGTTCGCCTCCGACTCGTTGACATTCGGCGGCAGCACCTTGATGCCCATCTTGCGGCACTCGTTCAGATAGACCGCCGACTTGTCCTTGTCGTCCCGCACCGAAGTCAGCAGCGCGGACATGTATTCGGCCGGGTAGTTGGCCTTCAGATACGCCGTCCAGTAGGTGACCAGCCCATAGGCGGAGGAGTGCGCCTTGTTGAACGCGTATCCGGCGAACGGCACCAGCACGTCCCAGACGGCCTGGACGGCGGCGTCGGAGTAGCCGTTGTCCCGCATGCCCTTCTGGAAGTTCACGAACTCCTTGTCGAGAACCTCCTTCTTCTTCTTGCCCATGGCCCGGCGCAGCAGGTCGGCCTGTCCGAGCGAGTAGCCGGCCAGGACCTGGGCGGCCTTCTGCACCTGCTCCTGGTAGACGATCAGGCCGTAGGTGATGTCGAGGACCTCCTTGAGAGGCTCCTCCAGTTCCGGGTGGATCGGAGTGATCTCCTGCTGGCCGTTCTTCCGCAGCGCGTAGTTGATGTGGGAGTTCATCCCCATCGGGCCGGGGCGGTACAGCGCCGAGACGGCGGAGATGTCCTCGAAGTGGTCGGGCTTCATCATGCGCAGCAGGGAGCGCATGGGGCCGCCGTCGAACTGGAAGACGCCCAGCGTGTCACCGCGGCACAGCAGCTCGAAGGTCTTGGGGTCGTCCAGCGGCAGGTCCAGGAGCTTGAGGTCGACGCCCTTGTTCTTGCGGATCATCTTGACCGCGTCGTCCATGATGGTGAGGTTGCGCAGCCCCAGGAAGTCCATCTTCAGCAGGCCCAGCGCCTCACAGCTGGGGTAGTCCCACTGGGTGACGACCGTGCCGTCGTTCTTCGGCGAGAAGATCGGCGCGTGGTCGATGACCGGCTCGCTGGACATGATCACGCCCGCCGCGTGCATGCCCATCTGCCGTACCAGGCCCTCGATGCCCATGGCGGCGTCGATGACCTTCTTGACGTCCGGCTCGTTCTCGTACATCGACCGGACCTCGCCCGCCTCGCTGTAGCGGGGGTGTTTGGGGTCGGTGATGCCGGAGAGCGGGATGCCCTTGCCGAGCACATCGGCGGGCATCGCCTTGGTGATGCGGTCGCCCATCGCGTACGGGTAGCCCAGCACGCGGGAGGCGTCCTTGATGGCGGCCTTGGCCTTGATGGTGCCGTAGGTGCCGATCATGGCGACCTTGTCGGCGCCGTACTTCTCCGTCACATAACGGATCACATCGCCGCGCCTGCGCTCGTCGAAGTCGATGTCGACGTCGGGCATGGTGACGCGCTCCGGGTTGAGGAAGCGCTCGAAGATCAGCCCGTGCACCACCGGGTCGAGGTCGGTGATGCCCATGGCGTACGAGACGATGGAGCCCGCCGCCGAGCCACGTCCCGGGCCCACCGCGATGCCGTTGTCCTTGGCCCAGTTGATGAAGTCGGCGACCACGAGGAAGTACCCCGGGAAGCCCATGTCGATGATGACCTTCATCTCGTAATCCGCCAGCTCCTGGCGGTCCTGGGGAACGCCTTCCGGGTAGCGGCGGGCCATGCCGCGCCGCACCTCCTCGCGGAACCAGGAGATCTCGTCGTACCCCTCGGGCACATCGAACTTCGGCATCAGGTTCTTAGGCTCGAACATGCCCTCGGTCTCGATGCGTTCCGCGATCAGCAGCTGGGTGTTGCGGCAGCCTGACTGCCAGGCGTCCGAGGAGTCGATGGCGTACATCTCCTCCGCGGACTTGAGGTAGTAGCCGGCCCCGTCGAAGCTGAAGCGGTCCGGATCGGAGAGGTTGCTGCCCGTCTGGATGCACAGCAGGGTGTCGTGCGCCGCCGCCTCGTGCTCGTAGGTGTAGTGCGAGTCGTTGGTGACGACGAAGGGCGCGTTGATCTTCTTCGCGATGCGCTCCAGACCGTCCCTGGCGCGCTTGTCGATGTCGATGCCGTGGTCCATCAGCTCGACGAAGAAGTTCTCCTTGCCGAAGATGTCCTGGTACTCCCCGGCGGCCTTCAGGGCCTCGTCCTCCATGTCGAGGCGGATCTTGGTGCTCACCTCCCCGGAGGGGCAGCCGGTGGTCGCCATCAGGCCCTCGGCGTACTCGGCGAGCAGTTCGCGGTCCATCCTGGGCTTGCGGAAGAAGCCCTCCAGGCTGGCGCGCGACTGGGCGCGGAAGAGGTTGTGCAGCCCCGTGGCGTTCCTGGCCCACATCGTCATATGTGTATAGGCACCGTTACCCGACACATCGTCCCGCTTCTGGTGCGGGGTGCCCCACTTGACCGGGCGGGTGTTCCTGCGGTGGTCGGGCGCCAGATATCCCTCGATACCGATGATCGGTGTGACCCCGGCGTCCTTTGCGGAGTGGAAGAAGTCGTAGGCCCCGTGCAGGTTCCCGTGGTCGGTCATCGCGATATGCGACATGCCCATCTCGTTGCAGGCGTTGAACATGTCCTTCAGCCGGGCTGCGCCGTCGAGGAGCGAGTACTGCGTGTGCACATGCAGATGTGTGAAGGGCTTGTCGGTCACGACGAAGGCCACCTCCGGGCGCGGGCTTCTGGGGCGGCCTAGGAGTCTACGGCCCGCCACCGACAGCCGCGGAAGAACCGACCGGGCACCCCGCCACGTCAACGTACGTTAGACACTCGGTTCCTCGTACACCGGTCCATCCCTACCGCCTTACGGAGCGCACCCATGACCACGGCAGGCCAGGCAGCAGAGCGCGGCGAGACCATCCTGCGAGTCTTCGACACCGCTTTCGGCGACCTTCTCGCCGCCGACCCGGCGGCCTTCCGTACGAAGTTCCGCAAGATGGCCGCCTCCGCGTTCGCCTTCTACCGCGGCACGGCCTGCCTGTTCTATGCCGATCTGCACGAGGAACGGGACGGCGGCCCGTTCCTGGACGAGCGCACCAGCCGGGTGTGGATCCACGGCGACCTGCACGCCGAGAACTTCGGCACGTACATGAACGCCAACGGCCGCCTGCTGTTCAACGTCAACGACTTCGACGAGGCGTACGTAGGCCCCTTCACCTGGGACCTCAAGCGCTTCGCGGCCTCCGTGGCGCTGCTGGGCTACAGCAAGGCGCTCAGTGACGAGCAGATCACCGCGCTGGTGACCACCTACGCCGACGCCTACCGGGACCGCATCCGCGTCATGGCCTCCGGCACCGCCGAGAGCGAGCCGCCCACCCTCACCCTGGAGACCGCACGCGGCCCCGTGCTGGACGCGCTGCGCGCAGCCCGTGCCAACACCCGCTTCGGGCTGCTGGGCACCATGACCGAGATCCGCGACTGGGAGCGCGGCTTCAGCCCTGGCGGCGGGTCCATAGAGCTGGACAAGGAGACACGGGACGCGGTCCTGGAGGCGTTCGGCGCCTACCTGCACACCCTCCCGCCGCACGAGGGCCGTGAGCGGCACGGCGCCCACCGTGTCAAGGACGTGGTGGGCCGCCGCGGCATCGGCATCGGCAGCGCGGGGCTGCCCTCGTACAACATCCTGCTGGAGGGCCACAGCGACGCCCTCGAGAACGACCTGGTCATCTATATGAAGCAGGCGCAGACCCCGGCCGTCTCGCGGCACATCACCGACCAGGCCGTGCGCGACTACTTCCAGCACGAAGGGCACCGCACCGTCATCTCGCAGCGTGCCCTCCAGTCGCACGCCGACCCGTGGCTGGGCTGGACGGAGCTGAACGGCGCGGGCCAGCTGGTGGCCGAGGTCTCGCCCTACGCGGTGGACCTGGACTGGTCGGAGCTGTCGGACCCGGACGAGATCGCGCAGGTCACCGCCGACCTCGCCCGCGCGACGGCGACCATGCACGGCGCTGCGGACGAGGCGGAGAGCGGCCACAGTCTGGTGCCGTTCTCCACCGAGCGCGCCATCGACGCGGCGATCTCGGCGGACGAGGACGGCTTCCGCGAGATGCTGGTCGACTTCGCCCACACGTACGGCGCCCAGGCACGCCGCGACCACCAGATCTTCGTGGACCTCTTCCGCAACGGGCGCATCCCCGGGGTCTGAGCCCGATCGCTCCGAGCCCGATCACGGAAGCCCGACCGCAGAAACCCGACCGCAGAAGCCCCTCTCGCAGAGGCCCCGACCGCAAAGCTCCGAGCAATGCGGGCCACCGGATCCGGCCCTTTAGAGACCGCTTACGCAATCCCATGGCACACTCGGTCACCATGGGAGCAGCAGGGGTAAGGACAGCACGCGCGGGGCTTTTCACAGCCCTGTGCGTCACCCTGTCCTCCGGCGCCCATGTGCTGCTCTCCGGCTCCCCCGTCCCGCTGCGCCCGTTCCTCGTCGTCTCCGCGGTGATCTTCGCCCTCGCCTTTGCGCTGGCCGGGCGGGAGCGGAGCTTCGTGCGGATCGCGGCGCTGCTGATCCCGCTGGAGCTGGCGGCGGACACCGTCTTCACCACCGGCCAGCACGCCTGCTACGGGCAGGCCGGCGGACCGGTGACCGGGCCGCTGCGCTCGGTCGGCGTCGATCTGCTCTGCGGTGGCGGCAGCGTCGGCACGCCCCTGGCGCGGATGGCCGCGCGGGGCGGCGAGGCCGGCGCGTACCCGCTGGGCGTCCATGGTGTGCCGGGCGCGGCGCTGCCCTGGCTGCTGCTGGCCGCGCACGTAGGTGTGGGCCTGCTGGCCGCCCTGTGGCTGCGGCGCGGCGAGGCGGCCCTCGCCGGGCTGCTGCGCGCCGTGGCGGCCACTGCCTTCCGGCCGCTGCGGCTCGCGGTTGCCGTCCGCCGTACCTTCCGGGGCGGCGGCCCGGCCCTGCCGCGGCGTACGCCGGAGCCTGGTGAGCCCCGCACGCTGCCGCTGCTGACCCACTCCGTACACCGTCGCGGGCCGCCTGCGCTCGCCACCGCCGCACCGGCGGTCTGAGCAGGGTTTTCTTTCGCGTACGGACATACGGAGAAGAACAGTCATGAGCAAGCGCAACAGTTCGGAAGCCAAGCGCGCCGCCCGCGAGCGGCTGCGTATCGAGCGGGAGAAGCAGGCCAAGAAGGAGCGGACGCGGCGGCAGTTGCTGGTCGCGCTCTCGGTGGTCGGGGTGCTGGCCGTGGTGGCCGGTATCGGCGTTTTCGTCGCCAAGCTGAACGACCAGGACTCCAGCGGCGACGACTTGGCCGTCACCACCGGCGGCGCCAAGGCCGAGAAGACCATCGACGTCTACGAGGACCTGCGCTGCCCGGCCTGCGCCAGCTTCGAGCAGGCGGTGGGCGAGCCGCTCCAGAAGGGTGCCGAGGAGGGCAAGTACAAGCTGCGGATCCACCTCGGCGCGATCATCGACGGCAACATGGGCGGCACCGGCTCCAAGAACGCCGCCCGCGCCCTGGGCGCCGCCAAGGCCGTGAGCACCAAGGCGTTCGCGGACTACAAGGCGCAGCTGTACTCGGCCAAGTGGCACCCGGAAGAGCAGGGGCCCGACAAGTTCGCCGACAACAACTACCTGCTCAAGGTCTCGGACACGGTCCCGGAGCTGAAGGACAACAAGGCGTTCGAGAAGGCCGTCAAGAGCAAGAAGAAGTACAACAAGTGGGCCAAGGACATGATCGCCAGCTTCAACGGCGCCGAGGTCCAGAGCACCCCCACCATCAAGATCGACGGTAAGCAGGTGCAGCCGCAGGACGTGCCCGCCAAGCTCAAGGACATGGGCGTCGACCTGAAGTCGGGCAAGGAGAAGAAGAAGTAGCAGTAGCGGCCGGCAGCCGTACGCGTCGAGGGGCGGATCGCATCAACTGCGGTCTGCCCCTTGGTCTTACTGCTGCGTAACATGACCGCTCGTGACTTCTTCCGACTCCACGAGAACCACTTCGCCGAGAACCGACTCTTCGGATACCGAACACTCCCTGCCCGTAAGCCCCGTGGGCGCGGGGCCCGCGCCGCGGCGCCGTGCCGTGGTCGCCGCCGGCGCTGCAGGTGCCGCGCTGCTGCCGCTCACGGGCGCGCTGCCCAGCGCGAGCGCGGCCGACGCCGGTCCCTCGTTCGTGCACGGTGTGGCCTCGGGTGATCCCCTCCCGGAAGGGGTGCTGCTGTGGACCCGGGTCACCCCGGAGCCCGGCGCCGTCCCCGGCTCGGGCAAGGGCGCACCGGTCGAGGTGGCCTGGGAGGTGGCCGAGGACCGCGGGTTCACCACCACCGTGGCGCACGGCACCGTGAAGGCGGAGGCCGCCGCCGACCACACCGTGAAGGCCGATGTGCGCGGACTGCGCCCGGCCACCACGTACTACTTCCGCTTCACGGCCGGGGGTGTCCACTCCCCCACCGGCCGCACCCGTACCGCCCCCGCCGAGGGCACCGAGGTCTCCAACCTGCGCCTCGGGCTGGTCTCCTGCGCCAACTACGAGGGCGGCTACTTCGCCTCGTACCGGCATCTGGCGGCCCGTTCCGACCTGCACGCGGTGCTGCACCTGGGCGACTACATCTACGAGTACGGGCACGGCGAGTACCCCACGGGGGACGCCGTCGTACGGACCGTGCAGCCGCCGCACGAGATCGTCTCGCTCGCCGACTACCGGGTCCGGCACGGCCACTACAAGTCCGACCCCGATCTGCAGGCCATGCACGCGGCGCATCCACTCATCGCCATCTGGGACGACCACGAGTTCGCCGACAACGCCTGGTCGGGCGGTGCCGTCAACCACGATCCGGCCGCCGAGGGCGACTGGGCGGGGCGAATAGCCGCGGCGAAGCAGGCGTACTTCGAGTGGCTTCCGGTGCGGCCCTCCACCGCGGGCACCACCTTCCGCACGCTGCGCTTCGGGCGGCTGGCCGAGCTGCACCTGCTGGATCTGCGCTCGTACCGCGACGCACAGGCCAAGGTGGGCGACGGCACGGACATCGACGATCCGGACCGGACGCTGACCGGGCGCAAGCAGCTGGACTGGCTGAAGAAGGGCCTGGCGGACTCCCCGGCCCGCTGGAAGCTGGTCGGCAATCCGGTGATGATCTCCCAGGTGGCCTTCGGCTCCGTCCCCGCCGAGTTCCTCGGCCCGCTCGCCGAGTGCCTGGGCGTGCCCGAAGAAGGGCTGGCCATCAACACCGACCAGTGGGACGGCTACGCGGACGACCGGCGCGAACTCCTCGCGCACCTGCGCGACAACCGGGTCACCGACACCGTCTTCCTGACCGGTGACATCCATATGAACTGGGCCAACGAGGTACCACTGCGCGCCGCCGACTACCCCGAGGAGGCCCCGGTCGCCACGGAGTTCGTCATCACCTCCGTCACCTCCGACAACCTCGACGACACCCTGCACGTCGCCCCCGACACCCTCTCGGGCATCGCCGAGACGGCCGTCCGCGCCGCCAACCGCCATGTGCGCTGGGTGGACATGGACTCGCACGGCTTCGGGGTGCTGGACGTGGACGCGGCGCGGGCACAGCTGGACTACTTCGTCCTGTCGGACAAAGCCGACAAGCACGCCACCGCCACACTGCGCCGCTCCTACCGCACCGCCTCCGGCTCACAGCGCGTCGAGCGCACGTATCAACCGATACGCTGAGCCGCCGTCCGCCCGTACGCTGATCCCATGACAGGGGGCAGGCGCGGAAGGCGCGGGCAGGTCGTCGACGGCCGCTTCGAGCTGCTGGAGCGGCTCGGGGCCGGGGGCATGGGCACGGTATGGCGAGCGCGGGATGTCGCGCTGCATCGCGAGGTGGCGCTGAAGGAGGTCCGGCCCCCGGCCGCCGATCCGGACGACCCGGAGGCGGGGCTGGAAGGCTCGGAGGGCTCCCGGGCGCTGCGCGAGCGGGTGCTGCGGGAGGCCCGTGCCCTGGCCCGGCTCAGCCATCCGTACGTGGTGACGATCCATCACATCGTGGACGAGGGGCCCTACCCCTGGCTGGTGATGGAGCTGGTGGCCGGCCCGTCGCTCGAACAGCGGCTGACCCAGGGTCCGTTGGAGCCGCGCGAGGCGGCGCGGCTCGGCCGGGAAGTGCTCTCCGCGCTGCGTACCGCGCATGCGGCGGGCATCCAGCACCGCGATGTGAAGCCCGGCAACGTGCTGCTGCGCGAGGACGGTTCGGCGGTGCTCACCGACTTCGGTATCGCCGCGCTCCAGGGCTCGGCCACGGTGACGGCGACGGGCGAGTTCCTGGGCTCCCCGGAGTTCATCGCCCCGGAGCGGATCCGGGGCATCGACGACGACCCGGCGAGCGACCTGTGGTCACTGGGGCTGACGCTGTACCTGTGCACGGAGGGCCACAGCCCGCTGCGCCGCGCCACCACGCTGGCCACCATCGCCGCCGTGCTCGACGACCCGGTTCCGCCGCCGGTACGCAGCGCAGCCCTGGGGCCGGTGCTGGAGGCCGTACTCGTCAAGGACCCCGCGGCCCGGGCCGGCGCCGCGGAGCTGGAGCGGATGCTGACCGACGTGGCGAAGGGGCGGGAGGCGACACCGTATCTGCCGACCGAGACGTCGATGCCGATCCGCGCGCCCTTCGTGCCTCCCGCGCCGCCGACGCCTGCACCGTCAGCGTCACAGTCCGGCACACCCGCCACGGTGCCGATGAGCACGGACACCCCGGGGAAGAGCCGCAACCGCGTCGCGTTCGCTGTGCTGGGCGCCGTCGTGGCGGCCGCTCTCGTCGCCGTCGGCACCTTCCTGCTGACGCGGCCGGACGGGAGGTCCGCCGGCGCGGACGAGGGCAAGCGCAGCGCGCGGCCCGCCTCGTCGGCCAAGGGGCCCTCTCCCTCGGCCACAAAGCCCTCCCCGGCGGCCGAGGGGAGCACCGGGCCGACCAAGGACCCGGCGTCCAGCGCCTCCCCCACGGGCCCCGGCTCCCCCGCCAACACCTGGGTCGCCCAGCTCGGTTCGGTCGCCAAGTCGGACGGCACCGGCGAGCGCGACAAGATGCACGCGACCCTGGGCCGCCATGGATGGGGGGTGCGCTACATGGACAGCAGCCGCTATGCCTCACTGCGTCCGGGCTACTGGATGTTCTACGCCCCCGGCCCCTCCGGCGGCTTCCGAAGCGGTCAGGACGTGGCGGACTGGTGCGTCGCGCGCGGACTGACGTCGTCGAGCCAGTGTGTGGGCCGCTATGTCAGCGACGACGCCGCCGACCGCCGCTACATCTGCGCCCCGGACAAGAGCCGGGATACGGGGCGCTGCGAGCGCTGAGGCTGTCGCCTACAGCGTCTCCAGGAACCCCAGCACCGACCGCCAGGTGCGCTCCGCGGCCTCCTCCTCGTAGTCCTCCAGTCCGGCGTGGGTGTACAGGTGCCCGGCACCCGGGTATCTGTGCACCTCCACGTCGGCGCCGGCCCGCTGCATCCGCAGATACCAGGCGGTCAGCCAGTCGTGCGGCTCGAAGGCGTCGGGGTCCCCGACATGCAGCTGTACGGGCAGCTCGTCCACCGCTGCGTCCTCCGGAATGTCCGACGTCCCGGAGAACAGCACCAGGCCGCGCGCCTTCTCGTCGGCCAGTGCGAGGGTCTGGGCGATGGAGCCGCCCATCGAGAAGCCCGCGTAGACCAGGCCCTTGCCGGAGTGGGGTGCGGTGGCGGTCACGGCCCGCCGCAGCAGCTCGTCGCGGTCGGGGCTGCCCTCCTCCTCGCGCATCCGCATCCCTTCCTCGACCGAGGAGGCGGTCCGCCCATCGAAGAGGTCCGGGGTGATCACCTCGTGCCCCGCGGCGCGGAGCCGCTCCGCCGCGGCGTGCACGTCCGCGGTGAGCCCGCACACGGAGTGCAGGAGAACGATCGGTACGGGTGCCACAGATGTCACTTCCTTCACAAAGAGCCCCCGGCGAGAGCCCTGGAGCCGGGTACTCCACATGGTGCCAGGTACGGTCGTCGGTGGTCCCCGGGCGGTCGCAGCCGCCGCGCGGCCACCCTCCCCGGTGCCGCGACCGGGGCCTTTGCCAGGAGACCTAGGAGAAAGGCGACCATGGAGAACGTGCTTCGGCCCGTCATCGTCTTCGGTGGCGCGCTCGTGCTCTCGTACGTCCTCGCCTGGGCCGTCGACCGGCTGATGGTACGCCTCGACGTCCGCCACCCGGAGACCCCGATGTGGGGGCTGCTGCGCAGCGGTCGCTTCCCGTTCCAGGCTGTGCTGTTCGTCGCGCTGGTCAGCGCCTTCTTCGACAGCACGCAGCTGGCCAAGAACCACAGAAGCGGTGTCGACCGGTGGCTGACCATAGTCCTGATCGCGGCCTCGGCCTGGCTGATCCTGCGGATCGTCGCCGCGATAACGGAGACGATCGCCACCCGGTACGTGGGCGCCACCCACGACCCGGCGCGCGGGCGCCGGGTGCGCACCCAGCTCACGCTGATCCGGCGGCTGATCACCGCCGTGGTGACGGTGATCGCGGTGGCGGCGGTGCTGCTCCAGTTCCCGGGGATGAAGACGTTCGGCACCTCGATGCTGGCCTCGGCAGGCGTGCTGGGAATCGTCGTCGGTATCGCGGCCCAGTCGACGCTGGGCAACCTGTTCGCCGGGCTGTCGATCGCCTTCGGCGACATGGTGCGGATCGGCGACGAGGTCGTCGTGGACGGCGAGATGGGCACCGTCGAGGAGATCACCGTCTCGTATCTGGTGATCCTCACCTGGGACGAGCGGCGGATCACGATGCCGGTCTCGTACTTCACCAGCAAGCCGTTCGAGAACTGGTCGCGCGGCGGCCCCCAGCAGACCGGCACCGTCTTCCTCCAGCTCGACCACTCGGCACCGATCGCCGAGCTGCGCGCCAGGACGGAGGAGCTGGTGCGGGCCAGCGACGAGTGGGACGGGCGCAGCTGGAGCCTGGTGGTCACCGACAGCACGCCCACCACCATCGAGGTGCGGGTCGCGGTGACGGCACGCTCCTCGGACGATCTGTGGACGCTGCGCTGCTCGCTCCGCGAGGAGCTGATCACCTGGCTGAAGACCTACCACCCGGAGGCGCTCCCGGGCATCCGGCACATCCAGCAGGAAAAGCTGGTCTGAGGCTTCCCCGCGCCCCGAAGGGGCGCGGGGCTGTGTTCATGTGCGGCTCCGCCGCGTGGGCGCGACCAACCCGCAGCCCGCAGTCGACAGGCAGGGGCACCCCCTCCCCGCTCAGAGCCCCCGAAAACTCCGCACATCCAACTGGTGCAGCACCCGATCAACGACCTCCGGATCCACGCCGGCCTCACCGCGCGCGGCAATGACCTCATGCCGCGCAGCGGACAGCAGCTCGCCCTGGAGCCGCCGCATCTTCTGCGCCCGGGCCACGCGCTTGCTGTGCGCGGCCCGGCGCTCCTCGCCGACGATCTCGGGAGAGATCCGCGCGCCCACGTCCCAGGCCCTCCGCAGCAGCGCCTCGGAGACCTCTTCCGGCAGCTCCTCGACCTCTTCGATCTCCTTGAGCCGCTTGCGGGCCGCCTTGGCGACGCGCAGCGCCAGCTGCCGCTCCAGTTCCCGCTCGGCGGCGCTGTCGGACTGCACGTTGAGCCGCCTCACCAGCCGGGGCAGGGTCAGCCCCTGGAAGATCAGGGTGACGATCACCACCGCGAAGGCGATGAAGATGATCGCCTCCCGGCCGGGGAACGCGCCGCCCCCGGCCTCCGGCTCGACGGACAGCGGGACGGCCAGCGCCAGCGCGACCGAGGCCACCCCGCGCATTCCGGCCCACCACACGACGACGGTCTCCCGCCAGTTGCGCGGGATGTCCTCGTCCAGGTCCTTGCGCTGGTGCAGCCGCTGCGCCAGCCAGGCGGAGGGCAGCAGCCACAGCAGCCGCAGGATGACGACGACGCCGACGACCGCCAGAGCCGCGGGCAGCAGCTGCCGCCAGTCCTCCTGGACGGTGTCGAAGATGGTGTGCAGTTCCAGCCCGATCAGCCCGAAGGCGATCCCGGTCACCAGCGTGTCCACGATCTGCCAGAACGTCTGCCCCGCCAGCCTGCCCTGGACATCGTCCGCGTCCACGGCGTGCCCGGAGGCCAGATAGAGCGCCGTCGTCAGCACAGCCAGCACGCCCGAGCCCATCAGCTCCTCGGCGAGCACATAGGAGGCGAACGGCACCAGAAGGGTCAGCCCGGTCTGGAGCGTGGCGTCCCCCAGGTAGCTCATGAGCTTGTTGGCGAGCCAGCCCAGGGCGAGCCCGACGGCGAGGGCCACGACCCCGGAGAGCACCAGCTCGCCGGCGGCGACGGGCAGCGAGAACGAGCCGGTCACGGCGGCGGCGATCGCCACGTGATAGAGGGTGATCGCCGTCACATCGTTGAACAGGCCCTCGCCCTCCAGCGCGGAGACCAGCCGCCGCGGCAGTCCCACGTTGCCCGCGACAGCGGTGGCGGCGACCGGGTCGGGCGGCGCCACCAGCGCGCCCAGTGCCACAGCGCCCGCGACGCCGAGCCCGGGTACCAGCGCGTTGGCCACGGCGGCCACCGCAGCGGTGGTGACGAAGACCAGCGCCACCGCCATCAGGAAGATCGGCCGCTTGTTCGCCGCGAACTGCCGCCAGGACGTACGCTGCGCCGCCGCGTAGATCAGCGGCGGCAACACCAGCGGAAGGATGTACTCCGGCGGCAGCGTGACGTTCGGGATGGAAGGGATCAGCGCCAGCACTCCGCCGAAGATCGTCATCAGCACCGGCGAGGGCAGGCCCAGCTTGTCCCCCAGCGGGACCATGAGGACGGCGGCGAGCAGCAGTGCGAAGAAGAGGGCGAGCTGATCCATGAATCAGGAGCTCTCGGCCCGCACCTTGTCCAGTGCGGCCTCGAGGTCTGCCGGGTAGGCGCTCTCGTACTCGACCCAGCCCCCGTCACCGGGGTGTTCGAAACCGAGCCGTACCGCGTGCAGCCACTGCCGCTCCAGCCGGAGCCGTTTGGCCAGCGTCGGGTCGGCCCCGTAGGTGAGATCGCCGACGCAGGGGTGCCGGTGGGCTGCCATGTGCACCCGGATCTGGTGGGTACGGCCGGTCTCCAGCTTGATGTCCAGCAGGCTGGCGGCGCGGAACGCCTCGATCAGGTCGTAGTGGGTCACCGAGGGCTTGCCGTCGGAGGTGACGGCCCACTTGTAGTCGTGCTGCGGATGGCGGCCGATGGGTGCGTCGATGGTGCCGCTGAGCGGGTCGGGGTGGCCCTGGACCAGCGCGTGGTAGCGCTTGTCGACGGTGCGCTCCTTGAACTGCCGCTTGAGCAGCGTGTACGCCCGCTCGGACTTGGCGACGGCCATCAGCCCCGAGGTGCCCACGTCCAGCCGGTGCACGATGCCCTGCCGCTCGGCGGCGCCGGAGGTGGCGATGGTGTACCCGGCGGCGGCCAGCCCGCCGATGACGGTGGGACCGCTCCAGCCGGGGCTGGGGTGGGCCGCGACACCGACCGGCTTGACGATCACCACGATGTCGTCGTCATCGTGGATGATCTCCATGCCCTCGACCGGCTCGACGACGATCTGCACCGGCTGCGCCTGCCGGGGCATCTCGACCTCGATCCACGCCCCGCCCTGCACCCGGTCCGACTTGCCCGCCGGCGCCCCGTCCAGCAGCACCTTCCCGCCAGCGGCCAGCTCCGCCGCCTTGGTCCGCGAGAAGCCGAACATCCGGGCGAGCGCCGCATCGACGCGCTCGCCCTCCAGGCCGTCGGGTACGGGCAGGGTTCGGGTTTCAGGAAGCGTGCTCACCTGATCGAGTATGCCGGACGCCGCCGTACGGCCCACACGCCCGCACCCCGGCCCACGCTCACCCGGGCGGCTCGCCCCGGAGTGCGGCGCCCCCATCCGCGGCCGACGGTGTCACGTGAGCCTCGGGACACCGTCGAGCACCCCCGGAGGGAACGCCCGATGACGCCGCGCAGGACACCGAAGCACCCCGCGCCGGGCACCGGCACGGAGCCGGGCATCCGCCGCAGCCCAGCGCATCGCCGCGCCATAGCCGTGGCCACCGCCATGGCCACGGCGGCCCTCACCCTGGCGCCGGTCGAGGTCGCGACAGCCCAAGGCATCACGGGCCCCTGCGCCATAGCGCCGGGCAGCGGCACCGACGAGGGCCCGCTCAACCCCGCCTACGTGCGCCCCCACGGCCACAAGCGGGCGCTGATGCTGATGGTCGACTTCAGCGACCACCCGGCGGCGACCCCGGCCCACGAGCGCGCCCGCTTCTTCTCCCGGTACGGCGACCGCTTCTGGGACCGCGCCTCGTTCGGGAAGTACCGCCTGAAGACCGACACCAGCTCCGACTGGATACGCATGCCGCGGCCGTGGTCCTCCTACGGAATCACCCGCGGCATACCGACCGGCCTGATGCGCGGCTACGTCCAGGACGCACTGGAGGCCGCACAGCGCCAGGGCACCGATGTGCACGGTGCCGACCTGGTCTTCATCGTCGCCGACAGCAATCTGCCCGCTGCACCGACCGTCTCCCAGGCGCACACCTTCGACGGGCTCAGGGCGGCCGGCACCCGGGTGCACGGGGCGGCCCTCATCTTCGGCCGCGCCACCGACGCGGCGCTGTGGCAGCGCGGCAACTTCGTGCACGAGGCCCACCACCTCTACGGCCTGCCCGACCTCTACAACGTCGCCGAGAACGCCTCCGTCGAGTACGCGGGCGGCTGGGACACGATGAGCATGGCGGGGATCTCCGACCTGCTGGGCTGGCACAAGTGGAAGTTCGGCTGGCTGCCCCGCTCCCGGGTCGGCTGCGTCACCTCCGCAGGCACCACCGAGCACACCCTCTCCCCGGTCAGCACCGCCGACGCGGGCCTGACCGTCGTACGGACGGGGCAGCACAGCGCGATAGTCGCCGAGGCACGCACCCGCCACGGGCTTGACCGGGACATCTGTGCGGAGGGCGTGCTGCTCTACACCGTCGACTCCGGCAGACCCACCGGCGAGGGCCCCGTCCGCGTCGTCGACTCCCGGCCGCACAGCGGCGGCGGCGCTGCCTGCGCCGACCGGCTGCCGACCGAGCTGGCCGAGATGTCGGACGCACCCTTCACCCCGGGCGAGAGCCACACCTTCCGCGGCGGAATACGGTTCACCGTCACCAGGGCCACCGGCCACGGCGGCTACGGCATCCGCGTCCACGTACCGGACGACAGCGACTGAGGGCCGCGGCCGACGGCAGACGCGGGGCTCAGTCCCGGTGGACGGTCCCGTCCGGGTCCAGACCGCGGAAGGAGAGCAGCACGATCAGGATGCCGCCGCACACGATGGCCGAGTCGGCGAGGTTGAAGACGGCGAAGTGCTTGGGCGCGATGAAGTCCACGACGGCGCCCTGGAAAACGCCCGGCGCACGGAAGATCCGGTCGGTCAGGTTCCCGCACGCGCCGCCCAGCAGCAGGCCGAGCGCGATCGCCCACGGGGTGCTGTAGAGCTTCCGGGCGATCCGGGCGATCACCACCACGACGGCCACCGCGATCGCCGTCAGCAGGATGGTCAGCGCCTCGCCGATCCCGAAGGCGGCGCCCGCGTTACGGATGACGTTCAGCTGGAGCCAGGAGCCGAGCAGCTCGATCGGCGCGTGGTTCTCCAGCTTGGCGACCACGGCCAGCTTGCTGACCAGATCGAGCGCGAAGGCAAGACCGGCCACCCCGATCAGCACACCGATCCGGCGCCTGCGCTCTACGGGAGCGGCTGACTCCCCCTCGGGGCGCTCCCCTTCCGTGCGCTCGCGTTCGCCGCCGCCGGCCGCGCCTTCGTCGGGGCCATCGACAGGCCGCTCCACCTCAGTCACGCTTTGAGGGTACGACACGCGCGGACGGCGGCGTTCACGGCGTTCTCCGGCGGTCAGCGGCGCTCCTGCTTCTGCTTGCACTCCACGCACAGCGTGGCCCGCGGGAACGCCTGCATCCTGGCCTTCCCGATCGGCTTGCCGCAGTTCTCGCACAGCCCGTACGTCCCCGCGTCCAGCCGTTCCAGCGCCCGCTCGCTCTGGTAGAGCATCTCGCGCGCGTTGGCGGCCAGCGCCATCTCGTGCTCGCGGGTGATGTTCTTGGTCCCGGTGTCGGCGTCGTCGTCACCGGCGCCGTCGCCCGAGTCCCGCATCAGCCCGTTGAGCGCCTCCTCCGCGGAGATGATCTCCTGCCGCAGCCGCTCGGCCTCGCTCCGCAGCCCGGAACGTGCCTCCTCGACCTCTTCCGGGGACCAGGGGTCCTCGTCGGGGCGCACCGGCAGTTCACCGGGGGCCGCAGCGCCCTCCCCGTTCCGCGCCGAGGGCACTGCCTCGGCCTCCGTCACTGCCGGAGTCTTCTTCGCAGCCACCGTCCCTGCTCCCGTCGTCGTCTGTGCGGCCTGCCCGGCGGGCGCCTTCGCGGCGCCCTCCCGGCGGTCCGCTGCCGCTTCGGCCGCCGTCACTTCCGCGGCGGCCGCTTCGGCCCCCGCCCGTTCCCCCGCGGTCCTCTTCGCCGCGGCCTTCTTCGCCGGAGCCTTCTTTGCCGGTGCCTTCTTCGCCGGTGCCTTCGCCCCCGCATTCTTCGCCGATGTCTTCTTCGCCGGTACCTTCTTGGCGGCCGACTTCTTCGCCGGTGCCGCCTTACCGGGAACCTTCTTCGCTGCCGCGGTCTTGTCCGTGGTCTTCTTCGATGCTGCCGTCTTCTTCGCGGCGCTCTCCTCCGCCACCATGACCGCGGCCCCTTCACATTTTGTGATCTTGCTCGCGAAACGTGACCGGAACGATAAATCGACTTCAAGCACACGGCAACGGGGCACGCCGGTCTGCAACCTTTGTGCCCCGCCCGGGCGCTCGAAAACCGCTCCGTACCCGCGGGCGAATCCCCGTACACTAGGGGCGGCGAGAGGCGTTGATGGGGACGAGTAGCGTCCGTGAGCGGCCCAGAGCGATCCGGGGACGGTGGGAGCCCGGAGGCGAGCGCGGCGTGAAGATCACCCCGGAGCCGTCGGAAGAAAACCCGGAAGAAGAGGCTTCCGGGCGAGTAGAACCGGCAGCGCTGACCCAATGAGGGGACGGTGGGCACGGCCCGCCGTCAAGGAGGGTGGTACCGCGGGTCCGCCGCCGGCCAGGCAGGCGAGCTCGTCCCTCCGACGGAAGTGAAGACGCGCAGCATCTTCCCGATGTCCGCCGGAGGAAGAAGACCCGCCGATGCAATACAACCAGGTGCCCGCCCAGGTCGACCTGCCCGCGCTGGAGCGCGCCGTGCTCGACTTCTGGCGCGAGAGCAAGGTGTTCGCCCGCAGCCTCGAGATGTCCGAGGGCCGCCCCGAATGGGTCTTCTACGAGGGCCCGCCCACGGCGAACGGCATGCCGGGAGCACACCACATCGAGGCTCGCGTCTTCAAGGACGTCTTCCCCCGCTTCCGCACCATGCGCGGCTACCACGTGGCACGTAAGGCCGGCTGGGACTGCCACGGCCTGCCCGTCGAGCTGGCCGTCGAGACGGAGCTGGGCTTCAACGGCAAGCGGGACATCGAGGACTACGGCATCGCCGAGTTCAACGCCAAATGCCGCGAGTCGGTGACCCGCCACACCGACGCCTTCGCCGAGCTGACGACCCGGATGGGCTACTGGGTCGACCTGGACGACGCGTACCGCACGATGAACCCCGAGTACATCGAGTCGGTCTGGTGGTCGCTGAAGCAGATCTTCACCAAGGGCCTGCTGGTCCAGGACCACCGCGTCGCCCCCTGGTGCCCCCGCTGCGGCACCGGCCTGTCCGACCACGAGCTCGCGCAGGGCTACGAGACGGTGGTGGACCCCTCGGTCTACGTCCGGATGCCCCTCACCTCCGGCCCGCTGGCCGGCGAGGCGTCCCTGATGGTGTGGACGACCACCCCCTGGACGCTGGTCGCCAACCTGGCCGTGGCCGCGCATCCGGACGTCACCTACGTCGTCGCCTCCGACGGCAAGGACAAGATCGTCGTCGCCGAGCCGCTGCTGGACACGGCGCTCGGCGAGGGCTGGCACATCACCGGCGAGCGCTACACGGGCCGTGAGATGAACGGCTGGCGCTACCAGCGCCCCTTCGAGCTCATCGACATCCCCGGCGCCCACTTCGTCGTCAACGACACCTACGTCACCACCGAGGACGGCACCGGCATGGTGCACCTGGCGCCCTTCGGTGAGGACGACTTCCGGGTGGCCCGCGCCAACGGCATCACCCCGGTCGTGCCCGTCCGCGCCGACGGCACGTTCGAGCCGGACGTGGACCTGGTCGGCGGCCAGTTCTTCAAGAAGGCCGACGAGGCCCTCGTCGCCGACCTGGACTCCCGCGGTCTCCTGTTCCGGCACGTGGCCTACGAACACAGCTACCCCCATTGCTGGCGCTGCCACACGGCCCTCATCTACTACCCCCAGCCGTCCTGGTACATCCGTACGACGCAGGTCAAGGAAGCGCTGCTGCGGGAGAACGAGGCGACCAACTGGTTCCCCGACTCGGTCAAGAACGGCCGGTTCGGCGACTGGCTGAACAACAACGTGGACTGGGCACTGTCCCGCAACCGCTACTGGGGCACCCCGCTGCCCATCTGGCGCTGCGAGGAGGGCCACCTCACCTGCGTCGGCTCGCTGGCCGAGCTGAGCGAGCTGTCCGGCAGCGACCAGTCCGGCCTCGACCCGCACCGCCCCTATATCGACGCGGTCACCTTCGGCTGCCCCGCGGAAGGCTGCACGCTGGAGGCGGCACGCGTCCCGGAGGTCATCGACGCCTGGTACGACTCGGGCTCCATGCCCTTCGCCCAGTGGGGCTACCCGTACAAGAACAAGGAGCTGTTCGAGAAGCGCTACCCGGCGCAGTTCATCTCGGAGGCCATCGACCAGACCCGCGGCTGGTTCTACACGCTGATGGCCGTCGGCACCCTCGTCTTCGACAAGTCGTCGTACGAGAACGTCGTCTGCCTCGGCCACATCCTCGCCGAGGACGGCCGCAAGATGTCCAAGCACCTGGGCAACACCCTCGAACCCATCCCGCTGATGGAACAGCACGGCGCGGACGCCGTGCGCTGGTTCATGGCCGCGGGCGGCTCCCCCTGGGCCGCCCGCCGGGTCGGCCACGGCACCATCCAGGAAGTCGTCCGCAAGACGCTGCTGACGTTCTGGAACACCGTCGCCTTCCAGGCCCTCTACGCCCGTACGGCCGGCTGGGCACCCTCCGAGTCCGACCCGGCGCCGAACCTGCGCCCGCTGCTGGACCGCTGGCTGTTGAGCGAGCTGCACGCACTGATCGACCAGGTCACCCTCGCCATGGACAGCTACGACACCCAGCGCGCGGGCAAGCTGCTCTCCACCTTCGTCGACGACCTGTCCAACTGGTATGTCCGCCGCTCCCGCCGCCGCTTCTGGCAGGGCGACGCCGCAGCGCTGCGTACGCTGCACGACGTGGTCGAGACCGTCACCAAGCTGATGGCGCCGATCACCCCGTTCCTGACCGAACGCGTCTGGCAGGACCTCGTCGTCCCGGTCAGCCCTGGGGCCCCCGACTCGGTCCACCTGGCCTCCTGGCCGCAGGCCGACCTCAGCCGGATCGACCCCGAGCTGTCCCAGGACATGCTGCTGGTCCGCCGGCTGGTGGAGCTGGGCCGCGCCTCGCGCGCCGAGTCCGGCGTCAAGACCCGGCAGCCGCTGTCCCGCGCGCTCATCGCAGCGCAGGGCTTCGAGACCCTCTCCCCCGAGATGCGCACCCAGATCACGGAGGAGCTGAACGTCGAGCAGCTCGCCTCCCTCTCGGAGGTCGGCGGCTCGCTCGTCGACACCACGGCCAAGGCGAACTTCCGGGCGCTGGGCCGCCGATTCGGCAAGGAGACCCAGACGGTCGCCAAGGCCATCGCCGAGGCCGACGCCGCCGCGCTCTCGTTGGCCCTGCGCGAGGGCACGGCCACCGTGCAGGTGAACGGCGAGACCGTCGCCCTCAGCCCCGAGGAGGTCATCATCACCGAGACCCCCCGTGAGGGCTGGTCGGTGGCCTCCGACTCCGGGGCCACCGTCGCGCTGGACCTGGAGATCAGCCCCGAGCTCCGGCGGACAGGGCTGGCCCGCGACGCCATCCGGCTCATCCAGGAGGCCCGCAAGAACTCCGGGCTCGATGTCGCCGACCGGATCGAGCTGCGCTGGCAGTCCGACGACGAAGACGTGGCCCGTGCCCTCGCCGAGCACACCTTCCTGATCGCGGAAGAGGTCCTCGCCGAGGAGTTCGCCCAGGGCGACCCGAACGAGATCGAAGGCCCGGACTTCGAAGACGAGGCCCTGAACCTGAAGTTCCGCCTCCGCAAGCGCTGAGGGAAACAGCCCCCGGGCGGGGCCGCTCCCTGGGAGGGAGCGGCCCCACCCGGACGGCCGCAAACGGAAAGAGCACGGCCGCAAACCGTAAGAACATGGGCGCGGACCAGCGACAAACGGGCCGGGCCCCGAGAGCGGAAGATGCTCTCGGGGCCCGGCCCGTCAACAATGGGCGCTCAGCGCACCGACACCGGCGTCAGCTTTCGTCCTCGTCGATGAGGAAGCCCCGCATCGGTGAGGGCGCCTGCTGGGCCGCCTGCGGCCCACCCTGCGGCCGCACCGGCGCCATCGGCTGCGTCATGGCAGGCGACATCTGCTGCTGCCCGCCGTAGGACTGCCCGGCACCGCCCTGGGTGTGCGGTCCACCGCCGGGGCCACCACCGTGGCCGCCCATGGAGTGTCCGTTGCCGCCCATCGACTGGTGCCCGCCCATGGAGCCGCCACCGCTGGTGGCCGCTCCGGCGGGGGCACCGGCCCCGGCCGACGCCATCGACGGCGTGGGCGCGGGCAGCGACGCGGTCGCCGGCGTCCGCGGCGGCGCGAGCGAGTCGTCGGCCTGGTTCTCCAGCTGCCGCAGCTGGCTCTCCAGGTACGACTTCAGCCGCGTGCGGTACTCGCGCTCGAAGCCGCGCAGGTCCTCGACCTTGCGCTCCAGCGTGGCGCGGGCGGACTCCAGAGAGCCCATGGCCACGCGGTGCTTCTCCTGCGCGTCCCGCTCCAGCGCATCGGCCTTGGCGCGCGCGTCCCGCTCCAGACCCTCGGCGCGGCTGCGTGCCTCGCCGACGATCTTGTTGGCCTCGGAACGGGCCTCCGCGATCGCCTGGTCCGCGGTCTGCTGTGCCAGCGACAGCACGCGGGCCGCGCTGTCGTTGTTCTGGCCGCCGCCGGGCATCTGCGGGCCGCCCTGCGGGCCACCGGGACCCATGGGACCGCCCTGCTGCGGGCCGGGGCCACCGGGACCCATCGGACCGCCCTGCGGACCCGGACCACCGGGACCGCCGTGTCCACCGGGGCCGCCGGGGCCCGCGGGGAGCTGTGCCTGTCCGCCGGGAAGCTGCGGCGGGCCGCCCATGCCCTGCTGCTGGGGCGGGACGGGCTGCGGTCCGGATATGGCGGCGGGCACGGGGGCCCCGCCTTGCTGCTGCTGCCTGTCCTGAGGTTCAGGAGGCTTTCGCATGCCGCCCTGTTGCTGTTGCTGGTTCTGCGCGGCCGCGCGTGTGGCCGCAGCCAGCTTGGCGCGCAGGTCCTCGTTCTCGCGCAGCAGCCGGGTCAGCTCGGCTTCGACCTCATCGAGGAAGGCATCGACCTCGTCCTCGTCATAGCCTTCACGCAGACGGACGGTCGTGAACTGCTTGTTCCGCACGTCCTCGGGGGTCAGTGGCATCTCTTCACCTCAACGTAAGTCGTCGGCATATCGGCAAGACCATTCCGATCGTTCACAGCCTGGCCACGACGTTGATCAGGATGTAGACGATGATCATGAGTACGAAGAAGGACAGGTCGAGCGCCACGCCCCCGAAGCGCAGCGGTGGGATGAACCGCCGCAAAAGCTTGAGTGGCGGATCGGTGACAGTGTAGGCGGCCTCCAGAACGACCACCATCGCCTTGCCGGGTTGCCATGAGCGGGCGAACTGGAAGACGTAGTCCATCACCAGCCGGAAGATCAGCACGAGCAGGAAGCAGTACAGCGCAATTTGGACCACGTCCAGTGCGGTTCTCATCTGCGCGTCCCTCTCCCCTGGGGCTCTCGTGCGGCCTTGGCGGCCTGTTCCTGGATCCTGCGTCTCAGCTCTGGTTGAAGAACCCGCCCTCTGCGATGCGGGCCTTGTCCTCCGCCGTGACATCGACGTTAGCAGGAGACAGCAGGAACACCTTCTGCGTCACTCGCTCGATACTGCCGTGCAGACCGAAGACCAGACCAGCCGCAAAGTCGACAAGTCGCTTCGCATCGGTATCGTCCATCTCCGTCAGATTCATGATCACCGGAGTGCCCTCACGGAAGTGTTCCCCGATGGTACGGGCTTCGTTGTAGGTCCGAGGGTGCAACGTGGTGATCCGGTACGGCTCACGTTCGGACACGACCTTGGGCATGATCACCGGGGCACTCTTCTCGACATTCTGGCGTTCAGGTGTGATGGATGACACCGGAGCAATTCTCCCGGCTCGTCCGCTTTCTGCGGCAACCGGAGGGGGCGACTCCGGCTCCCGTTCCCGCTGCGCCGGAGGGTGAGCAACCCTCACCGGCTCCTCGGGTTCGGTCTTTTGGAGGGAATGGTGTGATTGTTCCGACTCGTACCGCCGACGGTCACGTTCGGGCTCGGGCTCGGGCTCGAACTCGTCGTCAGGGTCGAATCCCCGGCCGTCGTACCCATCGTCCTCCACGAGGCCGAGGTAGACCGCCATCTTGCGCATCGCGCCGGCCATTCTCTGCGTCCTCCGCTCTGTGGTGGATCGACTCCGCCCCCGTCAACCGGTGGCCCTGGGATGATCCACGCAGCCTCTCCGACCGGCCTTTTCCGGCGGAAATGACCATATATTCTGCTGTGGCCCAACTCGCTTCGCGACGTTACCGGAGCCGGGGTCGGTCTCCGAGTACCGCACTGCCGACGCGCACATGTGTCGCACCGGCAAGCACCGCCTCTTCGAGATCCGAACTCATTCCCGCCGACACCATCGTTGCAGCAGGATGCGCCGCTCGCAGGGCGGTTGAGATTTCCCACAGCCGGTCGAAAGCCGCCCGCGGCCGCCCGACCAGCGGTCCGGTCAGCGGTGCGACGGTCATCACTCCGTCGAGCCGCAGACCTTGGGCAGCTGCCACCGTCTCCGCGAGATCCGTCACACCGTCGGGTGCCACACCGCCGCGCTCCCCCACCGAGCCTGACTCGGCGTCAAAGGCGACCTGGATCAGACATCCGATCTCTCGCTCCGTGCGCACGGCGGCGTTGGAGAGCGCGGTGACGAGCCGGGCACGGTCCACGGAGTGGACATGGTCGGCATAACCGGCAACGGACCGCGCCTTGTTGGTCTGCAACTGGCCGACGAAGTGCCAGCTGAGCCCGGTGTCCGCACATGCGGCCGCCTTCGGCGCGGCTTCCTGGTCGCGGTTCTCCGCGACCTCCCGGACCCCCAGCTCGGCCAGCAGCCGCGCATCACTGGCGGGATAGGTCTTGGTGACGACGATAAGAGTGACGTCCTCGCGCTTACGCCCCGCCGCGAAACAAGCGCCTGCGATGCGCTCCTCCACCCGGGCGAGATTCGCGGCCAGCTCGGCCCTGCGCGCCGTCTCAGCGGATTCTGGCGACTCCTGGGACTCTGGAGCCCCAGACCGCCCAGAAGCCCCAGAGGGCGCAGCAGCGGACTCTGCGGACACGCTGGGCTCACCGGACACCGAGGACTCCGGAGGCTCAGGGAACATCTCTGCCGTCACTTCTCAGCTCGCCTCGATCCAGACATAACTCGCAAGCCTTCCCGTCGTCTTGTCCCGGCGGTACGAGAAATGATCAGCGGACTCCAGCGTGCATACGGAAGACTGTTCGCACCGGGTGACCCCTGCCCGGGCGAGCTGCGCCCGTACCCCGGCGGCCATGTCGACGGCGGGCGTTCCCTGCCGGGTCGTCGCGTACGTCTCGGGGACGGCCGCCGCGAGCTCGGCACGCATCTCGTCGGGCACCTCGTAGCATCGGCCGCAGACAGCGGGACCGGTGCGGGCGACGATGCGTCCCGGCTGCGCGCCGAGCTCGGCCATCGCCTCGACCGTCGCACCCACCACACCCGCCAGTACGCCGGGCCGCCCCGCGTGCGCCGCGCCCGCGACTCCAGCGACCGGGTCGGCCAGCAGCACCGGAGTGCAGTCCGCGGTCAGCACCGCGAGCGCGAGCCCCCGGCGCGCCGTCACCACCCCGTCCACGGGCGGCGCGTCCGCACCGAACGGGCGGTCCACGACGGCGACGTCGCGCCCGTGCACCTGATGCATCCAGACCACCTCGTCGGGCGACAGTCCGAGCACCCGCGCGGCCCGCTCCCGGTTGGTCCGTACAGCCTCGGGGTCGTCACCGACCGCGCCGCCGAGATTGAGCTCCTCATACGGAGCGGCGCTCACCCCGCCCCACCTGTCGGTGAAAGCGAAGTGCGCGCCGCTGACCGTCTCTTGCGCAGCTATCACTTCAGGAAGTCCGGCACATCCAGCTCTTCCGCCTGACTGTCGTGGTACGGGCGGGCCGGCGGCACCTGCGGGGTGGCGGCCGGAGGCGGCACCTCGCTCACCGGCGCGGGCTCCGGGCGGGGCGGGGCCTCATCCTCGCGCGGCGGGGCGACCGAGCCGAGACCGCTGAACGAGGGGCGGTCGGGCTCCGGGTCCGCGGAGGTGGCGGACGGCTCGTCCTTGTACGAGGACGAGGAGGAGGCGGCGGACGACGACTGGCCGAGCGCCTTCTCCCCCTTCTTGGAGGGCGGCTGTCCGCCGTCGAACCCGGCGGCGATGACGGTGACCCGCACCTCGTCGCCGAGCGCGTCGTCGATGACGGCGCCGAAGATGATGTTCGCCTCGGGATGGGCCGCCTCGCTCACCAACTGGGCGGCCTCGTTGATCTCGAACAGACCGAGGTCCGAGCCGCCGGAGATGGAGAGCAGCACGCCGCGCGCCCCGTCGATGGACGCCTCCAGCAGCGGCGAGGAGATGGCCATCTCCGCGGCGGCCACCGCGCGGTCGTCGCCGCGGGCCGAGCCGATACCCATGAGCGCCGACCCGGCCTCGGACATCACGGACTTGACGTCCGCGAAGTCGAGGTTGATCAGGCCCGGGGTGGTGATGAGGTCGGTGATGCCCTGGACACCGGAGAGCAGCACCTGGTCCGCCGACTTGAAGGCGTCCAGCACACTGACCTGACGGTCCGAGATGGACAGCAGCCGGTCGTTCGGAATGACGATCAGGGTGTCGACCTCGTCGCGCAGCCCCGCGATACCGTCCTCGGCCTGGTTGGCCCGGCGACGGCCCTCGAAGGTGAAGGGACGGGTGACGACACCGATGGTGAGGGCGCCGAGCGAGCGGGCGATGTTCGCCACGACGGGCGCGCCACCGGTGCCGGTGCCGCCGCCCTCGCCCGCGGTCACGAAGACCATGTCGGCCCCCTTGAGGACCTCCTCGATCTCCTCGCGGTGGTCCTCGGCGGCCTTGCGGCCGACGTCCGGGTTTGCGCCGGCGCCGAGGCCGCGAGTCAGCTCGCGGCCCACATCGAGCTTGACGTCGGCGTCGCTCATCAACAGGGCTTGCGCGTCAGTGTTGATCGCGATGAACTCGACGCCCTTGAGACCGACCTCGATCATCCGGTTGATGGCGTTCACGCCACCGCCGCCAATACCGACGACCTTGATGACTGCGAGGTAGTTCTGCGGTGCTGCCACGTCGAAGGCCTCTCGCCTCGAGTTACGTATCCCTGTGGGGCGGTTCGAACGCCGACCCGAACCCTAAGTCTGAAGTTTAGGGTTACCAGTGCCTGTCTTACTTGGACTCTTCGCAACGGACACTAAGTCGACAAGTGCTGGGTGTTCAACGAACACGCCGAACCTCCCGTTTTTCTTTTCACCCTATGTGATCAGACCGAGCAGTAGCCATCCAGGGTGCTCACCAGCAGCAATACGCGTCAACTGGGACGAGTGGCTCCCGGTGAGGACATCAGCCTGATCATGTGTGGCAGCTCGGGTCAACTGACACGGCCACGGAGCGGCGGAGTCCAACCGTTCGCCGAACCCGGCTGGAGGTACGGGGGTTACGGCTTGCCCGGCGCATCTCACATACCCGGAACGGGGCTGCGCCCACGAAGGGGCGCTGGGAACTGCGCGCCCGGCCATGGGGGTCCCTCCCTGCTCGAAGCAGCTTGGGGGAGCACCCGCAGTCTGCGGACATCAGGCAGAGGCACCCCCTCCCCCAGCACGAATTTGCGCCGGGGGCAGTCAACTGTCCGAGGCGGCGGGGGCGCTGGGCGCTGTGACGTCGAAATGGGTGGCGTTCTTGGCGGCTTTCATCAGGGCCGCCAGCGCCTTGGCCTTCGCCGCGCCGAGCTCCGCGCTTCCCCACCGCACCGTGCGACCCTCCGTCAGCTCCAGAGAGATGTCGTCGTAGGAGCGGACCGTTACGGTGCGGACAGCGCGGTGGACGGAATCGGGGAGCGAGTGCGTGACCCGTGCCGCTTCACGCCGTAGCCGCGCCGCTGAGAAGTACCGCTCGCCCTCCGGTTCCTTCGGTTCCAGCACGAGAAGCGGAACGCCTTTCGGCGGTTTGCCGACTGTGGCGAATCGCACGCCTTCGGAGTCCACTTCCCGGTATTTACCGGCGCTCTCCAGAAGCAGTTCCGGGCGTCTTTCGGTCACGGTGAGCGTGACGCCGTGCGGCCAGGACCGTTCGGCCGTCACCTCCCGCACGCGCGGCAGCGCCTGGCGTACGCGTCGCTGCACGGCCGCCTTGTCGACGGTGATGAGCGGCGCGCCGGTGGGGACCTCCGCTGCGCGGGAGACCGCGGAGTCGCTCAGCGCCCGGGTGCCGGTGACGGAGACGCTCTCGACGCGCAGCCACGGTGAGCCGTACAGGACCCAACTGCCGAAGCCGCCCAGTGGAACGGCGAGGGCGAGCAGCAGGACCAGGATGCGCCGCCACCGCAGTCGCGTCCTGAGCCCTGCCGGGCGCGGCGGATTCTCCCGGTCGTGGTCGCCGGTCCCGGAGCGGGCGCCGATGCCGGGGCCGGGGCGCCCGCGCTGTTCGGCGCCCCGGCCCCGCGGGCGCGGGGCACCCGCCTCGTCGGATACCTCGGACTCCCTGGACGCCTTGGGCATCTTGGACGCCTTCGGCTTCTTGGTCGCCTTGACGGCTTTGGCAGCTCGGACCACAAGGACCACCCTGCTTTCTGTGAGCCGCCGCTTCCGCGCCGCGCCGTATCAGCCCTGGCGGCGCGCGGCGATCGCCTCGTACACCATGCCGACAAGCAGTTCATCGGCGTCCGGACGGCCGAACTCGGCTGCCGCGCGCGACATGGCGGTGAGGCGCTGCGGGTCGGCGAGGACCGGGAGCACATTGCCCTGGATCCACTCCGGCGTCAGCTCCGCGTCGTCGACGAGGAGTCCGCCCCCCGCCTTGACGACCGGCTGGGCGTTGAGCCGCTGTTCGCCGTTGCCGATCGGCAGCGGGACGTAGGCGGCGGGCAGCCCGACGGCCGACAGCTCCGCTACGGTCATCGCGCCCGCGCGGCAGAGCATCATGTCGGCCGCGGCGTACGCGAGGTCCATCCGGTCCACATACGGTACCGGCACATAGGGCGGCATTCCGGGCATCTGGTCCGCGTGGGGGAGCTCGTTCTTGGGGCCGACCGCGTGCAGGACCTGGATGCCGGCGCGCTGGAGGTGCGGAACGACCTGCTGGACGACCTCGTTGAGCCGGCGGGCGCCCTGCGAGCCGCCGGAGACCAGCAGCGTCGGCAGGTTGGGAGACAGCCCGAACGAGGCGCGCGCCTCGGGCCGTACGGCGGCG
Source organism: Streptomyces sp. 8N114 (assembly GCF_052245835.1). Lineage (NCBI taxonomy): Bacteria > Bacillati > Actinomycetota > Actinomycetes > Kitasatosporales > Streptomycetaceae > Streptomyces > Streptomyces sp. 8N114. The sequence continues at coordinate 396,406 of NZ_JBQQBT010000005.1, read as the reverse complement.
CGGTCGAGGGTCGCGATGGAGCGGCGCAGCGGGATACCGACGTAGCGGGCGCCGCGCAGCTTGCTGTCGGGCGTGGAGACGGCGACCCCGTGCGCGTAACGGGAGCCGATCTTGTTGGCGAGCCCAGGGCGGGCGTTGGCCTCGTGCACGACGATCGGCACACCGGCGCGCTTGGCGGCCAGATAGCCGGGCAGCGCCACATAGCCGCCGAAGCCCACGACGCAGTCGGCCTTGGTGCGCTCCAGGATCTGCTCGGCGGCCTTGATGGTGCCGCGCAGCCGCCCGGGCACGGTGATCAGCTCAGGCGTGGGTTTACGCGGCAGCGGAACGGCCGGAATCAGCTCGAGTTGGTAACCGCGCTCCGGCACGAGCCGCGTTTCCAGGCCGCGCTCGGTACCGAGGGCCGTGATCCCCACGGTCGGGTCCTGCCTGCGCAGGGCGTCCGCGAGGGCGAGCGCGGGCTCGATATGGCCGGCGGTCCCCCCACCGGCGAGTACGACGTGCACGCTGTTTCACCGCTCTCCGGACGGCGGCCTTCCGGCGCGCCGTCTCATCGTCTTCTCTCTCTTCCGGCCGGGGGTGCTCCGCGAGCGCAGCACCCCTGCCAGCCCTCCCCGAGACGTGCGCTGCCACAGGGCGGGCTGCCGCACGGCCAGGGCAGCGCGTGCTGCCGGGTCGCTGCGCGCGAAGGCGATCAGCAGTCCGACAGCGAACATCGTCGGCAGCAGGGCGGACCCACCATAGGAGAACAGCGGAAGAGGGACTCCGGCGATGGGCAGCAGACCGAGCACCGCACCCACGTTGATCACCGCCTGCGCGATGATCCACGTCGTCACTCCTCCCGCGGCATACCTGACGAAGGGTTCCTCCGTGCGTCCGGCCACGCGGATACCCGCATAGCCTAGAGCCGCGAAGAGGGCGAGTACCGACAGCGTCCCCGCCAGTCCGAGTTCCTCCCCGGTCACGGCGAAGATGAAGTCGGTATGGGGTTCGGGGAGTTGCCCCCATTTTTCCACACTCGCCCCCAGTCCGGATCCGAACCATCCGCCGGAGGCCAGCGCATAGATTCCGTGGACGGCCTGCCAGCACTGGTCGTCGGGCCCGGGATCGGTGGCACCGATGCAGCCGAGCCGGGACATCCGGTTGGGGCTGGAAGTGACCAGCAGCGCGGCGGCGGTGAGCCCGGCCACGAGTACGCCGGTGAACAGCCGGGTCGGCGCGCCCGCCAGCCACAGCAGTCCGAACAGCACGGCGGCGAGGATGAGCGCGGTGCCCATGTCGCCGCCGAGCATGATGAGCGCGAGCAGCAGCAGCGCCCCGGGCACCAGCGGCACCAGCAGGTGCTTCCACTGGGTGAGCATCTTCCGCTCGCCCTTGCGCGCGAGCAGGTCGGCGCCCCACAGGACGAGGGCCAGCTTGGCGAACTCGCTGGGCTGGAGCTGGAACGGGCCGCCCAGATAGATCCAGTTCTGGTTGCCGTTCACCTCCTGCCCCACCCCGGGCACCTGCACCAGGATCATCAGGAAGACGGAGACGAGGAGCAGCGGATAGGCCAGCGCCCGGTGCAGCCGGACCGGCATCCGGGAGGCGGCCAGCAGCAGCACCGTGCCGAGCGCCGCGGCCACCAACTGCTTGCGGAAAAAGTAGGTGGAGGCCAGTCCGGACTGGAGGGCCTGGATCTGCGAGGCGGAGAAGACCATCACCAGGCCGAGGACGGTGATGAGGAGACTGCCGCCAAAAATCAGGTAGTACGCCGTGAGCGGACGGTCCCAGGCCCGCTTGGCGCGGGCGTAGAGCCGTTGCGGTCCCGAGGTGCCCGGAGGTGTGCCGGGGTGCCTCGGCGGACGCACTGGCGCGGGTTGGCGGCTCGCGCGCCGGGGCGTGGGCGGTTTGGCGGATCGCGCCGTCATCCGTATCCCCTCCGTCTCGCCCGCGTCCTCGGCTGGCGGGGAGCGGGGTCAGTGCTCGCTGTGGCCTGCGGCGGTGCTGTGACCTTCGGCGGCGGCGAGGGCCCTGACCGCCTCGGCGAACGCGTCGCCGCGCGCGTTGTAGTTGACGAACATGTCCATCGAGGCGCACGCGGGGGCCAGAAGTACGGTATCGCCGGGCCGCGCCAGCGACGTCGCTCGGCGGACGGCCTCCGCCATCGCCCCAGTGTCCGTGCGTTCGAGGTCGGCCACGGGAACATCGGGCGCGTGTCGCGCCAGCGCTTCGCCGATCAGCTGCCGGTCGGCGCCCAGCAGTACGACGCCGCGCAGCCGGGGTGCGGATTTGGCGACCAGTTCGTCGAACGTCGCGCCCTTGGCCAGTCCGCCCGCGATCCACACGATCGACTCGTAGGCGGCCAGTGACGCCTCGGCCGCGTGGGTGTTGGTGGCCTTGGAGTCGTCGACGTAGGAAACGCCGCCCACCTCGGCGACGTGGGTGATGCGATGGGCGTCCGGGCTGAAGGCGCGCAGTCCGTCGCGTACGGCTGCGGGCGGTACGCCGAAGGCGCGGGCGAGGGCCGCTGCGGCGAGGGCGTTGGCGATGTTGTGCGGCGCCGGGGGATTGATGTCGCCGGTCTCGGCGAGTTCCTGCGCCTGCTGCTGCCGGTCGGGGACGAAGGCCCGGTCGACCAGCACGCCTTCGACCACGCCGAGTTGGGAGGGCGCCGGGGTGCCGAGGGTGAAACCGATGGCGCGGCAGCCCTCGACCACATCGGCGGCCCGCACCAGGTCCTCGGTACGGGGCTTGCTGTTGTCAGCCACGTCGTCGGCGTTGTAGACGCAGGCGACCTGGTTGCCCTCGTAGATCCGGCCCTTGGCGGCGGCGTACGCCTCCATCGAGCCGTGCCAGTCGAGGTGGTCGGGGGCGAGGTTGAGCACGGCGGCGGAGTGCGGGCGCAGGCTCGGGGCCCAGTGCAGCTGGTAGCTGGACAGCTCGACGGCGAGCACATCGAGGTGGCCGAAGGGCTCCTGCTCCAGGACGACGTCGATGAGGGAGACGCCGATATTGCCGGCCGCGGCCGTCCGCAGCCCCGCCGCGCGCAGAATACTGGCGAGCATCTGGACGGTGGTCGTCTTGCCGTTGGTGCCGGTGACGGCGAGCCACGGCGGAGCGTCGGGGCCGCGCAGCCGCCAGGCCAGCTCCACATCGCCCCACACCGGTACGCCCGCCTCGGCCGCAGCGCGGAAGAGAGGGCTGGCGGGCTTGAATCCGGGGGTGGTGACGATCAGCTCGGTGCCCTCGGGGAGCGTACGGTCGTCGCCGAGCCGGACCGTGACCCCGAGCGCCTCCAGTTCGGCGGCCTGGCGGCGGGGGCCCTCGCCGTCGCCGCCGTTGACGGCCGTGACGCGGGCTCCCAGACGGTGCAGCACCTTGGCCGCCGGCATGCCGCTGACGCCGAGCCCGGCGACGGTGACGTGCTTGCCGGACAGCTCCTCGGAGAGCTTTGTCAGGTTCGTCCGGTTCGCCCTGTCGTCGGAGGTCACTTGCTCGCCGCCCAGCCCGCGTAGAAGATGCCGACGCCGACGATGGCGCACATGCCCTGGATGATCCAGAACCGGACCACCACAAGGACCTCGGACCACCCCTTCAGCTCGAAGTGGTGCTGGAGCGGGGCCATCTTGAAGACCCGCTTCCCGGTGAGCCGGAAGGAGCCGACCTGGATCACGACGGACATGGTGATCAGCACGAACAGACCGCCGAGGATCGCCAGCAGCAGTTCGGTGCGCGAGCAGATGGCCAGCCCCGCCAGCGCCCCGCCGAGGGCGAGGGAGCCGGTGTCGCCCATGAAGATCTTCGCGGGCGAGGTGTTCCACCACAGGAAGCCGAAGCAGGCGCCCATCAGCGCGGCGGCGACGACGGCAAGGTCGAGCGGATCTCGTACTTCGTAACAGCCGGGTCCTGCGGTGGCGATGTGTGCGCAGGACTCCTGGTACTCCCATACGCAGATGAACACATAGGCGCCGAAGACCATCACCGAGGCGCCGGTCGCCAGACCGTCGAGGCCGTCGGTGAGGTTCACACCGTTGGACATGGCCAGGATCATGAACAGCGCCCAGACCACGAACAGCACGGGCGGCAGGGCCCAGCCGAAGTCCTGGGTGAAGGAGAGCTTGGTGGAGGCGGGCGTGAGCTGACGCGCGTCCTCGAAGCTGAGCGCGAGGAGCGCGAAGGCGATACCGACGATCAGCTGGCCGGCCATCTTCGCCTTGGCGCGCAGCCCCAGGCTGCGCTGCTTGACGATCTTGATGTAGTCGTCCAGGAAGCCCACCAGGCCCATACCTGCGAACAGGAAGAGCACCAGCACACCGGAGAAGGTGGGCTGTTCGCCCGTGATGAGCTTGGTCAGCACATAGGCGAGCAGCGTCGCCAGGATGAAGGCGATACCGCCCATGGTGGGGGTGCCGCGCTTGCTGTGGTGGTTCTGCGGGCCGTCGTCGCGGATGAACTGGCCGTAGCCGCGCGAGGCGAGCAGCTTGATCAGCAGGGGGGTCCCGATCAGGGACAGGAAGAGTCCGATGACCCCGGAGAAGAGGATCTGCTTCATCGTCATCGGGCGGAGCCCTCACCCTCCCTGGTCCCGTCCTCGAGGAGGGCGGCCGCAACCTTCTCCAGGCCCACCGACCGGGAAGCCTTCACCAGTACGACATCCCCCGCGCGCAGCTGACCGCGCAGCAGGTCGACGGCCGCCTCAGTGCCGGACACATGCACCGACTCCTCACCCCACGAACCCTCGTTCTTGGCACCCATGTCGAGCCAGGCGGCCTCCCGGCCTCCGACTGCCACGAGCTTGCTGACGTTGAGCCGGACGGCGAGCCGTCCGATCGCGTCGTGCTCGGCGAGCGCTTCGTCGCCGAGCTCGGCCATCTCGCCCAGCACCGCCCAGGTCCGGCCCCCCCGGGCCTTCGCCGCCTCCCCCATGGCCGACAGCGCACGGAGCGCGGCCCGCATGGAGTCGGGGTTGGCGTTGTAGGCGTCGTTGACGACCATGACGCCGTCGGCGCGCTCGGTGACCTCCATCCGCCAACGGGAGAGCGTGCTCGCGGAGGAGAGCGCGTCGGCGATGTCCCCAGCGGGCATGCCCAGTTGGTGGGCGACGGCCGCCGCGGCGAGCGCGTTCGACACGTGATGCTCACCGTACAGGCGCATGGTCACATCGCCGCACCCGGTAGGTGTGTGAAGGGTGAAAGCTGGTGTGCCGCGTTCCGTCAAACGCACGTTATCGGCCCGTACGTCCGATTCCGGGTCCTCGCCGAAGAACAGCACCCTGGCCTCGGTACGCGCGGCCATGGCGCGGACGTACGGGTCGTCGGCGTTGAGTACCGCCACTCCCCCGTCGTCCGCCGCCGGCAGCGTCTCCACCAGTTCGCCCTTGGCCTGCGCGATCTGCTCACGGCCGCCGAACTCGCCGATGTGCGCCGTGCCGACGTTGAGGACGACACCGATCCGCGGCGGTGTCAGCTCGGTGAGGTAGCGGATGTGGCCGATGCCGCGGGCGCCCATCTCCAGCACCAGGTGCCGGGTGGTCTCGTCGGCGCGGAGGGCCGTCAGGGGCAGGCCGATCTCGTTGTTCTGCGAGCCTTCCGGCCACACCGTGGGGCCCAGCCGTCCCAGCAGCTGGGCGATGAGGTCCTTGGTGCTGGTCTTGCCGCTGGACCCGGTCAGCGCCACGACCTGGGTGCCGAGCTTTCGCACGGTGTGCCGGGCCAGGGCGCCCAGGGCGCGGGGGACGTCGTCGACGACGATCGCCGGGGCGCCGACGGGACGGGTGGCGAGCACGGCGACGGCACCGGAGGCGACGGCGGAGGCGGCGAAATCGTGGCCGTCGGCACGCTCACCGGCGAACGCCGCGAAGAGCGTGCCGGGGCCCGCCTCCCGGGAGTCGATCACCACCGGCCCGGTGATCCGCGCTTCCGGGTCGGTTATGTCGTGCTGCCGTCCGCCGGTGAGGGCGGCGATCTCTGCGAGGGAGAGGGGGATCATCGGTTCTGGTTGTCTGTCCGGTGATTCGTGGAGAGGGGGGCGGAAGAGCTGGAGGAGCAGGAGGGAGACGAAGGGGCGGGTGCCGCCGGTGCGGCGGCCGCGGAGGAAGCCTGGGGGTGCGTGTTGCCGGCCGCGGGGTGCTCGGCGGCCCGGGCGCGGATGGCGTCGTACAGGACCTGGACGTCGTCGAAGGGGCGCACCACGCCGGCGATGTCCTGGCCCTGCTCGTGGCCCTTGCCCAGGACGAGGACGGTGTCGCCGGGTTCGGCGCGGGCGACGGCGGCCCGGATGGCGGCGGCCCGGTCCTCCTCCAGGAGCACGGTGCCGCGCTCATGGGTCGGGACCTCGGCGGCGCCGCCGAGCATGGTGGCGAGGATCGCGAGGGGGTCCTCGGAGCGCGGGTTGTCCGAGGTGAGCACCGCCGTGTCGGACAGTCGGGCGAGCGCGGCGCCCATGGCGGGGCGCTTGTGCGGGTCGCGGTCGCCGCCGCAGCCCAGGACCGCGTGCACGGAGCCCTCGGTGACCTTGCGGACGGCGTAGAGCACGGACTCCACGGCGTCCGGTTTGTGCGCGTAGTCGACGATGGCGAGGTAGTCCTGCCCCGCGTCCACCCGCTGCAGCCGACCGGGGACGCCGGGGACCGCGCCGATGCCCTCGGCCGCCGTGTCCGGGTCGAGGCCGGCGGCGACCAGCGCGGTGAGCGCGGCCAGCGCGTTGGCGACGTTGAAGGGCCCGGCGATCGGAGCGCTGGCGAGCACTTCCCGGCCGCCGGGTCCCACGGCCGTGAACGTCGAGCCCAGCGGGCCGACCTCCACGTCCTCGGCTCGCCAGTCCGCGTCGGGGTGGCCCTCGGCGGAGAAGCTGGTGACGGGGAAACCTTCTTCCGTCAGCTCGCCCAGCAGCCGGAAGCCGTACTCGTCATCGAAGTTGACCACTGCGGCCCGCGAGCGCTCCGGGGTGAAGAGCTGCCGCTTGGCCTGGAAGTAGTCCTCCATGTCGGGGTGGAAGTCGAGGTGTTCGGGGCTGAGGTTGTTGAACACCGCGACGTCGAAGACACAGCCGTCGACCCGGCCGAGGACCAGTGCGTGGCTGGAGACCTCCATCGTCACCGAGCTGACGCCGCGCTCGCGCATCACCGCGAAGAGCGCCTGGAGGTCGGTGGCTTCCGGCGTGGTCCGCTCGGACTTGATCCGCTCGTCACCGATCCGCGACTCGACGGTGCCGATCAGCCCGGTCAGCCCCCCGTCCTTCTCCGCGGCCTTCCGCAGCCCGCCGTCCACCAGATAGGCGGTCGTCGTCTTGCCGGAGGTGCCGGTGATGCCGATCTGGAGCAGGTCCTCGCCGGGGGTCCCGTAAATGGTGGCGGCCAGCTGTCCCATCCGGCCGCGCGGGTCGGGCACGGTCAGCACCGGCAGCCCGGTGGCCGCGGCGCGCTCCGTGCCGCCCGGGTCGGTCAGTACGGCGACGGCGCCCAGGCTCTGCGCCTGCTCCACGAAGTCCGCACCGTGCAGCCGGGCGCCGGGCAGCGCGGCGTAGATGTCGCCGGGGCGCACGGCACGCGAGTCGTGGGTGATCCCGGTGACGGACGCCGCGGTGTCCCGTCCGGCATCGCCTTCCGGTGCACCGGTGGAGCCGGACGCCGGAGCGCCGGGCTCGTCGGCATCCAGCAGTCGGGCCAGCTCCGCGAGCGGGACGGGTACGACCCGCGCGGGGCGGGGCGGCCCGGGGAAGGACTCGGTGGAGGTCTGATCAGCTTGTGGCACGGCGGTGAGCGTACCGGGCGGGACGGTCGCGCCGCGAAGCGAGGGGCGTGGCGGCGCTGATCCCGCGGGGTTGTACGCGCTGTCAGTGATCGTTCTCACGTGGTGCATGGCTCAGCCGTTCCGGCCCTTGCCCGCGAGCACGGGGAGCCGCGCGGGCTTGGCCCCGGTCGGGGGGATCTGGAGGCTCTTGAGGGAGAACTTCATGACCTTCTTGTAGACGGGACCGCATACGTCGCTGCCGAAGTAGCTGCCCTTCTTCGGGTTCTGGACAGCGCAGTAGACGGTGATCCGCGGCTTGTCGGCGGGCGCGAACCCGGCGAAGGAGGCGGTGTAGCCGTGGTAACGCCCGGTCTTCGGATCCACCCGGTTGGCCGTACCGGTCTTACCCGCGACGCGGTAGCCGGGGATCTTGGCCGTGGTTCCGGTGCCCTCCATGTCGGCCACCACGGACTCCAGCATCCTGGCGAGAGTCCTGGCGGTCTTCTCGCTGACGACCCGGCGCTTCTCCGGCGGCTTCGCGGGCTCGTAGCGCCCGTCGGGGCCCGTGGTGCCGCGTACGACCGTGGGTTCGATCCGCTCGCCGCCGTTGGCGATGGTGGAGTAGATGGAGACGGCCTGGACGGCGTTGAGGGAGAGGCCCTGGCCGAAGGGGATCGTGTACTGCTGGGAGGCGCTCCACTTGCCGGGATCGGCCAGCAGGCCGTCCGTCTCGCCGGGGAAGCCCAGCCCGGTGGGCCGGCCGATGCCGAACTTCCGCAGATAGCTGTGGAGGACCTGGTTGGCCTGCCGCTGGGTCTTGCCGAGCTGCTCGGTGGCGAGGATGGTGCCGATGTTGCTGGACTTGGCCAGGACACCGTTGAGGGTCAGGTGCCAGGTGGGGTGGTCGATGTCGTCGGCGAAGGCGCGGTCGGCACGCTTGAGCCGGTTCGGGACGGTGACGGCCGTGGTGGGGGTGGCCTTGCCCTCCTCCAGAACGGCGGCCATCGACATGACCTTGCTGGTGGAGCCGGGCTCGTAGGCGTCCTGGACCGCGGGGTTGCCGAAGGAGTCCACCTTCGCGCTGCGGAGGTCGTTCGGGTCGAACCCGGGCGCGCTTGCCATGCCGAGCAGCTGGCCGGTCCTGGTGTCCTGGACGATGACGTAGCCGCTGTCGGCGTGCGACTTGGCCACCTGGTCGGAGATGGCGCGCTGCGCGGACCACTGAATGTCCCGGTCCAGCGTGAGCTCTATGTCGGAGCCCGGCCTGGCCACCTGCTCACGGACTCCCGCCGTGGGGACCTGGCGACCGCCGGACTGGGCGTAGGTGATCTTGCCGTTCTCGCCCACCAGCTTGTCGTTCAGCATCGCCTCCAGCCCGGCACCGCCCTTGCCGTCGGAGCTGACGAAGCCGAGCACGCCTGCGGCCAGGTCCTTGTTCGGGTAGACGCGCTTGGCGTGCTTCTCCTGGTAGATCCCGGCCAGCACATTGGGATTCTCGCCCTTGGGCGCCCCGCTCGCCTCGGTGGCGAGCCGTGCCTTGAGTTTCTTGATCTTCCGCCAGGTCTGCGGGGTCTGCTGGCGGGCGAGCAGCACATAGCGGGTGCCCGGCCGGGAGAGCTTCCCGGCCAGCTCCGCGCGGTCCTTGCCCAGCAGGGGGGCCAGGAGCTTGGCGGCCCGCTCGGGGGCGTCCTTGATCTTCGTCTGCTTGGGGCTGAACAGATACGGGTCGGCGGTGATGTCGTAGGCGTCCACGGTGCTCGCCAGCGCGGAGCCGTCCCGGGCCGTGATGGCGCCGCGCTCGGCGGCGAGCGGGACGGTGATGTAGCGGTTGACCGCGGCCTTGTCCGCGAACGCGCTCGCATCGATGGCCTGCACCTGGAGCAGCCGAACGGTGAAGGCCAGGATGACCAGCGTCAGCCCGACGGCGATCAGCCGCAGCCGGGGCCGCGGGTTCACCAGCCGCAGCGGCGCCGACCCGCCGCTCTGCGGGGGACGCCCCCCGCCACCACGCCGCGCCGCCGGCGGCCGGGCGCCCTTGGACGTCGTGCGGGCGGACGTACCCGATGTCGTACGGGACGTCGTACGGGAGGAGAGGGCGGCCGGGCGGCCGGGGTGGGGGAGGCGGCGCGGGGTGTCCTCCTGGCCGCGCTCGGCGCTGCGGCGCTGGTCCGGCGCCTGGCGAGGGGTCCGGCCCTGGTCCGGCGCCCGGCGGGGGGTCTGGCGGGCGCCGCGGCCCGGCTCGCGGGGGCGCTCGGTCACGGGCCCTCCTGCTCGGTGTCCCCGGCGGACGCGCTGTCCGGGTTGCCGCGCACGGTGCCGTCCGGGTTGAGGAAGACGGGGTTGCCGCTGGGGACCAGGCCCTGCTCGCGGGCGCGCTTGGCCAGCTGGTCGGGGGCCGAGTAGCCGTCCACCTCCTGCTGGAGGGCCTGCTGCTGGTCCGTCAGTTCCTCGGTCTCCTTCTCCAGCCGGTCCAGCTGGAAGGAGCCTTTGTTGAGGGAGGCGTTCAGCAGCAGCAGAGCCAGCAGCCCGCTGCCCAGCAGCAGGACGACCAGCAGGACGAACGGGGCGCGTGCCGCCGGGGTGTTCCCGACGGGCATCAGTCTGGCCAGCCGCGCGATGCGCTGCTGTGCGGTCATGTCGCCTCCCTCGTGCAGCGGGCGGTCATGTCGCCTCCCTGATGCGCTGGACGGCCCGCAGTCTGGCCGGTGCGGCTCGGCGGTTCTCGGCGATCTCCTCGTCGGTGGGCAGCTCGGCGCCGCGGGTCAGCAGCCGCAGCCGGGGCTGGTACTGCTCGGGTACGACCGGCAGCCCGGGCGGGGCCGAGTTGCGGGAACCGGTGGCGAACAGCTGCTTGACCAGCCGGTCCTCCAGCGAGTGGTACGCGAGGACCACCATCCGGCCGCCGACGGCGAGCAGGTCCAGCGCGTCGGGCAACGCCCGCTCCAGCACCGCCAGCTCCCCGTTGACCTCGATGCGCAGCGCCTGGAAGGTCCGTTTGGCCGGATTGCCGCCGGTGCGCTTGGCGGCCTGCGGCAGGGCTTCGCGGATCACCTCGACCAGCCGGGCGCTGCGGGTGAACGGTTCCTTCGCGCGTTCCCTGACGATGGCCTCGACGATTCGGCGGGCCTGCTTCTCCTCGCCGTAGGAGCGCAGGATGCGCACCAGATCGCCGGGCGGATAGGTGTTGAGCACCTCGGCGGCGCTGAGCCCCTTCGTCTGGTCCATGCGCATGTCCAGCGGGGCGTCCTGCGCGTAGGCGAAGCCGCGGTCGGCCTCGTCCAGCTGGAGCGAGGAGACGCCGAGGTCGAACAGGATCCCCTGGACGCGGGGGACGTCCAGCCGGGCCAGCACCTGCGGCAGCTCGTCGTAGACGGCGTGCACCAGGGTGGCGCGGTCCGCGTAGGGGGCCAGCCGCTCGCCCGCGAGTTCGAGCGCGGCAGTGTCCCGGTCCAGGCCGATGAGGCGGGCCGAGGGGAAGGTGGCCAGCAGCGCCTCGCTGTGGCCGCCGAGGCCGAGGGTGCAGTCGACGACGGTCGCTCCGGGCTCGGCGAGGGCGGGGGCGAGCAGGTCCAGGGTGCGCCGGAGCATCACCGGGTTGTGGAGTTCGCCGACGGGCCGCTCGTTGGTGGTCACTGTGCCCTCTCAGATCTGGCGGGCACCGTGCACATGCTCCTTGGTCCCCGCCCGCTCGAAGGGGAGCGGCCACCCGCGCCGAACGGGCGCCGGAAGCCGGGAGCGGGAGGAGGCCGAGCCGCACGTGCGCGCCCGCACACGCGAGGGGAATCGGGGTCCTTGGGGAGCGTTCGTCGCCTCCCACTTCGCGTCACTTTAGTCCACTCGTCCCCTCGGTCAACTACGGGACCAGGCGCGTCCACCTTCGGGATCAGGCCCATCCTGACAGCGGCTGACACCTGCTTCGTGACCGCGATGTGCGCCGGACGAGGGAGACGGGTGGGGGCCCTGTGGGTTACCTCACACCACGGTGAGCCGCCCGTTTTCGCCACTCTACGGACAGGCCGCCCGCCGCAGGAGCGTCTAACGTCGTACACATGTCGATATCCGCGCCCCGGCCCCAGCCCGCACCGTCCGTGATCGACGAGCTCGTCGCAGCGAACCTGGATTACGCGCACGAGTTCAGCGACCCCGGGATGGACGCCCGCCCGGTCCGCAAAGTGGCCGTTGTCGCCTGCATGGACGCCCGCCTGGACCTGCACGCCGCGCTCGGCCTGGAGCTCGGCGACTGTCACACCATCCGCAACGCGGGCGGCGTCGTCACCGACGACATCATCCGCTCCCTCACCATCAGCCAGCGCGCGCTGGGCACCCGTTCCGTGGTGCTCATCCACCACACCGGCTGCGGACTGCTCAACCTCACCGAAGATTTCCGGCACGAGCTGGAACTGGAAGTGGGCCAGCGGCCGTCCTGGGCTGTCGAGTCCTTCAAGGACCTGGACCAGGACGTGCGTCAGTCGATCGAGCGCGTACGGACCTCACCGTTCCTGCCCTACCGGGACGATGTACGCGGCTTCGTCTTCGACGTGACGACGGGTCTGCTGCGCGAGATCGCCCCGGCCTGAGCCCGGACCGAGCCGGTCCGGCTCTTGGGGGGCCGCTGCCCGGAACACCCGGGAGAGTGACGGGAGGCCCTGTCGCCGTGAAGAATACGCAACAGCGCACATTGCAGGGCCCGGTGGAGCGGACGCGGGGGCGTACGCGGCGGGCACGTACGAACGGGCAAACGGGGATGGGGCCGAGGAGGGCCGGTGACGACCTATGACGAGCGGGCGAACCTGAGCGATCTGAGCGCCACGGCGGGCGAGGTGCGCCGCTGTGTCGAGTCGGTGATCGAGGGAAAACCCGAAGTCGTCCGGCTTTCGCTGACGGTGCTGCTGGCGGAGGGGCACCTGCTGATCGAGGACGTGCCCGGCGTCGGCAAGACGATGCTCGCCAAGGCGCTGGCCAAGGCCATCGACTGCTCGGTACGCCGCATCCAGTTCACGCCCGATCTGCTGCCCTCCGACATCACCGGGGTCAGCGTCTACGACCAGCAGCGCAAGGACTTCGAGTTCAAGCCCGGCGCCGTCTTCGCACAGATCGTGATCGGCGACGAGATCAACCGCGCCTCCCCCAAGACCCAGTCCGCACTGCTGGAGTCCATGGAGGAGCGCCAGGTCACCATCGACGGGCAGACCTACGAGCTGCCCGATCCGTTCATGGTGGTCGCCACCCAGAACCCGGTGGAGATGGAGGGCACCTACCCGCTGCCCGAGGCGCAGCGGGACCGGTTCATGGTGCGCGTCTCCATCGGCTATCCGAGCCCGGCCGCCGAGCTGGAGATGCTCGATGTGCACGGCGGCGCCTCCCCGCTGGACGACCTCCAGCCGGTGGCGCACGCGCACGACATAGCCAAGCTGATCGAGACCGTACGGGGCGTGCACGTCTCGGACGCGGTACGGCGGTACGCGGTCGAGCTGGTGGCCGCCACCCGGGCGCACGCCGATCTGCGGCTGGGGGCCTCGCCGCGCGCGACACTGCATCTGCTGCGGGCCTCCAAGGCGTCGGCGGCGCTGGCCGGGCGCGAGTTCGCGCTGCCCGACGATGTGCAGTCGCTGGCGGTGCCGGTGCTGGCGCACCGCCTGCTGCCCACCGCGCAGGCGCAGTTGAACCGCCGTACGGCCGAGCAGGTGGTGACCGAGATCCTGGGGCGGGTGCCCGTGCCCGCCGTCGGCCCCGGCCCCGCCGCACCCGGAACGGCACCGGGCGGGCCCGGCATGCCGGGTCCCTACGGGCAACCCCAGCCACCCGGACAGCAGCCCCCGCCGGGTCGGCCGCACACCGGGCAGCCGCGGGGCTACTGATGGCCTACGGACCGGCCCCCAGCGCACCGCCGGCCCCCGGCGCGGAGCCGCACGGCGGTACGGGGCCGTACGGCGCCGGGCCCTATGGCGATGCGGGAGCGGCCGGTGGTCCGGGCGGTTCGGGCGGCGGCGCGGAGGGCGGCCGGGGCCGGGAGGAGAGCCGGGGTTCGCTGCGGCTGGCGTTCGGCGGGCTCACCACCCGCGGCCGCTCGTTCCTGGCGGCCGGTGTGGCGGCGGCGCTGTGCGCGTACGTGCTGGGCCAGGACGAACTGCTGCGCGTTGGCGCGCTGCTGGCGGTACTGCCGCTGGTGTGCGTACTTGTGCTGCACCGCACCCGCTACCGCGTGGCGGGCTACCGCAGGCTGTCGCCCTCCCGGGTGCCGGCCCGCTCGGAGGCCCGCGTGCATCTGCGGATCGACAACGTCTCGCGGCTGCCAACCGGGCTGCTGATGCTCCAGGACCGGGTCCCCTACGTGCTCGGCCCGCGCCCCCGGTTCGTACTGGACAGGGTGGAGCCGGGCGGGCGGCGCGAGGTCTCCTACCGGGTCCGCTCCGACCTGCGCGGACGCTATCCGCTGGGCCCCCTCCAGCTGCGGCTGACGGACCCGTTCGGGATGTGCGAGCTGACCCGCTCCTTCAGTACGTACGACACCCTCACCGTCGTACCGCCCATCGAGGCGCTGCCGCCCGCGCGGCCGGCCGGTGAGACCACCGGTTACGGCGAGGGGCGGCAGCGCGCCCTGGCGCTGTCCGGGGACGACGATGTGATCCCGCGCGGCTACCGGCACGGCGACGACCTGCGGCGGGTGCACTGGCGGTCGACGGCGCGCTACGGCGAGCTGATGGTGCGCCGCGAGGAGCAGCCACAGCAGGCCCGCTGCACCGTACTGCTGGACACCCGCCGCGCCGCCTACCCCGGCTCGGGGCCCGATTCCCCCTTCGAGTGGGCGGTCGCGGCTGCCGCCTCCGTCTGTATGCATCTGCTGGAGCGGGGCTATTCCGTACGGCTGCTGACCGACACCGGGGCCGCCGCGCCGGGGCCGGAGAGCGGGGGCTTCCTCTCGGAGACCTCGGACACGGCGGGGCTGCTCCTGGACACCCTCGCCGTCGTCGAACACTCGTACGAACAAGGGCTGTCCGGCGCCTATGACGCGCTGCGCGGCGGAACGACGGGGCACGAGGGACTGCTGGTCGCCTTCCTTGGAGCACTGGACGAGGAACAGGCACTCACGGTCGGCCGGATGCGGCAGCGCTCCAACCGCGCCGTGGCCTTCCTCGCGGTGCCCACCGGAGCCCAGCACGCGGGTGGCGCCGCGCCGCCGGCCACACCCCGGACCGAGGAAGCGACGGAGCGCGCACTGCGCGAGGCCGGGTGGAGCGCACTGCCCGGCGGGCCCGGAACGCCGCTGGCCACGCTGTGGCAAGAGGCCGACAACGCCGGTATGAGGGGGCTGGAACGATGAGCGGAAGGGGACGGCTCGCAATCTGCGCCGCGCTGGCGACCCTGGCCGCGTCCTGTGCGCTGCTGCCGCTGGTGGACCCGGCGACCTGGCTGCTCCAGGCCGCACTGCTGACAGCCGTACAGACCGGGGTGGGAGCGGCCACCCGCCGGGTGCCGCTGGCCCGGCCGGTGACCGTGCTGACGCAGGCCGTCATCTCCCTGCTGCTGCTCACCGTCGTCTTCGCGCGGGAGCACGCACCGGCCGGTTTCCTGCCCAGCCCGGCGGGGCTCGCACACTTCGGCACGCTGTTCGACCAGGGCATCCAGGACGTGAGCCGGTACGCGATACCGGCGCCCCTCACCGACGGCATCCGGCTGATGCTCGTCGGCGGCGTGCTCGTCATCGGACTGCTGGTGGACACGGTCGCCGTGACGTACCGCAGCGCAGCGCCCGCCGGGCTGCCGCTGCTGGCCCTGTACTCGGTGGCCGCCGGGCTCTCCCAGGGTGGCGCCCGCTGGCTGTGGTTCCTGTGCGCCGCGGGCGGCTATCTGCTGCTCCTGCTGGCGGAGGGGCGCGAGCGGCTGTCGCAGTGGGGCCGCGTCTTCGCCGACCGCTCACGACCGGGCGCGGCACCGCATCAGCCCGGCAGCGTCGGCGGCCCCGCCATGGCGCCGGTACGCACCGGGCGGCGGATCGGCGTGCTGGCGCTGGGCATCTCGCTGGTGGTGCCTGCCGCGCTGCCCTCACTGAGCGGCGGACTGCTCGACAACGTGGGCACCGGTGGCGGGGGCGGCGGCAACAAGGGCGGCGGCACGGTCTCCGCCGTCAACCCGGTCGTCGCCCTCAAGAACAGCCTCAACCAGCCGCAGAACCGCACCGCACTCGTCTACTCGACGGACAGCGACGAGAAGGACCTCTACCTGCGGATCGTCGCGCTCGACAAGTTCGACGGCGCCCAGTGGAAGCCTTCCGAACGGCGCATCGGCGAGATCCCGGACCCGCTGCCCAGCCCACGGGGCCTGGGCCCTGACGTACGGACCCGCACGGTCAGCAGCACCATCCAGGCCAGCGACGCGTACGCACAGGACTGGCTGCCGATGCCGTACCCCGCGAGCCGGGTGCAGGTCGACGGCAAATGGCGCTTCGAGCCCGAGGGCCGCACCCTCGTCGGCTATGACAAGCAGACCACCCGCGGCCTCCGCTACAGCGTCGACAGCCTCCGCGTGCAGCCCACCGCCGGGCAGCTGCGGAACGCCCCTGCACCGCCGCCGGCCCTGAAACGCGAGTACACGGCCGTCCCGGACTCGCTGCCGGCCGTCGTACCGAAGACCGCACGCAAGGTCACCCGCGGCGCGAAGGACGACTACGACCGCGCCGTGCTGCTCCAGGACTGGTTCGCCGGCAAGGGCGGCTTCACCTACGACACCGAGGTGGCAGCCGGCACCGGCGCCAACGCCATCGCCGACTTCCTGAAGCAGAAGGAGGGCTTCTGCGTCCACTTCTCCTTCGCCATGGCCTCCATGGCCCGCACCCTGGGCATCCCGGCCCGGGTCGCGGTCGGCTTCACCCCGGGCACGGCGCGCGGCGACGGCAAGATGGAGGTCGGCTTCCAGGACGCGCACGCCTGGCCCGAGCTGTACTTCGAAGGTGTGGGCTGGACCCGTTTCGAACCCACCCCCACCCGGGGCACCACCCCGCCCTACGCCCAGCCGGACTCGCCGGACACCGACCAGAACCCCAGCGAGGAACTGCCCGACCGCAGCCAGGACGACCAGCCCTCGGCCGGCCCGTCGCCCTCGGAGGAATGCTCCGCGCAGGAGAAGCAGTCCGATCCCGAGTGCGGGGCCGCGGCACCGCTCCCCCGCTCGGGAAGCCCCGACGAGGGCCCGCCCCTGGGCACCATCGCCGCTTTCGGCTCCGCCGGGCTGGCCGTGCTGGGGTTGCTGCTGCTCCCGATGCTGTTGCGGACGCGGAGACGCTCCCGGCGGCTACGCGCCCCGGGCGCCGGCAGCCCGGAGGCCGTACTGGTCGCCTGGCAGGAGCTCATCGACACCGGGTGGGACTACGGAATCCTCCCCGAGGACTCCGCCACCCCGCGCACGGCCGCCGCGCGGCTGGCCCGGATCGGGCAGCTCGGGCCTGACGACGCCGAGGCGGTGCAACGGGTCGCACTCGCGGTGGAGCAGGTGCTGTATGCACCCGTTCCGCGGGCGACCGCCGGGATCGCGGACGAGGTCCACCGCATCCGCGCCGGGCTCCGCGCCGCGGCTCCCCGCACCGTGCGGATCCGCGCCCTGCTCCTGCCGCCCTCGACGGCCCGGCTCCTGTGGTCCGCCTCCCGTCGGATCAGGGCCCTCCGAGCCCGCTGGACCCGAGCCCTGAGCCGCCGCCCCCGCCTCGCCAAGTAACTCTTGCCGGGTGGGCCCTTTCGGCCGCCGAACGCAAGTCAGCCGCCGGAACGCAAACAGCCCGGCGGTGCCGGACCCACCTCTACCGAGGAGTCCGGCACCGCCGGGCTGCTGCGTTGTGGCTGATCAGCGCTGCGGTGGAAAGGAGGCCGCCGCTGCGGTGGAAAAGGAGGCCCCTTTTGCCGCCCCCTCACCCCCGGTGGAGGGGCGGCAAAAGGGGCGGGGGGACGGATATGTGCGGCGTCAGTGGTGGCCGTGGCCCTCGTCGCGGCGGCGCTGCCACCGCTCCTCGATGCGGGCCATCATCGACTTGCGGCTCCGTGGCTGCTGCCGGCGACCGGATCCTGACCCCTGCGAGGGCTGGCCCTGGGCCTGCCCTTCGCCCTGCTTGGGGGCCTTTCGCCATCCTGTCACCGCGAGGACCGCGCAGCCCAGCATCACCAGGAAGCCCACGACGCTGACCCAGATCTGCTGAGCGACCATTCCGGCCATGAGGAGCGCGATACCCACCAGAAAGCCCGCAACCGCTTGGTAGACCCGCTTGCGGGTGTACCGGCGCAGCTCACTTCCCTCGAGCGCTGTCGCGAACTTGGGATCTTCGGCGTACAGCGCTCGCTCCATCTGCTCGAGCATCCGCTGCTCGTGCTCAGAGAGCGGCACGGAGTCCTCCTACTCGTCGGTCGCGGGGGCGACCGGATGCGACTCTTTCAGGATAGGCAGGGAATCGCCCCCGTGAAACCCGCCCCTCTACGCCAATTCCTCCCACCACACCCGATATAACGGACGGGGTGCCCACGGCGTGTTCCGTTCATTCCCGCACCACCTTTCCGCCATGCCGGACGGTGTGCCTCGATCATACGGCGCGTAGCGGTTGATCGGGCGGTCGCGAAGAGAGCCCCGTAGAGACCCGTTCAAAGCCCCCCGCGCAGCGCGGGTGCTCCTCAGCGGCCGGCGACCCGGGACGGGACCTCGGCGAGCACGTGCAGCTGGCTGGCGACCGACTGGAAGTCGGGCAGCTCGGCGGCGGCCGCCTCCAGCCTGGCGAGGGCCTCCAGCGCGTCCGGCTCGGTGTCCACGAGCGCGCCGGGCACCAGGTCGGCGAAGACCCGTACACCGTGGACGGAGATCACCTCCAGCCCGGTGCTGGTCACCAGCGCGGTGAGCTGCTCGGGGGTGAAGCGGCGGGGCATGGGGTCGTTCTCGCCCCAGCGTCCGCCGGGCGAGGTGAGGGCGTGCCGGGCCTCCGTGAAGTGTCCGGCCAGCGCCCGCGCCAGCACGGCTCCACCCAGCCCCGAGGCCAGCACACTGAGGGTGCCGCCTCCCTCACGCAGCGCGGCGACGGCGTTGCCGAGGCCCTCGGCGGGGTCGTCGACGTACTCCAGGACGCCGTGGCAGAGCACCACATCGGAGGCGCCGCGCTCGGCCACGTCGAAGAGGCCCCGCACATCGCCCTGGACGCCGCGTACCCGGTCGGCCACGCCTGCCTCGGCGGCGCGGCGCTCCAGCGCGAAGAGGGCGTCGGGGCTGGGGTCGACGACGGTGACGCGGTGGCCGAGCCGGGCGACGGGCACGGCGAAGTTGCCGGTGCCGCCTCCGGTGTCGAGCACCTCGAGCTCGGCGCGGTCCGCCAGTTTGGCGCGCTGGTCGAGGGCTCCCCTGAGGACGTCCCAGACCACTGCGGTCCGGAGGGTTGCGCTGGGGCGGGACATGCGGTGCTCCTCGGCTCAGGGACGGGCGGGTTCCACCCTATTGCCTCCGGCCGTGGCCCGCGGATCTCGGCCCTCGCTGTTCCGGTGAGGGGGTGCCCCTGTCCGTCATCCGCGGGCTGCGGCCGCTCCCCCAAGCTCTTCGAGCAGGGAGGTACCCCCATGGCTTGGCGCGCAGTTCCCCGCGCCCCTTCGGGGCGCGTCTCCCTGTGGCTCATCCCGCTCGCCGGTCCCAGGACGGGGAGGGGGGTTCGTCGGTGGCGGCCGTGCGGGGGCGGGGCAGGGCGGGTTGGGTGATCAGCATGCGTTCCACGAGGCGGAGGAACATCCCGGCGTAGTGGACCAGATCGTCGGCGTCCCGCCAGCTCGCGGCGCCGGCTATGCCGGCTTCGGCGCGGGCGCGGCGGGCGGCGCCGGAGGCGAAGAGGGCTGCCCACTCGGCGAGTTCGGGGGCGACCTCGGGCAGCACCTCCCAGGCGCTGCGGATGGCAGGGCGGCGCACCCGGCGGGGGCCGGATCCCCGCTTGCGGGCCGGCTCGAGCTCCGGCCTGCCGCGGACGGCGAGGACGGCGGCGGCTGTGCGCAGCGCGGCGAGGTGGGCCGTGGCGTACCGCTCGTTGGCGGTCTCCATGGCGATCGCCTCGTCCAGGCCGTGCTGGGCCTGGGCGAGCAGGTCGAGCGCGGCGGGCGGGGCGGTGGCCCTGCGGAGCACGGGGTGGATGTCGTGGGGGTCGCGAGTGGTGTCGGGGTGGCTGGTGGGCGGCGCTGTCGGCTGCGGGGGCACGGGGCGCGCTCCCGGAGAAGGTCGCATCACGTGAATCAACCTCCCGTCGGTTGATGCCGGTTCGAGAACCGGTCGTATGGGCACATCGTGCCGCATGCCACTGACAATCCATGCTGACCTGCGCAAACGCCGCGCGGGGCGACGAGGAGCGGGAGGCGATCGGCGGAGAACGGCCGCCGGTTGGCGTGCGGGCCACTGTCTGCGGCATACTTTGAACTGACCAGTCAGTTCAAAAAGCGCCGTGCCCGGCACCGGGGACCGGGCACGGCGCGCACCAGAGCGGGAGCGGGACTGCGATCGACTGCTGACGCGGCCGACAGACCCGGCACTGCGGTACGCGACATGGAGCGGGAGGGGCTGTGGCACAGCTGCGGGGAGCCGCCGTATCGGCGGAGGACTTCGGGCTCGACGGGCCGCGCGGCCCGGTCTTCGGCGGGGTGGGCTTCAGCGCGGAGGCAGGCTCACTGATCGCGGTGACCGGCCCGTCGGGTTCGGGCCGCACCTGCCTGCTGCTGGCGCTGACCGGCCGGATGAAGGCGAGCCGCGGCCACGCCGAGGTGGCCGGGCACCCGCTGCCCAAGCGGCTCGCGGCCGTACGCCGGATCAGCGCGCTGGGCCCGGTACCCGGCGTCAACGACCTGGACCCGGCGCTGACCGTCACCGAGCAGCTGCGCGAGCGGGTGCTGCTCCAGCGGCGGTTCGACAGCCCGCTGCGTGCGCTGCTGCGCCCCCGCAAGGAGCGGGCCGCGGCGAGCCGGGCGCGGCTGGAGGCGGCCCTTGGGACCGCGGGCCTCGATCTGGACGCCCTGCCCAGGGGCGGGCGCACGGCCGTACGGGATCTGGACCGGCCGGCGGAGCTGCGGCTGTCGGTGGCGCTGGCGCTGCTGGGCGAACCGCGGCTGCTGGCTGTCGACGACGTGGATCTGAAGCTGTCGGAGAGCGAACGCGAGGCCGTCTGGGGGCTGTTGCGGGCGGTGGCGGAGCAGGGCACCACCGTGCTCGCGGTGTGCAGCGAGCCGCCGGCCGAGGGCGCGGTGGTGGTCCGTACCGAGCAGGCCCGCGCGGTCGACGGCCGCAACACGCCCAGGACCGAGGCGGGTGCCGCCGGAGGGTCCGGCGACGCGCAGGACGACGGGGACGACGACGGGGAGAAGGAGGGGGCGGACGATGCGCTCGCCGAGGCTAGCCGCGCTTGAGCTGAAGCGGTTCGGCAGGGGACGGCTGCCACGGGCCGCGATGGCCGCGATGCTGCTGCTTCCGCTGCTGTACGGCGCGCTGTACCTGTGGTCGTTCTGGGACCCGTACGACCGTCTGGACAAGGTGCCGGTGGCGCTGGTGAACGAGGATCAAGGCGCCACCGTCAAGGGCGAGAAGCTGAGCGCGGGCGACGACATCGTCAAGGGCCTGCACGACAGCGACTCGTTCGACTGGCACGAGACCAGTGCGGCGGACGCGCGCAAGGGGGTCGAGGACGGGCGGTACTACCTGTCGCTGACGGTGCCCGCCGACTTCAGCAAGCGGGTTTCCTCCAGTTCGGGCGACTCCCCCGAGACGGGCGCGCTCAAGGTGCGCACCAACGACGCGAACAACTACATCGTCGGACAGATATCCCGCACCGTCTTCTCCGAGGTTCGCGCCAGCGCCTCCAGCAAGGTGTCGCGCGGCTTCTTCGACAAGATCTACGTCTCCTTCTCCACTCTGCACGGCAAGACGGCGAAGGCCGCCAAGGGCGCCGACGACCTGGGCGAGGGCATCGGCAAGGCGAAGAAGGGTGCGGGCAAGCTGAAGAACGGGCTCGGCGACGCGGAGGACGGCAGCGGCCGGCTCAAGAGCGGCACAGCCGAACTGCACAAGGGCTCCGGGAGCCTGAAGACGGGCGCGGGCCAGGTCGCCGAGGGCACCCAGAAGCTGGCCGACAAGGTGAACGGCGCCGCCGGCAAGGTGCGGCCGTTCCTCAACGCGCACAGCGGTGACATCGGCAAGGCCGCACGCGGGGTCGCCCGTACCAGCAAGACCCTCAAGCAGAACCTCGGCAAGCTGCCGGGCGCCGCACAGCGCGCGCAGACCGACTCACGCGCGGCCGCCGACGCGCTCTCGAAGCTGTACGAGGCGCGCTGCGGCAAGGGCGCCCCGGGCCCGGTTGCTCCGGGCGAGCCCAGCCCGGACGTAACCCCTCCAGGTGGTGACGGCGGTACGCAGCTGCCCGGAGGGGGTGACGCCTCGCCCAAGGCACCGCAGCCCTCCCGCTCCGCCCTCCCGCCCGGCTCCTGCCCGCAGTTGAAGAAGGCCGTGGGCGCGGCCGAGCGGTCGGCGCGGGTCGCCGCGAAGGTCAACGGGTACGTCAAGAACGAGAAGAACCTCGACGAGCTGGGCCGTAACCTCGGCGACCTCAACCGGGCGGCGAACGACGTCGCCAAGCGGGCCCCGCACCTCCAGCAGGACGTGGACAGCGCCGTACGGCAGATCAACAAGCTCAACAAGGGCGCCCACAAGGTCGAAAAGGGCGCCGGGAAGCTGCACTCCGGGCTCGGCACGGCAGAGACCGGAGCCGCCGCGCTCGACACCGGCCTGGGCAAGCTCTCCAGCGGTGCCGCCTCGCTCGACGGCGGCCTGTTCAAGCTGGCCGACGGCTCGGGAAAGCTGGCCGGCGGCCTGCACGACGGCGCCGAGCAGATCCCGGACTACGACAAGAAGCAGCGCGACGACCGTACGGGCGTGATGGCCGACCCGGTCGACCTCGCCTCGCACAAGGCCCACACGGCGCCCAACTACGGCACCGGCTTCGCGCCGTACTTCATCCCGCTCTCCCTCTGGGTCGGCGCGATGATCGCCTACATGCTGCTCCAGCCGCTCAACAAACGGGCGTTGGCGGCGGGCGCCCCGGCCTGGCGGATCGCGCTGGCGGGCTGGCTGCCGGTGGCCGCGATCGGGGTGGCGCAGGTGGCCGCGCTGATGAGCGTGCTGCACTGGGGGCTGGGCCTGCAGATGGCCCGCGGCCTGGCGACGGTGGGCTTCCTTGCGCTGGTGACGGCGTGCTTCACGGCCGTCGTCCAGTTCCTCAACGCGCGCTTCGGGCCCGCGGGCCGGATCCTCGTCCTGGCGATGCTGATGCTCCAGCTGACCTCGGCGGGAGGTACGTACCCGATCCAGACCAGCCCCGGCTTCTTCAACGCGCTCCACCCGTTCCTGCCCATGAGTTACGTGGTGGAGGGGCTGCGGCATCTGATCACCGGCGGGGAGCTGTGGCCGGTGTGGCGGGCTTGCCTGGTGCTGCTGGCCTTCACGGCGGGCGCCCTCGCGCTGACGGCCGTCACCGCGCGCCGTAAGCAGGTGTGGACGCTGGACCGGCTGCGTCCGGAGATCTCGTTGTGAGGGCAGGGTCGTTCCGAGAGGAGAATGGCCGCATGACGAGTGCCCGCACCACCACGCCACGCAGCCGCAGCGCCACCAGGGACAAGCTCTTCCAGGCGGCGGTCACCCTCATCGCCGAACAGGGGTTCTCCTCCACCACCGTTGAGGAGATCGCCGAACGGGCGGGGGTGGCCAAGGGCACGGTCTACTACAACTTCGCCAGCAAGACCGAGCTGTTCGAGGAACTGCTACGGCACGGGGTGGAGTTGCTCACCGCCGGTCTGCGGCAGGCGGCGGAGGAGACGGCGGGCCGGGGCGGCAGCCGAGTGGACGCGCTCGATGCGATGGTCCGCGCGGGGTTGCAGTTCATCGACCACTACCCCGCCTTCACCCAGCTCTACGTCGCCGAACTGTGGCGCACCGGGCGCGCCTGGAACGACACCCTGCTGATGGTGCGTAAGGAAGCGGTCGCCGTGGTGGAGGGCGTACTGCGCGCCGGCGTCGCGGAGGGAGAGCTCAGCGAGGAGATCGACATCCAGCTCACCGCCGCCGCGCTGGTGGGGATGGTGCTGGTGGCCGCGCTGGACTGGAAGGCGTTCCAGCCGGAGCGTTCGATCGAGGACGTGCACGGGGCGCTGTCCCTGCTGCTCCAGGGGCGCGTCGCCGGGAGCCGGCCCCGCTGACCACGGAACCGGCCCCCTGTGCGGGACGGCCCCCCTCTGCGCGGGGCCGCCCCACTGTGCGGGGGGTGGCTTCCGGAAGGGCGCCGAGCACCGTTCCGCGGCCCCGTGTCAGCGGTGCGGCCCCCTGCCCTTCCGTCGGGCCTCACTCTGCCGTCCGCACGGATGAGCGCCCATCCGTGCGGGTACTCAAGATCTCGCCTGAGTACGGGTACCTATTCCGTCCGGTAGGGGGTCCCCCTGGCCGCCGCGGGCGCCGGACAAGCTGGTCGGTAAGGTCGGGGGCATGGTGCGGGTTGTGGTGGTCGGGGCGGGGATGGGCGGGATGGCGGCGGCGGCGCGGCTGGCCGTCGCGGGGCACGAGGTCGCGGTGTACGAGCGGAGCGGGACGTACGGGGGCGCCGTACGGCAGTACGCGCGCGAGGGCTTCACCTTCGACACCGGGCCGGGGCTGCTGCATCTGCCGGCCGTCTACCGGGACCTGTTCGTCAAGACCGGCCGCGAGCAGCTGGAGGACCGGGTGGAGCTGGTCCAGGTGCCGGTCACCGCCCGCCATGTGTTCGCCGACGGCGGCGGTGCCGTATCGCTGCCCAACGCCTCCCGGGGCAAGGTGATCTCCGCTCTGGACGAGGCGCTGGGCACAGGCGCGGGCGAGCGCTGGGCCGGGATGCTGACCCGGGCCCGCGAGGCGTGGGAGGCCACGCGCCGCCCGCTGTTGGAGGAGCCGCTGCGCGACGAGCCCTCGTCGCGGGGCACGCTCAGCCGGGACGGCGCCTATCCGGCGCTGCGGAAGAGGGGCCTGCTTCACCGGCGTACGCCGACGCTGGCCGAGGCCGCGCAGGACGAACTGCGCGATCCACGGCTGGCTGCGATGCTGCGCGGCTGCGTCTGGGCGCACGGCCTGGACCCGGCGTCGGCTCCGGCGAGCGCCGCCGTACTCGCCTACATCGAGGACACCTTCGGCACCTGGTACGTACGCGGCGGCATGCGTGCCCTCGCCGACGCGCTCTACGAGCGGTGCCTGGAGCGGCGGGTGGCCTTCCACTTCGACAGCGCCGTGACCGGCGTACGGGAGAAGGACGGGCGGGCGGCCGGGGTGGACCTGGCCGACGGCTCGGTGGCCGACGCGGACGTGGTGGTCGCCGGCGGCGGTCCCGCCGCGCCCGGTGGTGAGGGCGGTACGGAACAGGGCACGGCCCGGTTCGCCGTGCTGCTCGCGCTGCGGGGCGCCCGCCCCGAAGGCACGGCGCACCGCACGCTGGTGCACCGCGCCGAGGCGCCGGGGCAGCCGGTGACGGTGCTGCGGCCGGACGATCCGGCGCTGCGCCCGGACGACGCGCACGAGACGGCGGTGCTCACGCTGCCGGTGGCTCCGGGCTCCGCTGCCGACGCCGCTGCGGCAGCGCGGCTCGTCGAACAGCTGCTGGCGGCGACGGACGCGGCGGGGCTGGGGCTGAGCGAGCGGCTGCTGTGGCACGAGGTGCGCACTCCCGCCGACAACGAGGCGGAGACCGGCGCTCCGGGCGGCCGGGTGCCGCCGCCCGCGCTGCCCGGCGCCCGCGGCGCCTTCCTGTACCCCGCCAACCAGACCCGGCTGCCCGGGCTCTACACGGCGGGCGGCTGGTCCCATCCGGGGGGCGGCCTGCCTGCGGCGGGCATGAGCGGCGCCATGGTGGCGGGGCTGGTGCAGGACCCGGAGTGGCGCGGCTCGGTCTGAGCTCGCGCCCCGCCTTGTAGCGGCCGGTCTGTTCCCGGACCCCACCTGCCTGGCTCGGCGCGCTCCCCGCCCCCGCCTGTCCCGGCGAACTCAGTACTGGCCGCTGCCGTAATAGTCCTGCGGATACTGCGGCGCCTGCTGCGGATACGGCTGCGGCTGCGGCTGGGCGGCCGGGTCGTCGCCGTACTGGTCGCCGTACTCGTTCCCGTAGCCGTACGGGGCGGGCGGCTCGGCCGGGGGCAGCGGTGCGCCGGCGTCCCGCTGCTGGGGGACCCAGACACCGCCGGGGGGCGTCTCGGGCACATCGGGGTAGTACGGCTGCTGGGGCGGCGGCGCCGGGTAGCCGTGCTCTTCGCCGTAACCGCTGTAGCCGCCGTACGGGTCGGCGTAGTCCTGGTAGGCGGGGTAGCTCTGGTACTCGGCGGATTCCACGGCCCCGGAGGGGTCCGCGTATCCGGCGTACTGACCGGCGTACTGCTCGCCGGTCCCGTCCCCGTAGGCGAACGCCTGGGTCTGGTCCGGCGCGGGACCGGGTGCCGATGCCGGCATGGGGCCCGGGGACTGGCCGAAGACCGAGGTCTCTTCCTCGTAGCCGTCGGTGCCGCCGTACGTGGGGTAGCCGGCGTAGGCGTATTCGGTACCGGTTCCGCTTCCCGCCCCGAACTGGGCGGCGGGCTCGGGCTGTCCGTAGTCCTGCTGGCCGTAACCCTGCTGACCGTAGTCGTCGACCGGGTCCGGCATGGGCATCGCGCCGGGGGCCGGGGGGATGCCGGGGCCGTAGGTCTGGAGGTCGGAGACCTGGAGCGAGGGGGTCTCCGGGCCGGGCGCGGCGCCTGTCCGGCGGCGCCTGCTGGAGCCGGGGCCACCGCCGAGCGACCACCCGGCGGTGAACCCGCTCCGCACGGAGAGGGTGACGAAGGTCTGGCCGACGGCGAAGGCCGCGATGCCGACGCCGATCACGATGATCGACGGCAGCACGGTGCCCACCACCACGCCCAGGAAACCGGTGAAGGCCAGCGCCCGCCAGCGCAGCCGGGCCTTGTACTGGAGCAGGACCTCGCCCAGCAGCCACAGCGCAACAACGCCGAACGCGATATAGAGGACCGTCCAGCCCATCTACGCCCCTCTTCCCGCTCCCGCCGCCCCATGGGCGGATCCGTGGCTCAAGCCCCCTTGCGAAGGCCCAGGTTAGCCCTCTCCCGAAGGCCGAGATTCTGGTGGATCTCCAGCGTCGCCGTGGAGTGGTTGAGCGTGATGAAGTGCAGCCCCGGGACGCCTTCGGCCATCAGCCTCGCACACAAGTCTGTGGCGTACTCGATTCCGACCGAGCGTACCGCTGCCGGATCGTCCTGGACCGCGTGGAGGCGCTCGATCATCTCGGTCGGCAGGGTGGCGTTGCTCAGCTGCGCGAACCGCTCGAGTTGCTTCACGTTCGTGACGGGCATGATCTCCGGGATGATGGGCGTGTGACAGCCTGCCGCGGCGACCTTGTCGCGCAGCCGCAGATAGTCCTCGGCCCGGAAGAACATCTGGGTGATCGCGTAATCGGCACCGGCTTTGCACTTGTTCACGAAGTGCCGGACGTCGCTTTCCCAGTCGGTGGAGCGCGGGTGCATCTCGGGAAAGGCCGCCACGCCGACGCAGAAGTCGCCGGACTCCTTGATCAGCTCGACGAGTTCGGAGGCGTAGTTGATCCCGTTGGGGTGCTTGACCCACTCCCCCAGCGGGTCGCCGGGCGGGTCGCCGCGCAGCGCGAGCACGTTGCGGATGCCCGCGTCCGCGTACTGCCCGATGACGTTGCGCAGCTCGGCCCGCGAGTGGTTGACGGCGGTGAGGTGCGCGACCGGGGTCAGTGTGGTCTCGGTGGCGATGCGCTCGGTGTTGCGGACCGTGCCCTCACGCGAGGAGCCACCCGCGCCGTAGGTGACGGACACGAAGGTCGGGGACACCGCCTCGATGCGCCGCAGCGCGTCCCACAGGGTCCGCTCTCCCTTCTCGGTCTTCGGCGCGAAGAATTCGAAGGAGAAGGACTGCTCTCCGCTCGCGAGCAGATCACGCACAGTCGGCGGACGGTCTGTCCTGGGAGCTGAGATACCGATGGCCATGGATGCAGGCTAGCGGCCTGACCTGTAGAGCGGCTCGACGCTGACACGTTAAGGGATGATCTGTCCGGTTCCCGGATGGCCGATGTCCACCTGTTGGACAGGCGGCCACCCCGTGCTACAGGAACGGCCGGCTCACTGCACGGAGAGGTACGGATCGCCCTCGGCCGCCTCCCGCAGCCGCTCCGCCAGCGAGGCGGCTGCAGCCCCCGGGTCGTCGGCCCGGGTGAGCGCCCGGACCACCACCACCCGGCGGGCCCCGGCCTCCAGCACCTGGTCCAGGTTGTCCGCGTCGATCCCCCCGATGGCGAACCACGGCCGTGCCGCCGGATTCGCGACGGTACGGGCGGCGGTGTGACGGACGAGATCCAGCCCCGGTGCGGGGCGGCCCGGCTTTGTCGGCGTCGGCCAGCACGGACCGGTGCAGAAGTAGTCGACGCCGGGCTCGGCCAGCGCCGCGTCCGCCTCGGCCGCGGAGTGGGTGGAGCGGCCGATCAGCACCTCCTCGCCGAGCAGCGCGCGGGCGGCGGGGACCGGCAGATCACCCTGGCCGAGGTGGAGCACATCGGAGCCGGCGGCGTGGGCCACGTCCGCGCGGTCGTTGACGGCGAGCAGCGCTCCGTGCCGGCGGCAGGCGTCGGCGAAGACGGCCAGCTGAGCCAGTTCCTCCGCGGCCTCCATGCCCTTGTCGCGCAGCTGGACGACATCCACACCGTTCGCCAGTACCGCGTCCAGGAACTCGGGCAGGTCGCCCTGCTCCTTCCGGGCGTCGGTGCACAGATACAGCCGTGCGCCGGCGAGCCGCTTCCGCGCTTCGGCAGACGGGGCGGAGCCGGTGGACGCGGCGGACGGGGCGGTGCTGCGGGACATGGTGCGGTGGTTCCCCCCATGAGGGGGTGCGTGGACCCGCGAGCGGGCCCACGCACCCGGTGGTGTCGTGTTCTTCAGCGGTGGTTCTTCTGCTGTGCCCGGGGCCGGACCCGGGCGGCGGCGTCAGACGGCGAGTGCCTGGGCGCGGCGCTTGACCTCCGTGCCCCGGTTCTCCCGCAGGGCCGTCACGGGCGAGCCGGGCAGGGACTCGTCCTCGGTGAACAGCCATTCGAGCATCTCTTCGTCGCTGAAGCCGTCGTCCTTCAGGAGCGTGATGGTGCCCGCCAGGCCCTTCACGATCCGGCCCTCACCGATGAAGGCGGCCGGAACCTGGAGCACCTTGTTTCCGGACTCCGCTTCCCGCCGTACGGCGAGCAGCTGGCCTTCCTTCACGAGCTGCCGTACCCGGGTCACTTCGACGCCGAGCTTCTCGGCGACGTCGGGAAGGGTGAGCCAGGCGGGGACGAGAGCATCGGTCTTTGCGTCAATCTCGGTCACGGGTTCCAGACTGCCATCTGGGACCGGCGGCCACTACCGCGCCGCCTGCTTCAACGCCACGGCCGCGTCGCGGACCAGCGCCGGGTTCACGGCCGTACCCTGCTGAATCAGCTTGCGGCCCTGCGCGAGATCGCGCGGACGGCCGACGGCCAGCAGCGCGGCCAGCCGCTCCCCGCGCAGCCAGCACACGCTCCAGGCGGCGCCCTCCGGAGAGCCGCGCCACACCAGTTCGTCGCCCGGACCGTGGTGGCCGATGTACTGCACGAAGCGGCCGAACTGCTCGGACCAGAAGTAGGGCACCGGGTCGTAGGCGACGCTGTCGGCCTCCCCGTCGGCGTGCCCCTCGGCCAACAGGTTAGCCGCGACCGTACGGGGGCCCTGCAGCGCGTTGTCCCAGTGGTGGATCAGCAGCCGCTCGCCGTAGCGAGCCGACGGGAAGGAGGCGCAGTCGCCCACGGCGTAGATGCCGGACACATGGCTGCCGTGGACCGAGGCGCGCAGCCGGGCGTCGGCGGCCACGGAACCGTCGGGGGCGAGGTCGACGCCACAGCCGCGCAGCCAGCCGGTCGCGGGGCGGGCCCCGATCCCGACCAGCACCGCGTCGGCCGCCAGCCGCGTACCGTCGGCGAGCAGCACCTCGCCGCGCTCGACCGCCTCGACGGCCACCCCGGTGCGCAGCGTCGCCCCGGCCTCCGCGTACCAGGCCCGCATCGGCTCGGTGACCTGCGCCGGGAGCGCGCCGGGCAGCGGTGTCCGAGCGGCTTCCACGACGGTGACCTCGCAGCCCCGCTCGCGCGCCGCCGTCGCGAACTCCGCACCGATCCAGCCGGCGCCGACCACCACGATCCGGCCCCGCTCGGCCAGCACCGGGCGCAGCCGCCGCGCATCGTCCAGGGTGCGCAGCATGTGGACGCCGGGCACCCCCTCGCTGCCGGGCAGGGTGACCGGTTCGGCGCCGGTCGCCAGCACGAGGCGGTCGTAGTGGACGGGCCCCGCGTCGGTGACCACCAGCCGTTCGTCACCGCTCAGACCGGTGACGGTTCTTCCCAGCTCCAGCTCGATGCCGAGCCCGGCGAAGTCGATCTCGAAGAGCGGCGCCTCCGCCTCCCCCGTACCGAGCAGCACGGCCTTGGACAGCGGCGGCCTGTCGTACGGCGCGTGCGGCTCGGCCCCGATGAGCCGCACGGAACCGGGCCAGCCCTGTTCGCGCAGCTGCACGGCGGTCTGCACGCCGGCCATCCCGGCGCCCACGATCACGATCCGCTGCTGTTTCTGACTGTCACTCACACGATCACTGTATGCCGGTCGAGTCGTGCGACCATCGGTCACCGGTCGTAGGCCCGCCGGTGGAGCGTCCCTGAGCGCACCGATGGCCCTTACCCGGCTCGCGCGCACCGCAGTAGGGTGGGTGCGGTAGTTACGGCATACGCGGGAGCCCGGACGCACTGGGCTGAGAGGGAGGCTGCGGCGGCCTCCGACCGTCCGAACCTGATCCGGGTCATTCCGGCGAAGGGAGCAGCAGCGCCCATGCGCGGCACGGCAATTCCGGCAGCAGCCCATCCGAGTCCCGATGTGCTCGTCCTGGGCGGCGGCCTCATCGGCCTGGTCACCGCCTGGCGCGCCGCAGGGCGCGGCCTGGCGGTCACCGTCGTCGACCCGGAGCCCGGCGGCGGCGCCGCACGGGTGGCGGCAGGCATGCTCGCGGCCGTCACCGAGCTGCACTACGGCGAGGAGACGCTGCTGGAGCTCAACCTCGCCTCGGCGGCGCGCTATCCGGACTTCGTCGCCGAACTGGAGGACGCCACAGGGCTGGAGACCGGCTACCGGGCCTGCGGCACCCTCGCGGTCGCGCTCGACGCCGACGACCGCGCCCATCTGCGCGAGCTGCATGCGCTCCAGCAGCGGTGCGGGCTGGAGTCCCAGTGGCTGACCGGCCGCGAGTGCCGCCGCCTGGAGCCGATGCTGGCGCCTTCCGTACGCGGCGGAGCCCGCGTGGACGGCGACCACCAGATCGACCCGCGCCGACTGGCGACAGCGCTGCTGGACGCCTGCGAACGCGCGGGAGTCGCCTTCCACCGCTCCCGCGCGCTGCGGCTGCTCACCTCGCGGGACCGCGCCCTGGGCGCCACTCTCGAGGACGGCACGGAACTGCACGCCGGGCAGACAGTTCTCGCGCTGGGCTCCCACAGCGGCACGCTGGAGGGCCTGCCCCCGGAGGTGGCACCGCCGGTCCGCCCGGTGAAGGGCCAGGTCCTGCGGCTGCGGATGCCGCCCGCCACCCGGCACGGCGCCTTCCTCTCCCGTACGGTCCGCGCCGTCGTCCGCGGCGGTCCCCTCTATCTGGTGCCGCGCGAGGACGGCGAGCTGGTGGTGGGCGCCACCAGCGAGGAGCTCGGCTGGGACACCACGGTCACCGCGGGCGGCGTCTACGAGCTGCTGCGGGACGCGCACGAACTGGTGCCCGGCGTCACCGAGCTGCCGCTGGCCGAGACCCGCGCCGGGCTGCGTCCCGGCTCCCCCGACAACGCGCCGCTGCTCGGCCCCACCACGCTGGCCGGGCTCCATCTGGCCACCGGCCACTACCGGCACGGCGTACTCCTCACCCCCGTCACCGGCGAGGTGCTGGCCGAACTGCTGACCACGGGCGCGCTGCCCGAGCCGGCCCGCCCCTTCACCCCACAGCGCTTCGCCTCCTCCCGCCCCCGTGCGCTCCAGGAGCAGCCCGTATGACCTCCACCACCAGGACGCTGACCGTCTCCGTCAACGGCGAGCCCCGCCAGGTGACCGCCGGGCTCACCCTCGACCAGCTCGTGGCCACCCTGACCACCGCACCCTCGGGCGTGGCCGCGGCGCTCAACGAGGACGTCGTCCCCCGGAGCAGCTGGGCCGCCACCCCGCTCGGCGAGGGAGACCGCGTCGAAGTTCTCACCGCAGTCCAGGGAGGCTGAGCCCAGCGATGGCCGACGATCCGCTGACCATTGGCGACACCACCTTCACCGCGCGCCTGATCATGGGCACCGGCGGCGCGCCCAGCCTCGACGTCCTGGAACGCGCCCTGCTGGCCTCCGGCACAGAGCTGACGACGGTCGCCATGCGGCGGCTGGACCCCTCCGTGAGCGGCTCCGTGCTCTCCGTACTCGACAAGCACGGCATCCGCGTGCTGCCGAACACCGCCGGGTGCTACACCGCCGGCGAGGCCGTGCTCACCGCGCGGCTCGCCCGCGAAGCCCTCGGCACCGACTGGGTGAAGCTGGAGGTCATCGCCGACGAGCGCACCCTGCTGCCCGACCCCGTCGAGCTGCTCGACGCCGCCGAGACGCTGGTCGACGACGGCTTCACCGTGCTGCCGTACACCAACGACGACCCCGTGCTCGCCCGGAAGCTGGAGGATGTGGGGTGCGCCGCCATCATGCCGCTCGGCTCCCCCATCGGCTCCGGCCTGGGCATCCGCAACCCGCACAACTTCCAGCTCATCACCGAGCGGGCCGGGGTGCCGGTGATCCTGGACGCGGGCGCGGGTACGGCCTCCGATGTGGCCCTCGCCATGGAGCTGGGCTGCGCCGCGGTGATGCTGGCTTCCGCGGTCACCCGCGCTCAGGAGCCCGTGCTCATGGCCGAGGGCATGCGCCATGCGGTCGAGGCGGGGCGTCTCGCCTTCCGCGCGGGCCGCATCCCCCGCCGCCACTTCGCGGAGGCGTCCTCGCCCAGCGAGGGAGTCCCCGTGCTGGACCCCGAACGCCCGGCCTTCCGATAGCTGAGGGCCCCACCCGCGGCGTGTCACTGTTCGGCTCCAGATCGCCCGCAACCCGCAACCACACGACCAAGCCGACGCAGCCCCCTCGTACACTCTGCGCAATGGACACCACCCTCAAGGACCCCCTGGTGGGCCAGGTTCTCGATGGCCGGTACCGCGTCGACGCCCGGGTGGCCGTCGGCGGCATGGCGACGGTGTACCGCGCCATGGACACCCGCCTGGACCGCGTGCTGGCCCTGAAGGTGATGCACACCTCCCTCTCGGCGGACGACACGTTCGTGACCCGCTTCATCCGGGAGGCCAAGTCCGCCGCGCGCCTCGCGCACCCCAACGTGGTCGGGGTCTTCGACCAGGGCACGGACGGCACGTACGTCTATCTCGCGATGGAGTACGTGGAGGGCTGCACACTCCGCGACGTCCTGCGCGACAGGGGCGCCCTGCGCCCCCGCGCCGCGCTCGACATCCTGGAGCCCGTCCTGGCCGCGCTGGGCGCCGCGCACCGTGCCGGTCTCGTGCACCGGGACGTGAAGCCGGAGAAC
This sequence comes from Streptomyces sp. 8N114, assembly GCF_052245835.1. Lineage (NCBI taxonomy): Bacteria > Bacillati > Actinomycetota > Actinomycetes > Kitasatosporales > Streptomycetaceae > Streptomyces > Streptomyces sp. 8N114. The sequence goes on along the minus strand of NZ_JBQQBT010000005.1, from coordinate 362,985 downwards.
GTGCTGATAGGAGACGACGGCCGGGTGAAGGTCGCCGACTTCGGGCTCGTACGCGCTGTGGACAGCCAGACGTCCGCGACGACGGACTCGATCCTGGGCACCGTCTCGTACCTGGCGCCGGAGCAGATCGAGGACGGCACGGCCACCACACGCACGGACCTCTACGCGTGCGGCGTGATGCTCTACGAGATGCTGACCGGAGCCAAACCGCACTCGGGGGCCTCCCCCGCGCAGGTGCTCTACCAGCATCTGAACAAGGACATGCCGGCCCCCTCCGCGGCGGTGCCGGGAATGGCGGCGGCGCTGGACGCCCTGGTCGCGCGGGCGACGGCGCGGGCGCCCGAGCAGCGCCCCGAGGACGCGGTCGCGCTCCTCTCGGAGGTGCGGACGGCCCGCGCGGGGCTGACCGACGCGGAGCTGGACGCGGTACCGCCGCAGGCCAAGGAAGACGGCGCCGCACCGGTCGGCATCGCTCCCGCGGAGAGCGCCGCGGAGAGCGTGGAGAACGTCGCCGCGGCAGCGCACTCCGCGAGCGCGAGCGCCGCCTCGCAGACCGAGGCCGACACCTATGTGATCCCGCGCCCGGTGGGGACCGCGGCCACCGGCCCGGTGCCGGACGCGGAGCCGATGGACCGCACGGCGCTGCTGAGCACTCCCCCGGCGGAGCCGCCGGGGGCTCCGCCGGGCGGCGTTGGCGGACCGGTCGACGGGGCCCCGCGCAGGCGTGCGCTCCAGCCGCGCTGGGTGCTGGTGACGCTGGGCGTGCTGCTGGTGGCGCTGGTAGGGGCGGGCGTCTGGTACGTCAATTCCGGGCAGTTCATCCAGACGCCTGCCGTGCTGGACCAGCCGCAGTCCAAGGCGACGAAGACGCTGTCGGACGCCGGGCTCGACGTCAAGGTGGAGCAGGACTACAGCGAGCGGGTCAAGCGCGGCCATGTCATCAGCAGCGACCCGAAGCCGGGCGAGCGCGTCCGCAAGACGGGCAGCGTCACCCTGACCGTCTCGCGCGGTCCCCATGTGGTGAAGATCCCCGATCTGAAGGGCACGCCGCTCTCGGACGCCCGCCGCAAGCTCAAGGACGCCGGTCTGGAGCCGGGGACGGTCAAGCGACGGTTCGACCAGGAGACCGCGCAGGGCTCCGTCATCGCCACCGACCCCGCGCCGGGCAGCAAGCGCAGGCCGGGCGCGGCGGTGGCGCTCACGGTCTCCAAGGGCGCGCCCGTGGAGGTGCCCGATGTGGTCGGTGACGACCAGAGCGACGCCACGGACGAGCTGAAGGAGGCGGGCCTGAAGGTCCGTATCGCCTCCGAGCGGGTCCACTCCGAGCACGACAAGGGCACCATCGCCCGCCAGTCCCCCACCGACGGCACCAGGGCCGCGAAGGGCGACACGGTGACGCTGACGGTCTCCAAGGGCCCCGACATGGTCGAGGTGCCGGACGTGGAGGACAGCAGCGAGGACGAGGCCACCTCGAAGCTGGAACAGGCGGGCTTCCAGGTGAACGTACGCCGCATCTTCTTCGGCGACACCGTCTTCAACCAGTCCCCCGACAGCGGCGAGAAGGCGCCCCGGGGCTCGGAGGTCACGATCTGGCTCCGCTGAGCCGGACCCCGCCTCTGCCCCTGCGCCCTTGCAGCGCCCAGCCCCGCGAGAGCCGGTCCGCCGGCCTTCGCGGGGCTTCTGCTGTGTAGCGGGCTGCTCACCCCGTGTGGGGCCAATGTCCGACTTGGTGCGCATATCCCGTCACGGGCAGTGGTGCCCATACTCGCGGCATGTGACCCCACCCATAGGACGCACATCACCTACGAAATGGAGTAGTGGAAAGGAATCCGCCGCTCGACCTGGAAAGCAGTGCATAAAACGGCGGTCGGTGTGACTTCCGGCAACGAATTCGGGTAGTACGTCACACCTTTGATTTCGCAAAACCGGCCCTTTAACAATTGCGGTCGTCGCACGGCGCCGAAACAGCACTCGGCGTTTCTCCCCGGCTCCCCGCCTCTGCGACACGACGCCAGCGATGAAAGGTCCGCACTGCCTTATGCCCAGCATCTCCAGTCTCAGTCTCAGCCCCAAGGCCAGGAAGTTCTCCGCCATCGGTCTCGGTGCGGTGGGCGCCGCGACCCTCGCCGTGACGGTGCTCCCCAGCACGGCGGCGCATGGTGACTCCGGCCAGGCCGCTGCCAAGAAGGTCACCGCCGAGAGCGTCGCGTTCAGCTCCCACTCCTCCGTGCTGCCCAAGCAGGGCAAGGACCTCACCGCCCAGCAGCAGTCCCTGGTGAAGGTGCCCGCCGAGGCAAAGCAGGTGGCCAGCGTCAAGGACGCCACCACCACCGCCAAGAGCTTCACCAGCACCGACGAGGCGGCTGCCGCGATAAAGGCCGATGCCCAGAAGCGGGCCGCCAAGGCCGCGGCCCAGGAGAAGGCCGAGGCAGCAGCGGCGAAGGAGCGTGCGGTCAAGGCCGCGGCGAACCGCTCCAAGCAGCGCGCCGCCGCGCCCAGCTACCCGAACAACCTGGACGGCTGGATCCGTGAGGCCCGCGCCATCATGGCCAAGCACGGCATCCCCGGCTCCTACGAGGGCATCAAGCGCAACATCATCCGCGAGTCCGGCGGCAACCCGCGCGCCATCAACAACTGGGACATCAACGCCATCAACGGCGTGCCCTCCAAGGGCCTGCTCCAGGTGATCAAGCCGACCTTCGACGCCTACCACGTCGAGGGGACCGCGTACGACCAGTACGACCCGGTCGCGAACATCGTCGCCGCCTGCAACTACGCGGCGGACCGGTACGGTTCGATGGACAACGTCAACTCTGCATACTGAGTGGTGTGACCACGAACGAGACGCAGCGCATGCGTAATCCCATTGGCGGCCATGTTCCCGTAGCCGGGGGCCTGGCCGCCACTGGCATTTCCTACGCCGCCGATATCGGCGCCGAAGCACTTCAGGTATTCGTCGCGAATCCGCGCGGCTGGGCGACGTCGGCCGGAAATCCGGACCAGGACGCCGAATTCCGCACCGTATGCGCGGAGCGTGGACTTCCCGCTTACGTTCACGCCCCCTATCTGATCAATTTCGGCTCGCACACCGAGGAAACGGCCACCAAGTCCGTGCTCTCGCTGCGGCATTCGCTGCGGCGCGGGCGGGCCATCGGCGCGCTGGGCGTCGTCGTCCACACCGGCGCGGCGACCGGTGGCCGGTCCCGGTCGGTGGCGCTCGCCCAGGCGCGCACATTGATGATGCCGCTGCTGGAAGAGCTGACCCACGACGACGATCCCTGGCTGCTGCTGGAGCCGACCGCCGGGCAGGGCGCCTCGCTCTGTTCCCAAATGCACGAGCTGGGCCCGTACTTCGAGGCGCTGGAGCACCATCCGAAGCTCGGCGTCTGCCTCGACACCTGCCATGTCTTCGCCGCGGGACACGACCTGGCCGCGCCCGGCGGGGTGGGGCGCACCCTCGAGGAGCTGGTGTCGGTGACCGGCCCGGGACGGCTGCGGCTGATCCACGCCAACGACTCCAAGGACGTGGCCGGCGCACACAAGGACCGGCACGCGAACATCGGCGCCGGTCACATAGGAACCGAGCCGTTCGCCGAACTGCTGGCCCATCCGCTGACGGCGGGCGTACCGCTGGTGATCGAGACCCCGGGCCGCAAGGAGGGACACGCAGCGGACGTGGCGATGCTGAAGAAACTGCGGGACCGCTGAAGGCGCACGGGCACTGGGAACCGCGCACGGCCGTTGGCGGAATACCCCTCAGGGGTATAGCGTTACGAATGTGCGACGGCACGATCCGCTCTGCTTCACGACGAGGTGTCCCATGACCCAGCACAGCCGGCACGACTCCGCCCACGCTCAGCACGAGCACGAGCATCACGGCGGACCTGAAGCCCACCAGCACGGTGACCACGGCTCCGTCTCCTGGGCCATGGCCGCCAAGGCCACCCTGCACTGCCTCGTCGGCTGCGCACTGGGCGAGATTCTGGGCATGGTGATCGGTACGGCCCTGGCCTGGCACAACGCACCCACCATGGCACTGGCCATCGTCCTGGCGTTCGCCTTCGGCTACAGCTTCACGATGTACGCGGTGGTACGCGCCGGCCTCGACCTGCGTACGGCGTTCAAGGTCGCCCTCGCCGCCGACACGGTCTCCATCCTGATCATGGAACTGGTCGACAACGGCGTCATCCTGCTGGTCCCCGGCGCGATGGACGCGCATCTGGACACGGGGCTGTTCTGGGGCGCCCTCGCGGTGGCCTTCGCCGTCGCCTTCGTGGTCACCACGCCGGTCAACCGCCGGCTGATCGCCGCGGGCAAGGGCCACGCGGTGGTGCACCAGTACCACTGACGGGACGGGGGGGGCGGGCGGGGCAGCTACAGCTCCGGACCGTCCCCCGGCTCCTCCTGGTAGGAGTAGCGCTGTTCCTTCCAGGGGTCGCCGATGTTGTGGTAGCCGCGCTCCTCCCAGAAGCCCCGGCGGTCCGCCGTCATGTACTCGATGCCCCGGACCCACTTGGGGCCCTTCCACGCGTACAGGTGGGGCACGACGAGGCGGACGGGGAAGCCGTGCTCCGCGGTGAGCAGTTCACCGGCCCGGTGCGTGGCGAAGACCGTCTTTTCGGATGTGAAGTCCGACAGCCGCAGGTTCGAGCTGAAGCCGTACTCCGCCCACACCATCACATGGGTGACGTCGGGCGCGGGCGGCGCCAGTTCGAGGATCGTGCGGGCGAGTACGCCGCCCCACTCGGCACCCAGCATGCTGAACTTCGCGACGCAGTGCAGATCGGCGACCACGGTCCGGTACGGCAGCGCGGAGAACTGCTCATGGTTCCAGCAGTGCTTTTCGCCGTCCGCCGTGGCGCCGAAGACCCGGAAGTCCCACCGCTCCCGGCGGAACTTGGGTACCGGGCCGTAGTGCGTGACGGGCCACCCACGCTGAAGCCGCTGCCCGGGCGGAAGCTCCGGTTGCTCCCCTTCGCGGCTTTGCGGCTGACCCATGCCCCCATGGTGACAGACCCCGGCCCCTGGTCTTGACCACCCCCCGAGCGGGTACTCGCCGGAGATGCCGTCACCGCTCACAACAGCAAATACGGGCACACCCGGTAAGCGTGCACTTACTGGACCGAGCCGGTGGGCGGTGACAGGATGCGCGATTGCGCTCCACGCGCACCCTGCGCCACGTGCGCACCTGCCCGATACATGCGTCATGCCCCTGGAAGGAGCCCGCCACCATGCAGGGCGACCCCGAGGTCATCGAGTTCCTCAACGAGCAGCTCACCGCCGAGCTGACCGCCATCAACCAGTACTTCCTGCACGCGAAGATGCAGGAGCACTTCGGCTGGACCAAGCTCGCCGAGTACACCCGCGCCGAGTCCTTCGACGAAATGCGGCACGCGGAGCGGCTCACCGACCGCATCCTCTTCCTGGAGGGGCTGCCGAACTACCAGCGGCTCTTCCATGTGCGGGTCGGCCAGACCGTCACCGAGATGTTCCGGGCGGACCGGCAGATCGAGGTGGAGGCGATCGACCGGCTGAAGCGCGGCATCGATCTGATGCGGAACAAGGGCGACATCACGTCCGCCAACATCTTCGAGGACATCCTCGCGGACGAAGAGCACCACATCGACTACCTGGACACCCAGCTCGACCTGGTCGACAAGCTGGGAGAGTCGCTGTACCTCTCTCGGCAGATCGAGCAGAAGGCCGCGAACGAGACCTGAGGCCGGACGTTGTGGTTGTGGCCGTCCTGGAGGCCGCCGGACCCTCGATGTCGTGGTTGCGCGCCGTCCCGGCGGGAAGGGGTCGCCGCTCGCGCGGCAGGCGCCGTCCCGGCGGGAAGGGTTACGCGGCGGCGGCCGGTGCCGTCAGCGCTGCTACCTCAGCCGGTTGCGGGGTGCCTGCCGTCGGGGACGACTGCGCCGCGAGCGGGGACTCACCGCGGTCCAGGGCTGCTCTGCGGGGGCACTGGCCGCGGCCGAGGATGCCCTGGATACGTCGGACGCAGGAGCCGCAGTCCGTGCCCGCCTTGCTGGCGGAGGCTATCTGGCGCGGGGTGCACGCCCCCGCGGCCGCGTGCTCTTGCACCTGCTCTTCGGTGATGCCGAAGCACGAGCAGACGTACACGCGGTCACCTCCGCCTCGGATCGATCCGGTCAGTCTCAGACTTGCTGAGGTTAACCTAACCTTACCCTCCTGAGCCTGTCCACATACGCCGCTGGGGCCCTCGTCACACAGGTGACGAGGGCCCCAGCGGTCAGGGACTGTGAGCTCGGCGGCTCACTGGTCGCGGTACATCTCCGCGACCAGGAAGGCCAGGTCGAGCGACTGGCTGCGGTTGAGCCTGGGGTCGCAAGCCGTCTCGTAGCGCTGGTGCAGATCGTCGACGAAGATCTCGTCGCCGCCGCCCACGCACTCGGTGACGTCGTCACCGGTCAGCTCCATGTGGATGCCGCCGGGGTGGGTGCCCAGGCCCTTGTGGACCTCGAAGAAGCCCTTGACCTCGTCCAGCACATCGTCGAAACGGCGCGTCTTGTGGCCGCTGGCCGCCTCGAAGGTGTTGCCGTGCATCGGGTCGCAGACCCAGGCGACGGTGGCACCGGAGGCGGTGACCTTCTCCACCAGCTCGGGGAGCCGGTCGCGGATCTTGTCGGCCCCCATCCGGGTGATGAAGGTGAGGCGGCCCGGCTCACGGTCCGGGTCGAGCCGCTCGATGAGGGCGAGCGCCTCTTCCGAGGTCGTCGTGGGGCCCAGCTTCACCCCGACCGGGTTCCGCACCCGGGAGGCGAACTCGATGTGCGCGCCGTCCAGCTGCCGGGTGCGCTCACCGATCCAGATCATGTGCCCGGATACGTCGTAGAGGTTGCCGCTGCGCGAGTCGACGCGGGTGAGCGCCGACTCGTAGTCGAGCAGCAGCGCCTCGTGCGAGGAGAAGAACTCGACCGTCTTCAGTTCCTCGGGATCCGTGCCGCAGGCGTGCATGAACTTCATGGCCTGGTCGATCTCGCGCGCCAGCGCCTCGTACCGCTGCCCGGAGGGGCTGGACTTGACGAAGTCCTGGTTCCAGGCGTGCACCTGGCGCAGATCGGCGTAGCCGCCGGTGGTGAAGGCGCGGACCAGGTTCAGCGTGGCGGACGAGGCGTGGTACATCCGCTTCAGCCGCTCCGGGTCGGGCCGGCGGGCCTGCGGGGTGAACTCGAAGCCGTTGACCGAGTCGCCCCGGTAGGAGGGCAGCGTCACTCCGTCGCGGGTCTCGGTCGCCTTGGAGCGGGGCTTGCTGTACTGGCCCGCGATCCGGCCGACCTTGACGACGGGCACCGAGCCCGCGTACGTGAGGACGGCTCCCATCTGCAGCAGCGTCTTGAGCTTGTTGCGGATGTGCTCGGCGCTGACCTGGTCGAACGCCTCGGCGCAGTCGCCGCCCTGGAGCAGGAACGCCTCACCGCGCGCGACCGACCCCAGCCGCTCCCGCAGCTGGTCGCACTCGCCCGCGAAGACGAGCGGCGGATAGGACTCGAGCTCGGCGAGCACGGTACGCAGAGCCTCGTGGTCCGGCCAGTCTGGCTGCTGTGCTGCGGGCAGGTCTCGCCAGGTGCGGGCACCGGCATCGGTGTGGGCGTTCACAGTCACGGGCCCAAGGTTACGGGGTTCTGCGGGGAACCCGTTCGAGTGCCCGCCATACGAGACCGTTATCACCGGCCGCCGGGCGGGGACTGCGACCGTTGCGCCGGTGGGGGGTGCCCCTACCCGAAGCACGCGGGCTGCGGGTACTCCCCCAAGCTCTTCGAGCTGGGAGGTACCCCCAGGCCGGTCGCGCAGTTGCCCGCGCCCTTGCGGGGCGTCGCGGTCGGATCGTCCGCTATGGTGTGCGGCATGCACGCGCTGTCGACCATGAACTGGTGGTGGCCCGCCCGCACGGCGGCCCGCCACGACGCGCGTATGCACTGAACAAGCTCAGTCACGTGCCAGGCCGCCCGAGGGGCGGCCTTTTTGCGTTTTCGCGGCCGTTCCTCCCGTACACCTCGTACACCGCGAAGGGACTCCGCATGGACCGCACCGCCACCGCCGCATCCGAACCCGCACCCGCCGCCCTGATCGAGCGGCTGACCGGCGCTGACGCGCCGCCGTTCGCGCTGTTGCGCAGGCGTACGCCCGGCCGGGACGCCGATCTCGTCGAGGTGCTCACCGGCAGCGTGCGGGAGGTGGAACGGCTCGCCGACCTGCCCGTGCGCCCGGACGGGGAAGCGGGCGCGCTGGCGCTCGTACCGTTCCGGCAGATCCGCGAGCGGGGCTTCGACGTACGGGACGACGGCACACCGCTGTCCGTGCTGCTGCCCGACGAGCGCTACGAGCTGCCGCTGACCGACACGCTCGCCGCGCTGCCCGACCGCCCGGTGCGGGTCGAGCAGGGCGCGTTCGATGTGGCCGACGGCGTATACGAGGAGATCGTGCGCCGGGTGGTCACGGACGAGATCGGTGCCGGTGAGGGCGCCAACTTCGTCATCCGGCGCGACTACCAGGCCCGCATCCCGGGCTTCTCCCGCGCGGACGCGCTGGCCCTCTTCGGGCGGCTGCTGAGGGGTGAGCAGGGTGCCTACTGGACGTTCGTCGTGCACACCGGCGACCGGGTACTGGTGGGCGCCAGCCCCGAGGTCCATGTACGGATGAGCGGGGGCACGGTGGTGATGAACCCCATCAGTGGCACCTACCGCTATCCGCCGCAGGGCCCGGACGTGGCGGGGCTGCTGGACTTCCTGGCCGACCGCAAGGAGGGCGAGGAGCTGTCCATGGTCGTCGACGAGGAGCTGAAGATGATGTGCACCGTCGGCGACGAGGGAGGCGTCGTCGTCGGGCCGCGGCTGAAGGAGATGGCGCACCTGGCGCACACCGAGTACGAGCTGCGCGGACGCAGCACGCTGGATGTGCGCGAGGTGCTGCGCGAGACGATGTTCGCCGCGACGGTGACCGGCTCGCCCGTGGAGAACGCCTGCCGCGTCATCGAGCGGCACGAGGCCGGCGGGCGCGGCTACTACGCGGGGGCGCTCGCGCTGCTCGGTCACGATGCGGGCGGCGCCCAGACGCTGGACTCCCCCATCCTCATCCGTACCGTCGACATCGACGCGTCCAGCGGCCGGCTGCGGGTGCCGGTCGGCGCCACGCTGGTGCGCGCCTCCGACCCGGCGAGCGAGGTCGCGGAGACACACGCCAAGGCGGCCGGTGTGCTGGCCGCGCTGGGGGTGCGCGAGGCGCCGGCCCGTACGCCGGGCGGTCCGCGCCCGAGGCTGGCGGACGATCCGCGGGTGCGGGCCGCGCTGGAGGGGCGGCGCGCTTCCCTCGCGCCGTTCTGGTTGCGGATGCGGGTGGGGCGTCCGGAGCGGACCGACGCGGCACAGGTGCTGGTCGTGGACGGCGAGGACACCTTCACCTCGATGCTGGCGCACCTGCTGGGCTCGACGGGGCACCCGGTGCGGGTGCGCCGCTACGACGAGCCGGGGCTGGCCGAGGCAGCGCTGCGGCACGAGGGGCCCGTGGTGCTGGGCCCCGGGCCCGGCGACCCACGCGATGCGGGCGACCCGAAGATGCGGCTGCTGCGCGGCCTCGCCGCCGAACTGGTACGCGCCCGGCGGCAGCCGCTGCTGGGCGTCTGCCTCGGGCACGAACTCCTCGCGGCGGAACTGGGTCTGGAGCTGGTCCGCAAGCAGCACCCCTATCAGGGCGCGCAGGAGACGATCGAGTTGTTCGGGCGGCAGGAGACGGTGGGCTTCTACAACTCCTACACCGCACGCTGCGATGACGAGACCGCCGCCGAACTGGCCCTGCACGGCGTCGAACTGAGCCGTGACCCGGCAAGCGGCGAGGTCCACGCGCTGCGCGGACCCGGCTTCGCGGGGGTGCAGTTCCACCCGGAGTCGGTGCTGACGCTGGACGGGGTGACGGTGACCGCACAGCTGCTGGCGGCGGCGAGCGAGGGAGCCGCGAGCGCGGGACGGGCGTGAAGGAGCCGACGGAGAGGGGACGGGCGGAGCCCCCGAGGGGGCTCCCTTCTCCGTCGTCAGCCGATCTCCGTCGTCAGCCGATCTCAGTCGTCAGCCGAAGAAGACGCCGGCCTCCTCGTAGAGCGCCGGGTCCACCGTCTTCAGCTTCTCGGTGGCCTTGGCGAGCGGGACGCGGACGATGTCGGTGCCGCGGAGGGCGACCATGCTGCCCCACTCCTGGTCACGCACCGCGTCGATGGCGTGCAGGCCGAAGCGGGTGGCCAGCCAGCGGTCGAAGGGCGTGGGGGTGCCGCCGCGCTGGACGTGGCCGAGGACGGTGGTCCTGGCCTCCTTGCCGGTGCGGGACTCGATCTCCTTGGCCAGCCACTCGCCGACGCCTGACAGTCTGACGTGCCCGAAGGAGTCCGTGGAGCCGTCCTTGAGAACCATCTCGCCGCCCTTGGGCATCGCTCCCTCCGCGACGACGACGATCGGCGCGTAGCTCGCCTTGAAGCGGGAGGTGACCCACTCGCAGACCTGGTCGACGTCGAACCGCTGCTCGGGGATCAGGATGCAGTTGGCGCCGCCCGCCAGGCCCGAGTGGAGGGCGATCCAGCCCGCGTGCCGTCCCATGACCTCCACCACCAGCACCCGCATATGGGACTCGGCGGTGGTGTGCAGGCGGTCGATGGCCTCGGTGGCGACGGTGACCGCGGTGTTGAAGCCGAAGGTGTAGTCAGTGGCGGAGAGGTCGTTGTCGATCGTCTTGGGCACGCCGACGCAGCGGATGCCGTACTCGTCCGTCAGCCGCGCCGCCACGCCCAGGGTGTCTTCGCCACCGATCGCGATCAGCCCGTCGACCTCGTACTTGGCGAGGTTCTCCTTGATCCGGCGGACGCCGTTGTCCTCCTTGAAGGGGTTGGTGCGCGAGGAGCCGAGGATGGTGCCGCCGCGCGGCAGCATGCCGCGCACCGCCGGGATGTCGAGCCGGACCGTCTCCCCCTCCAGCGGCCCCCGCCAGCCGTCACGGAACCCGGTGAACTCGTAGCCGTACTGCTGGACTCCCTTACGGACCACTGCCCGCATGACCGCATTGAGACCGGGGCAGTCGCCGCCGCCGGTCAGCACTCCGACCCGCATGGGATCTCCCTTCTCCGCGTGGACTCACCTGGACGTTGCGCCGTGTGTTCGCGGCGCAACGTCCGTCACGCTAGCGGTGATCCACGTCACACGGGATGCGGCGAGCAGTGGATTTCCTTGGGAGAGACGGGATTTGAGGCTCGGGCAATCACTCGTACGAAGGACATGCGTGCGCGGCGCCGCCCGATCTTGACCGCCTCGCCTGCTCTGGGCAGGGGATGCCCCTTTCTGCCCGTCGCAGGCTGCGGGTGCTTTGTGGCTGGTCGCGCAGTTCCCCGCGCCCCTTCGGGGCGCTCCCTCTAGTCGTCCAGGCCGCGCTCAATGGCGTAGCGGACCAGCTCGACGCGGTTGTGCAGCTGGAGCTTGCCCAGGGTGTTCTGGACGTGGTTCTGCACAGTGCGGTGCGAGATGACGAGGCGCTCGGCGATCTGCTTGTAGCCGAGTCCCTTGGCGACCAGGCGCAGCACCTCCGTCTCGCGCTCGGTCAGCTTCGGCACGTCCGGGGCGTCCTCGGCGGCCGGAGCCGGGTCGGCGGCCAGCCTGCGGTACTCGCCCAGCACCAGCCCGGCCAGCCCGGGGGTGAAGACGGGGTCGCCCAGCGCGGTGCGGCGTACCGCGTCCAGCAGTTCTTCGGGGCCCGCCGACTTGACCAGATAGCCCGTGGCCCCGGACTTGACGGCCTCCAGCACATCGCTGTGCTCGCCGCTCGCCGACAGCACCAGCACTCGCAGCGCCGACTCGGGCCCGACCAGCTCACGGCAGACCTCAACGCCGGGCTTGCCCGGCAGGTTCAGGTCCAGCACCAGCACGTCGGGGGAGGTGGCGCGGGCCCGGCGGACCGCCTGCTCGCCGTCGCCCGCCGTGGCGACGACCTCGAACCCGGCCTCGGCCAGGTCCCGTGCGACGGCCTCGCGCCACATCGGATGGTCGTCGACGACCATCACCCGGACGGGTTGTGCCTCAGTTGTCATGTTTCGGAACCCTCATCTCCACTTCCGTTCCCTGGCCGGGCACCGACACCAGCTCCGTCGTGCCGCCCAGGTCCCGCAACCGTCCCCGGATGGAGAGCGCGACGCCCATCCGGCCCTCGGCCTCCGCGTCCGCCAGCCGCCCCTCGGGGATGCCGGGCCCGTCGTCCCGTACGGTCACGAGCACCGCGTCCGGCTCGTCCTCCAGCAGGACCCACGCGTGCGCCTCGCCTCCAGCCCCGTCGCCGGCGTGCTTGGCCACATTGTCCAGGGCGGCTCCGACAGCAGCCGCCAGCTCGGTGGCCACCCGGGCGGGCAGCGGCACCGGTGCCCCCGGCTCGACGAAGGTGACCAGGGACCCGGCGTAGGAGGAGAGCAGCGCGCGGACGTCGCAGGGGGCGGCGTCGGTGCCCTCGGTGCCGTCCGTCCCGGCCTCGGCGACCGGGCCGGTGGCGGTGCGGGCCGCGCCGTCCCTGGTGAGCGCGGGCCGACGGGCACCGGTGGGGGTGCGCCCCGGCTCGGGTACCACGCCGCTGGAGACCAGGGCGCGCAGGGCCACTTCCTGTTCCCCCGCCATCCGGCCGAGCTCCGCCGCCTCGCCGCCCAGCGCCGTACCTCTGCGCTGCACCATGGCCAGCACCTGGAGAACGCTGTCGTGGATGTCGCGGGCCAGCCGTTCCCGCTCCCGGGTGGCGGCCTCGATCTGGAGGGCGCGCGCCAGGGTGCGTTCACTGGCGCGGGCGACCTCGATGACGTAGCCGATGGCGACGCTCGCGACACAGACGAGCAGCACGTTGTGGAAGGTGGAGCGGGTGATCATGCCGCGCTCCACGATGTTGGCGATCCCCACCAGCACCGAGGCGCCCGCGGCCCACCGCCAGCCGCCCTTGAGCGCGAACGCGAGGACGGGGCCCGCCACCCAGATGGACGGCAGGGTCGGCCCCACCAGGTCGTGGCCGTCCACGACCGGGGAGAGGAGGATGCCGACGACGCCCAGCACGATGTCCGTGACGAGGAACGGCAGCGTGCAGCGGTCGGCCGAGCCGAGGTTGCGCAGGGTGCCGAACGTCCAGCAGGCGAGCACCAGGAGGTAGATCCCGCCCGGCACCGGAGCGCTGTACTCCCGGTAGCTCCAGAAGAAGACGCCGAGGACGTAGAGGACGGCAAGAATGCGGTAGCCCGTCAACGCCCGCCACAGCGGCTGCTCCACGGACATCAGCTTCGGCGCCATGGTTCCCCCTACCTTCCCGCCGCGACGTCGCGAACCCGGAACGGCGCGAGTCCGGCAGTCCGACGACGGCCGGTCAAGCAGCCCTGTTGCCGCCCGTCTCATCCTGATCGGGCCGCTTCTTCGCGGCTCCCTCTCTCTTGGCGGCCTCCGCGATCTTCGCGGCCTTCGCGGCCTCCGCGATCTGCCGTTTGGCCGCCGTCGCGTACATGTCCACGTACTCCTGGCCGGAGAGCTTCAGGATGGCGTACATCACCTCGTCGGTGACGGCGCGCTGGATGAACCGGTCGTTGTCCATGCCCTGGTACCGGCTGAAGTCCAGCGGGGTGCCGATCCGGATGCCCGGGCGCATCAGCTTGGGGACGACCTTGCCGGGTGGCTGGATCTTCTCCGTATCGATCATCGCCACCGGGATCACCGGCGCGCCCGAGCGCAGCGCGACCCGGGCGAGGCCACCGGGCTTGCCCCGGTAGAGGCGGCCGTCGGGCGAGCGCGTGCCCTCCGGATAGATGCCGAAGAGCTCGCCGCGCTCCAGCACTTCGAGTCCGCTCCTGATCGCCGCCTCACCCGCGCCGCGCGCGCCGGAACGGTCGACGGGGAGCTGGCCGACGCCCTTGAAGAACGCGGCCGTCAGCTTGCCCTTGACTCCGGGCGAGGTGAAGTACTCGGCCTTCGCGATGAAGGTGACCTTGCGGTCGAGGACGGCGGGCAGGAAGAAGGAGTCGGAGAAGGAGAGGTGGTTGCTCGCCAGGATGGCGGGCCCCTCCGCGGGCACGTTCTCCAGGCCCTCCACCCAGGGCCGGAACGCGAGCTTCAGCGTGCTCCCGACCGACAGCTTCATCGCGCTGTAGAACAACCTCGACCTCCTTGGTGGGACGCACCGACCCTATCCCGCCACCGCGCCGCCGGACCCCCGCCGCCCACCGTCCGGCCGCGGGGTGCCCGTCCCGGCTCGTTCACACCTTCACAACGATCTTCCCGGTGTGCGCGTTGGACTCCATCAGACGGTGGGCGTCCGGCATCGCCTCCAGCCCCTCGAAGACCTCGAAGATCACCGGGGCAAGCGTCCCGTCGGCCAGGCCCGCGCTCAGGAAGGCGGCGGCGCGGCCGCGGAATGCCGGCTCGGTGGCGAGGAGGCCGGCGGCGAAGGTACGGACGGTGAGCGGCCAGTTCATCGACAGCTGGACAGGGCGCGCGTCCAACCAGCCGTAGAGCACCGCCGTACCGCCGGGAGCGAGCGCGTCCCCGACGGCAGCGAAGCCCGGTCCGCCGATACCGTCGAACGCCAACGGAACGCCCGCACCGCCGGTGAGGTCCCTGACCGCCGGTGCCAGGTCCTGGGAGTCGGTGTTGATCACATGCGCGGCTCCCAGCTCCAGCAGTCGCTGCCGCTTGGCCTCCCCGCGAGTGGTGGCGAGGGGTACGGCGCCCATCCGCAGCGCCGTCTGGATCGCGGCCGTGCCGACGCCGCTGGATGCTCCGGTGACCAGGACGTGGTCGCCGGGTGCCAGCCCGCCGACCTCCACCAGGCCACCATAGGCCGTCGCGTACGTCAGCCAGGCAGCCGCCGCCGTCACGGAGTCCACCCCCTCGGGCGCACGGACGAGCGCACTGTCGGGCAGCACCACATGCTGGGCGTACACGCCATGGACGCCGAAGTCGAAGTTGGCGACGGACAGGACGCGCTCGCCCGGCGCGAATGCGTCCACCTCGGCGCCGACCGCCTCGACGACTCCGGCGGCCTCGTAGCCGAGCCGGGAGCCCGGGAGCGTGGGCTGGTAGTAGTACGTGCCGGAGCGGAACATGGCCTCCGCCCGGTTGAGGCCGATCGCCTCGACGCTCAGGAGGACATCGCGCGGGCCCGGCGCGGGCAGCGGCACCGTCTCGGTCTTCAGCACCTCGGGGCCGCCGAGCTCGTGGAAGAGGACTGCTGTGGTGGTGGTCGTTGTCATACGGATGACCGTAGAGAGCCCGGCTGCGACGACCAATATCCCTGAAGCTCCGATCCATGTCCGTGCGTCTCTCACCGTCTCTCGTCATGCGCGGAAGAGTCGGTTACCGTACGGCTATGGACGTGCTGAGCGACGCGATCGCCGTCATGCGTGCGGGGCGCCCGCACTCCTCCCGTACGGTCGAGCGCGCGCCCTGGGGGGTCCGGTTCCCGGCGTCCGAAGGTGCGGGCTTCCACGTGGTGCTCCAAGGCTCGGCATGGCTGCTGCCACCCGAGGATGCCGGGCCCGTCCAACTGGGCCCCGGCGATGTCGTCTTCCTCCCGCACGGAAACGGCCACGGGCTCGCCGACCACCCCCGGACGCCGCTGGAGAACTTCCGGCTGGAGCCGGACGGCTCCTGGCCGGTACCGCACGACCCCGGCCCCGCCCGCGGCGACGAGACGCTACTGCTGTGCGGCGCCTACCAGCTGGACAAGGCCAGGGCCCACCCTCTTCTGACGGACCTGCCGCCCTACCTCCACATTCCGGTCCGCGTGGGCGCCCACGACCGGCTGCGCTCCGCCGTCGATCTGCTGGGCGCCGAGCTGTCCGATCCCCAGCCCGGTTCCGACGCCGTCGTCCCGGCCCTCCTGGACACCCTCCTGCTGTACCTCCTGCGCACCTGGTGGCTGGCTGGGCGGACCGAGGCCGCTCAGGGGCCGTCCGGCTGGGCAGGCGCACTGAGCGACCCCGGCATCGCGGCGGCGCTGCACGCCCTCCACGACGACCCGGCCAAGCCCTGGACCGTCGAGGGGCTCGGCGCACTGGCGGGGCTGTCCCGCGCTGCCTTCGCGCGCCGCTTCACCACCCTGGTGGGACGCCCGCCCCTCGCCTATCTGACCTGGTGGCGCATGACCAGAGCGGCCCAGTTGCTGCGGACGACCGACACACCGCTGCGCTCCGTCGCGGAGCGGACGGGCTACACCTCGGAGTTCGCCTTCGCCAAGGCGTTCAAGCGGGAGTACGGCGTGGCGCCCGGGCACTACCGCAGGGCCGGGGCCGCGCTCCGAGCGGGGTGACCCCGTGGGGCCCCTGGACACTGCCGGAGTACCGGACGACGAATTAGGGTGGCAGCACTCCTTGTCGAGCCCCGACCGCTGAGCCTCTGGAGGCCCACCGTGCCGCCCATCCTCCCCGGAGCCGAGCCATTCCGCCGCGACGGATCAGCGACCGGTGTGCTGCTCTGCCACGGCTTCACCGGGTCCCCGCAGTCCCTGCGCCCCTGGGCCGAGGACCTGGCCGGGCACGGGCTGACCGTCTCCCTGCCGCTGCTCCCCGGGCACGGCACCCGCTGGGAAGACCTGGCGATGACGAGCTGGGAGGACTGGTACGCGACCGTGGACCGGGAGCTGCGGCTGCTGCGCGAACGCTGTGACCAGGTCTTCGTCTGCGGGCTTTCGATGGGCGGCGCACTGGCGCTGCGGCTGGCCGCGCTGCACGGGAACGGGGTCCGCGGGATCGTCGTCGTCAACCCGGCGATGACCTTCCCCCGGGCGCAGGGGTACGTCCTGCCCGTCGGCCGCTTCCTGGTCCGCTCGGCGCCGGGGATCGTGAGCGACATCGCCAAGGAGGGCCGGTACGAGCTGGGCTACGACCGGGTGCCCACCCGGGCCGCGTACGCGCTGCGCAACTTCTTCCGCGTCGCCCGGCCCGATCTGCCGAAGGTGACGCAGCCGCTGCTGCTCCTGCGCAGCCGTGCCGACCACGTGGTGCCGGCCGCGGACTCGGCACTGGTCCTCAGCCGCGTCTCCTCCGTCGATGTGACCGAGACCGTGCTGGAGAACAGCTTCCACGTCGCCACCCTCGACCATGACGCGGAGCGGATCTTCGCCGACACCCGCGGTTTCATCGACCGGCTCACCGCCGAGCGCGAGCCGGCTCCCACAGTTCGGAGCGCCAGTGACGGGGCGTGACCCGGACGAGGGCGAGCCCCGCGACCCTGGTGAGAGCAAGTCGTCGCTGCCGCCCGAAGAAGAGGCTGCCTGGGCGGCGATCGTCGCGGCGTACGGGGACGAGCCCGCGGAGCCGCCGGGCGCGGACGGCTCGTCCGAGGTCCGGCGCCCGGACGGGGACGGTGACGGTGACGGCGAGGGGGCCGGGGAGCCGGACGGTGACATGCTCACCAAGCCGCGGCCCGCGCCGGACGCGGAACCCTCGGTGCGCAGCTTCACCGTCTACGCCGCCGGGACCGGGCCCCGCGACTGGGAGCCCGCCGAGGACGAGGACGGCGAGGGGCACTTCGAGCCGCCCGAGCCGCCGCCGCTGCCGCAGACGGACACCACGACAAAGTTTGCCTGGCTGGCCGCGCTGGGCGGGCCGCTGCTGCTGATCGGCGCCGTACTCGTGCAGGCCGATATGACGTGGTGGATCGTCACCCTCGGGGTCGGCGGCTTCCTCGGCGGCTTCGCCACACTGGTGACCCGGCTGCGGGACGGCCGCGACGACGATGACTGGGAGGACCCCGGGCGGGGCGCCGTGGTGTGAGCGGGGGCTATTCCCCCGGGACCCGCAGCGCCGCCAGGACCGGGAGGTGGTCGGTGGCGGCGGTCAGGTCGGCCGCGGTCACGCCTGGCAGCCCGCGGGGCACGCCCGCGCCCAGTACCTCGACGCCCTCCCCCGCGAAGACGGCGTCGATGCGCTGCACCGGTGCGGCGGGCGTCGAGGTGTACTCGGCGCCCCACGGCTCGACCGTCCACGCGTCCCGCAGTCCCGCCGCGTCCCGCAGCCCCTCCCCGAGCAGCCCGAACGTCCGGCCGCCCGCCCGCTCGTTGACGTCACCGGCAGCCACCACCCGGCGTCCGCCGAGCGCGGCGGCCCGCTCCAGCAGCGCCCGTGCCTGCTGCCGCCGTTCGCGGGCCTGGAGGCTGAGATGGAAGCTGACGACGCCCAGCCGCGCTGCCGGCCCGAACCGCAGCTCGGCCGTGGCGAACCCACGCTGGTGCAGCCCGGGGGTACGCGGCAGCAGCACGTCCTCGGTGCGTTCGACGTGGGCCCGCAGCGAGGCGAGGATCATCGGTCCGGCCGCCGTCGCGCCGCCGGTGACATAGGTGAGGCCGGTGCGGCGCGCCAGCCAGCCGGCCTGCTTGCGCCAGCGGAAGAACCGCGGCGCCTCCTGTACGCAGACGACGTCGGGGGCGCACGCCCGGATGACCCGGACGAGCGCCTCCCGGTCGTCCCGCAAGGAGCGGATGTTGTAGCTGAGCAGCCGGACGACGGCCGAGCCGTCGGGCTCGGTACGGGAGGGCGGCAGATCGGCGACCTGCGCGCCCCCTCCCGGCGTCGTCCCGCGCGTCTCCCCCGTCATCGTCCCCCTGTCATCGCGGCGGCCCCCCGGTGCGCTCAGCCCTGGCGGGCCAGGTCGGCGACGCCGACCATGCCGGCCTTGTTGCCCAGTTGGGCGGCGAGGACCTCGGCGTGCGGGCGCCAGCGGCTGCCGACCAGCCAGCGGCGGTAGGACTTGCGGATCGGGTCCAGCACCAGCTCGCCCTCGTCGGAGACGCCGCCGCCGACGATGAAGGCGCCCGGGTCGAAGAGGGAGGCCAGATCGGCGAGGCCGGCGCCCGCCCAGCGGGCCAGCTCGCGGAAGGAGTCGATGGCCACCGGGTCGCCCTGCCGGGCCGCCTCGCTGATGTGCTTGCCCCGGATGCCCTCGCTGGTGCCGTCACCCAGTCCCAGCAGGATCGCGGCGTTGTCCGGGGTGGCGGTGGCGCGCTGCTGGGCGTAGCGGAGCAGCGCACGCCCTGAGGCGTACTGCTCCCAGCAGCCCTGGTTGCCGCAGCCGCACAGCAGACCGTCGGGGACCATCCGGATGTGGCCGAACTCGGCGGCCACGCCGTACCGTCCGCGGTGCAGCTTGCCACCGATGATGGTGCCGCCGCCCAGGCCCGTGCCGATGGTGATGCAGACGACGTCCTCATGACCTGTGCCGACACCGAACTTGTACTCGCCCCAGGCGGCGGCGTTCGCGTCGTTCTCGATCACGACGGGCAGGTCGATGCGCTGCTCGACCTTGTCCTTGAGCGGCTCGTGCCGCCAGCTGAGGTTGGGGGTGAACAGCACGGTGGCGCGCTTGTCGTCCACGTACCCCGGGGCGCCGATCCCGACGGCCTCCACCTGGTACTCGGCACTGGCCTGGCGTACGGCGTCCGCGATGGCGTCGATCACGGCTTCAGGGGTGTCGGGTGTGGGCACCGTGCTGGTCTCGAGAATGGTGCCTTTCTCGTCCACAACGCCAGCCGCGATCTTGGTGCCGCCGATGTCGACCCCGATTGTGAGTCCCATGTGTCCCTCGGTCATCCGATGTGATCCCCGCCGCCGCCAACGGTACCGGAGCACGCCTGGGGAGAGGGCCTGCGCCTGCCCACCCCGCGCCCCGTAAGGGGCGCGGGGAACTGCGCGACAAGCCACGACGCACCGTGCACCCCGCGGACGCCAGACAGGGGCACCCCGTTACCGGAACGCGCTAGGCGCCGTCCTCGTCCTCGTCCGGGTCAACAACGACGTGCTCCTCGGCGGCCTGCTCCGCAACACGCGCGTCCAGGTCCGCCTGGTGGGAGAGGTCGGCGGCCTCCTCGACGTCGATCCGCTCGGTGCCGGAGGCACCCGGCGGTTCGGTCCAGCGGCGCTCGGCCTCCTGGACCACGGAGCGGTAGGCGTTCAGCAGTTCGCTGCCTGCTGCGGCGAGATGGTCGAAGAGCTGCGGGTTGCGCTCGACGACGGGCTCGATGGTCGCCCTGGCCTGCTTGAACAGCTGCTGCGCCACGCCCTGTGCGGCGGCCGATCCGGCAGCGCCCATCAGGGGCTTGCCGAATTCGGCGACCTTCTCGGTGACCGCGTCAGCCAGCCGGCGCAGCTCCTCGGCCGGGCTGGTGGGCGGCGGGCCGTACTGGGCGCGGCGGCGTGCCTTCTCGGCGGCCAGGTCCTCCTCGCACGCGGTGGCCCAGGCGTCGGGGTCCGGTGCGGCAGGGCGCTCGGCGGCATCGCTCATGGCGGGCTCCTACGGGCGACAGGTGGTTGCGTGGTGCGGGCCGTGCACTTTCCGACGTTACCCGAACGGCGGCACGGGGTTGAGGGCGACGGCGACGGCCCGGGGCGGGCCCCTGCTCCGTCAGCCGCTCCGCCCCGCGGGTTCGGAGCGCCCGCGCCGGCCGGGCCACAGGTCGGGGTCGGGGGTGAAGCGGACGCCCAGCACCCCGCCCTTGAGGCCCGCGCCGGAAACGCGGCAGCGGCGCAGCGCCGAGGGGAGCGGGAGCACCCTGCGGTAGGGGCCGACGCCGACGGTCAACTCGTCGCCGCGGCGCACCAGTTCCAGCTCGTCCCGCTCGGCGCCCGGCAGGGGCAGGTGCCACACCAGTTTGCCGTCCGCGGCCAGCCGGTCCTCCAGCCAGCCGTAGGCGATGTCGGTACCGGGGCCGCCCTCGGCCCCGGCGGGCGGGCGCAGGCCCTCCCCTGCTGTCCGGTCGGCGGCAACGGCGGTGCGGGCGGCGTTGGCGAGTGCTGTCAGGTCCTCGGGGCCGTGCGGGTCGCGGCCCAGATGCGGCAGCTCGCACAGCGGCACGGACTCGGCCTCGCACTTCTCGCGCAGCGCTGCCAGCGCGGTCTGCTGCTGTCCGGCCAGCGCGGTCAGCCAGGGGTCGGAGGAGCCGGTCGGCAGCAGCCGGTTGGCGACGACGGACTCCAGCGCGAGCCCGTGCAGCCGCACTCCGGCCCCGGCGGTGCGCAGGGACTCGGCGGCGAGCGGTCCGGGCTCGGTGACGAGCCGGACGAGAGTCGCCGGGGACTCCACGATCCGCTGCACCCCCGCCAGTTCGTCCGACCAGCGTGTGGCGGCGTCGTACAGCCACTGCGCGGGCATGGGGGCACCGGCGAGCTGGGCCAGTACGGGGCGCAGGGCGCGCGCGGCCTGGCGCTCGGCGGGTATGAGACGGCGCAGATAGCGGCGCAACTGTTCGGGCAGCACCAGCAGGTTGAGTCCCTCGGGCGCTGCCGGCATGTCGACGACGACGATGTCCCAGCCCTCGCCGTCCTCTCCCGTGCCGCCCGTGTGCGCGGTGTGCAGGGCGCGCAGCAGGGCGAAGGTCCCGGCGCCGGGGAGCTCGGTCAGCTCGTCCTCGTCCAGCGGCACGGCGCCCAGCAGGTCGAGCACGGTCTTGCCGCGCGACTGGAGGGCGACGGCCTGGCTGCGGAACTCCTCGCCGGAGTCGATGCGCAGCAGCCACAGGCCGGCCGCACCGGCGACGGGTTCGGGCGTGCCCGACCGGAAGCCTTCGCCGGAGGCAGCCGAAGGCCGGGCACCCGCTCCCTTGTCCGGCGCTGCCGTGCCCAGCAGCGCGGCGAGCCGGCGTGCGGGCTCCGCGCTCAGCAGCAGGGTGCGGTGCCCCTGGGCCGCGGCGGCGCAGGCGGTGGCGGCGGCCACCGTGGTGCGTCCCGTCCCGCCCGCGCCGGTGACCAGGACGGTCTGCGGGCCGGGGCGCTGCGGTTCGGGGCTGTGGGGGTCGGGGCGCTCGGGCCCGGCGCCCGCTCCGCCGGTCAGCTGCCGGCTCCGGACGCCTCGGCGCCGCCCGCCTCGACGCGCTTCTTCAGCCCGTCGAGCGCCCGGTCGATGATGACCTTCTCGGCCTTGCGCTTGATCATTCCGAGCATGGGGATCTTGACGTCGACGGTGAGCTGGTACATGACCTCGGTGCGCTCGCCGCCGCCGACCGGGGTGAGGCGGTAGACGCCGTCCAGGGAGCGCAGCATCTGGGACTTGACCAGGGACCAGCGCACCTCACGGACCTCAGGGTCGCCGATCCACTCGTAGGCGAGGGTGTGCTCGTCCTTGATGGCTCCGGCGTCCAGCAGCAGGCGCACCTGCTCGGCGCGGCCCTCCTCGTCCCGGCCGAGCACCTCGGCCTCCTTCACCTCGCCGGCCCACTCCGGGTAGCGGGGGAAGTCGGAGATCACGTTCATCACGGCCTCGGGTGCCGCGTCAACGGTGATGCTCGAGCTGGTGTGTTCCGCCATCGCCATGGCCCTCCGATATACCCGTGTCCGAAATGCCCGCCGTAGGTGGAATGACCGCGCGGGATGCCCGCCGTGGCGCGGGGAAGCGTCTGCGGTGGAAGGCTACCGCGCGGCTGTCCGGCCCGGCGCCGCGCGGGTCACCACTCCGGTCCCGAAGACCCCGGCCCTGTCACCACTCCAGCACCCAAGGCGTCCCGGTCGCGTTGAAGTGGCCGACATTGACGCACTCGGTGGCGCCGATCCGCATGCGCTGGGCCAGCGGCTGGTGGACGTGACCGAAGAGGTGGTACCGCGGGCGCAGCGTGTGCAGGGCCTCCAACAGCTGCGGGCTGCCCCGCTCGAAGCGGCGCGCGACGGTGTCGTAGCACAACTCCGGTACTTCGGGCGGAATATGGGTGCACAACACGTCGATCTCGCCCAGCGCGGCGACCTTCGCCGCATAGGTCTCGTCGTCGATCTCGTACGGCGTGCGCATCGGTGTGCGCAGTCCGCCGCCGACGAAGCCGAAGCGCCACCCGCCGATCACCACCGTCTCGCCGTCGAGCACGTTCACGCCTGGACGCGCGTATTCGGGCCACAGCGGCGGCATGTCGACGTTGCCGTACGTGGCGTACGTGGGAGTGGGGAAGGCGGCGAACAGTTCGGCGTACTGCTTGCGCACCGCCGTCTCCATCGCGGCGTCGCGGTCGAGCCCCGCCCACAGTTCCCGGGAGAAGGCGCGGGCCTCGGTGAAGCGGCGGGCGGTACGCAGGGCGACGATGCGGTCCGCGTTCTCGACGCCGAACAGATCGGGGAAGATGCCGCGCGAGTGATCGGCGTAGTCGAGGAAGAGGATGAGGTCTCCCAGACAGACCAGCGCGTCGGCGCCCTCGCCCGCCTTCGCGAGGTCCGCACTGTTGCCGTGTACGTCGCTGACCACGTGGACTCGCATACGCCCACCCTAGATTGCCGTGCAGGTCACGGGGAGGGGGAGCAGGCACCGATGCGGGGGCGCCGCAGCACGGCGCGCTCCGGGACGCCGGCCGAAAAGTGCCGTACGCCCGCTCTTTCCGCTCTCTCCCCTCGCGGCTTCCGTGTCCCCGAACGCCTCGACTAGGCTGCTATCCGCCCATCTCCACCTGTGACGCACAAGACATCTCCGCGTCACCCTCTACCCCCGCCCCCATACCGATGGGTAACGTCCGGGCCGTCATTCTTCCGGGATCGCTCGCCGACCCTGGACCGAGCCAATGGAGGCCGATCCCCGCGGCCCCCATTGGCGCGCCGACGAGGAGCAGCAGTCTTGCGCGAGTACAGCCTTCCGGCACTCTACGAAGTCCCCGCAGAGGGCAACCTGACGGACCTCATCCGCCGGAACGCTGCTCAGCACCCCGATCTCCCCGTCATGGGGCGCAAGCGCGACGGCCGGTGGGAGGACGTGACCTCCACCGCGTTCCTCGCCGAGGTGCAGCAGGCGGCCAAGGGGCTGATCGCGGCAGGCGTGGAACCCGGCGACCGGGTGGGCCTGATGTCCCGCACCCGTTACGAGTGGACGCTGCTGGACTTCGCGATCTGGAGTGCGGGCGGCGTCACCGTACCCGTCTACGAGACCAGCTCCCCCGAGCAGATCTCCTGGATCCTCGGCGACTCGGGCGCCGTCGCCTGCCTGGTGGAGACCGACACCCACGCGGCGGCCGTGGACTCCGTCCGCGACCGGCTGCCCGAGCTGCGCGACGTATGGCGGATCGAACCCGCGCCGGGGACCGACGAGAGCGGGACCGCCATCGCGCAACTCGCCGCGCTCGGCGCCGGGATCAGCGACGAGAAGGTGGAGGAGCGCAGCTCCGTCGCCGACGCCGACTCGCCCGCCACCATCGTCTACACCTCGGGCACCACCGGCCGCCCCAAGGGCTGTGTGCTCACCCACCGCAGCTTCTTCGCGGAGTGCGGGAACGTGGTCGAGCGGCTGCGCCCGATGTTCCGGCCCGGCGAGGGGTCGGTGCTGCTGTTCCTGCCGGTCGCCCATGTCTTCGGGCGGCTGGTGCAGGTGGCGGCCGTGATGGCGCCGATCAAGCTGGGGCACGTCTCGGACATCAAGACCCTCACCGAGGACCTCGGCTCCTTCCGGCCGACGATGGTGCTGGGCGTCCCCCGCGTCTTCGAGAAGGTCTTCAACTCCGCGCGGGCAAAGGCCGTCGCGGACGGCAAGGGCAAGATCTTCGACAAGGCAGCCCAGGTGGCCGGCGCCTACAGCAGTGCCCTGGACGATCCGGCGGGCCCCTCGCTCAAGCTGCGGATCCAGCACAAGGTCTTCGACAAGCTGGTGTTCAGCAAGCTGCGTGCCGTCCTCGGCGGCCGGGCCACCCACGCCATCTCCGGCGGCGCACCGCTGGGAGAGCGGCTGGGCCACTTCTTCCGCGGCGTCGGCTTCACCGTGCTGGAGGGGTACGGGCTCACCGAATCGTGCGCCGCGACCGCCTTCAACCCGTACGACCGGCCCAAGATCGGCACCGTGGGGCAGCCGCTGCCCGGCTCCGTCATCCGGATCGCCGACGACGGCGAGATCCTGCTGCACGGCGAGCACCTGTTCACCGGCTACTGGAACAACCAGCAGGCCGGCGACGAGGCGCTGGCCGACGGCTGGTTCCACACCGGCGACCTGGGAACGCTGGATGTGGACGGCTATCTGACCATCACCGGGCGGAAGAAGGAGATCCTGGTGACCGCGGGCGGCAAGAACGTCGCCCCCGCCGTCATCGAGGACCGCATCCGCGCCCACGCGCTGGTCGCCGAGTGCATGGTCGTCGGCGACGGCCGGCCGTTCGTCGGCGCGCTGCTGACCGTGGACGAGGAGTTCCTGCCGCGCTGGGCCGCCGAGCACGGCAAGCAGGACCTCAGCCACACCCAGCTGCTGGCCGACGCCGAGCTGCTCGCCGAGCTCCAGACCGCCGTGGACGAGGGCAACAAGGCCGTGTCCAAGGCCGAGTCGGTGCGCAAGTTCCGGGTCCTCCAGGAGCAGTTCACCGAGGACTCCGGCCACGTCACCCCCTCCCTGAAACTGAAACGGGGCGTGGTCGCCAAGGACTTCGCCGACGAGATCGAGGCCCTCTACACGGCGTAACGCGCCACTTCCTCCCGCTCCCCGGCCGCAAGCCGGGCCGCCAGCTCGGTGACCGCCTGGCGCGCCGCGGCCTCCGATTCGGCGGCGAGCGACCGGAGCGGCGCCATCGCCGGCACGTCCCAGGCCCGGGTCAGCTCGGCGGTCACGAAGTGCAGCTGTTCCTCCGGAACTCCGCGGTCGGTGAAGTACCCCCGCAGATACGGCACCTGGAAGTCGAGGCCCTCGCGCGGGGCACCCGGCCCGTAGCCGCCGCCGCGCGCGCTGACGACCACCACCTGCTTGTCCCGCAACCGGCTGGCTCCCGTCTCCGGATCGAGGAGCGCGCCCGGAAAACTGATGCGGTCGATCCACGCCATCAGCGCGGCGGGCACCGTCAGATTGTACATCGGCACTCCCAACAGCAGTACGTCCGCCGCCAGCACCTCGTCGATCAGCGGCAGCGTCACCCGCCACACATCCTCGTCCGCGGCGTCCCTGACCAGTGAGGCCACCTGGTCCACCGGTACGGTGCCGTGCCGCTCCACCCAGTACCCGAACCGGGCGTAGTCAGCGGTCACGTAAGGAACGGGCTCCGCCGCCAGATCCCGGTAGCGGTAACGGTGCCCGGCAGCGTCCCGGGACCGGCGCCAGCCGTCGGCGAACAGCGCGGTGAGCCGCCTGCTGACGGACTCGCCGGGCGGACTCGCGCTTGCGTCGATATGCAGCAGACACGGCGTCGTCGCATCGTGGCTCATAGCGGGCTCTCCCCTGTCACTTCTCTCGCGTGGGATACGTCGATGAAGGTGACGGAACACGCGAGGGAAAGGTGACCGATGGACGAGCTGACCGGGCTGGCCGAGCGCTTCGAGGAGAGCCGCGGCCCGCTGCTGGCGGTCTCCTGCCGGATGCTGGGCTCGCTCAGCGAGGCGGAGGACGCCGTGCAGGAGGCGTGGCTGAGGCTGAGCCGGTCCGACGCCGAGGCCATCGACAACCTTGCCGCCTGGCTGCGTACCGTCGTCTCGCGTATCTGCCTGGACATGCTGCGCGCCCGCGCCGCCCGCCCCGAGGAGCCGGTGGGACAGCAGGTGCCCGACCCCCTCCCGCCGGGGGACGGCCCCGGGCCGGAGGACGAGGTGCTGCTGGCCGACTCGGTGGGCAGGGCACTGCTCGTCGTGCTGGACACGCTGGGGCCCGCCGAGCGGGTCGCTTTCGTGCTGCACGACATGTTCGCCGTCCCGTTCGAGCAGATCGCGCCGCTGGTGGAGCGCTCACCCGTCGCCACGAAGAAGCTCGCCAGTCGTGCCCGTCAACGCGTACGCGGCACACCCGCCGTGCCCGCAGCGGAGCTGGGGGAGCAACGGGCAGCGGTCGAGGCGTTCCTGTCCGCCGCACGCGGCGGTGACCTGGCGGGGCTGCTGGAGGTGCTCGCTCCCGACGTGGTGCGCTCCGCCGACCCCGCGGCGCTGCCCGCCGGCGTCCCGGCCCGGCTGCGGGGCGCCGACGCCGTGGCGCGGGGCACGGTGCTGCTGGCTCAGCGCTCGCGGTATGCGCAGACCGCGCTGGTGAACGGCGCTGTGGGGGCCGTTCTCGCACCGCACGGCAGGCTGCGGGCAGCGCTCACCTTCACGGTCGAGGGCGGCCGGATCGCGGCGTACGAGGTGATCGCGGACCCGGCGCGGCTGGCCGGGCTGGAGCTGGCGCTGCTCGACCCGGTGCCGCCCGCGCCGCCCGCGCCTGCCACGGGGCCCCGCTCACAGCAACTCGCGTAGCCGTTCGGCGATCAGATCCCAGCGCCACCGCTCCTCGACCCACTCGCGGCCCCTGGTGCCCATCCGGGTACGCAGTTCGGGGTCGCGGAGGAGTTCGGTCAACCGGTCGGCGGTCTCCCCGGGGTTGCCGCCGGGGACGACCCAGCCGGTCTCGCCGTTCAGTACGGCGTCCGGCGCCCCGCCGGAGTCACCGGCGACGACCGGCAGCCCGGTCGCGGACGCCTCCAGATAGACGATGCCGAGCCCCTCCACATCCAGCCCGCCGCGCCGGGTGCGGCACGGCATGGCGAAGACATCGCCCGCGCCGAAGTGCGCGGGCAGCTCCTCCCAGCTGACGGGACCGGTGAAGCGCACGGCGTCGGTGAGCCCCCGGGAGGCGGCCAGCTTCTCCAGATCCGCGCGGTAGGGGCCGCCGCCGACGATCAGCAGCACCGCGTCCGGCACGGCCTCCAGCACCCGGGGCATCGCCTCGATGAGGGTGTCCTGGCCCTTGCGGCGGACGAGACGCGAGACACACACCACCACGGGCCGCTCGGTCAGCCCCAGCCGGGCGCGGATCTTGTCGCCGCCCGATCCGGGGTTGAAGGTCTTCTCGTCAACGCCGGGAGGCAGCTGCACCATCCGCGCGGCGGCCTCGGGGGAGAGCGCGGCAGCGATCCGGCGGCGCGTGTAATCGCCGAGGTAGGTGAGGGTGTCGGTCTCCTCACCGATCCGCCGCAGCAGGCTGCGGGCCCCGGGGAGCTGCGCCCAGCCCGCTTCGTGGCCGTGCGTGGTCGCCACGATCCGCTCGGCCCCGGCCCTGCGCAGCGCGGGCGCCATCAGCCCCAGCGGCGCGGCGGCGCCGAACCACACCGCGCGGCAGCCGTGCTCCCGCAGCAGCGAGACGGCACGCTTGGTCACCCGCGGAGTGGGCAGCAGCATCGTCGTACGGTCACGGACGACCGTGAAGGGCTGCTCGGCGTCGAACGCCGCGGTGGCTTCCGCACCCTCCCGGCCCCGCTTCCAGGTCGAGGCGTAGACGACGACCTGGGACGGGTCCAGGCGCAGCGCCATGCTGTGCAGGAACGCCTGGATGCCGCCGGGGCGGGGCGGGAAGTCGTTGGTGACGATCAGGGTTTTGTGCATCGTCTTGCGCATCGCCGCCGACAGTACCGCGTGCCGGTACGGGCGGAGCGGCCGGCCGATCGGCACATACGAGGAAGGACAGATGTGCGGGGCGAGGCGAGGAGAGCCCGCGGTGCGGTGGCGCTCGTGCTGGTGTGGACGGTCACCCGGGCGGTGCTGCTGCTCTACGTCTTCAAGGTCTTCACGGTCCCCGGGGGCATGGACATCACCACCGACGTCTCGGTGATCTACCACGGCTGGTACGGACAGCTGAGCAGCGGAACGTTTCCGTCCGACGATGTGACCTGGCAGTATCCGCCTGCTGCGGCGCTGGTGATCCTTTCCCCCGGGCTGCTCACCGGGCTCGGCCTGCTCAGCTACGCCTCCGCCTTCTTCGTGCTCGCCTGCGCCGCCGACGCGGTGGTGCTCGGGCTGCTGCTGTACGCGGCGCGACGGCGCGGACCGCGCGATCCGGGGGCCGGATCCCGCAGCCGGGCCGGGGTGTGGGCGTGGGTGGCCGGGGTCCCGCTGCTGGGGCCGACGGCGTATGCGCGCTACGACCTGATGGTGACCGTGCTCGCCGTCGCCGCACTGCTGGCAGCCGCACGGCATCCCCGTGCGGCGGGGCTGCTGGCCGGGCTGGGCGCGCTGGTGAAGGTGTGGCCTCTCCTGCTGCTGCTCGGCACCCCGCGCGGCCGGGCGACGCGGGTGATCTGGCTGAGCGCGCTGGTGACCGTGCTGGTGGTGACGGCGGGCTTCGCCGCCACCATGCCGGGTGCGATGAACTTCCTGTCCGCACAGGGCGGCCGGGGCACGGAGGTGGAGTCGGTCGGCTCGCTGGCGCTGCACGCCGCGCGGCAGTTCGGCTGGGAGGGGCAGGTGCTGCTGCGGTACGGCTCCATGGAGTTCGTGGGGCCGGGGGTACGGACCGTGAGCAATGTGGCCGTGGTGCTGACCGGGGTGGCGTTCGGATGGCTGCTGTTGTGGCGGCTGCGGGCGCGGGTGTGGACCTCGGCGACCTTGGCGGACGCCGCGCTCGCCGCTGTGCTGGTCTTTGTCGTCACGAGCCGGGTGCTGAGTCCGCAGTATCTGGTGTGGCTGGTGGGGCTGGCCGCGGTCTGTCTGACCCTGCGGGCCAGTTGCCAGCGGGTGCCTGCCTGGTCGGTGCTCATGACGGCCGGGCTGACGCAGTTGGAGTTTCCGGCCTGGTTCGCGGATGTGGTGGCCAGCGAGGGGGCGGGCACGGTGGTGCTGGCCGTGCGCAACGTGGTGTTGGTTGCGGCTGCTGTTGTCTCTTGTGTGCGGTTGTGGCGGTCGGCGGTCGCGGACGAGCCTGCGGTGCCCCGGCCCCGCGAAAGCGCCGGGGTCTCCGTTGTGGCGAGCCCCCGGCTCAAGGGCGGAGTTGCTGCAGCACGTAAGTCCGCCAGCGGCCGGTGAACTCCCTCTCGCTCACGCCCAGGACGGAGCGCAGGGCCGCATTGTCGTTCTCGCGGCCCGCCCGGTCGTAGAGGGCGATCAGTTTGCCGGGGCCCCACTGTTCGGCGATCATCCGGCAGGCCAGCCAGCCGCCTTCGTAGGCGCGGGCGAGTTCGGTGGGGTCGTTGCCGAAGTGGAAGTCGTCGTCGGAGGGCAGGGTGCGCGGCGCGGAGGCCGCGCGGGCCAGCTCAGGGGCCGCCTCGCGGGGGGACAGGTGCGAGTGGCGGTAGCCCGCCCAGTCGGCGATGCCCTCGGAGAGCCACAAGGGGGTGCCGGAGGTGGTCTGCCGGCGGGTGGCGACATGGGTGGTCTCGTGGGTCAGTACGACCTGCCGGCCCTCTTCGCTGAGCAGCCCGTACGCCTTCGGGTTGACGACGATACGGTCGCCGGGCCCGGAGGCGCCGCCCGCTTCGCCGGTGGTGACGGCGGCTATCCCCGCGTACGTATGGGAGTTCGCGGCGGGAGAGCCCAGCAGGCGGGCCATCTGCTTCGTCGAGGCGGGCGCCTCCAGCACCGTCCTGCGGGTCCATCCGGACGGCCAGGTCTTGGCGACGCCGGGTACGGCGCGGTCGGCGGCGGTGGCGAGCGCGCGGAGCTCGGAGCGGTCCCGGCCCACGCCCAGCACCAGGCTGTGCCGGCCTCGGACGACCGTCATGGCGCCCTGCTCCCACAGCTGGGTGTCGCTGCCCGACGCTTCGGAGGCGATACGCCAGGCGCCGTCGCGCCGTACGAAGCGCAGCCGTTCGGTGGCGGTAGTGGAGGCCCGGTCGTAGCCCGCGAGGCGGTAGCGCAGGGTGGCCTCGACGGTCGCGGCGCGGTCGCTCTTGTCTGTGACCTTCCGCACGTCGTACGACCAGGCGGAGAGCGGCAGCCGGCGCAGATTGCGGAAGACCTGGCGCTGTTCGCCGCGGTGGCCCGCGTCGACGGCGGTGAGGTAGCCGGACTCGTCGCCGGTGCGCAGTGCCGTGGCCTGCTGGTCGAGGGTCCGCTGGAACGGGACGTGGTCCGGGTCGTGCCCGGCCGTGCGGGCCGAGGCGCCGAGCCCACACAGCAGAGCGAGCGCTGCCGTACCGCTCAGCGCTCGCCCGTACCGCGTCGGTTGCCGCTTCTCGCCCACCCCACCGAGGGTACGGGCGCAAGGGCGGGGCCGATCAGGGCCTGGTGACCGAGGAGACCGGCATCATGCCGACCGGGTCGTAGCGCACCGGCGCACCGGGATGGGGCGCGTGCACCACCTGGCCACCTCCCACGTACATGCCCACATGGCTGGCGTCGTCGCGGTAGACCACCAGATCGCCGGGGCGGGCCTGGCTGAGCGGGACCTGCTGCCCCGCCGAGCGCTGGGCCTGCGACGTACGCGGGATCGACGTGCCCGCCTGCTTGTACGCCCACTGTGTGAGACCGGAGCAGTCGAAGGCGCCCGGCCCGGCCGCACCCCACGCGTACGGGCGTCCGACGGCGGACTTGACGGCGGCGACGGCCGCGGCGGCGCGCTGGGAGGACGGCTTGGAGCCGCCGATGCCGCCGCCGTGCGCTTTCCCGCTCCGGTGGCCGTCGCGGGCTGCGCGCTCCTGGGGCGAGAGCTGGTGGAGCAACCGCCGGGCGGCGGCGAGCTTCTTCTGGACGTCCTTCTTCTGGCGCTTGAGACTCTTCTGGAGTCCGTCGAGCTGTTCCAGCTTGCCGGCCGCCTCGCTGCGCTGCTGCTTGAGGTGGCGCTGGGCCGACTGGAGTTGGCGCAGCTTGGTCAGCTGACGGCTGCCGATGCGGTCGAGGGTGGCGGCCTTGTCGAGATAGCTGTCGGGGTCCTCGGTGAGCATCAGCTCCACGGTCGGGTCGATGCCCCCGGAGCGGTACTGCGCGCCCGCGAGGGAGCCGAGGGAGTCGCGCAGCCGGTTCACCTTGGCCTGGCCACGGGCCACACCGTCCTGGGCGTTGGCCACCTGCTCGCGCAGCTTGCCGGTGCGCTCGGCCACCCCGTTGTACTTCTCCGTCGCGACTTCCGCCTGCTCGTAGAGCCGGTCGATACGGGAGTTGAGGCGGGCCGTCGGCTTGTCGTCGGGCTTGGCGCCCGCCGGTGCCGCGGGGACGAGCGCGGCTGCCGCGCCCGCAGCGGCGGCGGACAGCACGGTGACCCGTGCCGTCCAGCCCTGCCCTGGCTGCGGGGTGCGTCGAGGGGACCGGTGCGATGCCACTGGAGGAGGCGTTCCTTCCGCTAGGCGACTTGCGCCCGCAGAATCTAGCCCCGCCCATACAGGGGGCAAAGGACCGTCCGCCGTCGTTAAATCCCGCACCACGCCGTGGCGTTCGCCGATCTTGCAGGTCACCGGCCGGGTTCCGGGGTCATCCGGACCCGGGGGGTTTCACCCGGACGAAGGACGTTTAGCGGTCATCACACTGGCTGGTGATCAGCTGGGAATGGGCCCGCCGCCGGGCATCACACCCGGACGCCGAACTGGAAGGGCATGTTGCCCATCGCCTCGAAGCGCACGTTTGCACCGGGCTTGGGAGCGTGCAGCACCTGACCGTTCCCGGCATAGAGGCCGATGTGGTGCAGGTCGTCGTAGAACAGCACCAGGTCGCCCGGCTTGAGCTGGCTCTGGCTGGAGATCCGGGTTCCGGCATTGGCCTGCGCCTGGGAGGTACGCGGCAGCGAGGCACCTGCCTGCTTGTACGCCCACGAGGTCAGCCCCGAGCAGTCGAAGGAGCTGGGCCCGGTGGCGCCCCACACGTACGGACTGCCTACCTTGCCCTTGGCGGCGGCCAGCGCGGCGGCGGCGCGGCCCGAGCCCGCCGGGACGTCGCCCAGGTCGGCGCGGTCGCTGGAGGCGCGGTCCGCGCGCTCCTGCTTCTCGGCGAGCTTCGCCTTCTCCTTGGCTGTCAGCGTGTTGAGCAGCCGCTGGGCCTCGGAGAGCTTGCCCTGGATCTCCTTCTTCTTCTTGCCGAGCTCCTTGCGGGTGCTGGCGAGGTCCTTCAGCTTCCCGGAGGCTTCCTTGCGCTGCTGCGCGAGGCTGCGCTGCTTGGCCTGGATCTTCTTGAGCGCGCTGGCCTGCTTGGTGCTCAACTGGTCCATGGCCGAAGCCTTGTCCAGGTAGTTGTCCGGGTCGGACGAGAGGAAGAGCTGCACCGAGGGGTCGACACCGCCGGAGCGGTACTGCGCCGTGGCCATCGAACCGAGCTTGTCGCGCATGCTGTTGAGCTCGCCCTGGCCACGGGCGACGCTGCCCTGGAGGTTCTCGACCTGCTTGGAGAGCTTGGACTGCTTCTCCTTGGCGCCGTTGTACTTCTCGGTGGCGGCCTCGGCGTCCTCGTAGAGCTTGTCGACCTTCTCCTTGACGCCCTTCTTGGAGGACTGCGGGTCGGCGTGGGCCGCCTGGGAGGTGAGAGCGACTGCCGCGGCAGCGGTCATGGTGAAGACACTGACACGTGCGCGACTCGGCTGCTTGGGACGACGGTGGGACGCCACTGGGGCGAGCTCCTTCTTCCTCAGCCGCCTGCCGGTCGGTCATCTCCGGCTCCGCTTCACGGGACTGGGCGATCCCGGTCGTACGGAACGAGGCGGTCCTCCGCTGTCACCCGGGATAGGCGATCAACCAAGCGAAGGTTCGGGCCTGAGAGTAGCCACGGGTAGTGATCCGATCAAATCCCTCAGGAAAAAAGAGGTCCCACAGCCGCATTCTTTACTCGATGTACACGTTGGGCGAGCACAGTCTCACCCAGCGCTTACCGCGCCGCCCGGCACAGCGAGCTCGATGTCCTTTATGTGGCAAGGAGTTGGGATCGTGCCGCTTTCTCAGCTGCGGGCCAGCCGCTTGAGGAGGAGCGCCGAGGCCACCGGCCTGGCCCCGGCCGCCGCGCAGCCGTCGGCGACCTCGCGGTCGCTGGAGACCACCACCACGGCGCGGCCCGGCGGTTCGGCGCGCACCAGCCGGCGGATCAACTCGTCCGCGGTCTGGCCCGGTTTGGAGAACAGCACCCGCACCCCGCGCGGCGGCGCGAGCAGCACGGGAGCCGCCAGTTCGGCACCGTCGAACACGCAGGTGACCTCGGCGCCCGACTGGGCCGCCAGTACCGCGAGTCCGCCCAGCAGCCGCAGCCGCTGCTTCTCCAGCGGCAGCGTGGGATAGCCGGTCTTGGTGACGTTGTAACCGTCCACCACCAGATGGGACTGCGGCAGCGCCAGCAGCTGGTCCAGCAGCGCCGGATCGGTCTCCGAAAGCGCCCGGGCCGCCACGTCCTTGGGCGACATCCGGCCCGGCTCCACGGCGTCGACCGTATCGGCCGGGCGGGTGTCGGACGGCGGGAGCGCCAGTTCGCGGCGGAGTCCCTGGGCAGCGTCGAGCACGGTGTCGAGCAACAGGCGCACCCGCATGTCCTCCACGCTGCGGCCCTCACGCGCCGCACGCCGCCCGGCCTCCAGCGCGGACTCGGTCTCGGAGAGGCGGGACTTGAGCCGGCGTACCTCGCTGTCCAGCGCCGTCTTCTCCGTACCGGCGGCGGAACGTACCGCGTCCAGCTCCTCCTGGAGCTTGCGCAGCGACGCCTCGCGGCGGCGCACATCGGCCTGCGCACTGCGCAGCTTGCGCTGGGTGCCGTCCAGCTCCTTGCGCAGCGCCTCCAGCTCGCGGCGGCGCTGCTCGGTCTCGTCCCGGGCCGCGTCCTTGGCATGGGCCAGCTCCTCGCGCAGCCGGGCCAGCTCACGCTGTGCCTCCTCGCCCGCGCGTTCGGCCTGGGCCCGCTGGGCCTCCTCGCCCGCCGCCGCGACCAGTTTGGCCCAGCCGGGCGGGCGCAGGATGTACGCCGCCGCCGCCACGTCCACCGGGTCGGCGGCCGGGGGCGGAGTGCCCTCGTCGAGGGCGCCCGCCAGCTCGGGGAGCTGTTCGCGCACCCGGGAGGCGATGCGCTGCCGGAAGGGGGCGTCGCTCTCCAGCGCCGCCGCCATGGCGTTCCCGCCGAACTTGGCGCGGCGCTGCGGGGTGAAGCGGGCGTACTGCCGCAGCGGGGGCGGGAGTTCGGCGACGGTCAGCCCGCCGAGAGCATCACCGGTGAAGGCGACCACCCGCCGCCGCACCTTCTCCGGCAACGGCCGCTCGAGGCTCTCGCCCGGGCCGTCGGGCCCCTCCGCGCCGGGGTCCGGGGCCTGCTGCGCCTCCGGGCGCCGCCCCTCCGCGCCGCCCGGGCGGCCCTCGGTGTGGTCCGGGTCCGTCCGGGCCGCCGGGTCCTCGGCCGCCGCGCGGGCAGCGGGACCGCTTTCCTTCCCGGCAGCCGGTTCCGGCTGCCGAGGGTCGCCGCCCGTCCGTTCCACCACCGGTCACACCTGCCGTCTCTGAGCCCTGAGCCCTATACCTGAGCGCTGGGCCGGTCCACCAGTTCGACCTGGTCCACGGCGTTGCACCATCTGCAGCGCACCGACTCGATGCTCTCACTGAGCACGTCCCGCTCCTCGACCTTCGGCGCCCCGGCCAGGTCCAGATGGACGTACTCGACCACCTTGCTGGAACGCGTCACATCGAACCGGGTGAGATTGCCGCACAGGGTGCAGCGCCAGCGGGTCTCGGCCGTCGGCGTGGGGACCGCCATCGTCTCGTCCTCATCTCTTCGAAAGTCCCAGCCCCGAAGTTCCCGATCCCGGAAGTCCCGGTCCCGAGGGTCTCGGTGCTGTCGATTCCGCGGAACACATCACGGACATGCGGCGCGGGGTCACGTCCCGTAAACCCTACGGCCTGGGACCGTCCGCGTGCCTCCACGTGTGTCGAGGAGCATGCCCGGCCACCGAGCGGTCATGATCCGCTCATGGACGGCACCGACCGCGCCGATGCCCCGGCCCCGGACCCCGGCGAGGGGCCACGGTCCTGGACGCGTCCCCGGCTGCGGACCCTGCCGCGGCTCCTGACGCGCCCCCTGATGACGTACGCCCTGATCGGCTGCTGCTGCCTGATCTTCCTGATCGGACCGGCCTCCGGCTTCTTGCCCTCGTACGGTACGGGGCAGGCGCTGGAGCAGGCCCGGTCGGCCTACTTCGACCGGTGGGGCGTGGTGCCCCGCGCGCTGCTCAGCGGTGCCGCACGTGAGCTGCCGGCGCCGCTGACCGCACTGTTTCTGCACGGTAACTGGCTGCATCTACTCGGTAACCTGATCTTCCTCCACGTCTTCGGCGGGCTGGTCGAGCAGCGCATGGGCCCGGTGCGCTTCGTCCTCTTCTATCTGAGCGCCGGCTATGTGGCCATGTCGTGCTACGCGGTGGCCCACCCGGCGTCCGGCGAGACGCTGGTCGGCGCCTCCGGAGCGATCTCAGCGGTGCTGGGCGCCTTCCTCCGTCTGCATCCGCACACCCGGGTGACCAGTGTCTTCCCCTTCCTCTTCTTCCTGCCGCTGCGCTTTCCCGCATGGGTGGTACTCCTCTTCTGGCTGACCGTGCAGTGGCTGGCCGCCCGGCAGGACGGCGACGGACCCGGCGTCGCCTACCTGGCCCATGTGGTGGGTTTCACGCTGGGCTTCCTGTATGCCTGGCTCCACTGCCGCCGGGCTAGAGTGACCGGGCCAACCCCGGCGTCAGAGGGAGAGACCGAACCGTGATCACTTCCATCGTCCTCATCCGGACGAGCACCGAACGCATCCCCGAGATCGCCGAGCAGATCGCCGCCATCGAGGGCGTCAGCGAGGTCTACTCCGTCACCGGTGCGCACGATCTGATCGCCATGGTCCGCGTCGCCCAGCACGACGACCTCGCCGACATCATCCCGGGCCGGATCAGCAAGGTCCCGGGCGTCCAGTCCACCGAGACCCATATCGCCTTCCGCACCTACTCCCAGCACGATCTGGAAACCGCCTTCGCCATCGGGCTGGACTCCTGACGGCCTCGTTGATGAACGTTTCTTCATCCACGCTTCATCGGACGTAACCGGCAGGCACGGCAGCGTGGCCCGTATGGCCTTCTCACACCGCATCGCGACGCTCACGGCAGTCGTGGCGATCCCGCTGGGCATCGCCGCCACCAGTTACGCGCTGACCGACAGCCCGGACCCGCCCAAGCCGCCCGCGAAGGTCGAGCTGGACAGCGAGAGCCCGTCCGCCGGGAGCCCGTCCGGCAAGAACCAGGAGCCGTCGTCCGGTCCCTCCAAGGGGTCTTCCCGGCCGTCCGGGGACGAGACGGTGCGGCCGCCCGCCACCGACGACACGAGCGACGATGACCGCAGCGAAGAACCGGACGACCGGAACGACGACAGCGGCCGGGACGACCAGGACGACGGGCCGGGCGACGACGGCTGAGACCGGCTCGGGCCCCGCGCGGCGGCCGTGGATCTCGGCCCGGGTCCGCATCCTGCTGTGGCTGCTGGCGGTGATGGCAGTGGCGCTCGGCACCGTCGCCACCACCACCAGGTCGATCCTGGCCCGCGATGTGGAACACCGGATGACGCGGCTGCTGGAGCAGGAGACGGGCGAGTTCGCCAACTTCGTGGAGCGCGGTCGGGACCCGGCGACCGGACGCCCGTTCACCGAGGCCAGACGGCTGCTGAAGGTCTTCCTGGAGAGGCAGTACTCCGACCCGGACGAGGAACTGCTGGGTGTGGTGCGGGGCAAGGTGATCCGGCAGAGTCGCGACATCCCCTCCGCGCTGCCGCTCCACAGGGACAAGTCGGCGCTGGCCCGTATCACCTCGGGCGAGCGGCGCAGCGGCGTCCTGCACAGGCCCCAGGGCGAGGTGCG
Organism: Streptomyces sp. 8N114; assembly: GCF_052245835.1. Lineage (NCBI taxonomy): Bacteria > Bacillati > Actinomycetota > Actinomycetes > Kitasatosporales > Streptomycetaceae > Streptomyces > Streptomyces sp. 8N114. Next base: position 325,550 of record NZ_JBQQBT010000005.1, on the reverse strand, counting down.
CTGGGCGCGCGTCCCGATCGAGCCGGGCGGCGGTTCGCCGTCGGGCACCTTCATCGTCGCCATCCACGCCGACCGCGAACAGGCCGGGCCGCAGACGGTGTTCCGCATCCTGCTGGCCATATCCGGCGTCGCACTGCTGCTGACGTGCGGCATAGGCTGGGCCGTCGCGGGCCGCATCCTGGCTCCCGTACGGCTGGTACGGACGACTGCCGCGCAGTTGACCGAACAGGATCTGACCCGGCGCATCCCGGTACGCGGCCGGGACGACATCTCGGCGCTCGCCGAGACCTTCAACGCCATGCTGGACCGGCTGGAGCGCGCATTCGCGGCACAGCGGCAGTTCGTGGACGACGCCGGGCACGAGCTGCGCACCCCGATCACCATCGTGCGGGGGCATCTGGAGCTGATGGGGGACGGGCCCCAGGAGCGCGAGGAGACCGTCCGGGTCGTCACCGACGAGCTGGACCGGATGAGCCGCATCGTGGAGGACCTGCTGCTCCTCGCGAAAGCCGAGCGGCCGGACTTCGTCACCCCCGAACCCGTGGAACTCGCCGAGCTGACGGCCGATGTCTTCGTCAAGGCACGCGCTCTGGGCGAGCGCGCGTGGCAGCTCGCCGAGGTGGCCGAGGGCACGGTGCGGCTCGATGCGCAGCGCGTCACCCAGGCGATGGTGCAGCTGGCGCAGAACGCCGTCCAGCACACGGCGCGGGGCACGGCCGTCCACATCGGCTCCCGGCGCTCCGTCACCCGGCGCGCGGTGGAGCTGTACGTCGCCGACGGCGGACCCGGCGTCAGCGAGACGGACGCCGAGCTGATCTTCGAACGCTTCCGCAGGGGCACGGCCCGGCGCGGCGCGCGCGGCAGCGGCGCCGGGCTCGGGCTCGCGATCGTGAAGGCCATAGCGGAGGGCCATCCCGGTGGCCGGGTGGAGCTGCGGTCCACGGCGGGTGGCGGGGCCACTTTCGTGCTCGTCCTGCCCGAGTCGGGGGCTGCCCAGGTGGAGCAGGAGGAGGAAGACGGATGACGCGGGTGCTGATCGTGGAGGACGAGGAGCGGATCGCCGCTTTCGTGGAGAAGGGGCTGCGCGCCAGCGGCTTCACCACGACGGTCGCCACCGACGGGGACACCGCGTACGACTACGCCCACACCGGCGGTTTCGACCTGATCATCCTCGACATCGGACTGCCGGGCCGGGACGGTTTCACGGTGCTGCGGCAGCTGCGCGAGGCCCGGATGACGGTGCCGGTGATCGTGCTGACCGCACGGGACTCGGTACGTGACACGGTCGCAGGGCTGGAGGGCGGCGCCGACGACTGGATGACCAAGCCGTTCCGCTTCGAGGAGCTGCTGGCCCGCGTACGGCTGCGGCTGCGCACGGCGGCACGCGAACCGGAGACCACGGTGCTGCGCAGCGGCGAGCTGTCGCTGGACCTGCGCACCCGGCGGGCCCGGGCGGGCAGCAGGACGGTGGACCTGACGGCGCGGGAGTTCGTCCTGCTGGAGCTGTTCCTGCGGCACCCGGGGCAGGTGCTCTCCCGGGAGCAGATCCTCTCGCACGTGTGGGGCTACGACTTCGACCCCGGCTCCAACATCGTGGATGTGTACGTGCGGGCCCTCCGCAAGAAGCTGGGCGCCGAGCGGGTGGAGACGGTGCGGGGGATGGGGTACCGGCTGCCCTGAGCGGCAGGACGGGATGAAATCCCCTTCATCACACGCTCATCGAGGGCTCACCGCCGGCCCGAAGACTCGTCCGCATGACACCGTCCGTCACGACACCGCCCGCCCGGAAGGCCCTCTCCCCCGCCTCCCTCTGCGTCCTGTGCCTCGCGTTGAGCCTGTGCGCGCTGCTCGCCGTGCCCGGGAACTTCCCCGGGCTGAGCGGGGACGCGCGCGTGACGCTGGCCGTCTTCGCCCTGACGACGTGCGCGTGGATCGGTACCCCGATCGACGACACCTACGTCGCGCTCGGCGGCGGGCTGGCGCTGGCCGTGACCGGGGTGATCAGCTCCGACACGCTGTTCGGCACCCTCGGCGACGCCACGGTCTGGCTGCTCATCTGCGCGTTCGTCCTCGCGGCAGCGGTCGCGCGTACGGGCCTGGCGGCCCGGGCAGCCGCCTTCCTGGTCAGCGGCGCGCGGTCGGTGCGGCAGCTCGTTCATCTGACGACCGCGGCACTGGTGGTGAGCGCGTTCGCGATACCCGCCACCTCGGGCCGGGCCGCGCTGGCGCTGCCCGTCTTCCTCGCGCTCGCCGCCGTCCTGCGGGAACGCAAGCGGCTGGTGGTGATGCTCGCGCTGCTCTTCCCCACCGTAATCCTGCTGTCCGCCGTGGCGACACTGATCGGCGCGGGCGCACATCTGATCACCGTGAGCGTGCTGTGGGAGTCGACGGGCCGGCACATCGGCTTCACCCAGTGGCTGCTGCTGGGCCTGCCGCTGGCCGTCGCCTCCTCGCATCTGGCGGCCGAGGTGGTGCTGCTGACCACCACGCGGCGGGCCGACCGGCGTGACGGTGTCCGCGTCACCGTCGAGGACATCCAGCAGCACTCCACGACCCAGGTCACCGGACCGCTGTCGCCGCCGGAGGCCCGCTCGGCGCTGCTGCTCGTCACGGTCGTCGTCCTGTGGTGCGCGGAGCCGCTGCACGGGGTGTCGCCCGCGCTGGTCGCGCTGATCGGCGCGGTCGTCGCCGCCTCGCCCGCGCTGGGCACGGTCGGGCTGAAGGACGCGCTGAAGACGGTGCCGTGGTCGCTGCTGCTGTTCATGGCGGCGACGATGGCGATGGGCGTCGCGTTGTCGGCCTCGGGCGCCGCCGCGTGGCTGGTCAGCGGGCTGCCCGGAGGTGACGCCGTACCGCCGTGGGCGTTCCTCGCGGCTGTCGTGGTCGTGAGTACGGGGGCACATCTGCTGCTCCAGTCACGGTCGGCCCGCTCCAGTGTGCTGGTGCCGCTCGTGGTCGCCGCTGCGGCAAGCGCGGACGTCAATCCAGTGTCGGCCGCGCTCGCCTCCACCGCGGCGGCCGGCTTCTGCCACACGCTCCCCGCCTCGGCGAAGCCCGTGGCCCTCTTCGCGGACGTGCCCGGAACCCCCACCTACACGCCGGGCGACCTGCTGCGGCTGTCCGCCGTACTCGCGCCGCTGACGGCGCTGCTCGTCCTGCTGTTCGCGCTGGCGGTCTGGCCACTGCTCGGCGTTCCCGTGCGCTGAGCCGTACCGCCCCCGCCTTTCCTTCGTCGCTCTCTCACTCTGCGCTCTTCACAGGAGATCCGGATGCCCTTCCACTTCGTTCTCGCACCCAGCGGATTCAAGGAGTCCCTCTCCGCGCGGCAGGCCGCCGAGGCCATGGCCGAGGGCGTCCGGCGGGTCGCCCCGCAGGCCGCACTCGACCTGATACCGCTGGTGGACGGCGGCGAGGGCACGGCCGAGGCGCTGGCCCTGGCGACCGGTGGCCGGCTGGTGCACCGTACGGCGACCGGGCCGGTGGGCGAGCCGGTGCCGACCCACTTCGCGCTGCTGGGCGGGGCCGGTACGTTCCGCGCACGTCCCACGGCTGTGGTGGAGATGGCGGCGGTCGCGGGTCTCTCCCTGGTTCCGGCCGACCGCCGCGATCCGGGGTCGACGACCACGTACGGCGTCGGGGAGCTGATCCGTGCGGCGCTGGACGCGGGGGTTCGCCGGGTGATCGTGGGGTGCGGCGATTCGGGCACCTCGGACGGTGGTGCCGGAGCGCTCCAGGCCCTCGGCGCGCGGCTGCTGGACGCCGACGGGGTGGAGCTGCCGCGCGGCGGAGACGCTCTGGCGTCGCTGGACCGGATCGACCCGTCGGGCCTCGACCCGCGGCTGGCGGAGACCGAACTCATGGCCGCCTGCAACCCGTTCAACCTCCTTTGCGGGCCGTCGGGTGTCGCCCGGGTCTTCGGCCCGCAGAAGGGCGCGACGCCTGCCCAGGTCCGGTCGCTGGCGGCGGCGCTGGAGCGGTGGGCGGCGGTGCTGCGGCGGGACATGAGCCGGAGCACAGCGGCAGTCGATCTGCGCACCGGACCCGGAACAGGCGCATCCGGCGGTCTCGGCGCCGGTCTGGCCGCGCTCGGCACCCGGCTGCTGCCCCGCTTCGAGGTGCTGCTCGACCACCTCGACCTGGACGCCCGGCTCTCCCGCGCCGACCTCGTACTGACCGCCGAAGGCTCCCTGGACCGGCAGACCGCACGCGGCAAGGTGCCCGCCGAAGTGGCCCGCCGCGCCAAGGAGTTCGGCAAGCCCGTACTGGCCCTGGCCGGCACCCTCGGCGAGGGTGCCGACGAGACCCGCGCCACCGGCATCGACGCCTACCGCTCCATCCTCCCCGCCCCGCTCACCCTCTCCGACGCCCTCACGCTGGCCCCCCTCCACCTTGCCGACGCCACCGAACACGCCGTCCGCATGGTGCTGCTGGGCACCAGGCTCCCCGCGCAGCGGCACCCCAGCGGGGCCGATAGCGTGGGGGCATGAGCACGGGGCAGGTTGCGACGACCACACTGTGGCGGCCCACCGGGCCGACGGAGCTGGAGCTGGTACGGGAGCTGGAGTGGCGGGCCTGGCCGCCGCGGCTGCCGGAGCAGCCGATCTTCTATCCGGTCCTGAACGAGGACTACGCCATCCGGATCGCCCGCGACTGGAACGTCAAGCACGACGGTGCGGGGTACGTCACGCGCTTCGAGGTGGACGCGGAATTCCTCCGCCGGTATCCGGTACAGCAGGCCGGCGGGGAGACCATCCTCGAACTGTGGGTCCCGGCCGAGGAGCTGGCGGAGTTCAACGCGCACATCGTCGGGCAGATCGAGGTCGTGCACGAGTTCCGTTGAGACAACGGCACGCCGGGGTGGACTCTCCCTCCCTGGGAGAGTCCATCGTTGTCCCCGTGAACGACGACCACCTGCTGTCCATCGGACAGTTCGCCCGCCTGGCCCGGCTCAGCGTCAAACAGCTGCGGCACTACGCCGACCTCGGCCTGCTGCCGCCCGCCCGGGTGGACCCCGCCACCGGATACCGCTACTACCGCGCCGGGCAGGCCCGCGACGCGCTGACCGTCGGGCTGCTGCGCTCCCTCGATGTGCCGCTGCCCGTCGTGGCGGAGGTGCTGCGCGGGAAGCCCGAGGCCACCGGCGCGCTGGCCGCCGTCCGCGACCGGCTCGACGAGGAGCTGGCCCGGCGGCAGCACAGCCTCGCCGCACTGGAGCGGATCCTGGAACGGGGACTGCCCAGCGCCGAGACCGCCCACGTCGCGCTCCGCGAGGAGAGCCCGCAGCGCGTCGCCCTGGTACGGGACCTCGCCACCTCGCCGTACGACATCGGCCGGGCCACCTCCCACTGTGTGGCCCGGCTGCTGCCGCTGCTCGACAGCGCTCGCCCTCCCCGGCTCACCGGGCTCTTCCCCCTCGACATGGACGAGCAGGTTCCCGTCGCGGTCGCCGCTGCGCTGGACGACGGGGTCCGCGCGCCGGAGTCCACGGCCGTCGATCTGCTGCCCGGCGGGGTGTTCGCCTGCGCCACGCATCTCGGCCCGTACGCGCAGGTCTCGCTGACCGCGCACGCCCTGCTGGCCTGGTGCGCCGAGCGCGGGCACGACCTCGCCGGGCCGCTGCGGGAGGTCTATGTCAACGACCCCGCCACCACCCCGCCCGACCAGCTCGTCACCCGGCTGATGGTCCCGGTGGGAGAGACGAAGGAGACAGCGTGAAGACCGATACCGCTTCCTGGTACACCGCCGACGACGAGCCCGGCTCGGCCGAGTACGGCCCCGTGCGCGGTCTGGGCGTCACCGGGCAGGGAGAGCCCGGCGGGGAGGAGTACGGGATCTGCGTACGTGCCCTGTACTCCGTCGCCGGTGCGCTGCCGGGCGCCGGGCCGGTACCGCTGGAGGGCCGGTGGTGGGTGGAGGACCCGCGCCCGCCGCTGGAGGTGGAGCGGGCGCTGTGGCGCTGGCACCTCTTCCTGCGGCTGCCGGACGAGCTGGACCCCGCGCTCGTCGATCAGGCCCGGGAGGCGGCGCGCCCCTCCGGAGCGGCAGTCGACCGGGTACAGCTGGTGACCTTCACCGAGGGCCGCTGCGTACAGCTGGTCCACCACGGGCCCTACGCCGACGAACCGGCCTCCCTCGCCCGCATGGACCGGTACATGAGGGAGCGTGGCCTCGTGCCGAACGGGCTGCATCACGAGATCTATCTGTCGGACGTGGCGGAGACCGACCCCGCGAAGATGCGGACGCTGCTGCGCCAGCCGTGCCGCCCCGCCTGACGTCAGGACCTCGTCAGTTGGGCTGGCCCACCGGGCGGACCACGACGGTGTTGACGTCCACGCCCTCCGGCTGACCGAGTGCCCACGCGATGGACTCGGCAACCTGCTCGGCAGTCAGCATCGGGCCGTCCGGGGCGCCGCCCCGGCCGTCCCAGAACGGGGTATCGACCCGTCCCGGAGCGATCAGGGTCACCCCGACACCGTCCCCGGTGACCGCGCGGCGCGTGCTCTCGGCGAGCCCGGTGACCGCCCACTTGGTCGCCGCGTACAGGTTGCCACCGTGGGGATGAAACCGGCGACGCTGCCGACCAGGACGATCCGCCCCCGGGTGGCCCGCAGTTGCTCCGTGGCCACCCGGACCAGGAGGGCCGGGCCGAGGACGTTGGTGAGGACCATGTCCCGCCAGCCCGCGGGGTCGCCCTCGACCACGGTGCCGTCAGTGGCGAACCCCGCGTTCGCCACGGCGTTGTCCAGCCGCCCGAACCGTTCGACGGTGGCGTCCACGGCGGCCTGGACCGCCGTGTGGTCGGCAGCGTCACCGGCCACCGCCAGCAGCCCTTCGGGCTCCCCGACGTCCTTCGCGAACCGCGCCAGCCGCTGCTCGTCGCGTCCGGTGACGGTCACGCGGTGACCGAGCTCCAGCAGACGGCGTGCTGCCGCGGCCCCGATACCGGCGGAGCCCCCTGTGATCAGCGTGACGGGCGAGTCGCTCATGGCTCCTCCAAGAGACGCGAAGGCGGACGGACAGTGGAACGGCACGGCTCCGGATCACCGGCCCCGAACCGTTCCAGCGGATCCCACCACTTCGAGTGCGCTCGAACGCAAGCCACGCTGGGCTGGGGGTGGATGCGGTGAGAGTGCGGAAGCCGTGCGAGGGCTCGGCAGTGCCAGTCCCCCCATGCCGCCAGGAAGTCAGCCAACTCGGCGTCGTCCAGGTCGGCATACGGGGTGTCGGCAAGCATCCCGGCCCTGGGTGAACTGAGGCAATCGCCGATACGTAGTTGGGGCATGAAGACCTCTCTTGCGGTCGGCCCCGCTGTCCGGATCGTTAGCATCTGCGTCAGTCCCGGAGGAACGGAGCGTTCACCTGTGAGTAGTCCGCGCATCGGAGTCGCCATCTTGACGATGGGCAACCGACCAGCCGAACTGATGGAGCTGCTGGAGTCGGTCGCCGAGCAGGAGACGCCTGCGCAGCGGGTGGTGGTGGTCGGGAACGGGGCGCCACTGCCCGCGCTCCCGGACTGGGTGACCGCCCTCGAACTGCCGGAGAACCTGGGCGTGGCCGGCGGCCGGAACGCGGCTCTCGCCCGCCTGGCGGAGTTCGGGGACGTCGATGTGGTGGTGGATCTGGACGATGACGGTCTGCTGATCAGCCGCGATGTCTTCACCCGCCTGGCCACCCTGTACGACCAGGACGAGCGGCTGGGCATCGTCAGCTTCCGGATCCGCGACGAGCGCGGCCGTACCCAGCGGCGCCATGTGCCGCGGCTGCGGGCCGGTGACCCGATGCGCGGCGGTCTGGTCACCACCTTCCTCGGCGGTGGACACGCCCTCTCATCGAGGATGCTGAAGCAGACCGGTGGCTGGCCGGACGCGTTCTTCTACGCCCACGAGGAGACCGACCTGGCCTGGCGCGCCCTGGATGCGGGATGGAAGGTGCTCTACGAGCCCGCCTTGGTGCTCCAGCACCCGTGGACATCGCCGACCCGGCACGCGGTCTTCCACCGCATGGTCGCCCGGAACCGGGTGTGGCTGGCCAAACGCCACCTGCCCGCGCCGCTCGTCCCCGCCTACCTCGGTGCCTGGACCCTTCTCACCCTGGCCCGGACCCGCTCGTGGGGCGGGCTCCGCGCCTGGTTCGGAGGATTCGCCGAGGGCGTGCGCACGTCGTGTCCACCACGGCGGCCGATGCGGTGGGCCACGGTCTGGCACATGACCCGCCTTGGCCGCCCGCCGGTGCTCTAGACACCCGAGGCCCGCTCGTCGCTGCGCCCCGCAGACACACACACGCCCCACCGTCCAAGCCCTCGTCTCCGGCCTGCTGCTCTCGGGGCGTACGACACCCGACCTGCGCGGCCTCGCCTCCCGAGTCGGCGTCCTACGCGCCTAGCCGGCCCGCAGCTCCGGATCACCGGCCCCGCACCCGCCCGTGGCCCTCACTCCTCCGCGTCCCCCTCTCCCTCCCCCACCCCCAGCTCCCGCAGAAACGCGGCCCCCGCCGGGGTGAGGCGGGTGGCGCTCCAGACCAGGCGCTCCTCGCGTTGGGGGCCTTCGTGGACGGGGAGGACGCGCAGGCCGGAGAGCTGGGAGACGAAGGCGGAGGGGAGGAGGGCGATGCCCATGCCGTTGCGGACGAGGCCCGCGAGGAACTCCCAGTGGGAGACCTCGAAGGCGACATCACGGTGCAGTCCGGCCGCGGCGAAGATCTCCTCCGTCTGGGCCCGGGCGTGGCTGCCCGCGGCGAAGTCGACGAAGGTCTCCTCGGCCAGCCGCGCCAGCTCCAGCGGGCCCTGCGTACCCTCCGCCGCGAGGGGGTGGTCGGGGGCGACCATGACGACATGGCGGTCCCGCACCAGGGTGCGGGACCGGACGCCCTTCGCGCGGAAGGCCGGGGTGACGCCGAGGAACGCCAGGTCGAGGGTGCCGCGGCGGACTTCCTCGACCAGCAGCTCGCTGCGGCCGGCGGTCATGCTGATGCGCACCTGCGGATAGCGGTTGTGGAAGTCGCGGAGCAGCCGCGGCAGGTCGACGGAGGCAATGGTGCTGATCGCGCCGAGGGCGAGGGTGCCGCGGATCTCGCCGGTGGCCGCCGCGACCTCGGCGGCGGCACGCTCGGCGGCCTCCAGGGACTGCCGGGCAGCGGGGAGGAACGCCTCACCGGCGGGGGTGAGCGCCACCCGGCGGCTCGTACGGTCGAACAGCCGGGCGCCCAACTCCTTCTCCAGCTTGGCGATCTGGTGGCTGAGCGCGGACTGGACGACATGGCAGCGCTCGGCGGCACGGGTGAAGCCGCCGGTCTCGGCGACGGCGACGACGTAGCGCAGCTGCTGGAGTTCCATGCTGCTCAGCGTAGGCCCATCGATCGCGTTCTGCGATTGCTCACATGACAAGGATGCGTTGGACTCATCGACCTCTCCGGCCGCAGCCTGAACGCATGACCGAAACCGCTGCCGACGCCCGGCCCTCGAGGCCCGCCGAGGCCGACCCCGCAGCCGGAGTCGCCGCGCCCAGCCGCAGGCTGCTGCTCCTGATGGCGGTCGCCACCGGACTCTCCTGCGCGGGCAACTACTTCGCCCAGCCCCTCCTCGACCTCATCACCCGCGATCTGCACATCGGCACCACCCTCGCGGGCCTGCTGGTGACCGCCTCACAGGCCGGATACGCGCTCGGCCTGCTGCTGATCGTCCCGCTCGGGGACGTGCTCGACCGGCGCCGCCTCGCGGTCGGGCTGCTGGCGGCGACCGCGCTCTTCCTCGCGCTGACGGCCGCCGCGCCCAACGGCCCGCTACTGCTGGCGGGCACCGTGGCCGTGGCGCTGACGGCAGTCGGCGCGCAGGTCGTCGTCGGCTACGCGGCGGCCCTCGTCCCGGACGAGGCGCGCGGGCGGGCCGTGGCCACCGTGATGTCCGGGGTGCTGCTGGGCGGACTGCTCGCCCGCACCGTCTCCGGCGCGCTGGCCGGGCTCGGCGGATGGCGCACCGTGTACTGGGCCAGCGCGATACCCGTCGCCGTGATGGCCGTAGCGCTGCACCGCTGTCTGCCGCGCGTACGGTCCACAGCCCAGCTGTCCTACCCCGCGCTGCTGCGCTCCGCCCTGGCCCTGCTGCGCGAAGAACCCCTGCTGCGCCGCCGCGCGGTGCTCGGCGGCCTCTCCCTCGCCTCGTACAGCGTGCAGCTCACCGCGCTCACCTTCCTGCTGGCCCGGCCGCCCTTCAACTGGTCGGAGGGAGCGATCGGCCTCTTCGGACTGCTCGGGGCCATCGGTGTACTGGCGATGACTTTCGCCGGGAGGCTGAACGACCGCGGATTCGTGCAGTACGTGACCGGATCCGGCATCGTCCTGCTCGGCGGCGGCTGGCTGCTGCTCCTGGCAGGTGAACGCTCCCTGCTGTGGCTGTCGTTGGGCATCGTCGCGCTGAACGTCGGCCAACAGGCCGTGCTCAACAGCAGCCAGACGGTGCTGTACGCGCTGCGCCCCGAGGCCCGTAACCGCCTCAACTCCGTCTTCATGACCAGCTTCTTCATCGGCGGCGCCACCGGCTCGGCGCTGACCGCCGTGGTGTGGACGCACGCGGGCTGGAGCGGGGTGTGCCTGCTGGGAGCAGGGCTGGCGGCCGGTGCGCTGGCGGTGTGGGGACTGGAACGGGTCGCCACCACCCGCCGCACCGCCACCAACTGACCACACATCGTCCAACCGACTTATCGATAAGGCACCCAAAGCACCACCGCATCCCAGGAGTTGAACACCATGCGCATAGTCGTCTTCGGCGCGGCAGGGAACGTCGGCAGCCGGGTCGTCACCGAGGCCCTCTCGCGCGGCCACGAGGCCACGGCCGTCGTCCGTGACCCGGTGCGCTTTCCCGCCCTGCACCCGGACGCCGGTCACCGGGTGGGCGACGCCGCCAACGCCGGGGACGTCGCGGCCCTCAGCGACGGCCAGGACCTGGTCATCAGCGCAACCCGCCCCGCGCCCGGCAACGAGAGCGGGCTGCCGCTCGCCGCACGCGGCCTGCTGACCGGGCTGGGGCGTACCGGCGTGCGGCTGCTGCTCGTCGGCGGCGCGGGCAGCCTCACCGTGCCCGGCACCGAGGGCCGGACCCGGGTGAGCGAGGACCCGCGCTACGTTCCCGAGGAGTGGCGCCCCATCGCCGAGGCGTGCAACGAGCAGTACGCACTCTGCCTCCGGCACGCCCCCGACCAGCTGGACTGGGCGTACGTCAGCCCGCCCGCGCTGCTGGAACCGGGACGGCGCACGGGCCGTTACCGGGTCGGCGCCGACGAACTGCTGCTGGACGGCGAGGGCCGCTCCGCGATCTCCATGGAGGATTTCGCCGTGGCTCTGATCGACGAGGCGGAGCGGCCCAAGCACCACCGGGCGCGGTTCACGGTGGCGTACTGAGCTCAGCTCCCGGCGTGCCCGGGTGTCTCCGGGACGCAGCGGCCGTCCTCCGTACGGTAGGTCCAGCGCGCGCCGTCCCGCACCAACTCCCGTACGGCGGCCACGAACCGGTCCACGTGCTCGTCCGGCGTCCCGGCGCCGAAGCTGACGCGGACCGCGTTGAGTGACCGCTCGCCGGGCGCTGCCTCGGGCGCTCCGCACTCGCCGGGGGTGTCGCCCTCCTGCCCGAGGAGAGTACGGAGCAGCGGGTGGGCGCAGAAGAGGCCGTCGCGGACGCCGATCCCGTACTCGGCGGAGAGCGCCGCCGCGAAGTGCGAGCTGTTCCAGCCCTCGACGACGAAGGAGACCACGCCGACCCGGTCGGCGTCCTCCCCGAAGAGGGAGAGGACCTTCACCTCGGGGACGTCGGCCAGGCCGGTACGGAGCCGGCCCAGCAGCTCCTCCTCGCGGGCGACGAGGCGGTCGAACCCGGCCTCGGTCAGCGCCCGGCAGGCGGACGCGATGGCGTACGCGCCGATCACGTTGGGCGAGCCCGCCTCGTGCCGGGCCTCGTTGTGCTGCCACTCCACCTCTACGGTGCCGTCCGCGCTGCGGGTCACGCGGCGGCTCGCGCCGCCACCCGCCAGATACGGCTCCGCAGCGCGCAGCCAGTCGGCGCGGCCGGCCAGCACGCCCGCACCGAAGGGCGCGTACAGCTTGTGCCCGGAGAACGCCACCCAGTCCGCCTCCAGTTCCGTCAGGCTGACGGGGCGGTGCGGGGCGAGCTGCGCCGCGTCCAGTACCAGCCGCGCGCCGTGCCGGTGCGCGGCGCGGGCCAGCTCGCGCACCGGCCACACCTCGCCGGTGACGTTCGAGGCGCCCGTCACGCAGACCAGCTTCGGCCCGGCGGGCGCCGCGTGCAGCGCCGACTCCAGTGTGGCGACGGCCCGTTCGGGCGAGCGGGGCGCGTCCAGATACGTCACATCGTGCGCCCGCCACGGAAGGAGGGAGGCGTGGTGCTCGGTCTCGAACACGAACACCCTGGTGCCCTTGGGAAGTGCCGCCGCAAGGAGGTTGAGGGAGTCGGTCGTCGCCCGGGTGAAGACGACCTGGTCGCCCTCGCGGCAGCCGAGGAACTCGGCGACGGTCTGCCTGCTCTGCTCGAACAGTTCCGTCGACAGCTGGGAGAGGTAGCCGGCGCCGCGGTGCACGCTGCCGTAGTACGGCGCGTACGCCGCCACGTCGTCCCATACGCGCTGCAGCGCGGGGGCGCTTGCCGCGTAGTCCAGCGCCGCGTAGGGGGCTTCGCCCCCGGTGACGAGCGGTACCTGGACGTCGCGGCCCAGCACGGGGAGGGCCTCGTCACTGTGGGAGGGGGTACAAGAGGGGGCAAAAGTGGCGGTGGACGACATAGCAGACTCCGGGCAAGGTGAAGAAGTGAGTGGCAAGGGGAATCACGGCATGGCAGTGCCGTGTTCGCTGGTCGCGTGTGTACTGGTCGCCTGACGGCGGAACAGTGGGAGGGCCGGGGCGGGGAGAAGTGCCGCCCTTCGGCCCTAGCGCATTCGCTTGCTCACAGAAGGCTCCCTCGTAGACCAGGACCCCTGGCGGAGAGGGATCCGCGCTTGCCGTAGACCTTGCTGTCCTACGGCCTGGTCATCACCCGGGGCACCCCGCCACGGACGGAGGGTTGCCGGACAGCGGGCCGGGGCCTTTGTCGCTGTCGCTCGTGACCTGCGAGGGAGTATGCCACAGCCGTTGCGGCCCCAGCATTGGTCCGTCCACCATGTGGACGGGCCTCCCCTCTGCGCTCCGGCCGGGCCCCTCAACCGGCCGCGGCGCCGACCCAGGTGAGGGCCCTCCCGGCGAGGGTGGCCGTCACAGCCGGGTGCGCCCCCAACGGCGCGGCCACGGCATCGGCGCCGGCGGCCTGGAGCCGGTCGGCGAACAAGCCGGGCGCCAACAACCAGGTGGCGACGGCAACACGCGCGGCGCCGGCACTCCGCAGACGAGCCACTTCCTCCGCGACGGCGGGCTCCGCGGTGGCGGCCCAGGCGACGGGAACCGGGCCCCGCAGAAGGCGGCCGAGACGGCGGGCCATGGCGTGGGCCTCGGCGCGGGCCCCCGCGTCGGAGGACCCGGCGGCGGCCAGCACCACGGCATCCCCCTCCCGTACCCCCGCCTCGGCGAGCCGGTCGACGAGGGCTGCCAGCAGCGCGGGGTCGGCGCCCAGAGCGGGGGTCATCGTCACATCGGCAGCCCTCCCGGCGGCGGCGACCTGCGCGGGTATGTCGGCCCGCACGTGGTAGCCGGAGGCGAGGAAGGCGGGGATCAGAGTGACGGGGCCGGGCAGCGCGGCGAGGGCCTCAGCGACGGTCGGCCCCCGTACGTCCGCGTAGGCGACGGTGACCGGCTGCCCCAGCCGGGCGGCGACCCCGTCGGCCAGCTCCCGCACGGTGCGCGCACCCGCGGGGCGCCGGGTGCCGTGCGCCACGAGCAGCACCGTCATGCGTCGGCCTCGCAGACCGACGAGACCGACGCCGGGTCGAGGGCGATGCGATAGCCGCGCTTGGTGACGGTCTGCACGACGGAGGAGACGCCCAGTGAGGTGCGCAGCCGGGCGACGGCGGCTTCGACGGCGTGCTCGTCGGTGCCGCCGCCGGGCAGATAGGGCAGCAGGTCGGCACAGGACATCACCTGGCCCGGGTGGCGGGCCAGGGCCCGCAGGATGGCCATCGGCCCGGGGCTGACGGGCCGCAGCTCGCCGTCGAGCAGCGCCGCGGTGCCGCGTACCTCCAGCATGTGCCCGGCGGCGGGCAGCGTGGGCGCGGTGGCGGGCAGCCGTTCGCACAGCAGCCGGACGAGGGCGCCGACCCGGAACCGCTCCGGCCAGTAGGCGGGGATGTCCCGGGCGAGCAGCGGCGCGGCCGTGACGGGGCCGACGCAGGCGACCTGGGTGCGGCCGCGCAGCGCCCGGGTCAGTTCCTCGGTGAGGCCGCCTTCTTCCGCGCGGGCGTAGAGCCCGGCGGCGGCCAGGGCGCTGGTGAAGGTGAGGGCGTCCACGCCGCCGCCCAGTACGGCGTCGATGAGCCGGTCGAGAGGGCCGGGGTCGACCGGGCCCGTCCACCGGTAGACGGGCACCGGTACCACCTCGGAACCGGCGCCGCGCAGCGCGTCGATGAAGTCCCGCAGCGGTTCGCCGTGCAGCTGGACGGCGATCCGCAGCCCGTCCAGGTCGTCGCGGGCCAGCAGGCGTTCGAGGACCTCGGTGGAGGACTCCGAGGCCGGAGACCAGGCTTCCCGCAGGCCCGCGGCACGGAGCGCGCCGCACGCCTTGGGGCCGCGGGCCAGCAGTTCGCCGACCGCGAGGGCGCTGCGCAGGGCCTCGCCCTCGCCCCAGCCGTCCGCGGCCTCCATCCAGCCGCGGAAGCCGATGCCGGTGGTGGCGACGGTCACGTCCGGCGGGCGGGTCACCAGCTCCTTGGTGGCGTCCCGCAGTTCGACGTCGTCCGCGAGGGGGACGATGCGCAGGGCGGGCGCGTGGACGACCTCGGCGCCGCGCCGCTCCAGCAGCGCACCCAGCTCCTCGGCCCGGCGCGCTGCAGTGACCGCGACGGTGAACCCCGCCAGCGGGGGAACGGATCCCGTACGGCTCCGCGACGGGTCAGGTGCCGACACCGCGTCTCCTCTCAGTCCTCACGTGGGGGCTTCGTGCTGTTCATCGTCCCCCGACCAGCGTTTCCACCGTGTTTCGCGGGGCCGAGACCTCGATCACTCGGCCGGTCAGCCGCACTTCGTGGACGGGGAGCCGGACGGCCTCGTCGTCCAGGCAGCGGCCGGTCGCCAGCTCGAAGGTCTCCTTGCCCAGCGGCCCGGTGACGACGGGGACGCCGTTCCGGTCGCCGACGATCCCGTGGCAGATGACGGGTGCCCCGCTGAAGGGGTCCAGATTCCCGACCGCGTAGATCTCGCCGGTGTGCAGCCGGAAGAGGGCGACCGCGCTGCCGTCCGGCAGCAGTGCCGCGCGGCCCTGCTCGACGGGGAGGACCTCCAGCGGGCAGACGGCGGACCAGTCGGCCCGGTCGGTCGTGGGGCTGGTGGGCATGGCGGTCGTCATGGCGGTCACCTTTCGGCTCGTACGGGCAAGGCTGCTCATCGGGCGCTCACGCCCTCGGCGGCGGGCATCTTCGGCATGCCGAGGGCCACCGGGCCGGGCACCGGGACCGGCTGCTCCCGCTCGACGGCGAAGGAGATCGCCGGGTCGGGGGTCTCGGGGGCGTTGACGAAGGAGGTGAAGCGAGCCAGCTTCTCGGGGTCCTCCAGGACGCCGCGCCACTCGTCGTGGTAGTCGGCGACGTGCCGTTCCATGGCCGCGTCGAGTTCGTCGCAGATGCCGAGCGAGTCGTCCATGATCACGGCCCGCAGGTGGTCGAGGCCGCCTTCGAGGGCTTCGAGCCAGGCGGCGGTGCGCTGGAGGCGGTCGGCGGTGCGGATGTAGAACATCAGGAAGCGGTCGATGGTGCGGACGAGCGTCTCGTGGTCCAGGTCGGACGCGAGGAGTTCGGCATGGCGGGGGGTGAAGCCGCCGTTGCCGCCCACGTAGAGGTTCCAGCCCTGCTCGGTGGCGATGATGCCGAAGTCCTTGCTGCGGGCCTCGGCGCACTCGCGGGCGCAGCCGGAGACGCCCGCCTTGAGCTTGTGCGGGGCGCGCAGCCCCCGGTAGCGCAGCTCCAGTTCGATGGCAAGGCCGACCGAGTCCTGGACGCCGTAGCGGCACCAGGTGGAGCCCACACAGGACTTCACCGTACGGACGGCCTTGCCGTAGGCGTGCCCGGACTCGAAGCCGGCGTCGGTGAGCCGGCGCCAGATGGCGGGGAGCTGTTCGAGGCGGGCGCCGAACAGGTCGATGCGCTGCCCGCCGGTGATCTTGGTGTAGAGGTCGAAGTCGCGGGCCACCTCGCCGAGCACGATGAGGCGGGCCGGGGTGATCTCGCCGCCGGGGACGCGGGGCACGACGGAGTAGGTGCCGTTGCGCTGCATATTGGCCAGGTAGCGGTCGTTGGTGTCCTGGAGGCCGCCGCGTTCGCCGTCCAGGATGTGGGTGCCGCTGTCGCGGGAGGCGAGGATCGCGGCGACGGCGGGCTTGCACACGTCGCAGCCGCGCCCGCGCCCGTGCTCGGCCACCAGCTGCGAGAAGGTGGTGATACCGGTGGCCGCGACGATCTCGAACAGCTCGGCCCGCGAGTGGTCGAAGTGCTCGCACAGCGCCTTGGACTGCTCGACGCCCGCCGCTTCGAGTATCTGCTTGAGCGCGGGTACGCACGAGCCGCAGCCGGTACCGGCCTTGGTGCAGGACTTGAGTGCGGGGACGTCGGCGCAGCCCTGTTCGGTGATGGCCTCGGTCAGCGCGCCCTTGGTGACGGCGTGGCAGCTGCAGATCTGCGCACTGTCCGGCAGCCCGGCCACCCCTCCCCCGGCTGCCGCGCCGCCCGCGGACTCGGGGGCCAGCAGCGTCGCCGGGTCGGCGGGCAGCGCACTGCCGACCAGCGGGCGCAGCAGCGGGTAGCCGGAGGTGTCGCCGACGAGGATGCCGCCGAGCAGCGTCTTGGCGTCGTCGGAGACGACCAGCTTGCCGTAGGTGGCGGCGACCGGGTCGTTGAGGACGACCTCCAGCGCGCCCGGCGTGGTGGCGTGCGCGTCGCCGAACGAGGCGACGCCGACGCCGAGCAGTTTGAGCTGGGTCGCGGTGTCCGCGCCGGGGAAGCCGGCCTCGCCGCCCAGCAGCCGGTCGGCGACCGTCTCGGCCATGGCGTACCCGGGCGCGACCAGGCCGAGGGTCCGCCCCTCGATACAGGCGACCTCGCCGACGGCCCACACCCGCGGGTCGGTCACCGACCGGCAGGTCTCGTCCACGACGACGCCGCCGCGCTCCCCCACCTCCAGCCCTGCCTCGCGGGCGAGTTCGTCGCGGGGCCTGATGCCTGCGGCGAAGACCACCAGATCGGTCTCCAGGAAGGTGCCGTCGGTCAGCTCCACGCCGCTCGCCGCGCCGGTCTCCGGGTCGGTGACGACCTGCTTGGTGCCGGTTCCGGTGTGCAGGGCCACGCCCAGCTCGCCCACCATGCGGCCGAGCAGCGCGCCGCCGCCCTCGTCGAGCTGGACGGCCATCAGATGCGGGGCCATCTCCACGACGTGGGTGGTCAGCCCCAGCAGCCGCAGCGCGTTGGCGGCCTCCAGGCCGAGCAGTCCGCCGCCGACCACCACACCGCGACCGGTGGTGGACTTGCCCGCCGCGGCGCGGATGGCGTCGATGTCGTCCAGGGTGCGGTAGACGAGGCAGCCGGGGGCGGTGGAGCCGGGCAGCGGCGGCACGAACGGCCGCGAGCCGGTGGCCAGTACGAGCGCGTCGTACGGCACCTTCTCGCCGGACGCGGTCAGTACGGCGTTCGCCTCGCGGTCGAGCCCGGTCACCGGGTCGCCCAGCCGCAGGTCGATCCGCTCGGTGTCGTGCTCGGGCAGCCGCAGGGCACTCTCGTCGGCACCGTCGAAGCAGGAGGAGAGGGCCACCCGGTCGTAGGCGGGGCGCTGCTCCTCGGCGAGCACGGTGATCTCCCACTGCCGGTCCGCGTCGCGGGAGTCGAGGGCTTCGACCAGCCGGTGGCCGACCATGCCGTGGCCGACGACGACGAGCTTGCGCGGGGCTGCAGAGTGCGAGTTGGTCATGGGGTTCACCTCGGGGCGGTCGTGGCAGGGGTGTCACGGCTGGAGAGCGGGTCGGTCTCGGCGAGCCATGCGGCGAGCTTCTCGACGGCGCCGCGGCAGCCGCCGCAGCCCGTGGTGGCGCGGGTGGTGTCGGCCAGTTCGCGGGCCGAGCGGGCGCCGTCGTACCAGGCCGAGCGCAGGGCGCCCTTGGTGACGCTGTTGCAGCGGCACACCATCGCGTGGTCGGGCAGCGCCTCGCCGGTCTCGCCCGCCGTCTCGGGCGGCAGTGCCCGGCCGAGCATGAGGGCGAGCCGGTCGGAGGGGGCCGGGGCGCCCTTGTCGTAGAGCTGGACGAGACCGGCGGCGGCGTCGGGCACCCCGAGCAGGATGGCGCCGGTGACCCGGTCGCCGTGCAGTACGAGCTTGGCGTAGCGCTCGCGGGTGGGGTCCTCCAGCCGCAGGACCTCGGGGCCGCCGTCGTCCGCGAAGTCTCCCCCCGTGAAGCCGTCGCGGGCCGGGCCGCCACCGGCCGGGGCGTGTCCCGCGAAACCGTCGTCGGCCACGAACGGGTCGCCCAGGCAGGCCAGTTCGATGCCCGCCGCCTTCAGCCGGGTCACCCGCGGGCTGCCGAGGTAGCGCGCGTACGGGTCCTCGCCGGTCAGCCGGTCGGCGAGCACGGCCGCCTGTTCCCAGCCGGGCTGTATGAGCCCGGGTTCGGCGTCGGCGCAGTCGCCGAGCGCGTAGATGTCCGGGTCGGAGGTGGTGAGGGTGTCGTCGACGGCGATCCCGGCCGGGCCCACGTCCAGCCCGCACTGCTCGGCGAGCCCGGTCTCGGGCCGCGCACCCGTGCACAGCAGCAGCCCGGCGGCGTTCAGCACGCTGCCGTCGTCCAGGTGCAGGCCCTTGCCGGGCTCCCAGCGCACCGCCATCACACCCAGCCGCTGCTCGATGCCGGTACGGCGCAGCGCCCGGCCCAGCACCCGCCCGGCGGGCGCGTCCAGCTGCCGGTCCATCACATGCGGCGCCGGGTGTACGACGGTCACGGCGACGCCGCGGGCCACCAGCGCGCGGGCCGCCTCCAGCCCGAGCACGCCGCCGCCGAGCACCGCGATCCGTGCGCCGACGGCCCGGGCCCGGTCGGCGAGGCGGCGCAGCCGGCGAGCGTCGGCGAGCGTGCGCAGCGCGGTGACGCCACGCGACAGCACTCCGCTCCCCTCGTCCGTGTCGTCACGCAGCCCGGGCAGCGGGGGTACAGCGGTGGCGGCGCCGGTGGCCAGTACGAGCCTGTCGTACGGGAGTTGCCGTCCGTCGGCGGTGCTGACGGTGCGGGCCGCGCGGTCGATGCCGGTGACGGTGGTGCCGGTGGCCAGCGGGCTCTCGCCGGGCGCTTCCGGCGCCAGGTCGGCCTCCGTCAGCGAGCCGGACAGCAGCCCGGGCAGCAGCACCCGGTTGTAGCCGCCGACCGGTTCGGCGCCCAGCACGGTCATCCGCACCCGCCTGCTCCGAGGGTCGCGCCGCAGCGTCTCCTCCTGCAGCCGCGCGCCGACCATTCCGTTGCCGACGACCACGACGTTCAGTGCCCGGTTCACGCTGCCTCCCTCTGGCCGGCGGCGCCGCGCCCGTCGGCGCGCTCCAGCCGTACGGCGCTCAGCTTGAACTCCGGCATCCGGCTCACCGGGTCGAGCGCGGGGTTGGTGAGCGCGTTGGCGGCCCCGTCGCCCGGGAAGTGGAAGGGCAGGAAGACGGTGTCGGGGCGCAGGCTCGCAACGCAGCGGGTACGCGCGAGGACGGCCCCGCGCCGGGAGACGATCCGTGCGGTGTCCCCGTCGGCGAGCCCGGCGCGGCGGGCCGTGTCCGGGTGCACCTCCACGTACGGCTCGGGCGCGGAGGCCAGCAGTTCGGGCACCCGGCGGGTCTGCGCTCCGGACTGGTAGTGCTGCAACTGCCGCCCGGTGGTGGCGTACAGCGGGTGCTCGGCATCGGGCAGCTCGGCCGCGTCCCGGTGCTCGACGGGCAGGAAGCGGGCCCGGCCGTCGGGGTGCGCGAACCGGTCGAGGAAGAGCCGGGGCGTGCCGACGGTGTCCGTGCCGCCGCTGGGGCTCTTGCGTATGGGCCAGTAAACGGCCTCGCCCGCGTCCAGCAGTTCCGGTGCGGCGCCCGCGTAGTCGGCGGTGCCGCCGGCCGAGGCGCGGCGCAGTTCGTCGAAGACCGGCGCCGGATCGGCGGGGAACTCGTGCTCGGCGCGGCCCAGCCGCACGGCCAGCCCGTGCAGCACCTCCAGGTCCGTCCGTACGCCCGGCGGCGGGGACTGTGCCGCGCGGCGCCGCAGGATGCGGCCCTCCAGATTGGTCATGGTGCCGGACTCCTCGGCCCACATGGTCACCGGCAGCACCACGTCGGCGAGTTCGGCGGTCTCCGAGCGGAGGAAGTCGGCGACGACGAGGAAGTCCAGCGCCCGCAGCCGCTCGACGGCGCGGCGTGCCCGCGGCGCGGAGACGGCCGGGTTGGAGCCCATCACCAGCAGCGCCGCGGGGCCGTCCGGCGTGCCGAGCGCGTCCAGCAGTTCCCAGGCGCTGCGTCCGGCACCCGGCAGCGACTCGGCGGGTACGCCCCAGATCCGGGCCATGTGCTCGCGGGCAGCCGGGTCCTCGATGTGCCGGTAGCCGGGCAGCTGGTCGGCCTTCTGGCCGTGTTCCCGGCCGCCTTGCCCGTTGCCCTGCCCGGTCAGGCAGCCGTATCCGGAGCCGGGGGTGCCGGGCAGGCCCAGTGCGAGGGCGAGATCGATCCAGGCGGAGACGGTGTCGACGCCCTTGCTGTGCTGCTCGGCACCGCGTCCGGTGAGGATGTGGGCGCGCCGGGCGCGGGCCAGCGTGGCGGCGGCGCGGCGCAGATCGGCCGCTGCGACCCCGGTCAGCCGTTCCGTACGCTCCGGCCACCAGCGCGCGGCGCACTGCCGCACGTCCTCCCACCCCACGGTGCGCTCCGCGCGGTAGGCGGTGCGCTGCGGGGTGTCCAAATAGCCCTCCACCAGCGCGACATGGAGCAGCCCGAGCGCCAGCGCGAGGTCCGTACCGGGAGCAGGCTGCAGGTGGATGCCGCCACCGTCCAGCGCGGCCTGCGCGGTCGCCGTACGGCGCGGGTCGACGACGATCAGCCGTGCGGGGTCGAAGTGGCCCATCAGCGGCGGCATCGTCTCGGCGGGATTGGCGCCGACCAGCACCACGGCCTCGGAGTCGTCCAGGTCGGTGACGGGGAACGGCAGCCCCCGGTCGAGCCCGAACGCCTTGTTCCCGGCCGCCGCGGCCGACGACATGCAGAACCGTCCGTTGTAGTCGATCTGCGAGGTGCCGAGCGCGACCCGGGCGAACTTGCCGAGCGTGTACGCCTTCTCGTTCGTCAGCCCGCCGCTGCCGAAGACGGCAACGGAGTCCGCGCCGTGCGTCTCGCGCAGCGCCGCGAAGCGCCGGGCCACCAGGCCGAGGGCCTCGTCCCAGCCCGCCTCGCGGAGCGGAGCGCCCTTGGCGTCCCGCACGAGCGGGGTGGTCAGCCGCTCCGGCGAGTCCAGCAGGTGTGCGGAGGTCCAGCCCTTCTGGCACAGACCGCCCCGGTTGGTGGGGAAGTCCCGCGGGGTGACGGCCAGCCGGGCGTCGGCCTCAGGGGTCAGGGTCATGGCGCACTGGAGGGCGCAGTACGGACAGTGGGTCGCGGTGCCGGTCCCGCTGCCGGTCGTGGTGCCGGTCGCGGTCACGGGGCCGGCGGCGGCCGTGGTCATGTCAGGCCCCCCGCTCGGAGCCTGCGGGCTCCGGCTGCCGCGTACCGACTGTCCGGTCGGTACGTTCGGCCGCGGGCCGCCGCACGTAGCCGATCAGGGTCACCACCAGGCACAGCAGGTAGAAGGCGAGGAACGCGCCGATGGCCGCGTCCGCGCCGCCCGTCGACTGGTACGACTGGCGGAAGGCGAGGTTGATGGCCACGCCGCCCAGCGCGCCCACCGCGCCGGAGATGGCGATGACGGCACCGGAGAGCCGGCGCCCCCGGGCGCGGGCCTCGGCCGGGTTGTCGCCCGCCTCCACCGCGCTCTCGGCCCGCGCCGCGTAGATGGCGGGGATCATCTTGTAGGTCGACCCGTTGCCCAGCCCGGTCAGCACGAACACCACCGTGAAGACGGCGACGTAGGCGGCGAACGAACCGGCGGCCGAGGCGATCAGCACACATCCGGCGCCGACCGCCAGCGCGAGGAACGTCCACGCTGTCACCCGCGCCCCGCCGAACCGGTCGGCCAGCCGGCCGCCCAGCGGCCGGGAGAGCGAGCCCAGCAGCGGCCCGAGGAAGGTGAGCGCCGCGGCCTGGACGGGGGTCTTGCCGAACTCGTTCTGCAGCACCAGCCCGAAGGCGAAGCCGAACCCGATGAAGGAGCCGAACGTCCCGATGTACAGCAGCGAGACGGTCCAGCAGTGCCGGTCCCGCAGGGCGATCCGGTAGGCGCCGTAATCGGTGCGGTTGGTGGCCAGGTTGTCCATGCCCCGGCGGGCCAGCAGCGCGGCCAGCAGCAGGGCCGGGACGAACAGCAGCGGCAGGATCTCCGGGTGCGCGACCCCGGCGGTGGCCAGCACCGCCAGTCCGAGTATCTGCACCATGGCGACCCCGAGGTTGCCGCCACCGGCGTTCAGCCCGAGCGCCCAGCCCTTCTCACGCTCGGGGAAGAACTGGTTGATGTTGACCATGGAGGAGGCGAAGTTGCCCCCTCCCAGACCGGCGACGGCGGCGCACAGCAACAGCACCCACAGGGGTGTCTCCGGGCGCTGCACCAGCACGGTCGCCAGCAGAACCGGTACCAGCAGCACCAGCGCGGAGCACACCGTCCACGTACGCCCGCCGAACCGGGTGACGGCGAATCCGTACGGCAGCCGCAGCAGAGCGCCGATCAGGGAGACCACCGAGACCAGCAGGAACTTGTCGTCCGGGGTCAGCGAGAAGCCCGCTTCGGGGGTCATGAACAGCACCAGCACCGACCACAGGCTCCACACCGCGAACCCGATGTGCTCGGCGAACACGGACAGCCACAGGTTCCGCCGCGCCGTGCGCCGCCCCTCGCGCTCCCAGAACCCCTGGTCCTCGGGCTCCCATCGAGTGATCCACCGTGCGCTCACGTCGTCTCCTGTCCGCTGGAAGGAAGACCGACGCTAGGAGCCCGCTGTTTCGACCTGCGTGTCCTCCCGTAACACGCAGGAAAGGGACTGCTCACTTCGGCGCAGGCTGCGATGTGAGAACCCCGGCCCGCTCCCGGAGCGCAGCCAGCCCGGCGGCGACGGCGGCCTGGCGCTCGCTGCCCCGCCGCACCACGGTCAGCACCCGCCGGAACGGCGGCGGACTCCCCTGCACGGGCACCCGGACGACCTGCGGAAAGCCCGCGGTCGACATCAGCCGCGGCACCAGGCACACCCCCAGTCCGTACCCGATCATCGCCAGCACGGCGGGCCACTCGTCGGAGTGGTGCACCCGGCGCGGTGCGAAGCCCGCGGCGGCGCACAGCGCCTGGACGAGCCGGTCCTGGTCGTGGTGCGGGGTGATCCAGTCCTCCCCCGCCGCGGCGGCCAGATCGACCGGTTCCCCTCCGGCCAGCGGGTGCCCGAGCGGGACGACGAGGTCCAGGAAGTCGTCCATGAGCGGACGCTGCTCGAAGCGGGGGTCGTCGGCCGCGGGGCTGTCGGAGTGCGGCGTCAGTACGGCGATGTCCGCCTGGTCCGCCAGCAGCCGCTGGTAGCTGCGCCGGGTATCCGACTCATGGATACGGACGCGGACGGGCGGCCGTGCGTGCAGCAGCTCGGAGGCCGTGGGCGCCAAGAGGGAGGCGATGGTGGTGGTGAACCCCTCGATGCGCAGCGTCCGCCGTCCCTCCCCGCCGTGTTCGGCCAGATCGGCGCGGGCCTGTTCCCACTGTGCGTGCAGTACGTCCGCGTGGCGCAGCAGCACCCTCCCGGCGGGGGTCAGCCGCAGAATCCGCCCGTCCTGGCGCAGCAGTTCGGCGTCGGCCTGCTGAGCGAGCTGCCGCAGCTGCTGGGAGACCGCGGAGGGGGACAGATGCAGGGCCCGCGCCGCCGCGGTCACGGTGCCCTCGGAGTGGAGTACGCGCAGCGTGTGCAGGAGCCGTAGGTCGATCATGCACCAATTCAAAACGATCCCGTGCACAAAGATGCGATGGACGTGCATGCTGACCGCGCCTGACGCTGTCCGTATGGACAATCTCCGCAACCCTGGCGGCGGACGGTGCGCAACCTGCGGCTGGCCGCTGCACGACCCGTACGAGACCGTCTCCTGCCACCCGGTCACCGAGGGAACCGTCGTCTACTCCCGTTGCGCGTGCGGGACGCTGCGCGTCTGGCTCCGCCGGACCGAAGGCACCGACCAACTGCTCATCGGCGCCCACCGCACCCCGGACTCCGGCGACGCCCAGGCCGGATCCGATGGCCTCGGAGACTGAACCGGCCCCCTCCCCCTCCGGGCCACGACCGCGCAGCCCAGCGGTCCCCGCACCACTGCTCGTCCTCGGCAGCGTCGTCAGCGTCCAGACGGGACAGGCCCTGGGCAAGGGCCTGTTCGACGCGGCGGGCGGCCCGCTCGGCGTGGTGACACTGCGGCTCGGACTGGCAGCCCTGGTCCTGCTGGCACTGTGGCGCCCCCGGCCGCCCACCGACCGCCGCACCCTGCTGCTCGTCGTGGCCTTCGGCACGGCCATCGCCGGGATGAACCTCTCCTACCTCGCCATGGCGCACCTGCCCCTCGGGGTCGCCATGACGATCCAGCTCGCGGGCCCGATCACCGTCTCCCTGCTGATGTCGCGCCGCTGGACGGACGCGGGCTGCGGCCTGCTGGCGGCGGCCGGCATCGCGCTGTTCGCGCTGCCGGGCACGGGAGGCCGGCCGCTCTCCCCCGTCGGCCTGGCCTGGGCGGTGGCGTCCGCGCTCTCCATGGGCGCCTACCTGCTCCTCAGCAGACGGGCCGGCGCCCGGATGACAGGCGGTGGCCCGCTCGCCCTCGCCGTGTGCTGGGCCGCCGTACTGACCCTGCCGTTCGGGCCGGCCCAGGCCGGAGAGCGGCTCGCCGAGCCCCACGTCCTGCTCGCCGGACTCGGCGTCGCCCTGTTGTCGGCCGCGGCCCCCTACTCCCTCGAACTCGCCGCGCTGCGCCGCCTCCCCGCCCGCGTGGTGGGGGTCCTCCAGTCCCTGGAGCCGGTCGCCGCGGGCTGCGCGGGGCTCCTCCTGCTGGGCGAGCACCTGAGCGCGGCCCAGTGGCTGGCGGTCGGCTGCATCACCGTGGCGTCGACCGGAGCGGTCCTCGGCCACTGGGCCGGTGGAGTGGGGCGCGACGAATCCTCCGCGTACCGATGAATTCCCGCACCGGGACAGGTCTGTACTGACAAGCGTCGTATCGCCGCACACAGGGAGGCATCACCATGAAGCAGCCGCAGAAGATCAAGACGTTCCTCTGGTACGACGGGAAGGCCGAGGAGGCCGCGAAGTTCTACACCTCGCTCTTCGACGACTCCCGCATCGTGGAGGTCACCCACTACAACGAGGCCCACAACGAGGTGGCTCCCGGCAAGACCGGTGCCGTGCTGACCGTCCTCTTCGAGCTGGCCGGACAGCAGTTCGTCGCCCTCAACGGCGGCCCCGAGTTCCAGTTCACCGAGGCGATCTCGCTTCAGGTGGACTGCGGCTCCCAGGAGGAGGTGGACACCCTCTGGGCCAAGCTGACCGCTGACGGCGGCGAGGAGGGCCCGTGCGGCTGGCTCAAGGACAAGTACGGCGTCTCCTGGCAGATCGTCCCCCGCCGCCTGTTCGAGCTCCTCGACGAGGGGGCCCCGGCCCAGGCCGAAGCCGTCACCAAGGCCATGCTCGGCATGCACAAACTCGACATCGCCGCCCTGGAAGCCGCCGCCAAAATGTGAGGGCCCCGCTACGCATCCGCTTGTGGGCCACACCCACTGCTGCGCTTGGGCAGTCTGCTCCCCCAGCCTCCGGCCGGGAGGTGCCCCCAGGGCGCAGGGTGGGCAAGCGCAGCACCGGCCACGGGGCCGCAGACGAACGGCGCCCACGCTGCGGCGCGGGGTGCCAGCCGGTGCGCGGCTGCGGCCCGCTTGTGCCCACCCGTCCCGCCCTGCGGGACAGATGCCCACAAGCGGGGCGATACCCCCCAAAACCGGATCAGCGATTGCTCGCGGCAACCCACCGCTCCAGCACCGCGCGGGCCGCCCCCGAGTCGATGGACTCGGCGGCCCTCTCCATGGCCGGCGCGATCTGCTCGCGCAGCGACCCCGCCCCGGGCGAGAGGGCCACCAACGCAGCGGCGGCGTTCAAGAGCACCGCGTCCCGCACGGGCCCGCGCTCCCCCTCCAGCAGCCGCCGCGCGACATCCGCGTTGTATGCGGCGTCCGCGCCCCGCAGCGCCTCCACGGGCACCAGCTCGATGCCCACGTCGCGCGGGTCGAAGCTCTCCTCCCGTACGGCACCGTCGCGGACGATCCACACGGTGGATGTCGCCGTGGTGGTCAGCTCGTCCAGCCCGTCGTCCCCGCGGAAGACCAGCGCGGAGGAGCCGCGCGCCGCCAGTACCCCGGCGATGATCGGCGCCATCCGCGCATCGGCCACCCCGGTGGCCTGCGAGGCGACCCGGGCCGGATTGGTGAGCGGGCCGAGGAAGTTGAAGGGGGTGGGAACCCCCAGCTCCTTGCGGGCCACGCCCACATGCCGCAGCGCGGGGTGGAACTTGACCGCGAAGCAGAAGGTGATGCCCGCCTCGTCCGCCATCGCGGCAACCTGCTCGGGCGGCAGCTCCAGGTTGACGCCCAGCTTCTCCAGCACGTCCGAGGCGCCGCTGGCGCTGCTCGCGGCGCGGTTACCGTGCTTGACGACCTTGGCGCCGGTGCCCGCGACGACGATTGCCGACATGGTCGAGATGTTGACGGTCTTCGCCCGGTCACCGCCCGTGCCGACGATGTCGACGGTGGCCCCGGGAACCTCGATCGTCCGGGCGTGCTCGTACATCGCTTCCACGAGACCGGAGATCTCCTCGACGGTCTCGCCCTTGGCCCGCAGCGCCACCGCGAAGCCGGCGATCTGCACGTCGCTGGCCTCACCGCGCATGATCCGGTCCATCGCCCACGCGGTGGCGTCCGCGCTCAGGTCCTCGCCCGCGAGCAGCGTGCTCAGCACGTCGGGCCAGGTACGCGCCGCCATGGTGTCGCCTCCGGCGGGGGTAGCAGCGCTCATGGTGACCACTTCCTGGCAATAGGACCGACGCATTGGTGCCGCCACCCTACCGAGTCCGTGGGCCGAACCGGCGGGCTGTTCAACCCAGCTGTTCAACCCATGAGCAGGTGCGTCCCCCGGCGGCGCCCACAAAGCCGGGAGGGGCCCACGGGACGTACCCGTGAACCCCTCCCGATGTGGCGGACTCAGCTGATTCAGCTGTGCGAAGTGCGAACCGGTCAGTGGTGCCCGTGACCGCTCTCGATCTCGCGGTACTCCTCCCGGGTCGGCTTCGGGATCTGTCCCGACTCCCCGTAGTAGCCCTTCGAGAGCTTGGCCCGCAGCTTCTGCCCGCGGGAGACCTTCCGCACGACGCCGTTCACATCCTTCACCGGACCGATCTCCACCGGCTCGTACTGGTCGTGCGCGGTGAGCGAGTGCAGCTGCTCCTGGGAGAGCGGCTCGTGGATCTCGACGAACTCACCGTGCGGCAGCCGCTTGATGGTGCCGGTCTCGCGGCCGTGCAGCACCTTCTCCCGGTCCTTGCGCTGGAGGCTGAGGCAGAAGCGCCGGGTGATCCAGAAGACCAGGACAGGCATGACGAAGAACGCAATCCGCACGAACCATGTGATCGCGTTGATCGACAGATGGAAGTGCGTCGCCCACAGGTCGTTGCCACCGCCGACGAGGAGCACGAAGTACCAGGCGATCCACGCGGCGCCGAAGGCCGTACGCGTAGGTGCGTTGCGCGGCCGGTCGGCGATGTGGTGCTCACGCTTGTCCCCCGTCACCCATGCCTCGATGAACGGGTAGACGGCAATCGCGACAAGCACCAACGGGAAGATGATCAGCGGGATGAACACGCCGAGCACCAGCGTGTGACCCCACAGGTTGACTTCCCATCCCGGCATGAACCGGATCAGGCCCTCGGAGAAGCCCATATACCAGTCGGGCTGCGCGTTGGTGGACACCTGGTCGGGCCGGTAGGGCCCCAGCACCCAGATCGGGTTGATGGTGAACAGCGCCGAGATGGCCGCGATCACACCGAAGACCAGGAAGAAGAAGCCTCCGGCCTTGGCCATGTACACCGGCAGCAGCGGCATGCCGACCACGTTGGTGTTCTTCCGGCCGGGGCCCGCGAACTGGGTGTGCTTGTGGTAGAAGACCAGGATCAGATGCGCCACCAGCAGCCCGAGCATGATGCCCGGCAGCAGCAGGATGTGGATCGAGTAGAACCTGGCCACGAAGTCGTGCCCGGGGAACTCGCCGCCGAACAGGAACATCGACAGGTACGTGCCCACGATCGGCACGGACAGGACCGCGCCCTCCATGAACCGGACACCGGTGCCGGAGAGCAGGTCGTCCGGGAGCGAGTAGCCGGTGAAGCCGGTGAACATGCCCAGGACGAAGAGCAGGAACCCGAAGACCCAGTTGACCTCGCGCGGCTTGCGGAAGGCCCCCGTGAAGAAGACGCGCATCATGTGCACGAACATCGCCGCGAGGAAGATCAGCGCCGCCCAGTGGTGGATCTGCCGCACCAGCAGACCACCGCGTACGTCGAAGCTGATGTCCAGCGTCGAGGCGTACGCCTCCGACATCCGCACCCCGTGCATCGGGGTGTAGGCGCCGTGGTACTCCACCTCGTTCATCGACGGGTGGAAGAACAGCGTCAGATAGACGCCGGTCAGGATGATGATGATGAAGCTGTAGAGCGCGACCTCACCCAGCATGAAGGACCAGTGGTCCGGGAAGATCTTGCGCATGTTGGCCTTGGCGAGGCTGTAGATGCCCAGCCGTCCGTCGGCCCAGTCGGCGACCCGCTCGCCCGCGGGTGCCTTCTTCTTGCCCTCGGCAGCCGCGCTGCCCGCGGGCTCGGTTCCAGTACTCATCCGCGCTCCCAGAAGGCCGGACCGACGGGCTCCGCGAAGTCGCCCTGCGCTTCGAGGTAGCCGTCCTTGTTGACGCTGATGTTGAGCTGCGGCAGCGGGTGGCCGGCGGGTCCGAAGAGCACGCGCGCACCGTCGGACAGGTCGAACGTCGACTGGTGGCACGGGCACAGGACGTGGTGGGTCTGCTGCTCGTAGAGGCTGACGGGGCAGCCGACGTGCGTGCAGATCTTCGAGAAGGCGACGATCCCCTCGTGCGACCAGTCCAGCTCGCGCTTGTCCTTGATGTCGTTCGGCTCCAGCCGCACGATCATCAGAGCCGCCTTGGCGATCTCCTTCGCGAACTCCTCGTCGCCGTGCTCGAGGCCCTCGGGCTTGGCGAAGGTGAGCGAGCCGACGGCGATGTCCTCGGGACGCAGCGGCTCGTCGGTGTTCTCGTTGACGAGCAGCTTGCCCTTCTTCCAGGCAGTGTGCCGCAGCTTGTCCTCGGGCAGCGGACCCAGATCGCGCAGCAGGACGACGCCGGAGAGCGGCACCAGGGCCACGGCACCGAACATCGTGTTGCGGATGAGCTTCCGGCGGCCGAGGGCCGACTCCTTGGCACCCTGCCTGAAGTCGGACATGACCTTCTCGCGCACCTCCGGGGAGGCGGCGATGGCGTGCCGCTCGTCGACCATCTCCTCGTCGGACATCAGCGTGCGGGCCCAGTGGACCGCACCGGCGCCGATACAGAAGAGGGCGACGCCCAGGGTGAGGCCGAGTGCCAGGTTCAGCGCGCTGACGTTCCCGATCGGCCAGACATAGACGATCTCGTCGATCGGGAAGGCCACGAAGGAGGCGATGAAGCCCACCGTGGCCAGCATGGACAGCGTGAAGAGGAAGGCGACGGTGCGCTCGGAGCGCTTGGCCGCCCGCTCGTCGATGTCCTGGATGCGGTGCTCGTGCGGCGGCAGGCCCGGGTCCGCGAAGGGGTCGGTCTTCGCCACCTCCGCACCGTGGGATTCCTGCTCTGCAGGCAGGTTCTCGTCTGACACGTTCTCGTCTGGTCCAGTCTGGCTACTCATGACTTCTTGGCCTTTGCGGTCCGAGCGGCGACCCAGACAGCGACGGCGATCAGCGCGCCGAGACCGAAGATCCAGGCGAACATGCCCTCCGCGACGGGGCCGAAGCCACCGAGCTTGAACCCGCCGGGGCTCTCCGACTTGTCGCTGTTGACCTCCTTCACGTACGCGACGATGTCCCGCTTGTCCTTCTCGGGAAGCGCACCGTCGGTGAAGGACGGCATGTTCTGGGGGCCGGTCTGCATGGCCTCGTAGAGGTGCTTGGGATCGACATCTTCGAGGTCGGGCGCGAACTTGCCGTGCGTGAGGGCACCGCCCTCGCCGGTGAAGTTGTGGCACTGCGAGCAGTTGGTGCGGAAGAGTTCCCCGCCCCTGGCGACGTCGGCACCGCTCGGGTCGTACATGTCCTTGGTGGGCTTGCTCGGGCCCGAGCCCAGGGAGGCGACGTACGCGGCGAGCTGGTTGATCTCGTCCTGGTCGTAGATCCTCTTCTTCTTGGGCACCTGGGCGCCGGGCTGCTGGGCAGGCATCCGGCCGGTGCCGACCTGGAAGTCCACCGCCGCGGCCCCGACACCGACCAGGCTGGGACCGTCGCTGGTCCCCTGGCCGCCGGTCCCGTGGCAGCTGGAGCACCCGGTGGCGTAGAGCTTCTTGCCCTCCTCGATGGCGAGGGACTTACTCGACTCCTGCTCGGCCTTGGCCTCGCCCGCGGGAGCGAACGCGGTGTACAGCCCCCCGGTGGCCGCCAGCGCGAAGAGTAGAACGACAAGCGCCGCCAGCGGATGGCGCCGTCGTGCGGAGAGCTTTTTCACGGATTACCCCGGTGTCAGGATCTTCTCGTCGATGCTGTGTCTGTCCGTCTGTTCCGTAGTCCGCCTGTGCGGTACGGCGCGCGGCGGTGCCGCGCCCGCTCGGTTACCGGATCAGGTAGATCGTGGCGAAGAGGCCGATCCAGACGACATCGACGAAGTGCCAGTAGTAGGACACGACGATGGCGGCGGTGGCCTGGTGGTGAGTGAACCGCCTGGCCGCGTAGGTGCGCCCCAGGACGAACAGGAAGGCGATGAGACCGCCTGTCACGTGCATCCCGTGGAAACCGGTGGTCAGGTAGAACACCGATCCGTACGGACTCGAGGAGAGTGAGGTGCCCTCCTTGACCAGCTCCGTGTACTCGAAGACCTGGCCGCCGATAAAGATCGCACCCATGACGAAGGTGACGATGAACCACGCGCGGAGCTTCTTCACGTCACCGCGCTCGGCAGCGAAGACGCCGAGCTGACAGGTGAGCGAGGAGAGCACCAGGATCGTGGTGTTCGTCGCCGAGAAGGGAAGGTTCAGCTCAGAGGCATGCTCCTTCCAGTACTCGGCTCCGGTCACCGACCGAAGGGTGAAGTACATCGCGAAGAGGGCCGCGAAGAACATCAGCTCGGAACTCAGCCAAATGATGGTTCCGACACTGGTGAGGTTCGGCCGGTTGACCGACGGGTGCGCGTGCCCGGTTTCTACTGCTGTTGCTGTCGCCACGACCGACATTATGTCGGTCGCTTATCCCGGCCTCACTTCGGGGGGTCCCGTTCGGTGTGTCCGTACCCGGCTCCTGCGCTGTGCCCTGGGAAGACGGCGCTCCCCCGGCCCTCTTACGGCCAAGTATCAGGGTGTGCTGACCGGTGTTGACGGTGCGTCGGAGGGAGTAGCATCCGAGCGGCGCCACCGCGAAAAGCGGCTTCTTGCCGCCCGGTGCGTCACGGTTCGCCCGATACGGACGCGGAGGAACAATGCAGCCGACCGCCACGGTGCTGGTCTACAGCGACAACGCCACCACCCGCGAGCAGGTGCGGCTCGCAGCAGGCCGCAGGCCCGCCACCGATGTGCCCGAGGTCCGCTACGTGGAGTGCGCCACCCTCCCCGCGGTGCTCGCCACGCTGGAGGAGCTGCACGTGGACGCGTGTGTGCTGGACGGGGAGACCGCCCCGGCCGGCGGTATGGGCGTCTGCCGGCAGATCAAGGACGAGATCTTCGAGTGCCCGCCGGTGCTGCTGCTGATCGGCAGGCCGCAGGACGCCTGGCTGGCCACCTGGAGCCGGGCCGAGGCCACCGTCTCGCACCCGATCGACCCGGTGGCACTGGCCGACGCGCTGGCCGGGCTGCTGCGGGACCGCACCGGCGACGGCACCCTCGCCCCGGCCTGAAGCCCGCCTGACGCTCCCGCCCTCCCCCAGCCTCCGGCCGGGGGACCCCAGCTGAGCACCGGGCCGGAAGGCCCGCCAGGAGAAGCGCCGCGCCCGTCTGCCCCCTCGGCCGGGGGACAGACGGGCGCGGCTTTCTGTTCACAGATTTCTGGTTGTTTCACAGATTTCCGGTCGCACCGGGGACAGGTCATACCTGGGGACGCAGCCGCGCGGCGTCCGCGGGGCTGCTTCCGGGGGGTTTGCCGTGGTTGACGGCGCTGCCGGCGCGCCACTTCTTCCAGCCCAGGTTCCAGTCCCCGAAGCCGTTGCCGAAGGGGGCCATCTTCTCGCCCGCCGAATTGACGTGCTGGACGATGTCGCCCTGGCGGACGTTGTCGAAGAACCACTTGGCGTTGGCGCTGCTCATGCCGGTGCAGCCGTGGCTGGTGTTCGACACGCCCTGGGAACCGACCGACCAGGGGGCACCGTGCACGTACTCACCGCTGTTGGTGAGGCGGGTGGCCCAGTGGACGGGCAGGTCGTAGAAGTCCGAGGCACCGATGCTGGCGCTCGTCATCCGTACGAAGGGCTCCTTGGTGAGGATCACCTTGATGCCGTTGCGGGTCTCGTAACCCGCCTTGCCCGTGGTGACGGGTATGGAGCGGATGGTTCTGCCGTTCTTCCTGACGGTCATCACGTGCGAGGAGGCGTCGGTGATCGCTTCTATTCGGTCGCCGGTCTTCAGCCGAACGGATTCGGCCTTGCCGCCGTAGAGGCCGTCGCGCACCTTCAGCCCTTTGAGTGACGAGCGGAGGGTGACGGAGGCGTGCGCGGGCCAGTAGGAGCTGGGCCGGTAGTGCAGCTCCTTGCTGTCCACCCAGTGCCAGGAGCCGTCCACATAGGGCTTGGACTCCACCTTCAGCGCCCGCTCGACCAGCTCGCGCTGCTTGCGGCCCTTGACGGGGTGGCTCAGCTCCGCCGTGAGGGGCTGTCCGACGCCATAGGTGCCGCTGTCCGGGCCCAGCTTGACGTCCAGATGCCTGGAGGCGGGCTTGGTCTCGAAACGCAGTGTGCGCCGCCCTGGGGCACCCTCGTCGTTCTCCGTGCTCACCTGGAGGGTGTAGCGCGCGCCGGCGGCCAGCGGCCCGGTGCTGTGCCAGCGCTTGCCGTCGGCGGACAGTTCGCCCGGCACCACATGGCCGGAGGCGTCGGTGGCGAAGATGTCGGTGAGGGAGTCGCCGTGCTGGGCGGTGACTTCGAGCGGCTGGTTCGGGTCGACGTCCTTGCTGTCGGCGTCGGCGTTGACGGCCACGGCGTCCGTGGCGTCGTAGGGGGTGGAGGCGAGCGAGTTGCCGCCGCTGCTGCCGCTGCAGGCGGCGAGCCCCACGGAGAGGGGTGCCAGCAGCAGGGCGCAGCTCTTCACCACCCGGCGCTTGTACTTACGGGACAGGGTTCGGGGGGTGAGGACCCCCTGTGCTATCGCAGTGCGTGGGCTGTGGCTCATGGGCCCAAAATATGAAGAATCGTCATTTCGGGCCCGCTGAGTGCGTACAAACGGGTCGGCCCCCCGGAGTGTCGGGGGGCCGATCCTTGCCTTTTCGGTTGTGTGGTGCTGCCGGTGGTGCGGCGCTGCGTCCGGCTACTGGGTGCGGTTCTGACCGTGGTAGTACTCGAACACCCAGCCGAACAGGCCGATCAGCAGCACCGGGGCCGAGACGTACACCAGCCACCAGCCGAGGGCCACGCCCAGGAAGGCGAAGGCGCCTCCGAGGCCCAGCACCAGCGGCTGCCAGCTCCACGGGCTGAAGAAGCCCAGCTCGCCGGCGTCGTCCGCGACGTCGGCCTCCTTGTTGTCCTGGGCGCCGGTGTCGACCCGGCGCGCGGTGAACGCCAGGTAGTAGCCGATCATGATGGACAGACCGAAGGCCAGGAAGAGGCCGGTGGTACCTACCGGCTCCTTCGACCAGAGCCCGTAGGTGATGGCGACTGCCAGCAGGAAGACCGACAGCCACAGGAACATCTTGCCCTGGATCTTCACTTCCCGGCCTCCTTGCTGCCGGCGAGCGCCCTCTGGTCCCTGTCCACGTTCTCCAGCTCGTCGAGCGCGGAGATCTCCGGGTGGTGCAGGTCGAAGGCCGGGGATTCGGAGCGGATACGGGGCAGGGTGAGGAAGTTGTGCCGTGGGGGCGGGCAGCTCGTCGCCCATTCGAGAGAACGTCCGTAGCCCCAGGGGTCGTCCACCTCGACCTTCTGACCGTACTTGTGCGTCTTCCAGACGTTGTAGAAGAACGGCAGCAGCGACATGCCCAGCAGGAACGAGCTGATGGTGGAGATGGTGTTCAGCGCGGTGAAGCCGTCGGCCGCCAGGTAGTCGGCGTACCGGCGCGGCATGCCCTCGGCGCCCAGCCAGTGCTGCACCAGGAAGGTGCCGTGGAAGCCGATGAACAGCGTCCAGAAAGTGATCTTGCCGAGCCGCTCGTCCAGCATCTTGCCGGTGAACTTCGGCCACCAGAAGTGGAAGCCGGCGAACATCGCGAAGACCACGGTGCCGAAGACGACGTAGTGGAAGTGCGCGACGACGAAGTACGAGTCGGAGACGTGGAAGTCCATCGGCGGCGAGGCCAGGATGACACCGGTCAGACCACCGAAGGTGAAGGTGATCAGGAAGCCGATGGTCCACAGCATCGGTGTCTCGAAGGACAACGAGCCCTTCCACATCGTGCCGATCCAGTTGAAGAACTTCACACCTGTCGGCACGGCGATCAGGAAGGTCATGAACGAGAAGAACGGCAACAACACGCCGCCCGTCACGTACATATGGTGCGCCCAGACCGTCACCGAGAGGCCGGCGATGGCGATGGTGGCGCCGATCAGACCGATGTAGCCGAACATCGGCTTGCGGCTGAAGACCGGGATGACCTCGGAGACGATGCCGAAGAACGGCAGCGCGATGATGTACACCTCTGGATGGCCGAAGAACCAGAAGAGGTGCTGCCACAACAGCGCCCCGCCGTTGGCCGAATCGAAGATGTGCGCCCCGAACTTGCGGTCCGCCTCCAGGGCGAACAGCGCGGCGGCCAGCACCGGGAAGGCCAGCAGCACCAGCACACCGGTGAGCAGCACGTTCCAGGTGAAGATCGGCATACGGAACATCGTCATGCCGGGTGCGCGCATGCAGATGATCGTGGTGATGAAGTTGACCGAGCCGAGGATGGTGCCGAAGCCGGAGAGGGCCAGGCCCATGATCCACATGTCGGCGCCGACACTTGGCGAACGGACCGCGTCCGAGAGCGGCGAGTAGGCGAACCACCCGAAGTCGGCCGCGCCCTGCGGGGTGAGGAAACCGCCCACCGCGATCAGCGAACCGAAGAGGTAGAGCCAGTAGGCGAACATGTTCAGCCGCGGGAAGGCCACATCGGGCGAACCGATCTGCAGCGGCATGATCCAGTTCGCGAAGCCGGCGAACAGCGGGGTGGCGAACATCAGCAGCATGACCGTGCCATGCATGGTGAACGCCTGGTTGAACTGCTCGTTCGACATGATCTGCATGCCGGGACGGGCCAGCTCGGCGCGCATGAAGAGCGCCATGACGCCGCCGATGCAGAAGAAGACGAACGACGTGATCAGATACAGGCTGCCGATCTTCTTGTGGTCCGTCGTCGTCAGCCAGTCGACAACGATCTGTCCTGGCCGCTTGGGACGCCCGGGGGTTGTCGCCTCAGCCGTCGCGGCGGCGGCACCCTGGGGTTCGTTGAGGATGCTCACGGGTTATTCGTCTCCGCATTCTTGGCGCCGCCCGTGGTGGCGGTACCCGCCGGGATGTAGCCGGTCTGGCCCTTCTTCGCCAGATCCTCCAGGTGCTTTTGGTAACGCTCCGGGGAGACGACCTTCACGTTGAAGAGCATCCGGGAGTGGTCGACGCCGCACAGCTCGGCACACTTGCCCCTGAAGGTGCCCTCCCTGTTGGGGGTCACCTCGAAGCGGTTGACATGGCCCGGGATGACGTCCTGCTTCATCAGGAACGGCAGGATCCAGAAAGAGTGGATGACGTCACGGGAGGTCAGGATGAACTGGACCTTCTCCCCCTTGGGCAGCCACAGGGTCGGACCCGGGTTGCCGTTCTGCGGGTTCTTGTCCGCCGGAGTGCCGGCCGTGTAGACGCCCTCGGCACCCTTGGGGAAGCCCTTGGTCATCCGGTCCGGGATGGCGCTCAGCTCCTTGTCCAGCGCCTTGTCCGTGTTGACGTCCGTCTTGGGATCGCCGTCCACGTCCTCGACGTAGTTGAAGCCCCAGCTCCACTGGTAACCAACGACGTTGATCACGTGGGTGGGCTTCTTGGAGGTCGCCAGAAGCTTGGTCTCGTCCCGGGCCGTGAAGTAGAACAGCACCGCGATGATGATGATCGGGACCACGGTGTACAGGGCCTCGATGGGCATGTTGTACCGGGTCTGCGGCGGGATCTCGACCTTGGACCGGGAGCGCCGGTGGAAGATGATGCTCCACAGGATCAGACCCCACACCAGCACGCCCACGGCGAGCGCGGCCGCCCAGGAGCCCTGCCACAGGGAGAGGATCCGCGGTGCCTCGTCCGTTACCGGGGTGGGCATACCGAGGCGGGGGAAGTCCTTTGATGTGCAACCGGTCGCGGTCGCCAGGACCAGGCCCGCGGCCAGCGCCTGCTGCAGCTTCCGCCGCATCGGGCGCCGCGACGTGGTGGTACCGCCCACGGCGCCCGAAGGGCGCCCGTGGGGGAGGTCGGAGCCGTTGGGACTCACGTAGCGCCTTCCCGAGAGTCTCGCCCGCGTCGGTCGGGCGCGGCCCTCTTACGTGGTCGGGCGCCGGCCCAGGCGCGGGCAGGGGTTTGGATGTTTATGCGGACCAAACCCTAGCCGACGCCATTTGGGGTCGCGCGGGGAGGGGGCGTAACGCGCCGCGCGCCACCCTGATGGGGTGGAATGCCGCCTGGGAGCCGCTGAACTGACGCTGTGCAGGCCGGTTCCCGGCTGATTGCGGCGCCGGATTCGCACGGTGCGGATGCGGCGGTAGCGTACAAGTGTGTCCTATTTTGATGCCGCTTCTTCGCTCCCGCTCCATCCCGTCGCACGACAGGCGCTGCTGGCGTCGGTGGACGAGGGGTGGGCCGACCCGGGCCGCCCGCACCGCGAGGGCAGACGGGCGCGGATGCTGCTGGACGCCGCGCGCGAGACCGCGGCCGAGGCCGTCGGGTGCCGTCCCGACGAGCTCCGTTTCACTTCTTCGGGTACGCAGGCGCTGCACGCCGGGATCACCGGGGCGCTCGCCGGACGGCGCCGGGCCGGACGGCGGCTGGTCGTCTCGGCGGTGGAGCACTCCGCGGTGCTGCACACCGCCGAGGTACACGAGCGGGCCGGTGGTCCGGTGCGCCAGGTCGGCGTCGACCGTACGGGGCGGGTGGACGCACAGGAGTGGGCCCAGGCGCTCGGCGACGACTGCGCGCTGGCCTGTCTCCAGTCCGCCAACCACGAGGTCGGCACCGTCCAGCCGGTGGAGGAGGTGGCCGCGGCCTGCGCCGAGGCGGGCGTCCCGCTGCTGGTGGACGCGGCACAGTCGCTGCCCTGGGGACCGGTCGAGGGGGCCTGGTCGCTGCTGACCGCCAGCGCCCACAAGTGGGGCGGTCCTGCGGGCGTCGGGCTGCTCGCCGTACGAAAAGGGGTGCGCTTCGCTCCGCAGGGACCGGTGGATGAACGGGAGTCCGGGACCGCGCCCGGCTTCGAGAACATCCCCGCCATCGTCGCCGCGGCGGCGGCGCTGCGGGCCGTGCGGGCCGAGGCCGACGCCGAGGCCGCCCGGCTGCGGGCGCTCGTCGACCGGATCCGGGCCCGGGTGCCCGAGCTGGTGCCGGACACCGAGATCGTCGGCGATCCGGTACGGCGGCTGCCGCATCTGGTGACCTTCTCCTGTCTGTACGTGGACGGCGAGGCCCTGCTGCACGCGCTGGACGCCGCGGGCTACTCGGTCTCCAGCGGCTCGTCCTGCACCTCCAGCACGCTGACTCCGAGCCATGTGCTGCGGGCCATGGGCGTGCTGTCGGAGGGCAACGTAAGGGTGTCGCTGCCCCCGGGGACGACGGAGAGCGATGTGGACCGGTTCCTGGAGGTGCTCCCCGGTGCCGTCGAGGGCGTACGGGCACACCTGGGCGCCGGGGCCGGCACCGCCGCCGGGCCCGCGCCGTCCGGTGCCGCGTCCGAGGTCACCGTCGATGCGCTGGGCAAGCTGTGCCCGCTGCCGGTGATCGAGCTGGCCAAGGTCATCGAGGGCGTGCCCGCCGGGGGCGTGGTCCGCGTACTGGCCGACGACGAGGCGGCGCGGCTCGACATCCCCGCCTGGTGCGAGATGACGGGGCACGCCTTCGAAGGGGTGGAGGGCGTCGAGTACCGGGTGCGGCGGGCGGAACCAGACGCCGGTTGAGCCGCACCGGCCGCCCTCAGAGGAAGGCGCCGGACGGGATGTACGGCGACGGGGGCCTCAGTCCGCGGAAGCAGACGAAGCCCTCGGCGCGGAGTTCCAGCCCCGCGCGGAGTCCGACGTCGACGGCCCACTGCTGGTCCGCGGTGATGTCCTGCACCTCCACGACGACGCCCTCTGGTACGCCGAGCAGTGCCGCGCTCAGCACCCGGGTGGCGAGCCGCCGGGAGGTGGCGCCCAGCAGCTCGACCTTGCCCTCCTCGCTGATGTAGCAGTAGCCGCTGCCGGCCAGGTCGTCGGCGACGACCAGCCGGTTGTGCCGCATCAGGAACTCGTGGTCGGGCCCGTGGGCGCCGCCGCGCAGCCGCCGGTCGACGGAGTCGAGCAGGTCGCGGTCGCGCGGGCCGCCCTCCACAGCCGCGCCCTCGACGGTGCCCAGTCCCGCCGGGTCGACGACGCCGCGCATCCGGATGGTGGGGTGCAGTTCGAACCCGGCCTGCCGGTAGACCCGGGCGGCGGCCGGGTGCCGGGAGCAGCAGATGATGCCGCGCAGACAGCCGCGCCCGTACTCCAGCGTGCGCTGGAGCAGCGCACGGCCGACGCCCTTGCCCTGGAGCCCGGGCGGCACGACGAGGAGGGCCAGGCCCCAGGTGCCCTCGCGGATATGGGACTGCGCGGCGCCGACGGCCTGGCCGGTCTCGTCCTCGGCGAGCCAGCTGCCCGCGGGATCGTGCCGGGCGATGTGCAGGATCTGCTCGCGGCGGCGGGGCGCCTGCGGCGGGGCGTCGCCTTTGAGGGCGTGCGGGGTTCCGAAGGCCGCCTCGGCCAGCTTTCTTACGGTCTCCGCGTCTTCTTCTGTATGTCTGACAGGGCGCAACAGCATCCGCGCACGGTACGGCTGCGTGAGGGGCCGCCTCAATGGGGCTGCTGAGGGGGTGCCCCTGTCCGCCGCCAGCAGGCTGCGGGTGCGTTGTGGCTTGTCGCGCAGTTCCCCGCGCCCCTTCGGGGCGCGTCCCTTACGGCAGGGCCAGCATGCGTTCCAAAGCGAGCTTGGCGTACTTCTCCGTCTCCGGGTCGACCTGGATCCGGTTGACGACCGTGCCGTCGGCCAGCGACTCCAGCGCCCACACCAGGTGCGGCAGGTCGATGCGGTTCATCGTCGAGCAGAAGCAGACGGTGCGGTCGAGGAAGACGATCTCCTTGTCCTCGGCGGCGAACCGGTTGGCCAGCCGCCGTACGAGGTTGAGCTCGGTGCCGACGGCCCACTTGGAGCCGGGGGGAGCCGCTTCCAGCGCCTTGATGATGTACTCCGTGGAGCCGACCTGGTCGGCCGCGGCGACCACCTCGTTCTTGCACTCGGGGTGCACCAGCACATTGACGCCCGGGATGCGCTCGCGCACCTCGCGGACCGAGTCCAGCGAGAAGCGGCCGTGCACGGAGCAGTGGCCGCGCCACAGGATCATCTTGGCGTCGCGGAGCTGCTGCGGGGTCAGCCCGCCGTTCGGCTTGTGCGGGTTGTAGACGACGCAGTCGTCCAGCGACATGCCCATGTCGCGGACGGCGGTGTTCCGGCCGAGGTGCTGGTCGGGCAGGAAGAGCACCTTCTCCCCCTCGCCGAATGCCCACTCCAGGGCCCGCTTGGCGTTGGAGGAGGTGCATATGGTGCCGCCGTGCCAGCCGGTGAACGCCTTGATGTCGGCGGAGGAGTTCATGTACGAGACGGGGACGGTCACTTCGGCGATCCCGGCCTCGGTGAGAACGTCCCAGCACTCGGCAACCTGTTCGGCACTGGCCATGTCGGCCATCGAGCAGCCGGCCGCCAGATCGGGGAGGACGACCTGCTGCGCTTCGGAGGTGAGGATGTCGGCGGACTCGGCCATGAAGTGCACGCCGCAGAAGACGATGTACTCGGCCTCCGGGCGGGCCGCGGCGTCCCGGGCCAGCTTGAAGGAGTCACCGGTCACATCGGCGAACTCGATGACCTCGTCGCGCTGATAGTGGTGGCCGAGCACGAAGACGCGGTCGCCGAGCTTCTCCTTCGCGGCACGGGCACGGGCCACCAGGTCCGGGTCGGAGGGGGCGGGAAGGTCGCCGGGGCACTCGACTCCGCGCTCGCTCCTGGGGTCGGCCTCACGGCCGAGCAGCAGCAGCGCGAGCGGGGTCGGCTGTACGTCCAGCGGCTGGGCGGCACTCACAGGACCAGCCCTTTCTGTAGCTCAGTTCTGATCTCAGTTCGACTTCGCGTCGGATTCTCGTCTAAGTGACGTTATCTATCATAACTGCTTCACGTCAGTTTGACGATGGCCATCGCGTCGATGTGACGCATTCCCAGCCGCTCCGGCGGTGTGCGAGCATGAAGTGACGCTCCTGGAATGAATCCGGGATGCCGACGGTTGAGCCGACGGTAAGAGAGCAGTCCGTACAACCCGGGAGAGAAGCAGATGTCCGTTTCGGACGAGACCGCTGTAAGCGAGGGCATCATCCTGTCCGACGCCGCCGCGGCGAAGGTCAAGAGCCTGCTTGAGCAGGAGGGCCGCGAAGACCTGGCGCTGCGCGTCGCCGTCCAGCCGGGTGGCTGCTCCGGCCTGCGGTACCAGCTCTTCTTCGACGAGCGCTCGCTCGACGGCGACGTGGTCAAGGAGTTCGACGGCGTCAAGGTCGTCACCGACCGGATGAGCGCGCCCTACCTCGGCGGCGCCTCCATCGACTTCGTCGACACCATCGAGAAGCAGGGCTTCACGATCGACAACCCGAACGCCACCGGCTCCTGCGCCTGCGGCGACTCGTTCAACTGAGCCACCCCCGGTCGGCCGCTGCCGACCGGCCGAGGTCGTGACAAGGGCGGCGGACTCCCCCCACCAGGAGTCCGCCGCCCTTGTCGTTCCCAGGGGCGGCGCCGGCCGCTAGGCGCCGGCTGCCCGGATCACTTGCGGGGCAGCTTCTCGCCGTCCCGCGCGTCGACCACCTTGCGGTCGCCCAGCTTCTTGTCGAGCTCCACCTCTGCGGTCTGCTTCTTGGCGATCTTGATGCAGACGTTCTTGCCGTCCTTCTTCGGCTTGGCGTCGATCTTGACCTTCACCGTGGAGCCGGACTCGTCGGCGGTGGCCTTGTAGGTGTCGCACACCCCGCCCCAGAAGGTCAGCTTCAGGGTGCGGCCCTCCGCCTTGTACGACTCGATCGCCTGCGAGGGCTGCTTGCCGCCCGCGCCGACGTCACCGCTGCCCGGCTTCGAGGGGTGGCCGGAGGTCTTCGAGGGCTTGAGGTACTTCTGCTGCACGGCCGGGTGGGTGACCTCCAGATCACCGCCGCCGGGCCGCTCCACCTTGTAGATCCACGCCGGGACGAGCAGTGGCCTGCCGTGCGAGCGCTCCAGCGACAGCCCGAAGACGGCATCGCCGACCTTCGCCGGCTCGTTGCCCCGCTCGCCCTCGTCCCCGTGCCCGCCGCGCGACTGGTTCGCCTTGTTCATCTCGTCGAGCGTCGCGGTGGCGCTCTGCACCGGGTAGACCTCGCCCTTGTCGGTCTTGTTCCAGCTGCCCTGCGCCCGGGTGATGGTGCCCTTGTCGTCCACCACGAAGGTGCTGTCCCAGCCGTGTGTCGGCAGGTGGTCCACCCTGGGCGAGGCGGTGACGGTACGGGTGCCGCCGACCGACGATCCGGCGTCCAGCGTGGCGTCCTCCAGCCCGAGCGCGCGCAGCGCGGGGCGTACGGCATCCTCCGCCTTCTTCTCGGAGAGGGGCTTGCCGCCCGGTGCGGGGTCGGGGTCGGCGTCCAGCGGCACGGTCTGGCCGTTCTGGTACGTCCACGCGCCGCCGGCGGCCCCGCGCTCGGCGGTCAGCCGGGGTCCCTTGCCCTGGCCGCCGCCCGCCTGCCAGCGGCCTTCCTGGTCCTTGATGGTGCCCTTGACGTGCAGCGCCTCGGCGAGCTTCGCCACCTGGGCGCGGCTCACATCATGGCCCGGCTTGTAGACGGCCGCGGCCTTGGGGCCGTCCGGCAGCTCGCCCTCGGCGCGGTAGCCGCGCGGGCCCATCGGCTCGCCGGGCGCGACGCCCTCGCCGCTGTCCCGGGCCGAGGTGGCGGTGCCGTCCAGGGCCAGCCGCGGGGGGCCGCCGTCGGGGCTGCGGCCGGCATCCGTGCTGCCCGAGCCGTTCGTGTCGCCGGAAAAGGCGGTGGACGCCCAGTACGCGCCGCCCCCGCCCGCGACGAGGACCGCGGCGGCCACGGCGCCGACGGTAAGCTGCCGCCGCCTGCTCCGGGGTGCCGGCCGGCCCTCGGTCTCGGGGGACTGGTCTGTACTCACCGAAAACTCCTTTGGCTCCGCGTCCATGAGCCCTCCCCACGCGGGGAACACTCATGCCCCCTCATGCGGGGGACGTGAGTGGGACGGGGACCGCAAGCGGACGGTTCCCGCACGGCGCGCTCCGTGACAGAGTCGGCCGTTCAGTCGCCGTACTCGGACATCCCGTCCAGGAGGCGTGCGGAGCGTACCGGAACTCGCACGCCGTGCAGCGAGGCCGGGCGGACGGGGCGCCGTTCCTCGGGCACCGCGGGCCGGACCGTCCAGTGCGGGACCATCCGTGCGCAGTCGCCGAGCAGTTGCTCCATCGACTCGTGCTCGGCGTACTCGACCGGGAAAGGCGCTGTTTTCCACATGAGGATCACGCTACGCATCGGATGAGCTGCCCGGAAGACCCTACTATGAGGTAGTTGTGTCCTGTTCGGCTCCGGGGACCCAGCGGGTAGCGTGGCGAGCGCCTTTCCCTCGTGCGCTGGACGTACGGGGGTACCCGATGTCTCTCAGGAGCAGAATTCGTCGTGCGTATCGCAGTCTGCGGCTCCATCGCAAACGACCACCTGATGACCTTCCCGGGGCGTTTCTCCGACCAACTGGTCGCCGACCAGTTGCACACGGTCTCGCTCTCCTTCCTCGTCGACCGCCTTGACATCCGCCGAGGCGGCGTCGGTGCCAACGTCGC
The DNA here is from genome assembly GCF_052245835.1 of Streptomyces sp. 8N114. Classification (NCBI taxonomy): domain Bacteria; kingdom Bacillati; phylum Actinomycetota; class Actinomycetes; order Kitasatosporales; family Streptomycetaceae; genus Streptomyces; species Streptomyces sp. 8N114. The sequence goes on along the minus strand of NZ_JBQQBT010000005.1, from coordinate 281,695 downwards.
TTTCGGCATGGGCCAACTCGGCGTCCGGCCGGTCCTCGTCGGCGCGGCAGGAGAGGACTTCGAGGAATACCGCGCCTGGCTCGAACGCCACGGTGTGGACACCGAGTCCGTGCACATCTCCGAGGTCGCGCACACCGCACGATTCGTCTGCACCACCGACGCGGACAACAACCAGATCGGCTCCTTCTACACCGGCGCCATGAGCGAGGCCCGGAACATCGAGATCAAGCACGTCGCCGACCGCGTCGGCCGGCTCGACCTCGTGCTGATCGGTGCCGACGATCCCGAGGGGATGATGCGCCATACCGAGGAGTGCCGTACCCGCGGCATCCCCTTCGCCGCCGACTACTCGCAGCAGATCGCGCGGATGGACGGCGAGGGCATCCGCAACCTCACCGACGGCGCGACCTATCTCTTCTCGAACGAGTACGAGAAGGAACTGATCGAGACCAAGACCGGCTGGAGCGATGAGGAGGTCCTCCAGCGCGTCGGCACGCGCGTCACCACGCTCGGCAAGAAGGGGGCCCGCATCGACCGGGCGGGCGAGGAGCCGATCGTTGTCGGCGTCGCCGAGGAGAAGCAGAAGGCCGACCCTACCGGGGTCGGCGACGCGTTCCGTGCCGGTTTCCTGTCCGGGCTGGCCTGGGGGGTCAGCCTGGAGCGCGCCGCGCAGGTGGGGTGCATGCTGGCGACTCTCGTCGTCGAGACGGTTGGTACGCAGGAGTACGAGTTGAAGCGGGTGCACTTCATGGAGCGCTTCACCAAGGCGTACGGGCATGATGCCGCCGCCGAGGTGCAGGCCCACCTGCCGTAACGGCTTCGCGACGTTGCTGGGGGCCCAACTCCGGGCCCCCTCCCGTCGTTCGGGCGCAATACGTCACTCCGAGAGGGAGGGCCGCACCAGTCCGCTCTCGTACGCGGCCACCACCAACTGCGCCCGGTCCCGGGCGCCGAGCTTGGCCATGGTGCGGTTGACGTGTGTCTTGATCGTGAGCGGGCTGACATCGAGCCGTTCGCCTATTTCGTCGTTGGACAGCCCGGCGGCCACCTGGGCCAGCACCTCGCGTTCGCGTGCGGTGAGCACGTCCAGCCGGGCCGCGCCGCGCCCCTCGGCGGCCGGGTCGTCCGGGTCCGAACTGCCGCCCTGAGCAAGGAACCTGGCTATCAGTCCCTTCGTCGCCACCGGGGAGAGCAGGGCCTCGCCCTTGGCCGCCGTCCGGATCGCGGCGAGCAGTTCGCCCGGCTCGGCGCCCTTGCCGAGGAACCCGGAGGCCCCGGCGCGCAGCGAGCTGACCACGTACTCGTCCACCTCGAAGGTGGTGAGGATGACGACCTTGACGTCGGCCAGGGCCGGGTCGGCGCTGATGGCGCGGGTGGCGGCCAGACCGTCGGTGCCGGGCATCCGGATGTCCATCAGCACCACGTCCGCGCCCTTTTCGCGGACCAGCGCCACGGCCTGCTCCCCGTCGGCCGCCTCGCCCACGACCTCCATGTCCGCCTCGGAGTCCACCAGCACCCGGAACGCGCTGCGCAACAGCGCCTGGTCGTCCGCGAGTACGACTCGGATCATGCGGGGGTCTCCTTCCGGGGAGCCGTCGTCTGCAGCGGCAACCGTACGTGGACCCGGAAGCCGCCGCCGGGCAGCGGTCCGGTCTCGCACGCGCCGTGCAGCGCGGCGGCCCGCTCCCGCATCCCGACCAGGCCGTGCCCGCCGCCCGCGCTCTCCGCGGGGTGGGCGGCGTCGGGATCGGCGGGGTCGCCGGCGGGGGTGGCGTCCTCGGGGATGGTGTGGGTGGTGCCCGCGCCGTCGTCGATGACGACGATCTCCAGCGCCTCCGCGTCCCGCCGTATCCGCACCTCGGCGTGGGCGCCGCTGCCCGCGTGCTTCTGCACGTTGGTGAGGGCTTCCTGGACGACGCGGTAGGCGGTCAGGTCCACCGCCGAGGAGAGCGGTGCCGCCGCGCCGGGCGGCGAGGTGTCCACGACGACGGACATCCCGGCGTGCCGGAAGCCGTCCACCAGCTCGTCCAGCACCTCCAGCCCCGGTGCGGGTTCGGTGGGTGCGGTGCTCTCCCCGGACTGCCGCAGCAGCCCGACGGTGGTCTGCAGCTCGGCGAGGGCGTGCCTGCTGGCGTCCCGGACGTGTGCGAGTGCCTGTTTGGCCTGGTCGGGGCGCTGGTCCATGACGTGCGACGCCACCCCGGCCTGTACGTTGACCAGCGCGATGTGGTGGGCGACCACGTCGTGCAGTTCCCGGGCGATCCGCATGCGCTCCTCCGCGACGCGGCGCCTGGCCTCCTCCTCGCGGGTGCGTTCGGCCCGCTCGGCGCGCTCCCGGATGGCGTTCACGAAAGCACGCCGGTTGCGGACCGCCTCACCGACGGCGGCGGCCAGCGCGGTCCAGGCGAGGATGCCGAGGTTCTCCTGCGCGTACCACGGGCGAGCCCCGAAGAGCATGCTCGTGGCGGTGAGCACGCCGACGGTGACGGCGCCGACCCGCCAGCTCGTACGGCGGTCGGTGGTGTTGGTGACGGTGTAGAGCGCGATGACCGCGGCCATGACGAGCGGCGCCTCGGGCGCCGAGCCGGCGTTGGGCCCCTCACCGGTGACGAGCGCGACGACGGAGATCAGGCCGGTCAGCAGCAGCACCGGCATCGGGGCCCGGCGGCGCAGCGCCAGCACTCCGCAGATGAGGACTGCCAGCAGCACGGTCTGCCCGCTGATCTCCCGCTCCGCGAACCGGGGCTGGCCGTTCGGGCCGTGCGGCTCGGTGGCGGCGCCGAGGAGGATGCAGCCGAACGTGCCCAGGGCGATGAGGGCATCGACCGCGTGGGGGTGCGCACGAAGTCGCTCGCGGATGTCGCGGAGTGTCACGGCAGGCACCGTAGGCCCGGCTCTCCTGTGTGTGCTGTCGGATCTGCTCTTGCAGGTCGCGTTGTGCGGTGGTGCGTATGGGCTGTGCGGGTGGTGCGTGTGGGGGGTCGGGGACGGGGCCCGCCTGTGCATGGAACCGGCGCCGGGGCTAGCCGGGGATGAGTCCGCCGTCGCCGAGCATCTGCCGCACCTCGTTCAGGCCGGCGTCGGGGGCCGGCAGGATCAGCTCGGAGGGTTCGAGTGCGTCGTCGGGAAGCGGGCTGCCCAGTCTGCGGACGGCTTCGAGCAGCGCGTGGAGGGTGCGGCGGAAGCCGGCCTCGTCACCGCTCTCCATCTCCGCGAGCAGCTCGTCGTCGAGCTTGTTCAGTTCGACGAAGTGGCTGTCGTCCAGCCTGACCTGGCCTTCGCCCATGATCCGTACGATCATGACGTTCTCCTCCTCCGGCTACGGGGGTGCCGCCGAGGCCCGGGTTCACTCCTTGTTGAACTTGGGCGCGTCCTGCTGCTCGCCGTTGGTCTGGCCCTGCTGGGCCTGGCCCCCCTCGATGGCCTGCGGGCCGCCGCTGCTGCCGCCGGCCAGCTCCGCCTTCATCCGCTGGAGCTCCAGCTCCACGTCGCTGCCGCCGGAGAGGCGGTCGAGCTCCGCGGTGATGTCGTCCTTGGCCATGCCGGACTGGTCGTCCAGCGCGCCGGAGGCCAGCAGCTCGTCGATGGCGCCGGAGCGGGCCTGGAGCTGGGCCGTCTTGTCCTCGGCCCGCTGGATGGCCATGCCGACGTCGCCCATCTCCTCGGAGATGCCGGAGAACGCCTCGCCGATCCGGGTCTGTGCCTGGGCTGCCGTGTAGGTGGCCTTGATGGTCTCCTTCTTGGTGCGGAACGCGTCCACCTTGGCCTGGAGTCGCTGGGCGGCGAGGGTCAGCTTCTCCTCCTCGCCCTGCAGGGTCTGGTGCTGCCCCTCCAGGTCGGTGACCTGCTGCTGGAGCGCCGCCCTGCGGGAGAGCGCCTCGCGGGCCAGGTCCTCACGGCCGAGCGCGAGTGCCTTCTTGCCCTGTTCCTCCAGCTTCGAGGACTGCCCCTGCAGCTGGGTCATCTGCAGCTCCAGGCGCTTGCGGGAGGTCGCGACGTCAGCCACGCCCCTGCGCACCTTCTGCAGCAGTTCCAACTGCTTCTGGTAGGAGTAGTCGAGCGTCTCGCGCGGGTCCTCAGCCCGGTCCAGGGCCTTGTTGGCCTTCGCGCGGAAGATCATCCCCATACGCTTCATGACACCGCTCATGGGCCTCGCGCGCCCCCTTCGTAACGGACTCAAGCCCTCGGCAATCTACAGACCCCAGAGTACGGGGCTGTCTTCCATTACCGCACCGTTCGGGCGCGGATGCGCTCATCCTGGAGGACGATCAGCCGCCCGCCCTCTCCGGCGCAGGGAGTAGGCACTCCTCCACGGTGCGTCCCGGTGCTTCGGGCTGCTTTCCCCTGGGGGCTGGGGCCCACTCTGATTCACACCGTACTCTTGAGATGTGTTCCGTAGCCGTTCGACGAAAGCAGGGCAGGCCGACTCACCTCAGGTGACGGCGGCCGAGTCCAAGCAGCCCCGCGACCCGCAAGCCCCCAAGGGTCGCCCCACACCCAAGCGCAACGAGGCGCGCGGTCCGCGGCGCCCGGTGGCCGGGCCGCAGACCCGCAAGGACGCGGTCAAGCGGCAGCGCGAGGCCCGCCGAGCCGCGCTGGCCAAGCAGCGCGAGGCGCTGGCCAGCGGGGACGAGCGTCATCTGCCCGCCCGGGACAAGGGCCCGGTGCGGCGGCTTGCGCGCGACTTCGTGGACTCCCGGTTCAGCGTGGCGGAGTTCTTCCTGCCGCTGGCCGTGATCATCCTCGTCCTGAGCATGCTGCCCTCGCTCCAGGTGAAGAACATCTCGCTGCTGCTGTGGCTCGTGGTGATCCTGCTGATCGTCATCGACTCGATCGGCATCTCCGTACGGCTGAAGAAGAAGATCCGCGAGCGCTACCCGGACGAGAACCGCCGGGGCGCCATCGCCTACGCGCTGATGCGGACCCTCCAGATGCGCCGTATGCGCCTGCCCAAGCCGCAGGTCGCCCGCGGCGAGAAGCCCTGATCCGGCAGGAGCTGGTCGCCCGGCAGCTCGAGGAGCGGATCGCCGCGCACTTCGAGGTGGGGCGGCGGCTCAGAGTGCTGGACGCCGGGCTGGGCGACGGCGCGCAGGCGCTGCGGCTGGCCCGGGCGGGCCACGCGGTGACGGGGCTGGAGTCCGATCCGGCGCGGCTGGCCGCTCTCGACGCGGCACTGGCGGACGAGCCCGAGGGCATCCGCGCCCGCTTCCGCACGATGGCCGGCAGCGGCCAGGACACCGGGGCCCACTTCCTGCCCGGCACCTTCGACGTGGTGCTCGGCCACGATGTGCTCGGCCGGAGACAGGACCCGGACAGCACACTCGCCGGGCTCGCGCGGGTGCTCGACACCGGAGGGCTGCTCTCGCTGGTGCTGCCCAACGTGACGGCACGGGCAATGCGGCCGGGGCTGAGCGGTGACTGGGACGGCGCCCGTGCGGCCCTGGTGGCCGAGCCGGCCCCCAGCGACCGCTTTCTGCGCCTGGAGTCGCTGACCTCGTTCCTCGCCCGGATCGGGGTGCCCATGGAGCGCTGGTACGGCGTCGGGGTCTTCGCGGCGGACGATGCGGACGATGCGGGCGATGCGGCCACGAGCGCGGAGGCCCTCGATGTGGAGGAGCGCGCCTGCCGGATGGACCCGTACCGGGGAGTGGCTCAGTCGCTGCACCTGTTCGGGGTGCGGGGCTAGCGCCCGTACGTTCAGCTTCCCGGGGGCTGGAACTCCGGAGGCTCGCGGAGCTCTATGTCGGAGATGTCGATGCCCCGCTCGCGGGCCAGGTGGGCGAGGGTCTCGGCGCGGGCGGGCGCGGGGGCCTGGGTGTCGATGAAGGCACCCAGCCACTCCCCCGTCCGCCGGTTGTAGGCCAGCCGGCGGGAGGCGGCAGCGCTGCTGATGGTGCCCGTCTCCGCGACCTTGAAGTCGGTGCCGATGGCCGCCTTGGCGACATGCGCGGCACAGGCGTCCATGAAGCGAGGGCTCGGGCGCTCGTCGCCCCCGTAGAAGAACGCCTCTATCGCCTCGGAGCCGCGGACGGACTTCTCGGCGAAGATGCCCGCCTTCTTCAGCGTCGTCAGTGTCCGGTCCCGCTTCTCGGCCGGACCCCGCAGAACCACGTAAACCGCGCCACGTACGTTCATGAGTACCGAGGGTAGCGGTTCTTCGGAAAGATCAGACCCCGCGGCGAGAGCTCGCCCTCACTCCGAGGCGGCGCCCCCGGTGTCGCTCTCCTTGGCGGAGTGCAGGCTCATCGGCCCGTAGACGGTGCTGCCGTCCTCCTGGAGGGTCACCTGATCGGTCCCGCCCGCCAACAGCTCCCGCCACACCTCACCTAGCCAGGACTCGGCGTCCGACTGGGTGGGGAAGTCCTCGGGCTGTACGGCGGGTTCCGTCTCGGTGCCGTCGGCCTTCTCGAACCGCCACGTCCACGCCATCAGTGCCTCCGTAAGATCGCCGGTTGCTCCCGGAAGCGTAGTCCCCTGTGCGCACGCGGCGGCAGCTCACGAGACGATCAGAGGGTGGAACTCACTCTGCTCGGCACCGGCGAGCCCGCCGGTCTCCCCCGGTCCGACTGCCCCTGCGCGCGCTGCGCCGCCGCGACCGGCCACGAGGCGCGGGCCGCGACGGCGCTGCTGGTGGACAGCACCCTGCTGCTCGACCTGACCCCCGGGCCCGCCTTCGCCGCGGCGCGGGCCGGGCAGTCGCTCAGCGGCGTACGGCAGGTGCTGCTGACCCATCCGCACGACGGGCCGGCGCTGGAGATTCCCGCCGGGCTTCCGGCCCCCATCCGGGTGCCGGAGCGGCAGGAGCTGGCGCTGATCAGCGGGCACCGGGTGCGGGCGCTGGCGCTGGACTCGCCGGGCACCGGCTATCTGGTGACCGGCCCGGACGGGGAGCGGCTGCTCTATCTGCCGCCGGGTGCCGCGCTCGCCGGCAGCGGGGCCGGGCACGGCGGCCCGTACGAGGTGGTGCTGCTGGACGTGGTACGGCGGCCCGACGCGCTGGCCCGGCTGCGGGACGCGGGCCTGGTCGGCGCGGCCACGGATGTGCTCGCCGTCCACCTCGGGCACGACGTACCGCCGGGCCCCGAGCTGCACCGGCGGCTGGCCGCGGCCGGTGCGCGCGCGGTGCCGGACGGTACGACGCTCACGGTCGGCGAGTTCCACGGCGGAGTGGACGTCTCCCAGATCCCGCGCCGGACGCTGGTGCTGGGCGGGGCGCGCTCGGGCAAGTCGGTGGAGGCCGAGCGGCGGCTGGCCGCGTTCCCCGGGGTGGTGTACGTGGCGACGGGCGGCACCCGCGAGGGGGACTCCGAGTGGGCCACGCGGGTGGCCGAGCACCGCGAGCGGCGGCCCGCCTCGTGGCGGACCGAGGAGACCTGCGACCTGGTGCCGCTGCTGGAGCAGGACGGGCCGCCGCTGCTGATCGACTGTCTGGCGCTGTGGCTGACCCACACCATGGACGAGGTGGAGGCGTGGGACGACGACCGGTGGGCGCGGGGCGGCGCCGCGGAGCTCGCCGCGCGGGTACGGGCGCTGGTGGAGGCCGTACGGGGCACGCGGCGGCGGCTGGTGGCGGTCAGCAACGAGGTGGGCTCCGGGGTGGTCCCGGCGACCCCGGCCGGGCGGCGGTTCCGGGACGAACTGGGCAGGCTGAACGCGATGTTCGCGGAGCAGTGCGAGCATGTGCTGCTTGCGGTGGCGGGCGTGGCGCTGCCGCTGCGGTGAGGGGTGCGCGCCCCGTCAGGGGGCGCGGGGAACGGCTCCCCCTGGGGGTACCTCCCGGCCGGAGGCTGGGGGACTCCGGCCGGGAGGTGCCCCCACCAGCCACAACGCACTCGCAGCATGCGACGCACAGCAAGGGGCACCCCCAGTGCAGCAAGGCGCCGGACACAGGCGCAGCCCGCAGCAGCTGATGAAGCCGAAAAGGCACTGACGTACGCTCAGCGAGCATGAGCGAGCGCAGCCTGGATCTGGATGACTTCTCCGACCTCATCGAGCGGCCGCACGGCGGCCTGCGCCGGGAAGCCGAGGAACGCCGGGCGCTGACCGGGCTGCCCCCGCAGGCGCTGGGGCGGCTGGAGGACGTGGGCGAGTGGCTCAGCTCCGCGCAGGCCCGGGTGCCGGTGCGGCCGGTCGCCGACCCGCGCCTGGTGGTCTTCGCGGGCGACCACGGCGTCGCCGAACTCGGCGTCTCCACCCGGCAGCCGGGCACCGCCACCGAACTCGTGCGCGAGCTGCTGGACGGCGCCTCCCCCGCGGCCGTGCTGGCGCGGCGCTTCGAAGTGCCGGTCCGCGTGGTCGACATGGCGCTCGACTGCGACCCGGGCGAACTGCCCGCCGAGGTGACCCGGCACCGGGTGCGCCGCTCGTCCGGACGGCTGGACACCGAGGACGCGCTGACGCCGGAAGAGGCCGAGGCGGCGTTCCGCGCGGGGATGGCCGTCGCCGACGAGGAGGCCGACGCCGGGACCGACCTGGTGGTGCTCGGCGATCTGAGCGTGGGCGGCACCACGGCGGCCGGAACGCTGGTCGCCGCGCTGTGCGGCACCGACGCTTCCGTGGTGACCGGGCGCGGCGGGGGCGGCATCGACGACCTGACGTGGATGCGCAAGTGCGCCGCCATCCGCGACGGACTGCGCCGGGCCCGGCCCGTGCTGGGCGACCAGCTGCAGCTGCTGGCGACGGTGGGCGGCGCCGACCTGACGGCGATGACGGGGTTCCTGCTCCAGTCCGCGGTACGGCACACCCCGGTCATCCTCGACGGGGTCGTCTCCGCGGCGTGCGCGCTGGTCGGCCAGCGGGTGGCCTTCCGCGCACCGGACTGGTGGCTGGCGGGCCAGGCCGGCAGCGAACCGGCACAGGCCAAGGCGCTGGACAGGCTGGCCGCCGATCCGCTGCTGGAGCAGGGCGTGGAGGTCGGCGGCGGCACCGGCGCACTGCTGGCCCTCCCCCTGGTGCGGGCCGCGGCAGCGCTCGCCGCCGAACTCCCGGTGCGGGAAGGGCCGGTGGACCCCGCGGAGGACCCGTCCGCCGAGCAGGCTTCCGGGGTGGGGGCGATGGACGCCACCTGAGGCCGCTGGTGGCGCGGGCGGCGCCGGTAGCCTGCTCGGCCATGGAATCCTCCTCGCCGCCTGCGGACACCAACAGGGCCTCGACAGCCGAGGGGCTGCGGTTCGCGTTCGGCACGCTGACCGTGCTGCCCGTACGCGTCGCCCGGTGGGACAGGGCCGCCGCGCGGACAGGCATGGTGTGCGCGCCGCTGGTCGGGCTGGTGGTGGGGCTGGTGGCCGCCGCCGTGGGCACCGTGCTGCTGTGGTGCGGGGCCTCTGCGCTGCTCGCCGCAGTCGCGGCCGTCGCGGTCCCCGCCGTACTGACCCGGGGCCTGCATCTGGACGGGCTCGCCGACGTCGCCGACGGGCTGGGCAGCGGCAGGCCCGCCGAGGATGCGCTGCGGGTGATGAAGCAGTCCGACATCGGGCCGTTCGGCGTCATCACGCTGGTGTTCACGCTGCTGGGCCAGGTGGCCGCCCTCGCCGCGCTGTACGGGGACGGGTGGGCTTACGGGGCCGTCGGCACCGTGGCCTCCGCCGTCGTCGCGCGGGGCGCGCTGACCCTCGCCTCCCGGGAGGGTGTTCCTGCCGCGCGGCCCGAGGGGCTCGGCGCTGCTGTCGCGGAGACGGTGCCGTTCGGCGCCGCGCTGGGGGTGGCCGCGTGCTGTGTTGCGGTGCCGGCCGCTGCGTCGGCCGCTGTTGCGGGGTCGGCGGGGCAGGTGGTCGGGGCTGCGGCCGGCGCGGTGCTCGGACTGTGTGCCGCGGAGGTGTTGTTGCGGCGCTGTGTGCGGCGCTTCGGGGGTGTGACGGGGGATGTGTTCGGGGCGGTGGCCGAGGTCGCGGCCTGCAGCACGCTCGTTGTGGTCGCTGTCCTTTGATTCTGCATGCCCGTCCATAACTCCCCCGACGTTGTGGGAATGCGGGCATACGATGCCCGGAGCGTCCGAAGCCGGAGGCGCCCCTGCGCCTTCGAAGTCATGTCCAGGAAGAAGGTCTCTCCCACGTGTCTGCACTGACTCTCAGCTCCTCGTCCGCGGCGACGCTGCGCGCGGACGCTGTCGTCGTCGGTGTCGCCAAGCGCGACACCGACGGCAAGGCGACCCGCACGGCCAAGGCGTCCGTCGTCCTCGCTCCCGGCGCCGAGGCCGTGGACAAGGCGTACGGCGGCAAGCTGGCCGCGACGCTGGAGACGCTCGGCGCGAGCGGCGGCGAGGGCGAGGTCACCAAGCTGCCGGCACCGGCGAGCGGTCTGAAGGCCCCGCTCGTGGTGGCGGTCGGCCTCGGCAACGCGGCCGGCAAGCAGGAGTCGTACGACACCGAGGCGCTGCGCCGCGCGGCGGGCGCCGCGGCCCGTGCGCTGTCCGGCACCAAGAAGGCCGCGTTCGCGCTGCCCGTCGAGGACGCCGAGGCGGTGTCGGCGGTTGCCGAGGGCGCGCTGCTGGGTGCGTACTCCTTCACCGCGTACCGGGGCAAGGACGAGAAGAACGGCAAGGCTGCCAAGGACGCCTCAGCGCCGCTCGCGGAGATCGCGCTGATCGGCGCCAAGCCGCGGGACAAGGCGCACAAGGCGGCCGTGGAGCGGGCGCTGGTGGTGGCCGAAGAGGTGCACCGGGCCCGCGATCTGATCAACACCCCGGCCAACGGGCTGGACCCCAAGACCTTCGCCGCCGAGGCCCGGGCCGCGGCCAAGGCGTTCGGCCTCACCGTCGAGGTGCTGGACGAGAAGGCGCTGGCCAAGGGCGGCTACGGCGGCATCCTGGGGGTCGGCAACGGCTCGGCGCAGCCGCCGCGGCTGGTCCGTATCGGCTGGTCGCACCCGAAGGCGAAGACGTCGCTCGCGCTGGTCGGCAAGGGCATCACCTACGACTCGGGCGGCATCTCGCTGAAGCCCGCGGGCCACAACGAGACGATGAAGTGCGATATGAGCGGTGCGGCCGCCGTCTTCTCCGCCGTCGTCGCCGCGGCCCGGCTGGGCCTGCGGGCCAATGTGACCGGCTGGCTGGCGCTGGCGGAGAACATGCCGTCCGGTTCGGCCACTCGTCCGGGTGATGTGCTGACCATGTACAGCGGCAAGACGGTGGAGGTGCTCAACACCGACGCCGAGGGCCGGCTGGTGCTGGCGGACGCGCTGACCCGGGCCGGTGAGGAGCAGCCGGACGCGATCGTGGACGTGGCGACGCTGACCGGTGCGATGGTGCTGGCGCTGGGCAACCGGACGTTCGGGATCATGGCGAACGACGACGCCTTCCGCTCCGCGCTGCACGAGGTGGCCGAGGAGGCGGGCGAGGCCGCCTGGCCGATGCCGCTGCCCGGACATCTGCGCAAGGGCATGGACTCCCCGGTCGCCGACCTCGCCAACATGGGCGAGCGGATGGGCGGCGGCCTGGTGGCCGGCCTGTTCCTGAAGGAGTTCGTTCCCGAGGGCACGCCCTGGGCGCACCTGGACATCGCGGGCCCGGCCTTCAACGACTCCGGCCCGTTCGGCTACACCCCCAAGGGCGGCACGGGCTCGGCCGTGCGCACGCTGGTCCGCTTCGCGGAGCGCGCCGCCGCGGGCGACCTGCCGTCCCTGGGCTGAACCTGCCCGGCTGAGGTGGCCGAACGGCGTGCTGACGGAGGTCGGCGACGACGCCGGACGCTCGCCGTGGTAGCGGACCGCCGTTGCGGCGGGAGGGAGCCTGGGGGCTTTGCCCCCAGGCTCCCAGGGCCCCACGTCCGTGTTCTCCGGCGGCGTGCGAAGATGGGTGACTGGCAGGACAGGGCCCCCGCACGGCTTGACAGAAGCCGAGACAGGGCCGAGCAGACAAAAGCGGCCGAACCTCAAGCCGCCCGGTCGCAGGAGACCGGCTACGGCGTACCCATGCATGGAGGACGTGACGTGGCGAACGACGCCAGCACCGTTTTCGACCTAGTGATCCTCGGAGGCGGTAGCGGCGGTTATGCCGCTGCCCTTCGCGCCGCGCAGCTCGGTCTTGATGTCGCCCTCATCGAGAAGGACAAGCTGGGCGGTACCTGCCTGCACCGGGGCTGCATCCCGACCAAGGCGCTGCTGCACGCCGGCGAGGTGGCCGACCAGTCCCGGGAGAGCGCCGAGTTCGGTGTCAAGACCTCGTTCGAGGGCATCGACATGGCCGGCGTCCACAAGTACAAGGACGGCGTGATCTCCGGGCTCTACAAGGGCCTGCAGGGGCTGGTCGCCTCCCGCAAGGTGACCTATGTGGAGGGCACCGGCTACCTCTCCTCGCCCACTTCCGTGGACGTCAACGGCCAGCGCTACGAGGGCCGCCACATCCTGCTGGCGACCGGCTCCGTGCCGAAGTCGCTACCGGGTCTGACCATCGACCACGAGCGCATCATCAGCTCCGACGACGCGCTGGTCATGGACCGGGTGCCGAAGTCCGCGATCATCCTGGGCGGCGGCGTCATCGGCGTCGAGTTCGCCTCGGTGTGGAAGTCCTTCGGCGCGGACGTCACCGTCATCGAGGGCCTCAAGCACCTGGTGCCGGTTGAGGACGAGAACAGCTCCAAGCTGCTGGAGCGGGCCTTCCGCAAGCGCGGCATCAAGTTCAACCTGGGCACCTTCTTCGACAAGGCCGAGTACACCGGCGACGGTGTCAAGGTCACGCTGGCGGACGGCAAGGAGTTCGAGGCCGAGGTGCTGCTGGTCGCCATCGGCCGCGGCCCGGTCTCCGAGGGCCTGGGCTACGAGGAGGCCGGGGTCGCCATGGACCGCGGTTTCGTGACGGTGGACGAGTACTGCCGCACCAGCGTCCCGACGATCTCCGCCGTCGGTGACCTCATCCCCACTCTCCAGCTCGCGCACGTGGGCTTCGCGGAGGGCATCATGGTCGCGGAGCGGCTGGCCGGGCTGAACCCGGTGCCGGTGGACTACGCCGGTGTGCCGCGCGTGACCTACTGCAACCCGGAGGTGGCCTCGGTCGGCCTCACCGAGGAGCAGGCGAAGGAGCGGTACGGTGCCGACAAGGTGGTCACGCTCAAGTACAACCTCGCGGGCAACGGCAAGAGCAAGATCCTGAAGACGGCGGGCGAGGTGAAGCTCGTCCAGGTACGCGACGGTGCCGTGGTCGGCGTCCACATGGTCGGTGACCGCATGGGTGAGCAGGTCGCCGAGGCCCAGCTCATCTACAACTGGGAGGCGCTGCCCGCCGAGGTGGCCCAGCTCATCCACGCCCACCCGACCCAGACCGAGGCGCTCGGCGAGGCGCACCTGGCGCTGGCCGGCAAGCCGCTGCACTCCCACGACTGACCGCCGGGTTCCAGTCAGGGCGCGACCCATCCGCACAGTTTTGTAAGGAGCAACAGAAACCATGGCGGTTTCCGTAACCCTGCCGGCGCTCGGCGAGAGCGTGACCGAGGGCACCGTCACCCGCTGGCTGAAGGCCGAGGGTGAGCACATCGAGGCCGACGAGCCGCTGCTCGAGGTCTCCACAGACAAGGTCGACACCGAGATCCCGGCCCCCGCTTCGGGGACCATCGCCTCCATCAAGGTCGCCGAGGACGAGACGGTGGAGGTCGGCGCCGAGCTGGCCATCATCGACGACGGCTCCGGCGCCCCGGCCGCCGCTGCTCCGGCCGCTGCGGAGCAGCCCGCGCAGGCCGAGGCCCCGGCTGCCGCTCCGGCCGCCGCCGAGCAGCCCGCGCCGCAGGCGCAGCCCGAGCCCGCTGCCGCTGCCCCGTCCGGCGGCGGCGCAGCCGAGGGCACCGACGTGGTGCTGCCCGCGCTGGGCGAGTCCGTCACCGAGGGCACCGTCACCCGCTGGCTGAAGCAGGTCGGTGACGAGGTCGAGGCGGACGAGCCGCTGCTGGAGGTCTCCACCGACAAGGTCGACACCGAGATCCCGGCCCCGACCTCCGGCACACTGCTGGAGATCTCCGTCGGCGAGGACGAGACGGCCGAGGTCGGCGCCAAGCTGGCCGTCATCGGTGCGGCCGGTGCCGCTCCGGCCGCCGCTGCCCCTGCACCTTCGGCCCCGGGCAAGCCTGCCGAGGCCGCGCCGCAGCCCGTGCAGGAGGCCCCGCAGGCCCCGGCCGCTCCGGCACAGCCCGCCGCGCCGGAGCCCGCACCGGCCCCGGCGGCGCCCGCACAGCCGGCTCCGGCGGCTCCGGCGGCCCCGGCCCAGCCCGCTCCCGCGGCGCAGGCCCCGGCTGCTCCGGCCGCCCCGGCTCCGGCCGCCGTGGCGGAGAGCGAAGGCGCCTATGTGACGCCGCTGGTGCGCAAGCTGGCGGCCGAGCAGGGCGTGGACCTGACCGCAGTGCGCGGCACCGGCGTGGGCGGCCGGATCCGTAAGCAGGACGTCATCGAGGCGGCCGAGGCCAAGAAGGCGCAGGCTCCGGCGGCCCCCGCCGCTCCGGCGGCTGCCGCCCGGCCGACGTCGCCGAAGCTGGAGCCGTCGCCGCTGCGCGGTCAGACGGTGAAGATGCCGCGGATCCGCAAGCTCATCGCGGACAACATGATGAAGGCGCTGCACAGCCAGGCGCAGCTGTCCACGGTCGTCGAGGTGGACGTCACCCGCATCATGCAGCTGCGGGCCCGCGCGAAGAACGCGTTCGCTGCGCGGGAGGGCGTCAAGCTCTCGCCGATGCCGTTCTTCGTGCAGGCGGCGGCCGAGGCGCTGAAGGCCCACCCGTCCGTCAACGCGCGGCTGAACGACGACGGCACCATCACCTACCACGACGTCGAGAACATCGGCATCGCGGTGGACTCGGAGAAGGGTCTGATGGTCCCGGTCATCAAGGAGGCCGGGAACCTCAACCTGGCGGGCATCGCCCGCAAGACCGCCGAGCTGGCCAAGAAGGTCCGTGAGGGCGGCCTGGGCCCGGACGACATGTCCGGCGGAACGTTCACGATCAGCAACACCGGTTCGCGGGGCGCGCTCTTCGACACCATCATCGTGAACTACCCGCAGGTCGCCGAGCTGGGCATCGGTGCCACCGTGCGCCGCCCGATGGTCGTCAACCACCCGGACCTGGGCGAGACCATCGCGATCCGCGACATGGTCTATCTGACCCTGTCCTACGACCACCAGCTCGTGGACGGCGCCGACGCCGCCCGCTACCTCAACGACGTCAAGGCCCGCCTGGAGGCCGGCGAGTTCGAGGGCGAGCTGGGGCTGTAACCCCTCCTGGTTGCCTGTTCAGCTGAAGACGGTGCCCCCGCCACATCCACGTGGCGGGGGCACCGTCGTGTGAGGGGTCCGTCTTCCGGCCCGACTTCCGGCCTGGCGGGTTATTCGATGTCCGACCTGATGTAGAAGCGCGTGGTTCCGGGCTCGTATTCGTGGGTGAAGAGGTGGATGCAGTGTCTCAGACGCTTGAGCCCGGTGGGTTCCTCGTCGATTTCATCCAACGGCATGCTGTCCGGGCAGAGAGAAGTCATCCGCAGTCCCTTGGTGAGGGTTTCGGGCTCCGGGAGGTGCAACCGGCCGTAGGGTGCCGTGGGCTGGTAGCCAGCCTTCCTGGGGTGTTTGTTGGGAACCATCACTTCACTTGACGGCTTCATGGTGGCGACGTACTTTTTCGCTTCGCCCGAAGGAAGAGTGAAGACCAGCAAGGCCGTGTCGTACCGCGACCCGCTCTTGAGGGCAGCCCGCCTGTCGGTGGCCTCATTCGGCACCCGAATCCCTAGCTTCCGACTCAGCGAAGCCGGTGTGACACCCTTCTTCCAACAGCACTTCTTCTCTTTACCTACCTGGTCCGACTCCACGGCGTCGGCGAGGAGGGAGAGGCCGACGACGAGTGCGGTGATGCCGCCCGACACTGCCACACCGATGATGAGGGCCAAGCGGCTGGTGCGCGACATCAACTGTCTCCCGGGAGTTTCTCGCTGTGCTTTCACAACTGCCTGTCGGGGTCTGCTCTTCCGCCGTCCTGTCCCAGACCAGGCCCCTCAGGCACCGGAAACTCCCCGTCACCGGAGCCGGTCAACTCGCGGTACATGACCGCACTGTTGCCGGACACGTCGAACTCTTTGGCCAATCCGGTCTCATGAAGGCTCGCAGGCTGTCCGTCAGGAACGGAAATCGGGCCGATATGTATTCCCTTGCCCTTGGACCAGTTGTAACGGTCCCATGCGTTCACCTGGTAATCGAGACCGACTTTGGGATCACCGTTGTCATCGGCCTTCACAGTGACCACGCCGGTCACGTTGGCCTGCGCCGAGCCGAGAGCGTAGAACCAGTTCGGATCGTCGTCCGGATCGAACCTGAAACCGTCACTTCGAGTCTCCACAGGGATGGAAACCGGCCTGTTGCCGTTCTCCTTGAACTCTTGCAGCGCCTGGTCGCGCCACTCGTCCTCCTGAAGCGAAATCAATTTTTTGACCTGGTCCCTGAAGAAGTGGGAGTCTTCCATCATCTTGTCGACGGAAATCTCCATAGGGGTGCCATCATTCGACAAGTAATGGTCCAGGTACCGAGAGGCATCCGACATGCCCAGCCAGCCCCCGCCCCCGGCGAATGCCAGCATCTCCGCCTCGGTCAGGCGCTCCCGTACCCCCGGCTCCCGCGCCCCGTGCCGTCCGGACCCGGCGTCCGGCGAGATCCGTTTGACGGTGGGTCCGAAGATCCCGGCGTCCTTCAGCCCGTCCTTGTGCTTCTCCCACAACTCGGCGCGGGCGCCCGGGCTCAGGGACTGCCAGAGTCGTCGTAGCTCCGCCTTCTCCTCCTTACCGGCGCTGTCACCCTGCGCGGCGAGCTTCATGGCCCGGGGCAGTTGGGCGGCGTCGAGCGAGGCGTACTTGCCATGACCCGCGTTGTGCGGCGACTTTCCATGGCTCTTGCGCAGCAGATCCCGGGTGGCCTTGTCGATCTCCGCGGCATGCGCGACCAGGTCGGTCAGATTTTCGGCGTAGTAGTCGATCAGGCCCTGCGCCCGGGCGGGGATGTAGCCGTCGACCCGGCACTCCATCGGCGAGACCCGCACGGTTCCTTCCTTGCCGTCGAAGACCAGGAGGCTGGGATTATTGGACTCTATATCGGGTGAGCCCGCCCTGGCCTCACTCGTCAACGCCTTCGCCAGCTTCTGCAGCCGGGACAGTTCCGTATAAGCGTCGTCGAGCACGGCATGAATGCTCTTCGCTTCCGCATGCAGGTCCCCGACCTCTTTGGCCGTGGCGGTGACGAACTTCTTCGTCACCGTGGCATTGGCGCCGCGCCAGACGGCTGCATTCGCCTTCGCCCGCAACCCATCGGTGGCCAAGGTCCGCAATTCGTCGAGTCCGCCCACCATGGATTTCCAGTCATCGACCGCGGCCTTGAGCTTTCCGAGGTTCAGTCCGACCAGATCCGTGTACGTAAATTTAGCCATTTGTCCCCGCTCCGGCGCGCACTACCGCTACTTCACGTATTTGAGAATTTCGGAGGGACTCATCGGACTTCCGTCCCGATGGCGCATTGAAGCCGCTATCTCACGGTCGTCATGCTCATGCGCCTTCTTCGAGTAGTCCAGGTGATTCGAGATGTGGGCGCACATCTGGAGCACCGTCTTCACCTGGGAACTCCACACGGCGAGCGTGTTGTCGAGTTCGTCACCCGTTACCAGGTGATGAGAGGACAGCTCCTGCGCCGCACTCGCAGTGGAGCAGTTACCGCCCTTGTCCAGACTTGCGTTCGCGATATCGGCCTTCTTCCGCAACATCGCATGCAGGGTGAACGCCTCATGCCCGACGGCACCGAGATCGTCCTGTTGCACCGCGAGAACGGGCTCGTCCGAAGCCGCACCGCTGCCGGCGCCGTCGGCAGGCGGGGCGTGGTTCAGTTGCATGCGGGTTTCCTGCGGCTCTTGGCCGGCTTTCAATTGCGTCCATTCACGTTCGAAGGTCATCTCGTCCCCCATTGACCAGCAAAGCGGACAGCGCACACGCTCAACTCTGCGTAAGAGTATGACGGCACGGATCGTAGCCGCCCACACTTAGCGGCCCGTCGGCTCCGTTCGGCCTGGCCTGGAATGGCAGCGCATCCCTCCGCGGGTGGCACGGAGTGCCGCGGTTGGTCGTATTGTCTATAGCGCCCTCGGCATCAACTCGCCAGGCAACCGGTAAGGAGCTTCCATGACCCCGCCCGTCGTCCAGTCGCTGCGCGAGCAGATCCGCGAGCACCTCGTGGAGGGCATCGTCAGCGGGCGGTGGAAGCCCGGTGAGCGGATCGTGGAGCGGCGGATCGCGGTGGAGCTGGAGGTCAGCCAGACCCCGGTGCGGGAGGCGCTGCGGGAGCTGGAGGCGCTGCGGCTGATCGAGTCGTCGCCGAACAAGGGCGTACGGGTACGGGAGCTGTCGGCGGCGGATCTGGAGGAGATCTATCCGGTGCGCGCCGGGCTGGAGCAGATCGCCGCCGAGCTGGCGGTGCCCCGGCTGGCGGGCGACGTCTCGGCGCTGCGGCCCCACGTGGCGGCGCTGTACGAGGCGGACCGGCACGGGGACGGAGAGGCCCAGGTGCGGCACACCGTGGCCTTCCACCGCGAGCTGGTCCGCGCCGCGGGCAACAGCGTGCTGCTGCACACCTGGGAGGGCCTGGGGATCGAGGTGTGGACCGCACTGTCGATCCGTTGGCTCGGCACGGTGCAGCAGTCGTACGCCGAGGAGCACGAGGCTGTGATGGCCGCGATCGAGCGATGTGACCCGAACATCGGGCTGCTGGTGAAGGAGCACGTGCTGGGCTGCGCCCCGGCGCCCCGGGATTGAGACGGAAACCCGCCGTTGCAGGTGGGGTCGTCGCCCGGGTGCGGGCCCTCCCCAAGCTCTTCGAGCAGGGGGTACCGCCAGGCTGGTCGCGCAGTTCCCCGCGCCCTTCGGGGCGCGTCCCTTCCGCCTGACATCCGGTGCCTATTTCCAAGGCACGGAATGCCAATTTCGGGAGAAGCTTTGATCGATCATCGATCAGAGGCGTACAGTCCCTCCGTTGGGTGCCCCCTGTCCTGCCCGTCAGGGTTCACAACACCCACCCGCACAACCGCCCTCCCGACCCGTTTGGAGGGGCCTACACGTCCGGAAGGTGGCCACCATGCCCGATCCCGTACGCCCGCGTCCGAGCGAGCTGGACCAGCTCCCGGACCGTGATCCGCAGGAGACCGGCGAGTGGCGCGAGTCGCTCGACGCCGTCGCGGCGCATGCGGGCGACGAACGAGCCGCGTACCTGGTGCGTCGTACCGTAGAGCACGCGCAGCACAGCGGACTGGCCGTGCCGGCCCTGCTGGAGACGGAGTACGTCAACACCATCCCGACCTCGGCCGAGCCCGCCTTCCCGGGCGACGAGGCGATGGAGTCCCGGATCACCGCGTGGAACCGCTGGAACGCGGCGGCCATGGTCACCCGCGGCAGTCGCTACGGCCTCGGCGGTCACATCGCGACCTTCGCCTCGGCGGCCTGGCTGTACGAGACGGGCTTCGAGCACTTCTTCAAGGGCAAGGAGGCTCCGGGAGGCTCCGGCGACCAGCTCTACGTCCAGGGCCACGCCTCCCCCGGTATCTACGCCCGCGCCTTCCTCGACGGGCGGCTGACCGAGGCGCATCTGGACCGCTTCCGGCAGGAGGCGGGCGGCGACGGGCTGCCGTCCTACCCGCACCCGCGCCGGCTGCCGTGGCTGTGGGAGTTCCCCACCGTCTCCATGGGTCTGGGCCCGATCTCGGCGGTCTACCAGGCGCGGTTCAACCGCTATCTGACCCACCGCGGCATCAAGGACACCTCCACCTCTCACGTATGGGCCTTCCTCGGCGACGGTGAGATGGACGAGCCCGAGTCGACCGCGGCCCTCGCCCTGGCCGGGCGCGAGCAGCTGGACAACCTCACGTTCGTCATCAACTGCAACCTCCAGCGCCTGGACGGCCCGGTCCGCGCCAACTTCAAGATCGTGCAGGAGCTGGAGAGCCAGTTCCGCGCCGCCGGCTGGAACGTCATCAAGTCGTTGTGGGGCTCCGCCTGGGACGAGGTGTTCGCGCTGGACACCACCGGCGCGCTGACCCGGCGGCTGCGCGAGGTGCCGGACGCGCAGTTCCAGACGTACGCCACCCGCGACGCCGCCTACATCCGCGAGCACTTCTTCGGCGCCTCCCCCACCCTCGTCGAGATCGGCAAGCTGCTGTCCGACGACAAGATCACCGAGCTGTTCAAGACCTCTCGCGCCGGCCACGAGCCGCGCAAGGTCTACGCGGCGTACAAGGCGGCCGTCGAGCACAAGGGCGCCCCGACGGTGATCCTGGCGCAGACCGTCAAGGGCTGGACGCTGGGCCCGGGCTTCGAGTCCCGCAACGCCAACCACCAGATGAAGAAGCTCACGGGCAAGGAGTTCCGCGCCATGCGGGACCTGCTGGAGCTGCCCATCCCGGACAGCAAGCTGGACGACGAGCTGGTGCCGTACGTGCACCCGGGCCCCGACTCCCCCGAGGTGCGCTACCTCCAGGAGCGCCGCGCCGAGCTGGGCGGCCCTGCGCCGGCCCGCAAGGTGCACCCGGTCGGCCTGCCCTCCCCCGCCGACAAACCCTTCGACGTGCTGAAGAAGGGCTCCGGCTCGCAGGAGATCGCCACCACCATGGCGTTCGTGCGGCTGGTCAAGGACCTGATGCGGGAGAAGGAGACCGGCAAGCGCTGGGTGCCGATCGTGCCCGACGAGGCGCGTACGTTCGGCATGGAGTCGCTGTTCCCGTCGGCGGGCATCTACTCGCCGCTCGGCCAGAACTACGACCCGGTCGACCGCGACCAGCTGCTGTACTACAAGGAGGCCAAGGACGGCCAGATCCTCAACGAGGGGATCACCGAGGCCGGTTCGCTGGCGGACTTCACCGCGGCTGCCACGTCGTACGCCACGCACGGCGAGCCGATGATCCCGTTCTACATCTTCTACTCGATGTTCGGGTTCCAGCGCACCGCCGACCAGTTCTGGGCGCTCGCCGACCAGCTGGGCCGCGGCTTCGTCATCGGCGCCACGGCAGGTCGTACGACGATGACCGGCGAGGGCCTCCAGCATGCCGACGGCCACTCCCACCTGCTGTCCTCCACCAACCCGGCGGTCATCTCCTACGACCCGGCGTTCGCCTACGAGGTGGGCGTCATCGTCAAGGACGGGCTGCGCCGGATGTACGGCCCGGACCCGGCGGCGCAGGAGAACATCTTCTACTACCTGACGGTCTACAACGAGACCAAGGTGCAGCCGCCCATGCCCGAGGGCGAGGGGATCGAGGAGGGCATCCTCAAGGGCCTCTACCGCTTCAAGGAGGCGGAGGACGCCTCCGCCGACGCCCCCCGTATCCAGCTGCTCTCCTCAGGTACAGCCATCCACTGGGTGCTCGAAGCCCAGCGAATCCTCGCCGAGGAGTGGGGCGTGGCCGCCGATGTGTGGTCGGCGCCGTCCTGGACGGAGCTGCGCCGCGAGGCCATGGAGTGTGACGCGGCGGCGCTGCGCGGCGAGGAGCGGGTGCCGTACGTGACCCGCGCGCTGGAGGGCGCACCGGGCCCTGTGCTGGCCGTCAGCGACTGGATGCGGGCGGTGCCCGACCAGATCAGCCAGTGGGTCGAGCAGGACTGGGCCTCGCTGGGGACCGACGGGTTCGGGCTCTCCGACACCCGGGAGGCCGCGCGGCGGTACTTCGGCGTGGACGCCGAGTCCGTGGTGGTGGCTGCCCTGTCGCGGCTTGCGCGGCGTGGTGAGGTCAAGTCCGAGACGGTGCGCCAGGCCGCCGAGAAGTACGGCCTCGCGTAGACCGTCGGCCTACGCTTCGTCGGGCCCCGCACTTGCGCCCGCCCACCCACCCCTGACCGGGGCGGGTGGGCGGGCGTCGTATAACAGGCGGGGACGGTGACAGCGGGACACGGGCCCGCAGGAGGGATATTAAGCATGCGGGCAGCCCGGTTGATCAAGATGGTGCTGCTGCTCCAGGCGCGGCGGGAGATGACCGCCGCGGAACTGGCGGCGGAGCTGGAGGTCTCCGAGCGCACTGTCTCGCGTGACGTCCTGGCGCTCTCCGAGGCAGGCGTGCCGGTGTACGCGGACCGGGGCCGCGCGGGGGGCTACCGGCTGATCGGCGGCTACCGCACCCGCCTCACCGGGATGGGCCGCAGCGAGGCGGAGGCGCTGTTCCTGTCCGGGGTGCCCTCGGCCCTGCGGGACCTGGGGCTGGACGACGCGGCCTCTGCGGCGAAACTGAAGGTCTCCGCTGCGCTCGACCCCGCGCTGCGCAATGTGCACGACAGTGCGGCGCAGCGCTTCCACCTGGACGCCCCGGGCTGGTGGCAGGCGCCCGAGACACCGCCGCTGCTGCCCGCGCTGGCCGACGCCGTCTGGTCGGACCGGCAGGTCGCCGTCCGCTACCGCCGCAGGGACGAGCGGGACGGCGGGGAGGTGGAGCGGGAGCTGGAGCCGTACGGGCTGGTGCTGAAGGCGGGCCAGTGGTATCTGGCGGCCCGCGTCCCGGCGGACGCGGGTCACCCGCACCGCAGCCCCTGGAGGGTCTACCGCGTCGGCCGGTTCACCGAGGTGTGCGTCCACGACGAGAGGTTCGACCGCGACACCGGTTTCGACCTCGCCGCGTTCTGGACGGAGCAGGCGGCGGCGTTCGCCCGCTCCCTCCAGCGGTGGGAGGTGACGCTGCGGCTGACCGAGTCCGGTGCCCGTCGGCTGCGGTACGTCATCGACCGGGCCGCGGCCGACGAGGCGCTGGCGGACGGCTCCGTCGACGATCAGGGCCGTACGACGGTGACGCTGCGGGTGGAGAACGAGGAGGTCGGCTACAGCCAGCTGCTCGCTCTGGGCCCGGAGTGCGAGGTGCTGGGGCCGCCGTCGCTGCGGGAGCGCTTCGCGGACGCGGCGCGGCGGACGGCGGCCCTCTACGAGTGACCGTTGCCGGCGCAGGGCTCAGCGGTAGCCGGTCACGTCCGCCGGCTTGCCCGCGTGCTCGACCTCGGTGATGTAGCGCCAGGCGTCGGGCGCCGAGCCGTCCACATCGGTGAAGCCGTAGACCTGGGCGAGTCCGCCGCTGGAGAGGGACTGCCCGTTCCAGCGGGCCACGTCCGGGTCTCCGGCGAGCGCGGCCACGGCGCGGCCGACGAAGACGGGGCTCTCGGAGATGGCGAAGTGCGGGTCTGTGGCACAGCCGTCCCGCCAGTTCTCCTCCGTCACCTTGAAATAGGTATCGAGCATCGCCTCCGAGCGCAGCCAGCCCGGGGTCAGGCAGACCACGGTGGTGCCGTACTCCTTGGTCTCCTCCGCCAGTGCGCGGGCCATCCGCAGCGGGGCTGCCTTGGCCAGGTCGTAGTAGACCGGCTCCCGGTAGCGCTGGTTGAACTCTTCGGTGCCGTCGGTGATCTCGATCAGTAGCCCGCCGGGCCGCCGGTTCAGCAGCGGCAGGGCGTAGCTGCTGGTGATCAGGTGGCTGTCGATGCCGAGCCGCAGTACGCGCAGCCCCTCGGCCAGATCGTGCTCCCACAGCTTCTTGTCGAAGCCGACCAGGTGGTCGCCGCCCCACAGGTCGTTGACGAGGATGTCGAGGGCGCCCCGTTCGCTGTCGATACGCGCGATCAGTTCCCGCACCTGCTCGGGGTCGAGGTGGTCGACGGCGACGGCGATGCCCGTACCGCCCCTCTTCCCGCCCGCCTCGGTCGCCAGTTCGGCCGTCTCCTCGATCGTCTCGCTCGCCCGGCCGACCTCGCTGGCCTTCTCCCGGGTGGTGCGGCCGGTCGCATAGACGGTGGCCCCGGCCCGGCACAGCTCGACGGCCATGGCCCGGCCCGCTCCTCTGGTGGCGCCCGCGACCAGGGCGACCTTGCCGGCCAGCGGGCCCTCGGAGCTGCTCGGTTCCTGCTGCACCTGTTCCTCCTCGCTGTTGTTCTCGTGCACGGGAGGAACACGCTGACAGCGATACCGGACAGCCTCTGTCGGGTATGTGCCAGGTATCACCTCTGCATCACGTCTCATAACGACACAGCCGCATCTGGCGCACTCCGCGTGCGTTGTGGGCGACAAGGCCCGATGCTGAGGGCGTGATGGACGAGACGGAGTTCTGGGAGCTGATCGACTCCACCCGGCAGGAGGCCGACGGCGACGCCCAGGAGCAGGCGGATCTGCTGGTCGAGCGGCTCACACAGCTCGACCCCGACGCGGTGACGTACTTCGCCCGCCACTTCGAGTCGCGCTACAACCGTGCCTACCAGTGGGACCTGTGGGCGGCTGCCTGGATTCTGCTGGACGGCGCGAGCGACGATGTGTTCGACGCCTTCCGCTGCTGGCTGATCGGCCAGGGCCGGGAGGTCTTCGAGGGTGCGGCGCACGACGCCGACGCGCTCGCCGAACTGCTGGCCGACTTCGACGAGGAGCTGGACGGCGACGGCGAGGAGCTGGGCTTCGCGGCGGACGAGGCGTACGAGCAGCTGACCGGTACCGTCCTGCCGGACCTGGGGTTGCCGGAGGCGTCGGCCGACCCCGACGGCATCCCTCTCGACATGGAGGATCCGGCAGCGCTGGCCGACCGCCTGCCCCGGCTCTGGGACCGCTTCCGGAGCGAGTGAGCACGCCGCACGGCCCCCGGTTCACTCAGGCCGTACCGACTCCAGATACTCCGCACACCGGCCCAGCAGCGAGATCAGCTGCTCGCGCTCCTCGTCGGTGAACGCGGCGGCCAGTCCCCGCTCGACGCGGATCGCGTTCTCGTCCGCCTGTGCCATCACCTCCGTACCCAGCTCCGTCAGCCCGGTCTCCAGCACGTTGCGGTGCCAGGCGTGCGGAGTGCGGGTGATGAGACCGCGCTGCTGAAGGTTCTTGAGGATCGTGTTCATCGTCGGCGCCGTCACCCGGCACGCCCGGGCGAGGGCCGCCGCCGGCATGCCGGGGTTCTCCGCGAGCTGGAGCAGCGCCGCGTACTGAGGGACCGTCAGCCCGGTGGGCTTGAGCACGGCGTGCTTCGTCGCGTTGAGCGCGTGCTCGGCGGCCTTGATGTGCGAGCCGAGGCGCTCGGCGGCGGGCATGGAGGTCATCCCTGCATCGTATCGACCAGCACAGGGATAAGTATCTTGACGAAGATTAGAACTCTAATTAGTGTGCGTACACGTCACATCGATAGGGGTCTCAGAATCGTGGCGGCCGTGCTCGCCGCCCGTGCCCCTTCTGCCACTGGAGGCACACCATTTCCCGCACGCTCCCCCTCCCCCGGCGCCGTGTCGCGCTGACCGCGCTCGCCGTGGCGACGGCGGCCACCGCGCTCACGGCGTTCACCGCGCCGGCCGCCGGCCCGGCGCCGACCGCGCACACGGCGCCTGCCGCTCACCCCTCACACGCTTCCCAGCTGCGGGTCTCCACCGCGTACGAACTGCCCGGCGACCGCGTCTACCCGGAGGGGATCGCCGCTGATCCCCGTTCGGACCGGCTGTACGCGGGGTCGTACGAGACCGGTGCCGTCTACCGCATGACGCCCGGACACCGGGTGGCCGAGACGTTCCTGCCCGCCGGTGCCGACGGGCGGCACACCGCCAACGGGCTCAAGGTCGACAACGCGGGACGGCTGTGGGTCACCGACTCCACCAAGGGTGTCTCCGTCTACGACACCCGCACCCGGAAGTTGCTGGCCCGGTTCGACGTCCCCGGCGACGATCCCTCCTTCGTCAACGACCTTGTCCTGACCCCGGACGGCTCCGCCTATCTGACGGACAGCGTGCGCAATGTCGTCTACCGCGTCACGCCCGCGCAGCTGGCCCGCGCCCAGGCGGAGGGAGGACGCGGGCGGCTGGTCACCCGCTTCGACCTGACCGGACTGCTGCCCCCGCCGTCCGGCGGAAATCCCTACGCCCTGAACGGCATCGCGGCCGGACCCGGTGGCCGCTATCTGCTCACGGCCGACATGACCGGTGGCGGCCTCTACCGCCTCGACCCGGTCAACGGCAAGGCGTCCCGCGTCCGGCTGCACGGCGCCGATCTGCGCAACGCCGACGGCCTGGAGACCGCGGGAAACCGGCTGTGGGTCGTACACAACACGGACAACGCGCTGAGCCGCTGGCGGCTGAGCCACGACGGCACCGAAGCCCGCCAGGAGGCCCGGGCGAGCGACCCCGATCTGCAACTGCCCACCACCCTCGCGCGGGCGAACGGCACCCTGTTCGTGGTCCGTTCGCAGTTCGACAAGGGCGGGCCGATGGGCCCGGGTACACCGCAGACGCCGTTCACGATCGCGGCTGTGCGGGGGCTCTGAGCCGCGACCGGCGCATCCGGTACGCATGCGCCAGGATGGGCGCATGCGTATCGCGGTCACCGGCTCGACCGGACTCATCGGCTCGGCGCTCACCCGCTCGCTGCGGGCGGAGGGCCACGACGTGCTGCGGCTCGTACGGCGGCCGGCGGCGGCGGCCGACGAGCTGCGGTGGGACCCGCAAGGGGGCCAGGTGGAGGTGGCCGGACTCGTCGGCTGCGAGGCCGTCGTCCATCTGGCGGGCGCGGGCGTCGGCGACCACCGCTGGACGGACAGCTATAAGCGCGAGCTGCGCGACAGCCGGGTACTGGGCACCCGGACCCTCGCCGGCGCCCTGGCCACGCTGGACACCCCGCCGGCCACCCTGATCGTCGGTACCGCGATCGGCTACTACGGCGACACCGGGGACCGGGCCGTCGACGAGAGCGCCGGCCCCGGTGAGGGCTTCCTGGCCCAGTTGTGCCAGGACTGGGAGGCCGCGGCGGGGGCCGCGCAGGACGCCGGGATCCGTACGGTGTTCGGCCGCACCGGGCTGGTCGTCGCCCGTGGCGGCGGGGCGTGGGGGCAGCTGTTCCCCCTCTTCAGGGCCGGGCTCGGCGGCCGACTGGGCAACGGCCGCCAGTACTGGAGCCATATCGCGCTGCACGACCATGTGGCGGCGCTGCGGTTCCTGCTGGGGGAGCCGTCGCTGAGCGGCCCGGTGAACCTCACCGCACCGGAACCGACCACCAACCGGGAGGTCACCGCCGCCATGGGCCGGGTGCTGCGCCGCCCCACCCTCTTCGCGGTCCCGGCGCCCGTGCTCCGTATCGCCCTGGGCGAGTTCGCCCAGGATGTGCTGGGCAGCCAGCGGGTGCTCCCCCGCCGGCTGCTGGACGCCGGCTTCCGCTTCGCCTTCCCGACGGTCACGGACGCCATCCGCGCCGCCCTGTGAGGCCACCCACCCCTCACAGGTGACAGGAGGGGGCTTCGTGGAATTGGCGTGCTGTATACGGGAGTTGTGCGTACCGTAATCGTTTGACGAGCGAACCGGACGGGGGCGGCGTGCAGGTTGAGATCTCGGTGCTCGGCGACGACGCGACGGCGGTCGCGGATCTGTACCAGTGGCTGCGGGACGACCCCGACGTGCGCCGGCACGCGGAACCGAGCCTGGTCCACATCCCGGGCGACGGCACCGCCATGGGCGCGCTGGAGGTCATCAACCTCGTGCTGCAACAGGGCTTCGCCGCGGCGAACCTGGGACTCGCCTACGCCGCCTGGCGAGCCGCGCGCCCCACGGCCCCGCCGCTCGCCGTGGAGGTGGACGGCAGGCGGATCACAGTACGGGGCGGCTCCGAGGAGGAAGTGGCGCGGCTGGTGCGGGCCCTGACCGGCACGGATGAGGACAGGAGCCAGGACGAGGACGGGAACGAGGAGGAGTAGCGAGATGGGGGCAGGTCTCACGGGGCCGCCGGACCCCAGCCGGTCGCGGGCCGTCATCATCGGAGCGGCCGAGTACGACGTCCTGGACAACCTTCCGACGGTGAAGAACAACGTCAACCGGCTGGCGGAGCTGCTCCGCGGCCCGGACGGCTGGGCGCTGCCGAGCGAGCACTGCGTGCCGCTCCTCGACTGCAGCCGCGAAGACGTCTTCAAGGCCGTCAGCGTTGCCGCGACGGCGGCCGAGGACGCGCTGCTGGTGTACTACGCGGGCCACGGGCTGCTGGACGGTGTCGACGGCCTGCACCTGGCTCTGCGGGGTTCGCACTCCGAAGTGCTCTACTCCGCGGTCGAGTACGCGCCCCTGCGGAAGATGATCCTCAACAGCCGCGCGCAGCACCGTGCGGTCATCCTCGACTGCTGCTACAGCGGCAGCGCGGCCGGCCAGCATCTGAACGGCTCGAACGGCATCGCGGACCACGCGGCGATCGAGGGCACGTATCTGATGACGGCCACCGCGAGGACGAGGTTGGCCCTGGCACCGAAGGGCGAGCCGTACACCGCCTTCACCGGCGAGCTGGTCAGGGTGCTGGAGGACGGGATCCCGGAGGGGCCCCGGCTGCTGGACCTGGACACCATCTTCCGCCAGGTGTGGCGCGAGCTGAAGGCCAAGGACCGCCCTGAGCCCGAACAGCGCTCGCGCAACGCGGGGCACCGGCTGATCTTCGCCCGCAACCGCTGGAGCCCGGCGCCGACCGAGGAGGCTCTGCACTACGCCGCAGCGCTGCGCGAGGTATTCGATCAGCGGCGCGATGGCGTCGCCGAGGACTCCGCGACGGTCGAGCGCTATCTGAGCGGCGCCTGGGTCGCACCGCGCAGCTTCGTGGAGGAGATCTGCCCGGAGCCGCGAGCCGAGGCGGACCGCCTGCACGCGCTGCGCCGCGCAGCCCAGAAGACCGCGAAAGACACCGAGACGCAGCTGGCGTACGCCCAGGAGGAGGGCGAGCGGCTGCGGGCCGAGGTGGAGCAGCTGCGTACGGAGACAGCCCGCCTCCAGGCCGAGGCGCTGACAAAGGAATCGAGTGCCCGGCGGTGTGCCGAACTCAGCGAGAAGCTGACGGTACTGACGCAGCAGCTCACCGAGGAGCGACAGCGCGCGGAGCGCTTGGACCGCGAGTGGCACCGGCTCCAGCAGTCGGATGCGGCCAAGCAGCGTCAGCTGGAGCACGCCGGCGCCTACGTCCGCGAACTTGAGGCCGAGCTGACGGATCTGCGCCGGGCACGCGACCGGGACCAGGAGGACATCCGCCGGCTGAGCCATGAGGTGAAGGTCCTCCAGCGCCAGCTGCGGTTGCATGCGGAGGAGGAGTCGGCAGAGGCCCAGGAAGACGTCGGCCTCGGTCGGAGTGCACGTACCGGGGCGGGGCAGCGGGCGAGCCACGAGAGCGAGGAGACAGGAGAGGCAGGGGACGCCACTGGGACGACCAGGGTGCAGGTGCAGACCCCGGGCAGTAAAGCCGCCTCTGCGCCGAAGTCCGGTGGGATGGCGGCGGGCACGGCAATCGTTCTGGGCACCATCTTCGCGATCCTGTACTTCGGCTGGGCGCTCGTCGCCGCTGCGGAGAACGAGGGGTTGACGTTCTCCAGCGGACGCGAGCCGGTCACCGCGAACAACAGCACGTCCCGGGTCAGCATCTACGACTACGCATGGGACGTGGCGGAGACGATGGACTCCACCTTCCGTCCCGTCGGGGGTTCCCTCGGCACCCCGGACCTGAGCGGCGTGAGCGGCGGCCTGGAGGTGACAGTCCCCGAAGGGTGCGGCGACAGGACCGTGCGCTGGCAGATCAAGGTCGACGGCAAGCGAGCGAAGTCCGGCGTCCTCCATGGCAAGCGGAGGTACGAGATCGACGCCTCGACTCCGCTGACGCAGCGGCCCAAGGCCGTGACGCTTCAGGCGGACTGGAACGGGGGCAGCAGTTCCTGTCCCTCCTTCGGGGTGAAGTGGCTGGACCCGGAGCTGGACGTCTCGTTCGATCCGCTGTTCCCGTTCTGATCCCCTGTGCCTCCGGGCGCCCCCCGCGCGACGTACCGCGAGCGCGATCACACACCAACTCTCGAACACGGGTATGAGGCGAGCCCGGTGGGGCATCAGGACGACAGCCGGCCCCACAGCGGCACAAGAACGCACACACAGCACCAACGCGACAGCAGCGAGAAGGCTGACCCCCAGCAGATCCCATCAGACCAGCACGCGCGTCGACGTCGGGAGGACACGTGCTGACCAGCAGCGCATACGCAGGCACCCGCACCGGGAGTGGCGGCGAGGAGGTGGAGGCCGTCGGCAGGGACCGGACCGCGGACGTGGTGATAGTCGGTGCGGGGCTGGCCGGGCTGGCCGCCGCGCACCGGCTGACCGGCGCCGGGATGCGCGTCCTCGTCCTCGAGGCGGCCTCCCGCGTCGGAGGGCGGCTGCGTACCGATCACCTCGAGGGGTACCGGCTCGACCGCAGCCCCGGGGTGCTCAGCCTGGACCGGGACGCGGAGGCTTTCGCGTGGCTGCCCGCGCTGGACGCGCTCACACTGCGCCCGTTCACACCCGGGGCGCTGCTGCACGCGGAGGGCCGGACGCACCGGGTGGCGGCCCGGTCGGCGGAGCGCGCTTCCCAGCCGGTGCGGTCCGGCCGTACGGCCCGGCTCGACCGGCGCACGAAGGGCGCAGGAAGCACGCGGGGCGCACTGACAGCGCTGACGACGGCTCGCGCGCTCACCGGCGCGCGCAGCCGCGCCGACATGTCCGACGCGCTGGGCCTGGTGCGGCTGCGCGCGTCCCTCGCCCGGTTCGCGGCAGCACCGCCCCAGGGGCTGCTGTCGCGGCCCGAACTCCCCGCCGGCCAGGCCCTGTCGGCGCGCGGTCTGCCCTCCCGGCCCGCCGAGACGCTGGTGCGTCCGCTGCTGACCGCGCTGCTGTCGGACCCGGCGCTGACCACCTCCAGCCGCGTCGCCGACCTGACGCTGCGCGGCTTCGCGCGGGGCGGGCTCGGCGTACCGGCGGGCGGGCAGGCCACCGTTCCGGAGCTGCTGGCGGCAGCGCTGCCGCCGGGCACGGTGCGCACGGGCGTACGGGTCACCTCCGTGAGCACGCACACCGTGGAGACCGAGGAGCACGGCACGTTCGGCTGCGACGCGGCGCTGGTGGCCACCGGTGCCCGCTCGGCCGCCACGCTGCTGCCGGGGCTGCGGGTGCCGCGGTTCCACCCGGTGACCGTCCTGCACCATACGGCACCTGCCGCCCTCCCGCCGGGTGCGCCCGGCCCGTCGTTCACCGTGTGCGCCGAACGGGACGGCACGGAGCCGGATCCGGTCAGCCACACCTGGGTGGCCTCGGCGGTGGACCCCTCGCGGGCCGCGGCGGGCCGGACGCTGGTCACCTCCGTCGTGCTGGGCGAGCGGGCAGCCGAGCCGCCCGCGGCGCTGGACAAGGCCGCACGTGAGCAACTCGCGGGCGTGTACGGCACTTCGACGGACCGCTGGGAGCTGCTGGCGGCGTACCACGACCCGGACGCGGTACCGGCGATGCCCGCGCCGCACGACCCGAGGCGGCCGGTGCGGGTGCTGTCGGGGCTGTACGTCTGCGGGGAGCACCGGGACACCAGCACGCTGCGCGGGGCGCTGAGTTCGGCGCAGCGGGCGACGGAACAGATCCTGCGGGACTTCGGCCGTCCGGCGGAGGCCGAGGAGGCAGCGCGGGAGGACGCGGCGGAGACCTCACCGGAGACTTCGCGGGGCACGTCGGCGGCGGCCCCGGAAGCGGCTCCTCGAACTCCGGCCCAGGAGACCGCCGCCTAATCGAACAAAGATCCCGAACTCCCTGATGACCAGCGGGTTTTGTCAGTGGGGCGGGGTAGAATCGAAGTAGTTTCCAGGAAGCGCACCGACGTCGTGAGGAGACCGTCGATGACTGCTGTCCGTTCCCGTACCTCTCGTTCGCACACCCGCCCCACGACCCGCACCCAGTCGCACCAGCAGCAGCACCTGCCGAAGATGTCCACCCTGCCCGTCCTGCCCAAGAAGCCGCTCCCGGCGGGCCGGCCGCGCGAGTGGTACGAGGCACACAACCGCCAGCTCAAGGCCATGCGGATCGCCATAGCCCTGCTCGACACCGGCGTCTACACCGCCGCGCAGGCCCGCAACCACACCATCCGGGCGACGGCGCACCGCATCGGCGTACACCCGCCGTCGCCGACCACCTGCCGCCTGGTGCGCTCCCTGCTGCACTAGCAGTCCGGAAGGGAGCACCGGAAAACCAGTGGCGTCATGAGTATGGGTAACCTACGGTCCTGACTCGCACGTGCGGTCGGTGAACCATGAAGGAGCCCTCATGGCGGCAGGCAAGGGACGCGCCGAGGCCACAGCGCTCGCAGCAGCCGGAGTCACGGTTGTGCTGTGGGCCTCGGCATTCGTCTCCATACGCAGCGCGGGCGCGCACTACGCCCCGGGCGCCCTGGCACTGGGACGGCTCGGGGCCGGTGCCCTGGTGCTGTGTGCGGTGCTGCTCATCCGGCGCGAAGGGCTCCCGCCCAAGGCCGCCTGGCCCGGCATCGCCGCCTCGGGAGTCCTGTGGTTCGGCGGCTACATGGTCGCGCTCAACTGGGGTGAACGCCTCGTGGACGCGGGCACGGCCGCGATGGTCGTCAACATCGGCCCCATCCTGATGGCGGTGCTGGGCGGCTGGCTGCTCAAGGAGGGCTTCCCCAGCCGGCTGCTGGCCGGGATGGCGGTCTCCTTCGCGGGCGCCGTCGTGGTCGGCCTGTCCGTCTCCGAGGGCGACGGCTCCTCGCCGCTGGGGGTGGCGCTGTGCGTACTGGCAGCCGTCACCTACGCCCTGGGGGTCGTCTGCCAGAAACCCGCGCTGCGGCACGCCTCCCCGCTCCAGGTCACCACCTTCGGCTGCCTGATCGGCTTCGTCGCCTGCCTGCCGTTCAGCGGTCAGCTGGTCTCGCAGGTGGCGGACGCGCCGCTGTCGGCCACGCTCAACACCGTCTATCTGGGCGTGTTCCCCACCGCGCTGGCCTTCTCCACCTGGGCCTACGCCCTCTCCCGCACCACCGCGGGCCGGATGGGCTCCACCACGTACGTGGTGCCCTTCCTCGTCGTCCTGATGTCCTGGCTCTTCCTGGACGAGGTGCCCGGCCAGCTGGCCCTGGCGGGCGGTCTGCTGTGCCTGGCGGGGGTGGCGGTCTCCCGCTCGCGCAGCCGCAAACCACGACCCCCGCAGCCCGTCACCGCGGCCGGTGCCGCTACCGCGACATCAGCCGCGCAGCAGAGTGACCCAGCCGCGCAGCCGACGTCCCCAGACCCGCAGGCCCGTCGAACGGCCACGTAGGCAGGAAGTGGCGGCGCAGATCCGCCTCCGTGTAGCGGCGGCAGCCGCGGTGCCACACCAGGATGCCCGCCATCCAGTTCTCCAGCTCCCTCACATAGCCGTCCAGCGCCGCCCGCCCCGCCTCGTCGAGCCCGAAGTCGTCGTAGAGCACGGGAAACTCGTGCGCGGCGACATGCTGGAACTGCCGCATCCTCGACTTCATCAGGTCGTCGACGATGCGCAGCGCCGTCCGATAGTCGCAGTCGAAGAAGGCGCGGACGACCAGCAGCCCGTTGTGCAGCTCGCCCTCGAACTCGATCTCCTTCTGGTACGAGAAGACGTCGTTGAGCAGGCAGGCGTAGTCGGCAGCCGCGTTCTCCAGCGACTTCATCGGGCCGCTGCGGTAGATCTCCTCCGGGATGGTGTCGGGCTGGGAGAGCCGGCACAGACTCATGGTCAGGTCCGAGCCGAAGGTCCGCCGCCGCATCTCCACGTAGTCGACGGGGTCGGGGATGCGGTTCTGCGCCTGGTTGTCGAGCTCCCACAGCCAGCTCTCGGCCATGGTCTCGACGGCGGTACGGAACCGGCGGCGCTTCCCGGGGCTCATCGGGCCCGCCGTCCTGACCCACAGATCGGCCAGTGAACGCTCGAACGGGCCGGCCGGAGGCGGGGGCGGCTCGCCGTCGACGGGCATGAAGAGGGACAGCCGCTCGGTGCACACCTTGGCGCCCGCCAGATCGCGGGTGCGTCCGAAGCGGACCGGATAGTAGTCGTCGCCCCAGGTGCCCCAGGCCAGCCAGGCGGAGGCCAGATCGAGCTCGCCGGCCGTCGCGTCCGGGTGCAGTCCGGCGGCGCACAGCGGCAGGTCGTAGTCCCGCATCAGCTCCTCGTCCCACACCCGGCCGCCGGGCACGTCCGGCTGCGGCTCCAGCAGCCCCATCCCGCGGGCCCAGCTGACGACGCGCTCCCGGGCGCCGCCCAGGTGCGGGCTGAGCCGGTGCTCGAACGGCATCTCGAAGTCGGGCAGCACGGAGGGCCCGGTGCGCTCGTGCGGTACGTGGGTGAAGAAGCGGGCGCGCCGCATCTGCGCGCGTGTGTGCGGGCGCAGCACGTCGGCTGCCGAGGTGCCGAGACCGGCCGGGACGACGGGCAGCCGCGCCGGGGCGGCGCTGCCCGCTCCGCCGCCGTTCATATAGCGGCTGGAGCGCATGTGCCACTCGTGGCCACCGGACTGCCAGTCCTGAAGTCCCTTGGTGTAGGCGGCGATGTCGGCACACGCGGCCGGGTCCAGGCCCTTGTCGGCGCAGAGCGCGGGCACTTCGGTCAGCGCGGTGTGCTCGAACTGCTGGAGGCGGGAGGTGAGCAGGTCGTTGACGGCGTCGGCGGCCTCCTGGGTGCCGCACTCCAGGAACGTCTCCAGGACGAGTACGCCGTTGGACAGCTCGCCCTCGTCCTGCGTCTCACGCTCGTACGAGAACAGGTCGTTGCGCAGATGGACGGCGTCGGAGAAGGTGTCGCGCAGTACGCACAGCGGGCGAGAGGCGGCAACGGCGGCGGGTACCTCGGCGTGCGCCGCGAACTCCACCAGTCCGGCCGACCACGGCGCGCCGCCGACCTTGCGCCGCATCTCGATGTACTCGACCGGGTTCGGCACCCGCCCGATATTGATGTTGGAGAGCTCCCACAGCGACTCGTTGAGCAGGTTCTCGGTGCTGACGGCGAACCGCGCACGCCAGTCGGCCGACATCGACGGCACCGTCCTGGCCCACAGATCGGCCAGGCCCGCCTCGACGGGGTTGGTGGGTTCGGGCACCGTGGCCGCGGGGTCGTCCTCCAGCGGCATGAACAGCGGCAGCCGATCCAGATACGCCTTGCCGCCCGCCCGGTCCTGAGTGCGCTTGAACTCCTCCAGGAAGTGGTCGTCGAAGAAGAAGACCCACACGTACCAGTCGGTGACCAGCGCCAGATCGTCCGCGTCGGCGTCGGGGTGGGTGTAGGCGCACAGCAGTGCATAGTCGTGCGCGTCCAGGTCGGCGGTGTCCCAGATCCCCGAGCCCTCCAGCATCCCCATCTCCCGTGCCCACTCCCGCGAATGGGTCCGGGCCTGGTCGACGTGCGGGTTGAGCCGGGCCGGGTAGGGCACGTAGAAGTCGGGCAGTTCGAAGGGTTGCGACAACGTCACTGTCCCCCAACTCGTCGGATCGGTAGCTGACTTGGCCTACCCGGATCCAAGCCGACGAACATCCAAATTCACTCGGACGTGGGACCCCCGTCCCTCGGGCCTGTTACGAAGTCGTCGAACAAAATGCGTGGCCCGACTGCGGATCAGGCTGCTAACTTCGCGTTCGTGGCGAAGCTGAATCAGATCATCGCAGTCGAGAAAGGCGTCAAGTCCAAGGTCGTCCAGGACCTGGCGCAGGCACAGCACGGGCTGGCGAAGTCCCAGATGCTGGCCGGTATCTCGCGTACGTACCAGCCCAAGGACGAAGAGGGCGAGCAGCTTCCGCCGGAGTCGACGCGGGTCCAGGTCAAGGCCGAGGATGTGCTGAAGGAAACGGCGAAGATCCTGACCCGCCTGTTCGATGTGACGGCGACGAAGGACTGGGCGAACCTCACGGCTCGTGCGGACGTCGTCGTCGACGGGCGCACCGTCCTGTCCGAAGTTCCCGTCTCCTACCTGCTGTTCCTGGAGAAGCAACTGGGCGAGCTCGGCACCTTCCTGCGGAAGCTGCCGGTGCTGGACGGCGCGGAGGCGTGGGAGAAGGACCCCTCCACGGACTGGTGGAAGACCGAGCAGGTCCGTACGGTGCGCACCAAGAAGGTGCCGCGCAACCATGTGAAGGCGGAGGCCACGGAGAAGCACCCGGCCCAGGTCGAGGTGTACTACGAGGACATCCCCGTCGGCTACTGGACCACGGTCAAGTACTCCGGCGCCCTGCCCGCACGACGGGTCAACGAGCTGCTGGAGCGGCTGGACAAGCTGGCCGCCGCGGTGAAGTTCGCCCGCGAGGAGGCCAACGGGACCGAGGTCACCGACAAGCGCGTCGGGGACGCCGTCTTCGGCTACCTCTTCGACTGACGCCCAGGAGGCATCTCACCACCACAGACACCCCGGCTCACGTTTCGACGACGTGGCGGCCGGGGTCCCCCGGGGCCAGGGCTTCAGCGCCCTTCGGTCACCGGGTGCGCCAGGAGCGCAAAGCTGAAGCTGAAGCTGATGTGTGACCCCCCGGGTCGCCCTGTCCTGAACACAGGGTGCCCGTCAGTCTCAACCTCTCGCTCCAAGCTCAGTATCGCCGCTCATCGTCCGGCAACCGGGGCGGTGACGACCTTGAGACGCTGGTTCGAACCCAGCCGGCGCATCCACGCTGCGCCGTGGTGGAGTGGCTCCACGCAAGGGCATCGCCGAACGATCCGCCCATAAACAGGCCGGTGCGTGTGAACGAGCGGCACCCAGGACCCCGGGGCCGGGTAAAGCCCCGGGGTCCCTTTTGTCGTTTCTCCGGTTCCTGCGGGCTGCCGCCCGCGTGGTACGTTTCAGCCGCCAGTCAAACCCTTGAACGGGTCAGGGAATCCGGTGCGAATCCGGAGCTGACGCGCAGCGGTGTGGGACTGGGGCGTGCACGAGGCCACTGGGGACGTACGTCCCTGGGAAGGCGCACGCTCCCACAGTCCCGAGCCCGAAGACCTGCTGGCACCCGCGCTCGGACTGCCCCGGGCGCGGTGGCACGCCGGGCCCCGCGACTGGGCCTCTGACGGAGAAGGAACACCTGGCCATGCGCCGACCGCGCCGTATCCGCGTACTCGTGCCGGGCCTCGCCCTCGCACTCGTCCTGGGCACCGCCGGCTGCGGCGGGGGCTCCCCGACGGAAGCTTCCGGCAAGGGCGCGGCCCCCGGTTACCCCCGGACGCTGCACAACTGCGGGCAGGACGTCACCCTCCAGCGGCCCCCGCGGCGGGCCGTCTCCCTCGACCAGGGCTCGACCGAGATCCTGCTGGCACTCGGGCTGGGCGACAGGATGGCGGGCACCGGCACCTGGACCGACCCTGTCATGAAGGGGCTCGGTGAACAGAACGCGAAGGTCCCGCGGCTGGCCGACGGTTACCCCGCGCTGGAGAAGGTGCTCGAAAAGGACCCGGACCTGGTGACCGCCTCCTTCTCCGCCACCCTCGACAAGGGCGGCGTCGCCCCGCGCGGCAAGTTCGCCGGTCTCGGGGTGCCCACCTACCTCTCCCCCGCCGACTGCGCCAAGAAGTCCGGCTCCAACGGTGACGGAGCGCGCGGCAGCCGGCTGGAGCTGAGCACCGTCTACGGCGAGATCCGCGACCTGGCGAAGGCGTTCGGCGTGCAGAAGCGCGGCGAGCGGCTGGTGGCCGGTCTCAAGGCGCGGGTGGCGAAGGCCACCCGGGGCACCGGCGCGCGCGGCACCTCCGTCATGTACTGGTTCGCCAACTCCGAGTCGCCGTATCTGGCGGGCTGCTGCGGGGCGCCGGGCATCATCACCCGCGCGGTGGGCGCGAAGAACGTCTTCGACGACACCCACGACGAGTGGCCGCAGATCGGCTGGGAGACGGTCGCCGACCGGGACCCCGATGTGATCGTGCTGGGCGATCTGACCCGCAAGAACCAGACCGCGGAGACAGCCAAAGCCAAGATCCGGAAGCTGGAGTCCGACCCGGTCACCCGCCATATGACGGCAGTCCGCCACAAGCGCTACATCCTGCTGCCCGGCGCCGCGATGAATCCCTCGATCCGCACGGTGGAGGGCGTGGAGAAGGTGGCGCGGGGGCTGCGGGATTTGGGGCTAGCGAAGTGAGGGCGGAACAGGCTGGTGGGAGCTCCGAAGCTGCTGCCGACCCGGCACCGGGGGCTGCGCTTGCCCACCCTGCGCCCCTGGCGCAGACTGCCCAAGCTTCGCAGGGGGAGGCGCGCCCCGAAGGGGCGCGGGGAACTGCGCGACCAGCTACACCCCACCCGCAGTCCGCAAGCCTCGGAAAGGGGCACCCCCTCACCGGAGCCCTCCGCACCGGGCGGGGCACCGCCCTCCTGTGCGTGGTCGCCGCACTCGCCCTCGCCGCGTCAGTTGCCCTGGCCATCACCGTCGGCCAGGCCGGGCTCGGCGTAGCCGACGTATGGCGGGTCGTCGCAGAACGACTGGGCGGCCCCGAGGCGGGCCTCTCGCCGCTCCGCGAGGGCATCGTCTGGGAACTACGGCTCCCTCGCGCCCTGCTGGCAGCACTATGCGGCGCGGGTCTCGGGCTGTGCGGCGCCGTGCTCCAGTCGCTGCTGCGCAATCCGCTGGCCGATCCGTTCGTGCTGGGCGTCTCCTCCGGCGCTTCCACGGGGGCGGTCGCCGTGGTGGTGTTGGGCGTGGGCGGCGGCGCCCTGTCGCTGTCGGCGGGCGCCTTCGTGGGAGCGGCGCTCTCGTTCGGGCTGGTGCTGCTGCTGGCGCACACCTCGGGCGGTACGACGGACCGGGTGCTGCTGTCGGGCATCGCCGGAATGCAGCTGTTCTCGGCGCTGACCTCGCTGATCGTCTTCACCTCGGCCGACGCCGAGCAGACCCGCGGGGTGCTGTTCTGGCTGCTGGGCTCGCTGGGCTCGGCCGACTGGGGTGAGGTGGCCCTGGGCGCCGGCGCGTTGGGGCTGGCGCTGGTGGTGTGCCTGGCGCGGGCCGACGCGCTGGACGCCTTCGCCTTCGGGCAGGAGGCCGCCGCCTCGCTGGGCGTACCGGTGCGGCGGGTACGGCTGACGCTGCTGCTGGTCACCGCGCTGCTGACGGCGGTACTGGTCAGCTCGTCGGGCGCGATCGGTTTCGTGGGGCTGGTGCTGCCGCACGCGGCCCGCGCGCTGACCGGGCCCGCGCACCGGCGGCTGCTACCGGTGACGGCGCTGGTGGGCGCGGTCTTCCTGGTGTGGGTCGACACTGTGGCCCGCACCCTGCTGGACCCGCGTGAGCTGCCGGTCGGGGTGGCGACCTCGCTGCTGGGGGTACCGGCCTTCGTGGTGATCCTGCACCGGGGGCGGCGCGGCAGGGCGCACGGCGTAGGCGGAGGTGCGGGGCTGTGAGCCTGAGCGCGCACTCGGTTTCCTGGCGTGCAGGGGGGCGGCTGATCGTCGACGGGGTGAGCCTGGATCCGCAGCCCGGCCAGACGGTGGGACTGCTGGGGCCCAACGGCTCGGGAAAATCCACGCTGTTGCGGCTGCTGGCGGGCATCCGGCCGACCGCCTCCGGAGTGGTCACCCTCGACGGCAGGCCGCTGCGTGAGCTGGGGCGCCGCGCTGTGGCCCGGCGGGTGGCCGTCGTCGAGCAGCATGCGGAGACCGGCGTGGAGCTGACCGTCGGCGATGTCGTACGGCTCGGCCGCATACCGCACCGCAGCATCTGGTCCGGGCACGAGGACGACGAGGCGGTGCGGGAGGCCGCCGCACACACCGGGCTGGCCGACCGGCTCGACCAGCCCTGGCACAGCCTCTCGGGCGGCGAACGGCAGCGGGTGCAGATCGCCCGCGCGCTGGCGCAGCGGCCGAGCGAGCTGCTGCTGGACGAGCCCACCAACCACCTCGACGTGCAGTACCAGTTGGAGCTGCTGGCGCTCGTCGTCCGTACGCCCGTCACCAGCGTGATCGCCCTGCACGACCTCAACCTGGCGGCGATGTTCTGCGACCACCTGGTGGTGCTGCGGCAGGGCCGGGTGGTGGCGGCGGGTCCGCCGGGCGAGGTACTGACGGAGCGGATGGTGGCCGACGTCTACGGGGTGCGCTCGGTGGTGACGCCGCACGGCCCGGACGGGCGGCCCTCGGTGCGCTTCCTGCCTCCGGAGCACATGGAGCCGCCGGTGCCGCTCGGGCCCGCCGACATCACCGCAGAGCGGCATTCATGATCCGGCCTGGACCGTGCGCGCTCACCACAACTCGGTGCTGTGCGCCCCCACGAGAGCGGTGATGCGGGCGAGGGCCTCGTCGATCGGCAGCGGGCCCGCGCTGCGGCCGTCGCGCAGCCGCAGCGCCAGCCGACCGTCGGCGGCCTCCCGGGCGCCGATCACCGCCTGGTACGGCACACGGCGCGCTTCCCGCACCCGGGTGCCCAGGCTGCCGCGTTCGGGGGCGGCCAACTCGGCGCGTAGGCCGACCGCGGCGCAGCGCCGCACCAGCGCCTCGCCGTCCGCAACCTCTGCCTCGGACACCGGCAGCACGACGATCTGGGTGGGCGCCAGCCAGCCGGGGAACGCGCCGCCGTGCACCTCGATCAGCTGCGCGACGGCACGTTCGACGCTGCCGATGACGGCCCGGTGCACCATCACGGGCCGGTGCTTGGCGCCGTCCGCGCCGATGTAGTGCAGGTCGAAGCGTTCGGGCTGGTGGAGGTCGACCTGGACGGTGGAGAGGGTCGCTTCCCGGCCCGCGGCGTCGGCGATCTGCACATCGATCTTCGGCCCGTAGAAGGCAGCCTCGCCCTCCGCCGCCTCGTACGGCAGCCCCGCCTCGTCCAGCACCTCGGTCAACAGCGCGGTGGCCTGCCGCCATTTGTCCGGGTCCGCCACGTACTTGCCGCCCGGGGCAGGGAGGGAGAGCCGGTAGCGGGCCGCCGCGATCCCGAGTGCCCGGTAGGCGTCGCGGATCAGCTCCAGCGCCGCCCGCGCCTCGGCGGCGACCTGGCCCGGGGTGCAGAAGATGTGCGCGTCGTTCAGCTGGATGGCTCGTACCCGGGTCAGTCCGCCGAGCACGCCGGAGCGCTCGGACCGGTACATGGCGCCCAGCTCCGCCATGCGCAGCGGAAGTTCGCGGTAGCTGTGGGAGCGGGACCGGTAGATGACCGCGTGGTGGGGGCACAGGCTGGGCCGGAGCACGAGTTGTTCCCCGTCGCTGCCCTCGCCCACGTCCAGCGGCGGGAACATGTCGTCGGCGTAGTGCGCCCAGTGCCCGGAGAGTTCGTACAGCTCCCTCTTCCCCAGCACCGGCGAGTACACGTGCTGGTAGCCCGCGCGGCGCTCGGCGGTGCGGACGTACTCCTCCAGCTCGTGCCGGACGGTGGCCCCGTCCGGCAGCCAGTACGGCAGGCCGGCCCCGATCAGCGGATCGGTGCCGAAGAGGCCCAGCTCGCGGCCGAGCGAACGGTGGTCGTGGCGGGCGGCGGTCATGTGGTTCTCCCTCGGGGGTGCGGGCGGGCACCCGAGGGAGCGGACGACGAAGCCCCGGGCGCTCGGCCCGGGGCTTCGGTGTACGTCTGTACGTCGGTCAGCGCGCCGGGACCGGGTCCGGCGTCGTCGTCCTTGCGATGCGTACGGCACGCTGCTGCATGGCAGAAACGTAGCAGGGGAACAGGGGACCGTCGCAGGGTTTTCCGGCGCCCGCCTCAGGACGGGGGCGAGGCGGGCAGCCACCGCCGGACGGCCTCGACGACCTCGTCGATGCTGCCGTTGAAGGCGATGGCGGCGCCAGGAGCGTGCTGGTGGACCAGATTGACCACCCGCTCGAAGAAGGTCAGCTCGGCCTTGCGCCGGATGCCGCCGCCGATGAGGACGACATCCCAGTCGCGCTCGTTCAGCGCGGTCACGAACACGGACTCGTCGGGCTCGTCGGCGGCGACCTGGACGAGGGACGCGTCGATGGAGTCCTCCGCGAACCGGGCCAGTTCCTTGTCGAGGACCGCGTGCAGCGCGTCCCC
Organism: Streptomyces sp. 8N114; assembly: GCF_052245835.1. Lineage (NCBI taxonomy): Bacteria > Bacillati > Actinomycetota > Actinomycetes > Kitasatosporales > Streptomycetaceae > Streptomyces > Streptomyces sp. 8N114. The sequence goes on along the minus strand of NZ_JBQQBT010000005.1, from coordinate 240,017 downwards.
GTCCACGTCGGGGACCGTGTACGGATCGAGACCGAGGATGAGAACAGCAGTCATGCACTCCAGGACGCCGCCGGGGTGCGTCACGTTGCTTTCACAGCCGTACGGTCGCCGGCCGACCGAACTCCCAACCTGACCTGGGGGAAAGGGCGTTGGGAAGGGGAGGCAGGGGGCCGGTGGCGTCCGGCGGGAGAGTGGGTAGCATCCGGCACTGCAGATGCACCGCAGCAGTCGAGTCACGTACGGGGGAGCTCGTGTTCGGAATCGTCAGGCCCTGCAGGCACCGGCTGTCGGAGGGGCTCAGGAGCGAGTGGATGGCGCATCTGTGCGGGCTGTGCCTCGCACTCCGCGGCGACCACGGGCAGTTCGCCCGGGTGGTGACGAACTACGACGGGCTGCTCATCTCCGTGCTGACGGATGCGCAGACCGGTGTCGCGGCCGCCCGGCGCCGCACCGCGGGCCCGTGCCCGCTGCGCGGTATGCGGACCGCGTCCGTCGCACAGGGCGAGGGGGCGCGGCTGGCGGCTTCGGTGTCGCTGGTGCTGGCCTCGGCGAAGGTGCGGGACCACATAGCCGACCGCGACGGGCTGCTGCGCCGCCGCCCGGTCGCTGCCGCGGCGCGCCGGATAGCCGCGGGCTGGGACCGGGCCGGTGCCCGTACCGGCGGCACGCTGGGCTTCGACACGGCCGTCCTGGTCGACGCCGTGGACAGGCAGACCGACGTGGAGCGCGCCGCGGGCCCCGGCACCCCGCTGACGGCCGTCACCGAACCCACCGAGACGGCGACGGCCGCGGCCTTCGCGCACACCGCGACGCTCGCGGGCAAGCCCGGCAACGCGGCCCCGCTCGCCGAGGCCGGCCGGCTCTTCGGCCGCCTCGCCCACCTGCTGGACGCGGTCGAGGACAGGCTCACCGACGCCGCCGAGGGCGCCTGGAACCCGATCAACGCCACCGGCGCCACCCGCGCCGAGACCCGCCGGCTGTGCGACGACGCGGTCCGCGGCATCCGGCTGGCGCTGCGCGATGTGGACTTCGCCGACCCGCGGCTGGCGCACGTCCTGCTGGTGCATGAGCTGCCGCGCGCCGTGGACCGCGCGTTCGGCACGACGTCGTGCGCACACACGGCGGGTCACGCCACCGCCCACGCCCCCGACCCGGGCCCCGGCCCCGGCCCCGGTAACCCGTACCAGCAGCAGCCGTACGGTCGGCCGCCGCAGGGTCAGCCCCCCTACGGCCAGCCGCCGTACGGGCAGGCGCCGCAGAACCTCAACGGCCCCGCAAATCCCTACGCGGGCGGAGGTGGCGGCCAGATACCGCCCGGCGGCGGGGGCGAGGGCTGGGGTGGCTGGGGTGATGACCCGGGTGGCCAGGGCAACCCCGGCCCCCACTCCCCCAACCAGCGTTCCCCGCGCGGCTTCTTCGCCGGCTGCGCGGCCTTCGTCGGCCTCTGCTGCACCTGCCAACTGTGCTGCGCCTCGGAGTACGAGGGCCCCTGGTCCCGCAGGAGGCGCGAGGGCCTCTGCTCGGACTGCTGCGACTGCTGTGACTGCTGCAGCAACTGCAACTGTGACTGCTGCAGCAGTGGCGGTGAGGGCGGTGGCGGCGAGGGCGGTGGCGGCTGCTGCGACTGCGACTGCGGCTGCGACTGCTGACGCCCCCACGCCCCGCCCGCACGCCGTGCGGAGGTCAGCGGTGACGCGGCCCGGTGGGTGCCGGTGGGGAGATGCAAGACGAGGGCCCCGGGAACGGCCAGTGCCGTTCCCGGGGCCCGCTCATCAGCGGTGTGCGCTGTGTCAGCCCAGCGAAGCCAGCGCCTCGTTGAAGGTCTTCGACGGGCGCATCACGGCCGCCGCCTTCTCCGGGGACGGCTGGTAGTAGCCACCGATGTCGGCAGGCGCACCCTGGACGGCCAGCAGCTCGTCGACGATGGTCTGCTCCTGCTCGGCCAGCGTCTTGGCCAGCCCGGAGAACGCCTGCGCGAGCTGCGCGTCCTCGGTCTGCTTGGCCAGCTCCTGCGCCCAGTAGAGGGCGAGGTAGAAGTGGCTGCCGCGGTTGTCGATGCTGCCGAGCTTGCGGCTGGGCGACTTGTTCTCGTTCAGCAGCGTGCCGGTGGCGCGGTCGAGGGTGTCCGCGAGGATCTGCGCCCGCGGGTTGCCGGCCTTGTGCGCCAGGTGCTCGAAGCTGACGGCCAGCGCCAAGAACTCGCCCAGGCTGTCCCAGCGCAGGTAGTTCTCCTTGACGAGCTGCTGCACGTGCTTGGGGGCCGAGCCGCCCGCGCCCGTCTCGAACAGCCCGCCGCCGTTGATCAGCGGCACGACGGAGAGCATCTTGGCGCTGGTGCCCAGCTCCATGATCGGGAACAGGTCGGTGAGGTAGTCGCGCAGCACGTTGCCGGTGACGGAGATGGTGTTCTCGCCGCGGCGGATGCGCTCCAGGGAGAACGCCATCGCGTCGGCCGGGGACATGATCTCGATCTGCAGGCCCTCGGTGTCGTGCAGCGGAAGATACTCGCGGACCTTCCTGATCAGGTTCTTGTCGTGCGCCCGGGTCTCGTCCAGCCAGAAGACGGCCGGGTCGCCGGTGGCGCGGGCGCGGGTGACGGCCAGCTTGACCCAGTCCTGGATCGGCACGTCCTTGGTCTGGCACATCCGGAAGATGTCGCCCTCGCCGACCGCCTGCTCCAGCACCAGCTCGCCCTCGTCGTCGAGGACCCGCACTGTGCCGGTCGCCGGGATCTCGAACGTCTTGTCGTGGCTGCCGTACTCCTCGGCCTTCTGCGCCATCAGGCCGACGTTCGGCACCGAGCCCATGGTGGCCGGGTCGAAGGCGCCGTTGGCGCGGCAGTCGTCGAGGACGGCCTGGTAGATGCCCGCGTAGCTGCTGTCCGGGATGACCGCGAGCGCGTCCTGCTCCTGGTCGTCCTTGTTCCACATGTGGCCCGAGGTACGGATCATCGCGGGCATGGAGGCATCCACGATGACGTCGCTGGGCACGTGCAGGTTGGTGATGCCGCGGTGCGAGTCGACCATCGCCAGGTCCGGGCCCTGGGCCAGCTCCGCGTCGAACGACGCCTTGATCTTGTCGCCCTCCGGCAGCGACTCCAGACCCTTGAAGATGCCGCCCAGACCGTCGTTCGGCGTCAGACCGGCAGCGGCCAGCTTGTCACCGTACGTGGCGAAGGTCTTCGGGAAGAAGGCGCGGACGGTGTGCCCGAAGATGATCGGGTCGGACACCTTCATCATCGTCGCCTTCAGGTGCACCGAGAACAGCACACCCTCCGCCTTGGCCCGCTCGACCTGCGCGGACAGGAACTCGCGCAGCGCGGCCACCCGCATGACGGCGGCGTCCACGACCTCCCCTGCCTTGACCGGCACCGACTCGCGCAGCACGGTGGTGGACCCGTCGTCGCCGTGCAGCTCGATGCGGAGCGCACCGTCCTCGGCCAGTACGACGGACTTCTCGGTGGAGCGGAAGTCGTCACCGTCCATGTGCGCGACGTTCGTCTTCGAGTCGGCGCGCCACTCGCCCATCCGGTGCGGGTTGGCCTTGGCGTAGTTCTTGACGGAGGCCGGGGCACGGCGGTCGGAGTTGCCCTCGCGCAGGACCGGGTTGACGGCGCTGCCCTTGACCTTGTCGTAGCGGGCACGTACCTCCCGCTCCTCGTCGGTCTGCGGGTCGTCCGGGTAGTCCGGCAGCGCGTACCCCTTCTCCTGCAGCTCCGCGATGGCGGCCTTGAGCTGCGGGATGGACGCCGAGATGTTCGGCAGCTTGATGATGTTGGCCTGCGGGATCTTGGCCAGCTCGCCGAGCTGCGCCAGGGCGTCCTCGATGCGCTGGTGCTCCTCCAGGCGCTCCGGGAAGCTGGCGATGATCCGGCCGGCCAGGGAGATGTCGCGGCTCTCGACGGCGACACCGGCCGTCGAGGCGTACGCCTCGACCACGGGCAGGAACGAATACGTCGCCAGGGCCGGGGCCTCGTCAGTGTGCGTATAGATGATGGTCGAGTCAGTCACCGCTACTCCGCTTCGCGTCTACATCGTCTCGATATCAAGATATCCCGTGGGGTGGCGCCAGCGTAAAGCGGCCCGCGCTCGGGTGATCGAGGTGTTCGCGCCCAAGGGCCGGGCTCCCGCTCGACGAGCGGGAGCCCGAACCGCGCGGCCGGTCCGCGAAATCAGACCGCCGGAGCCGAGGCCGACGCCGAGGCGGGAGCCGGGTAGGTCGGGTACTCCGTACCGGAGACGTACTGGACGACGCGGATGACCTGGCAGGAGTAGCCGAACTCGTTGTCGTACCACAGGTACAGGATCGCGTTGTCGCCGTCGACCTTGGTGGCGCCGGCGTCGACGATCGAGGCGTGGCGCGAGCCGATGAAGTCGTTGGAGACCGCGTCGGGAGCGCTGATGAAGTCGATCTGACGCTTGAGCGGCGAGGTCAGGGACACGTCGCGGAGGTAGTCGAGGACCTCGTCACGACTGGTCTCGCGGGCGAGTTGCAGATTGAGGATGGCGATCGAGACGTCCGGCACCGGAACGCGGATCGAGCTACCGGTGATCTTCGCCTCGAGGTCCGGCAGCGCCTTGGCGACGGCGGAGGCGGCACCGGTCTCGGTGATGACCATGTTCAGCGGCGCCGAGCGGCCACGCCGGTCGGACTTGTGGTAATTGTCCAGCAGGTTCTGGTCGTTGGTGAACGAGTGGACGGTCTCCACGTGACCGCGCAGCACCCCGTACTCGTCCGCCATCGCCTTCAGCGGCGGAACGATCGCGTTGGTGGTGCAGGACGCGCAGGAGATGATCTGCTCGTCCGGCTTGATCATGTCGTGGTTGACGCCGTGCACCACGTTGGGCACGTCACCCTTGCCCGGCGCGGTCAGGATCACCTTGTCGATGCCGGGACGCAGATGCTTCGAGAGCCCCTCGCGGTCGCGCCACCGGCCGGTGTTGTCGACGAGGATGGCGTCCTTGATGCCGTACGCCGTGTAATCCACCGACGTCGGGTCGTCGGAGTAGATCACCTTGATCTCGTTGCCGTTGGCGACGATCGTACTGTTCGCCTCGTCGACGGTGATGGTGCCCTGGAACTGGCCGTGGATGGAGTCGCGGCGCAGCAGCGAGGCGCGCTTGACGAGGTCTTGGCCGGCGCCCTTGCGGACGACGATGGCGCGCAGCCGCAGCCCGTTGCCGGAGCCGGCCTTCTCTATGAGCAGGCGGGCGAGGAGGCGGCCGATGCGGCCGAACCCGTAGAGCACGACATCCCGCGACGCGCGGCGGTCGGTCTTGTCGGGCCCCGTCGCACCGGCGACCGCCCGCGCGGTGAACTCCTCCACCGACAGCCCGCGGTCGTCGGCCCTGTACGTCGCGGCGAGCATGCCGATGTCGATCTGGGAGGGGCCGAGGTCGAGCGTGGTGAGCGCTTGCAGGAACGGCAGCGTCTCGGTGACCGACAGCTCGGCGCCGGCTATCTGCCGGGCGAACCGATGGGCCTTGAGGATACTGATCACCGACTTGTTCACCAAGGAGCGGCTGTGCAGAAGGACCGTTACGTCCCGCTCCCGGTGCAGCTTCCCGATGATCGGGATCATCGACTCCGCGATCTCCTCGCGGTGCTTCCAGTTGGTGAACACGTCGTCGTTGACAGTCACAGAATTATCTTTCGAGCTAGGCGGTGCTCATATGCTAACGCCTGGCCGAGACAGCCTTGCGCAGGGCCTCACGGACGGCGACGGGGGCGGGCACGGGCGCACGTACGGGCGGGCGGCCGCACGTGTGCACTGTTTCGACACCCTTCTATCTTGACGTTCTTCGATACAGCGCCCACTCTTGTATTCAAGAGCATCGAATCAACCTTTCGAAGCAGCGCAATCTCTTCAGGAGCGCGTCATGAGTGAGACCGACGAACTACGCGAGACCGTCCGACAGCGGTACGCGGCCGCAGCCGTACGCGTAACCGAGGGAAGCACGGCGTGCTGCGGCCCCGACACCGCCGAGACCGACGACAACGGCGGCGCGACCTGCTACGCAGCCGACCAGCGCGAGGACCTGCCCCCCGAGGCGGTCGCCGCCTCGCTGGGCTGCGGCAACCCCACAGCCGTCGCCGAACTCCGCGAGGGCGAACACGTTCTGGACCTCGGCTCCGGCGGCGGCATCGACGTACTCCTCTCCGCCCGCCGCGTCGGCCCCACCGGCAAGGCGTACGGCCTGGACATGACCGAGGAGATGCTCGCTCTCGCCCTGGCCAACAAGGCGAAGTCCGGTGCGACCAACGTGGAGTTCCTCAAGGGCACCATCGAGGCCATCCCGCTGCCCGCGAACACCATCGACGCCGTCATCTCCAACTGCGTCATCAACCTCTCCACCGACAAGCCCGCCGTCTTCGCCGAAATGTTCCGGGTCCTCCGTCCCGGAGGCCGCCTCGGCATCTCCGACATCGTGGCCGACGACCACCTCAGCCCTCAGCAGCGGGCCGAACGAGGCGACTTCGCCAGTTGCCTCGCCGGCGCCCTCTCCTTCACCGAGTACCGCCAGGGCCTGGCGGCCGCCGGCTTCACCGACATCCGGGTACTCCCCCAAGCTCTCGGCTCCGCTCGAGCAGGGGGGACCCCCACCCGAGCTCCCGGCTCCGCCCGAGAAGCGGGGACCCCCACGGTTGCCGACAGCATGCACTCCGCCACCATCCAAGCCACCAAGCCGACCCCCACGACCGCACCACCGGGAGCCACCCCCGACTCCACACCCGATTGATCGGGGCTCCACGCCCCCCATCGCGCCGTCCCGCGGTGCCGTCCCGGGGATGACGTTCTCCGGCCCGATGTGCCTGCGGCCTGGCCCCCTCCCCCACCCCCAACGCCCGTGGGCCGCACCCCCAAGCGGGAAGTACGGCCCACGGCCCATGCACGGCCCAGGCAAGCGGAAACCCGCGACCTGCGGCGTTCTTGGACGTCGACGTAGAGCCGGGAAACGGTTCTGACCTGCACGGACGGCGCCCGTGGAGGCGGACCGGTGCACAGCGGGTGCACAGCCGGGTGATCAGGCGCAGCCCCGCACTCCGTGCAGTGCGTACCCGGGCGGTCTTCTCGGGGCGCTGACCGGTGGCTGTTCGTTGAGGCGGTCATGCATCTGGCGGCCTCCGGAGCGATGACCTGCTCGAGTGTCGTGCGGGACCGTTCGCTGCAATGCTCGTGACGTGGCGGCGGAAGCCCCATGCAGTGCCGGGACGGGAAACCTGGAGAACCAGGGGTTGCGGCCGGGAAGGGAATCTCCGGCAGAGGTTCGAGGTGCCGATGACAGGACGCGGGCAAGGCGAGGGCAGGTCTGCGGTGGACCTGTCCGAGGGATTCGGGGAGCGGCTGCTGGGGCAGCTGCTGGACCGGGCGCACGAGATGCCGCCCCAGCTCATCGCTCCGCTGGTGGCGGAGGAAGTGCGCAGGATCGGTGGCCGGGACGTCTCGATCCTTTTGCAGGACTACGAGCAGCGCGAACTGGTGCACCTCCCGGGCAGGGGGCTCACGGTCGGCGAGACGCTGCCCGTCGACGGTTCACGGGCCGGTGAGGCGTTTGTCCGCAAGATCGCTGTCGAGGACGAGCAGGCCGACGGCGTACGCATGTACCTGCCGCTCCTGGACGGCAGCGACGAGGTCGGGGTCATGGCATTCACCCTGGACAGCGTCGAGGACGACGACCGTCGGCTGGCACGGCGGCTGGCCGGACTGGTCGCCGACATGCTGGTCACCAAGAACAGCTACACGGACCGCTACACCCAGGCACGGCGCCGTCACCCCATGAGCGTCGCCGCGGAGATCCAATGGGCCCTGCTGCCGCCGCTGGCAATGGACACCCCGCAGGTCGCCGTGGCGGGAGCCCTGGAGCCCGCCTACAACGTCGCGGGCGACAGCCTCGACTACGCGCTCAACGACGACATGCTGCACCTTGCCGTCATCGATGCGATGGGCCACGGCCTGAACGCTTCCGTGCTGGCGACCGTTGCGGTGAGCGCCTACCGGCACGCCCGCCGGGCCGACGTGGGGCTCGCGGAGCTGTACACGTTCATGGACACCGCCATCGACCAGCAATTCGGACCCGACCAGTTCGTCACGGCACAGATGATGCGCCTGGACGTAGGGACCGGCCAGTTGCAATGGGTCAACGCCGGCCACCCGGAGGCGCTGCTCATCCGCGGCAACAAGGTCATCCGGCGCCTGGAGAGCGAGGGCACGCTGCCCGTCGGCTTCGGCGGCGTCACCCCGCTGATCAGCACGACCCAGCTCCAGCAGGGCGACAGGGTGATGTTCTACAGCGACGGCCTCGTCGAAGAACACAAGCGGGGCGAAGAGCAGTTCGGCGAACAACGCATGATCGACGTCCTCGAACACGTCAGCACCGTCACCGAAGACGTACAGGAGACGGCGCGCGTCCTCTCCCACACCCTGATGCGGGAACGCGGCGGCACCACCAGCGACGACGCGACCCTCTTCCTCGTCGAGTGGCGAGGCGGCACCGCAGACCACCTGGCCACCGTCGCCATCTGACGTCGGACGCCGCGACTGGTCCGGGCTCGTAGGAACTTCTCCAGGTCGTGGTCCGTCGTGGGGCGGGCCCTGCGGCCGGAGACGGTCGGCGGCCTGGTCCGGCTGGACACCGCCCTGGTGGCGCTATTGTGGGCGAATATTTCGAGGAGCGGAAGCTACGAGGTACTGCGCGATCTCCACATCTACGGGCGCAGACGGACGGACCTGTGCCTGGCGCCGCGGGTGAGAACTGAGCGCTGGGCCACCAGTGCGAGGGAAGTCCAGGGCAGCACTGGGCGAGCGCTTGCGACCGACCCGACAGAGAGAGCCGGACCCCAGGAGAGCGTCAGGTCGAGTCGCCGCCCCGCTGTTCTGTGCGACCGCGTTCCGCGAGATCCGGGTGTGCGGGATTGGTGCTGGTGTCGATGAGGATCTGCTCGGCCGTGGTGATGTTGTCGGCTCGTACGGCCTGGGCCATCGCGGCGCGTGCCGCGTCCGGCGTCGCCTGTGGGGGAACGACCAGGAGGGAGAAATGATCCCTGTCGCCCCGAGTGATGAGGACGGTGTCGTCACCGACCGGGAAGGAGTCGAGGTGCACGACCCGGTCGTCGATGATCAGTCGCGTCGGCAGTTCCTCCCAGGCACTCGCGTCCAGTCCGACGCGGGTGATCGGCCCGAGGTGCCGACTCAACTTGGTGATCAGACGGGGTAGTTCGGCAGCGATGTCACGGGAGCGCGGCCACCATGCGCCGTCGAGGATCCCCTCGCGAAGCCGTGTCGTCTCCAGCCTGAGAAGCGCGGTCCCGGGCTTCACCGAATGGTGGAGCGCGTCCGGCAGGAGCCTCGGAGGATGTGGGGTGTCGGAGTCGGCCATGGTGAGTTCCCTCGATGGGGCTCGACGTCTTCGCCGGACAGCCTGTGACAAACCGCTGGGGTCGCCACCGCACACTGTGTCGGCAATTCCACCGTACCCTTGTGCCGGCCCGCGGGCTCGTCCGTGAGGCCGGGTACGGCCGCATTCCTGAGAAATCGGTGGTCGCGGGGCATCCGGCCTGTGGACCGGAGTAGTGTGAAGGGACCGGGAGTACTTCGCACACCGGCTTCCGCGCCGGTGCCGTTCCCGGCGAGTAACAACACCGGGAACTCGAAGACGAGCCCGGAGGCAGGCGCGCGCCATGACCGCGACCACCGAAACCACAGTCACTGATGAGCGCGTCTCCCCGCCACCGGCCCGCTTGTCCCTGACCCCCGCGGACGCGCCCCCGGGGCTCCTGGACGGCGCCTGGTGGCCCCGGTCCCGAGATCTCCTCCGCGAGTTGCCCGCTCTGACAGCAAGGCTGGACGTGTGCTGGGGCCGGATCACCCGTGTCACGGTGAACCCGACTCACTGGCCAGTGATCCCACGGAAGGTGCCCGTCGCCGGGCACACGGTGGGCGTGGGCTGGTTCAGGGAAGAGCAGGACCCATACAAGTTGATATTGCTCTCCTACACCGCCGAACGTGGACGCTGGGATCTGCTGGTGATCCCGCCGGAAACCACTGCGGCCTCCGCTGCCAGGCTGATGTCCGCCGCAGCCGTCCCGGGGAGCCTCCTCACCGCCACCAGGCTGATGGATGACGAGGTCAAGATCCGCGACGCCGCTGAGGAGCGCGGCCGGACATCGGAGTGGGACGCCGAGGGCGGGGCTGCGCCCCCGCGCAGGCTCGCGATCGGGCTCCCGGCCTCCGCCCGCGAGACCTTGGGGAGGTGAAAACAGTGGACCCTCTTGTCACCACAGCTGTGATCATCGCAATGATCGCCCTGGGAGTTCTGCTGATCCACCGGCTCAACGCCCAGCACGACCGACGGATCGCGGCCTTCCACTACAACACCGCTGAACATCACGACGGGAACCGCGAGTGACCCCTACTCTTCTCTGACCAGGGCGCGTCTGACCGGGCGTGGGTGCGACGCCGAGGCGGCGCGCCCCTACAGGTCACACGGATGCCTCTGACTCCCATGTCAGCCAGATGAACGAGGGACACCATGAAACCAGCGGAACCAGTGCCCTCGGCCGGACACGCCGAGGTTCGAATCGTCGCGGCGTCCCCGGAGACGGCACGTCAGGTGGCAGAGGTTCTCCGGCGCTGCTTCGGCTCCACGGAACAACGCAGCTATCCCGTCGGCCAGGAGGGCGGGACGCGTCTCCACTTCACTGTGGACACCACGCAGACCGCCGAGCCCGCCCGCTCCTGGCTGTTGACCAGTGAGTCCTCGGACGACAACCGAGCACAATCGGACGAGTGAGGCATCACCTTCGGCCCGTTGGTTCCGGGAACGGCACTGCGGGAACGGCTGAGGGCCGCCACCCCGGGGAGGGGTGGCGGCCCTCAGCATTGTTGCTGACGCCCCGTCAGCGAACCGGGCTCCCTCACAGACAACCCGACCCCGCGGTTTAGATGTCGAAGTACAGCTCGAACTCGTGCGGGTGGGGGCGGAGCTGCATGGGGGCGATCTCGTTGGTGCGCTTGTAGTCGATCCAGGTCTCGATCAGGTCGGAGGTGAAGACACCGCCGGCCTGGAGATACTCGTTGTCGGCCTCGAGGGCTTCGAGGACGGCGGGGAGGGAGGTGGGGACCTGAGGGACGTCGGCGTGCTCTTCGGGAGCGAGCTCGTAGAGGTCCTTGTCGATCGGCTCGGCGGGCTCGATCTTGTTCTTGATGCCGTCCAGGCCCGCCAGGAGGAGGGCGGAGAAGGCCAGGTAGGGGTTGGACGAGGGGTCCGGGGCGCGGAACTCGACGCGCTTGGCCTTCGGGTTGGAGCCCGTGATCGGGATCCGCATCGCGGCGGAGCGGTTGCGCTGGGAGTAGACCAGGTTGACCGGGGCCTCGAAGCCGGGGACCAGGCGGTGGTAGGAGTTCACCGTCGGGTTGGTGAAGGCCAGCAGCGAGGGGGCGTGGCGCAGGATGCCGCCGATGTAGTAGCGGGCGGTGTCCGAGAGGCCCGCGTAGCCCTGCTCGTCGTAGAAGAGGGGCTCGCCGCCCGTCCACAGGGACTGGTGGACGTGCATGCCGGAGCCGTTGTCACCGAAGATCGGCTTGGGCATGAAGGTGGCGGTCTTGCCGTTGCGCCAGGCCGTGTTCTTGACGATGTACTTGAACAGCATCAGGTCGTCGGCCGCGGCCAGCAGCGTGTTGAACTTGTAGTTGATCTCCGCCTGGCCCGCGGTGCCCACCTCGTGGTGCTGGCGCTCGACCTGGAGGCCGGCGCGGATCAGCTCGGAGGAGATCTCGGCGCGCAGGTCGGCGAAGTGGTCGACCGGCGGGGCCGGGAAGTAACCGCCCTTGTAGCGGACCTTGTAGCCGCGGTTGCCGCCGTCCTCGAGGGCGCCGGTGTTCCAGGCGCCGGCCTCGGAGTCGATCTCGTAGAACGAGCGGTTCGCGGTGGTCTCGAAGCGGGCGCTGTCGAAGACGTAGAACTCCGCCTCCGGGCCGAAGAACGCGGTGTCGGCGATGCCGGAGGAGGCGAGGTAGGCCTCGGCTTTCTTGGCCACGTTCCGCGGGTCACGGCTGTACTGCTCGCCGGTGATCGGGTCGTGGATGAAGAAGTTGATGTTGAGGTGCTTCTCGGAGCGGAACGGGTCCACACGCGCGGTCGACAGGTCCGGGACCAGGGCCATGTCGGACTCGTGGATGGCCTGGAAGCCGCGGATCGAGGAGCCGTCGAACATCAGGCTCTCGGCGGGGTCGAAGGCCTCCGCCGGCACGGCGAAGTGCTGCATGACGCCGGGCAGGTCGCAGAACCGGACGTCGATGTATTTGACGTCGTTGTCCGCGATGTACTTCTTGGCCTCGTCGGCGTTCTGGAACATCCATCCTCCTAGTCCCGCCGCGTCGGGACGGGCTTGCTCCGGCTCCGGGTGCGGGCACGGAGTGCCGCACGCCTGGTGGCCGACCTTAAGCAGGGGCCATTTCTCCAGCATGACCCATCTGTTTCGCCGATGTTAACCACCAGGCCGGAGGGACGGCGGATGACCGTACGGAGCCCGACTGTTACGGTCGGTTTGCGATCTGCTTGCCAGGTGTTCAACCGGTTACCCGGAGCCACGGGAGACACGGCGAGCCACAGCGTTCTTACGGCGTACAGCGATTCGTCTACACCGTACGAGCCGATCCGGCAGGACAGCCGTACGGGCCGGCCGGACAGCCGTACGGGGCCGGTCCTCCGCGAAAACCGGCGCGATACCGTTGTCGGGTGGACAACAGGGACGCAATCGGGTCGTGGCTGTCAGGACCGCGCGCCGCGGCGGAGGAGATGGGAGCCGACTTCGGCTACCGCGGCAAACGGCTCGGCCTCCCCGAGGAGGGCCCCGGAGCCATCGCGCCGGTCGGACGCCGGATCGGCGCGCTGTTCATCGACTGGGCACTCTCGGCCCTCATCGCCTTCGGGCTGCTGGCGGGGCGCCGCATCGAGGCCACCAACAACTGGGCGCTGGTCGTTTTCCTCGTCATGAGCCTCCTGACCGTCGGCTCGGTCGGCTCCACGCCGGGCAAGCGGCTGCTGGGGCTGCGCGTGGTCGCCCTGGACGGGCTGGAGAAGCTGCCGGTGTGGCGTGCAGCGGTGCGCACTGTGCTGCTCGGGCTCGCCATCCCCGCGTTCATCTGGGACCGCGACAACCGCGGGCTGCACGACCGGCTCTCGGGTGCGGTCCAGGTGCGGATCTGAGCCAAGCCTTCAGACAGCAAGCAGGGTGGGCTCCCGGAGAGGGAGCCCACCCTGCTGCGTGCGGCGGTCAGCGGCCCTGCGGGCCCTTGGGGAGCTTCATGCCCTTGGGCATCGGCCCCTTCGGGATCGGCATGTTGCTCATGAGGTCGCCGAGCGCGCGGAGCCGGTCGTTGATCTGGGTGACCTCGGCGCCCTGGAGCGTACGGGGGAGCTTCACGATCTTGACGCGGAGCTTCTTCAGCTCGACCTGGCCCTCGTCGGGGCCGACGACCAGCGTGTGGACCGGTACGTCGCCGACGACGCGGTTCATCTTCTTCTTCTCGGACGCCAGCAGTCCGCGCAGCCGGTTCGGGTTGCCCTCACCGACGAGCACGATGCCCGCCTTGCCGACCGCACGGTGGACGACGTCCTGGCTGCGGTTCATCGCGACGGCCGGGGTGACCTGCCAGCCTCGTCCGATGTTCTCCAGCACGGCGGCCGCCGCTCCCGGCTGGCCCTCCATCTGCCCGAACGCGGCCCGCTCGGCGCGCCGTCCGAAGACGATCGCGCAGGCCAGCAGGGCCAAGAGCACGCCCACGATTCCCGCGTAGATCGGGTGGTCGATCAGAAAGCCGATCGCGAGGAGTACACCGAAGGTGACAAGCCCCACGCCGGCCAGGATCCAACCGATCTTCCGGTCCACGCGCCGGGTCATCTTGTACGTCTGAGCGATCTGCTTGAGCCGCCCAGGGTTCTCGGTGTTGTCCTTCCTCGCCATGCGATGAAGTTTACGTGGGAGGGCGGACGGACCGCTGCGCGGCCAGGGGTATGGGGGTCGCCCCCGGGAGGTGGCCCAGCTCAGCCGCGGGAGGCGGCCCGGCTCAGCTGCGGGAGGTCAGCAGTGTGCGGCGGTCCGATGCGGCGTTCAGTACGGTTTCCGCCTCGTGCCGGGCCCGGGCCCGGCGGCGGTCCTCCAGGACCGCCGTCCACGCGTTGCGCCGGGCGACCCGCTGCCCGTTGCCGAAGAAAAGGTGCTCCAGACCTTCCAGTGCCCACAGGGTGGTCCGCACTGTCGTCCCCTCCGTCAGTCGTCCGTCTGAACCAGGCGCCCGCCCGCACAGCAGGAAGCTGCGCTCAGCCGGGAGGCTGCGTGCGCGATATGTGGTTTCAGCGTTACGCATTGGTGTTACCAGGCGATGACCGGAGGGTCAAAGTCCACGGAAGCCTGTGCGGCGAAGCTCACTCTCCGCCTCGCCGCACAGCCCCGTGCGGACACCTCAGGCGGCGGACGTCGTGCCCGTACGGCGGGCCTCGACGGCCTGCTGGTAAAGGCGTCCGGCGCGGTACGAGGAGCGGACGAGCGGGCCGGACATGACGCCCGCGTAGCCGATCTCGTCGGCCTCCTGCTTCAGCTCGACGAACTCCTGCGGCTTCACCCAGCGCTCCACGGGGTGGTGCCGCGGGGTGGGACGGAGGTACTGGGTGATGGTGATCAGCTCGGCGCCGGCCTCGTGCAGGTCGCGCAGGGCCTCGCTGACCTCCTCGCGGGTCTCGCCCAGGCCCAGGATCAGATTGGACTTGACGACCAGGCCCGCCTCGCGGGCGCGGGTGAGGACCTCCAGCGAGCGCTCGTAGCGGAAGCCGGGGCGGATGCGCTTGAAGATGCGGGGCACCGTCTCGACGTTGTGCGCCAGCACCTCGGGACGGGAGGAGAAGACCTCCGCGAGCTGGTCGGGTTCGGCGTTGAAGTCGGGGATCAGCAGCTCGACGCCGGTGTCGGGCATCAGTCCGTGGATCTGCCGCACCGTCTCGGCGTAGAGCCAGGCGCCGCCGTCCTCGAGGTCGTCGCGGGCCACACCGGTGATCGTCGCGTAGCGGAGCTCCATCGTGCGGACCGACTCGGCGACGCGGCGGGGCTCGTCACGGTCGAGCTCGGCGGGCTTGCCGGTGTCGATCTGGCAGAAGTCGCAGCGGCGGGTGCACTGCTCGCCGCCGATCAGGAAGGTCGCCTCGCGGTCCTCCCAGCACTCGAAGATGTTGGGGCAGCCCGCCTCCTGGCAGACCGTGTGCAGACCCTCGCTCTTGACCAGGTTCTGGAGGGCGTTGTACTCGGGGCCCATTTTCGCCCGGGTCTTGATCCACTCGGGCTTGCGCTCGATGGGGGTCTGGCTGTTGCGGACCTCCAGGCGGAGCATCTTGCGACCGTCGGGTGCGACAGCGGACACGTCCGGCTCCCTACGTACTTTCGATTCAGCGGCGGGTATCAGCCTACGCCTGCGGTTTATGGCTTGCGTACGGGCCGGAGCCCAGGAAACACCCTGGCCGGCCCATGGTGGGACCGGGCTCAGACGGCGCGGGGCATCGGGGTCGCGGACTCCAGCACCTCGCGCAGGTGCTTCTCCATCAGAGGAAGCACCTCGGAGACGGGAACATTCCTGCCCAGCTCCTGGGAGAGCGAGGTGACGCCCGCGTCGCGGATACCGCAGGGGACGATCCGGTCGAAACCGGTCGTGTCCGGGTTGCAGTTCAGCGAGAAGCCGTGCATGGTCACGCCCTTGGCGACGCGGATGCCGATCTGTGCCAGCTTGCGGTCCTCACCGCGCTGGCCCGCGTTGGAGGGCGCGTACTCGGGGCCCATCAGCCGCGGGTCGTAGTCTTCCTGGTCCAGCCTCGGATCGAGGTCCAGCGCCAGGCCCGAAGACGGCCGCTGCCCGGTCCGGGCGGGCTTCTCGACGGCGTCGCCCAGCACCCACACCCCGCTGCGGCCCTCCACCCGCGTCGTCTCCAGGCCGAGCTCGGCGCAGGCGCGGATCATGGCCTCCTCGAGGCGACGGACGTGCGCGACGACGTCGACCGGGCGCGGCAGCTTGAGGATCGGATAGCCGACGAGCTGGCCCGGACCGTGCCAGGTGATCTTGCCGCCGCGGTCGACGTCCACCACGGGGGTGCCGTCGAGCGGGCGCTCGCTGTCCTCGGTGCGCCGCCCGGCCGTGTAGACCGGGGGGTGCTCCAGCAGCAGACAGGTGTCGGGGATCTCGTCGGCGAAGCGGGCCGCGTGCACCCGCTTCTGCTCCTGCCAGGCGTCCAGGTAGTCGACGGCGTTGTCGCCGAATCCCAGGTGGACAAAGCGGAGTTCGCCGTCCGCGGGACCGTCCATCAGACCGTCCGCCGGACCCTCCAGCCGGGGTTCTCCCATGCCTTCTCTCCTTCGTAAGCCCGCGCCGTACGCCTGCGCACACCGGGTGGCGGGCTGCTTCGCGCTCGCGCCCTCAGCCACTGTACGGCCGCCGCGCTCCGTCCCCGCAGGTGGCTGCCCCCTCACACGTACGGATGAATACGCGACGAAGGGCGCGAACGATGTACGAGGGACCGTTACATTCGCGCCGTTCCAGCAGGGCGCCCCGGCGTCTGACACAAGCCGTGAGGGCAGGAGACCGTAGACCTGATGACGATGGAACGACCTGGGGAGTCCGTGAACGACGCGGCCCAGCCATCCCAGCAGCGCATCCCCAACCGCCAGCTCGCCGCCCTGATCGCCGAGGCGGGCTTCTCCAACGCGGGCCTGGCCAGGCGCGTGGACCAGCTCGGCCTCGAACACGGTCTTGACCTGCGCTACGACAAGACATCGGTGACCCGGTGGCTGCGCGGCCAGCAGCCCAGGGGCACCACGCCCGCGTTGATCGCGGAGGTCTTCACCCGGCGCCTGGGGCGGCGGCTGACGGCGCAGGATCTCGGCCTCGACGCATGCGCGCCGGTGTACGCGGGGCTGGAGTTCGCGGCGACGCCCGCCGAGGCGGTGGACATCGTCAGCGGATTGTGGCGTAAGGACTCCGGAAGCCATGCGGAGCTGCGGAAGATCGCGTTCACTCCGGCGGGGCTCGTGGTGCCGAGCCGGGACTGGCTGATCGGACGGGCTGACGAACGCGTGGCGCGCGGGCCGGAACCGGACAGCCCGGGCAGCCCGGCCGGTCCCGGCGGCCCCGGTTCCGCCGGCGGGCCGACGGGCTCGGGGCCGGGACCGGGGCAGTCCGCACCAGGTGCCGCCGGCATGGGCGCACCCCGCGGACAGGGCCTCGGGCCAGGGCACGGCCCCGGTCACGGACCAGGCCACGGGCACGGCCCCGGGCACGCGGCCGCGAGCGCGGGCGGCGTGGGGCACGGCGGCGGGCTGCGGGTCCCGCCACAGTCCCGGGTCGGCGGCGGTACGGGCGTGACGACCAGGCCCCCGTCGCTGGCCGCCGCGCGGCTGGACCGGGTGGAGCGCGGGCCCGGGCAGCGGGTCTCCGGCGGCGACGTGGCGGCGCTGCGTTCCGTGTGCGAGCTGTTCCGCGCCCTGGACCATGCCTACGGCGGCGGGCACGCACGGCAGGCCCTGGTGCGGTATCTGGAGCACGAGGCCGAGCCGATGCTGCGCGGCGTCTACGGGGAGCAGTTGGGCAGGCGGCTCTTCGCCGCCGCGGCGGACCTGACCCGGCTGGCCGGCTGGACCTCGTACGACATCGCCGCGCACGGTCTGGCGCAGCGCTACTTCGTACAGGCCCTGCGGCTGACCCAGGCGGCGGGCGACCGCGCGTTCGGCGCCTATGTGCTGGTGACGATGAGCAGGCAGGCCGTCTATCTGGGGCATGGGCGCGAGGCGGTGCAACTGGCCCGGGTCGCCCAGCAGGGCGTGGGCACCTCGGTGTCGCCCGCGGTCCAGGCGCTGCTGCACGCGGCGGAGGCGCGCGGCCACGGGGTGCTGGGCGAGGTGCGGGCCTGCACGGCGTCGCTGGCCCGCGCCGAGCGGGCGCTGGAGGCCGCCCGGCCCAGCGAGGATGTACCCGCTTGGGCGAGGTTCTTCGACGAGGCGCAGCTGGCCGACGAGTTCGGGCACTGCCATCGCGACCTCCAGCAGTACCGCGCGGCGGCGCAGCATGCCGAGCGCTCGC
Organism: Streptomyces sp. 8N114; assembly: GCF_052245835.1. Lineage (NCBI taxonomy): Bacteria > Bacillati > Actinomycetota > Actinomycetes > Kitasatosporales > Streptomycetaceae > Streptomyces > Streptomyces sp. 8N114. Next base: position 221,902 of record NZ_JBQQBT010000005.1, on the reverse strand, counting down.
TCCAGCTGCGCGGCGCCGGGTTCGCTCGAAGCCGGCTGTTCTGCCGGGTGGTGCTGGCCACGGCGCGGCTGGGGCTGGGCGAGATCGAGCAGGCGTGCGCGCTGGGCGCCGAGGCGGCCCACCAGGCGGCGGAGATGCGGTCCGTACGTGCTCATGAGTACGTACGGGACTTCGAGCGGCGGTTGGAACCGTATCGGGACGCGGCGGCCGTTCGGCAGTACCGGGAGAAGGTGTCGGCGCTGGTGTGAGGTTTTCTGGGGAGGGGGTGCCCCTGGTTGACTCTGGGAAGGGGGTGCCCCTGGTTGACGGTTGCAGACTGCGGGTTGGTTGTGGTTGCTCGCGCCCACGCGGCGGAGCCGCAGATCCGCACAGCCCCGCGCCCCTTCGGGGCGCGTCCCCTCCCCTGCGCTGTGGTCGCGCACGCCTCAGGTGGGGCGGCAGGGGATCTCCATGGTGACCATGGTGGGGCCGCCCGGCGGACTGCTGATGGCCAGGATGCCGTCGAACGGGCCCAGTCGGCGCTCGATACCGGCTATGCCCGATCCGTTGGAGACATCGGCGCCGCCCTGCCCGTCGTCGGTGACGGATATGCGGAGCATGCCGCCCGCGTCGTATGTGTAGTGGATGTCCAGCCAGATGTGTTCGGCCACCGCGTGTTTGACCGCGTTGGTGAGGACCTCGCTGACCGCGAAGTAGGCGGCCGACTCCACCGGTTCGGCGAACCGTCCCGGCAGTTCGACGTCGACCTCGACGGGCACCTGCATCCGCAGGGCGAGGGCCTCCGCCGCGTCGCCCAGGCCACGCTCGGCGAGCACCGGCGGGTGGATCCCGCGCACCAGGTCGCGCAGTTCGGTCAGCGCCTCCACCGAGGACTCTCTGGCCTGCGCGATGAGCTGCTTGGCCTTGGCTGGGTCGTGCTCGATCAGGGCCTCGATGGTGCCGAGGCTCATACCCATGGCGACCAGCCGGGCCTGCGCGCCGTCGTGCAGATCGCGCTCGATGCGGCGCAGCTCGGCGGCCGAGGTGTCGACGGCGTCGTGCCGCGTCTCGTACAGCTGCTCCACCCGCTGCGTCAGCAGGGCGCCCCGGGTGGGGGCGAGCAGTCCGCGGGCCAGCTGGAAGTGGGCCGTGATCAGATACGGGTTGGCGAAGCAGGCGAGCAGCAGCACGAAGCTGCCGAGGGCCGCGCACTGCACCGCGTCACCGAAGGTCTCGACGTGGACGAAGCCGTACCAGTAGCCCCCCGCGACGGCGCGCCACACGCCGGCGAACATCACCCAGCCCTCCACGCCGTAGCCGATCAGTGCGGGCGGCAGCAGGGCCAGGACGTAGCCGAACACGGCGTCGGTGATCAGCCATATGAAGTCCCGCCAGGTGGCGGGATCCTTGAGCAGCAGCACGCAGCGCTCGACGTACCCCGTCACGCCGAACGGGCCCGGCGGCAGCGGCCGGTAGGGGGTGCGGATGTGCAGGCCCGCCCACTCGCCGGCCAGCGCGCGGCGCCGGTCGGCGTGCATCCGGACGACGTGCAGGACCCATGGGGTGGTGAAGACGCCGACGCCCAGCGGCATGAACACCAGCGAGAGCAGCGTCATCAGGAACAGGGTCAGGGAGAAGCCTAGGGAGAGGACCGTCAGCACGAGGCCGCGGCCGGCCGCCAGCAGCGATACCGCCGGGCTGCCCATACGGGGCCGCAGCCGGGGCAGGGCCGGCCGCTCCGCGCTGTCGCTCCACATCGTCGCCATCCCCTTGGCCCCAGTCACCACTCGCCCCCAGCTCCGTCATCCTCCGCTGCCCGTTTTCCGGGTCACCGTGCCAGTCTGCGCTCTGCCGCCTGCCCGTGCACTGGTCCCGGCTACCGTCCCGTAGGTAGACCTAGCACCACCGTCCGGCTCTCCCTTTGCTTCTCCGCCAGGGGGTGCTGCGCTTCTCCGTCACGGGTGCTCGGCGGCTGTGGCCGCACGCCCGCCGTTTCTAGCGTCGTTGCTGCCCGGCACGGCCAGGCCAACCGACGGAAACGGGGAGAGCCCGATGCACAGACCACCCACACCCACCCGCCCTGGGACGTCCACCAGGGAGCCCCGTTCGGGGCTTGCCGCGCGGCTCGGCGGATGGAGCACCCGGCACCGTAAGACGGCAGTCTTCGGCTGGCTGCTCTTCGTCGTACTCGCCGCGACGCTCGGCGGGATGGCCGGGCTGACGGAACCCACCGACAGCGAGCAGTCCGTACGGGACTCGGCGCGGGCGACCGCCATCCTGGAGGACGCCGGGATCGAGGAGCCGCCGACCGAGTCGGTGATGGTCTCCAGCACCGGCAAGGGCGGCTGGCGGGCGACCGCAGACGAGGTCACCCGCGCCGTCAAGGACACCGGCCGGGTCAAGAACGTCCGCGACCCCCTCCCCTCCCGGGACGGCAAGGCGGGCCTGATCGGCTTCGAGATGCGCGGCGACCCCGAATCGGAGGACGAGAAGCCGATCAACGAGGTCATCGACGCGGTCGGCAAGGTCCGCGACGCGCACCACGGCGACGGCATCGAGATCCACCAGTACGGCGAGGCCAGCGCCGAGAAGTGGCTGGGCAAGATGCTCGGCGAGGACTTCGCCAAGGCGGAGTGGACGGCCGTTCCGCTGGCGCTGGGCATCCTGCTGGTGGCCTTCGGTGCGCTGGTGGCCGCGCTGCTGCCGGTGGCGCTCGCCATCACCGCGTTCATCGCCGCGAACGGCATCCTCGCGCTGGTCTCCAACGGGCTGCACATGGAGGAGACGACCAACTCGGTGATGCTGCTGATGGGGCTCGCCGTCGGCGTCGACTACTGCCTGTTCTACTTGCGGCGGGAGCGGGACGAGCGGGCCGCGGGACGGGACGCCGACACCGCCCTGCGGATCGCCGCGGCCACCAGCGGTCGTGCCGTACTGGTGTCAGGCGTGACGGTGATGGTGGCGATGGCGGGCATGTTCCTGTCGGGGCTGCTGCTGTTCAAGGGCTTCGCCGTCGCCACGATCCTGGTCGTCTTCATCGCGATGCTCGGCTCGGTGACGATCCTGCCCGCGCTGCTGTCCTGGCTGGGCGACCGCGTCGACAAGGGCAAGGTCCGTCTCTTCAGAAAGCACAGCCTGGGCGGCCGCAAGCGGGACCGCGCCGCCGGGCGGCGCAAGCCGGCCGGCCGGATCTCCGGGGCGCTGCTGCGCCCGGTGCTGGCGGCCCCTGGGCTGTTCGCCGTACTCGCCGCCGCGGCAATGCTCGTACTGGCCGCACCCGCGCTCGGGATGAAGACCGAACAGCTGGCGCTGGACAAGCAGATGCCCAAGGGCGCCGAACTGCGGGTCAATGCCGAGAAGATCTCCGAGACGTTCCCCGGCGGCCCGGAGCCCGCCCGGGTCGTCCTCAAGGCCGACGATGTGCGCTCGCCGGAGGCCCGCGCGGCGCTCGCGGACTTCAAGGAGACGGTCCGCAAGGACACCGGCCACTTCGGGCGGGGCGTCGAGACGGCCGTGCACGCCGATGAGAACGTCGCCGTCATCGACGTACCCATGGCGGGGAACGGCACCGACAACACCTCACTGGCCGCACTGGACGTCCTGCGCCACACGGTCGTCCCGGACACACTGGCACCGGCCGCCGCCGGCGGTCAGGTCTACGTCACCGGGGAGGTGGCGGGCTCCAAGGACTTCAACGACCAGCTCAAGGACGGCATCGTGCCGGTGTTCGTCTTCATCACCGTCGTCACCTTCCTGCTGATGCTCGTCTGCTTCCGCTCGGCGCCCATCGCGCTGGCGTCGATCGTCCTCAACCTGCTGTCGGTCGGTGCGGCGTACGGGGTGATGACGGCGGTCTTCCAGCACGGCTGGGGTGCCTCGCTGTTCCAGGCGGAGGCGGTCGGCGCCATCGAGTCGTGGATGCCGCTGTTCGTACTGGTCGTGCTGTTCGGCCTGTCGATGGACTACCACGTCTTCGTGGTCTCCCGGATCCGCGAGGCGAAGGACCGGGGTATAAGCACCCGGGAGGCAATCCGCGACGGAATCCGGGCCACGGCCTCGGCGGTGACCGGTGCGGCGCTCATCATGGTCGCGGTCTTCTCGGTCTTCGCGACACTGTCGATGCAGGACATGAAGCAGATGGGCGTCGGCCTCGCGGTGGCCGTCCTGCTGGACGCCACTGTGGTGCGGATGGTGCTGCTGCCCGCCGTGATGATGCTGCTGGGTGAGCGGAACTGGTATCTGCCGCGGTGGTTGCGGTGGCTGCCGCGGATGGAGCACGGCGAGGCTGTGGTTCCGGTTGCCGCCTCGCACTCGCCCGAGGGCGCGACGCCGCTCGACGCTTGGGGCGCGGGCCCTTACGGGCAGCCGCCGCAGCTGGGGGACCGGCCCCCGGAGCACGTCAGGTAACCAGGACGGCGTCTCTGGGCGGGCACAGCCCGGATGCCCACAACCGCCCCCTCAGCGTTGCGGAATCGCGTCGCCTGAGGGGGCGTCGCCGCGGCCGTAGTGGTGGGTGGTGAACATGTACAGCAGTCCGGCGGCCACGACGACGCCGCCGCTGAGCAGCACGATGTAGTTGGAGTACCAGGGCTCCTCGGGGGTGCGGGCCCAGCAGATGTTGACGATGGCGAAGATGCCGTAGGCCAGGGCCGTGCCGTTGACCAGCAGCCCCCAGCGGCCGAGCGTGAACTCGCCGGTGGCGCGCCAGCCCTTCAGCCGGGCCCGCAGTGCCGCGAGGACGACCATCTGGAACGAGCCGTAGATGCCGAGGATGGCGAACGAGACGATCTTGGTGAGGGCATCCTCGGAGACCAGCGAACCGAACGCGATCAGGCCGGGGATGACGGCCGCCACCAGCAGCGCCACCTCGGGCACGGCCCGCTTGTGCGAGAAGCGGCGCAGCAGCTTGTGGCCGACGACCATCCGGTCGCGGGCGTAGGAGTAGATGAGGCGGCCCGCGGCGGCCTGGAGGCTGATGGTGCAGGAGAGGAAGGAGATGAGGACGACGGCCATCACCAGCCGCGCGCCGACCGTGCCCATGGCGTCGTAGAGGACGTTGACGACCGGGTCGGTGTCCTTGCCCGAGATCACCGCGCCGTAGTCGGTGACGGACAGCAGCAGCGAGCCGCAGGTGAAGGTGGCGGCGGCACCGCCGACGTAGATGGTGCGGCGCATCGCCTTGGGGATGACCAGGCCCGGGTGGGCGACCTCCTCGGCGGTGTCGCCGCATGCCTCGAAGCCGTAGTACTGGTAGAAGCCGATGATGGCGGCGGCCAGGAAGACCGGGGCGTACGAGCCGTCGCCCTGGGTCTGGTAGGTGTCGAAGATGACGCCGAGGCCGTGTTCGCGGTGGGTGACCAGCAGATAGACGCCGACGATGAGGGCGCCGATCAGCTCGGCGCTGAAGCCGATGAGGGCGGCGAGCGACAGTGCCTTGGTACCGGCGTAGTTGATCAGTGCGGCGACGACGATGAGGATGACGGTGCAGATCACCGTGGTGTGCACGTTCGAGTCGAAGCCGAAGAGGATGGCGATGTAGGGACCGGCGCCGTACGCGACGCTGGTGATCGTCACCAGCAGCGCCCACATATAGACCCAGCCCGTCATCCACGCCCACCGCATCCCCCACAGCCGCCGCGCCCACGGGTAGACGCCGCCCGCGATGGGGAACTGGGCGACGACCTCGCCGAAGACGAGCGCCACCAGGAACTGGCCGCAGCCCGCCAGCAGGAACGCCCAGATCATCGGCGGCCCGCCCTCGGCGAGGGCCGAGCCGAAGAGGGTGTAGGTGCTCACCACGGGCGAGAGGTAGGTGAAGCCCAGGGCGAAGTTCGCCCACGGTCCCATCTCCTTGCGGAACTCCGAGCCGGGGACGAAGTCGTCGCCGGCCACGACCGACCGGGGCTGATGGGGCTGATGGGGCTGATGGGGCTGATGGGGCTGGGCCATCAGCGCTCGCCGCCCTCGGGCTGGGGTCCGGGGCGCCCGGTGATCAGGTCGGCGGCGCGTTCGGCGACCAGCAGCACGGTCACCATGGGGTTGATGGTCGGCATCGTCGGGAAGACCGAGGCGTCGATCACCCGCACCCCCTCCTGACCGCGCAGCCGCAGCAGCGGGTCGACGACGGCCATCGGGTCCTCGGCGGCACCCATCCGGCAGGTGCCCGCCGGGTGGTAGACGGTGTGCGCGACGCGCCGCCCGTACTCCGACAGTTCGGCGTCCGAGTTCAGACCCGGGCCCGGCGCGATCTCGCGCTTCAGCCAGCCGCGCAGCGGCGCCGTGTTCGCCACCTCGCGGGCCAGCCGCAGCCCGTCGACGATGGTGCGCTCGTCGTGCCCGTCCGGGTCGGTGAAGTAGCGGAAGTCCAGCGCCGGATGGGCGGCCGGGTCGGAGCTGCGCAGCCACAGCCGTCCGACGGAGTGGGCCCGGGGCACGTTGGGCGTCATGCACACGCCGTACGGGGGCGTGGGGTAGCCGAGGCGTTCGGTGTTGACGGTGAACGGCACCTGGTAGAAGTGCCACATCAGGTCCGGGCGGGGTTGGCCGGTGTCGCGGCGTACGAACAGCCCGGCGTCGGAGTCCATCGCGGAGTTCGGCGGCAGCGGCTCGTGGGTCTCCCAGACGATCACCGACTCGGGGTGGTCGAGCAGGTTCTCGCCCACGCCCGGCAGGTCGGCCGTCACCTCGATGCCGAGCGCTCGCAGTTCGTCGGCCGGGCCGATACCGGAGAGCAGCAGCAGCCGCGGGGTGTCCACGGCCCCGGCGCACAGCAGCACTTCGCGCTCGGCGCGCAGGGTGCCGGTGGAGCCGTCGGCGTACCGGACCCGGACCCGGGTGAGCCGCCCCGCGCCGTCGGGCACCAGCTGATAGGCCCAGGTCTCCAGTTTCAGCGTCAGATTGCGCCGCCGGTCCATGATCGGGTGGAGGTAGGCGACGGAAGCGGAGGAGCGCTGGCCGGTGGCCGGGTCGTAGGCGAGGGAGAAGAAGCCGGCGCCGTCGGCAAAGGGGCGGCGGTTGAAGTCCTCGACGACGGGCACGTGCAGCGCGTCGGCTGCGGCGGTCACGAAGTCGCGGGCGATGGGGTTCCGGTCGTCCTCGCCGACGGGGACGATGTTGTTGCGCAGCCGCTTGCGGTACGGCAGGACGGTCAGCGGGTCCCAGCCGGCGCAGCCCCTCCCCACCCACTCGTCCAGGTCCTGGGGGAAGGGGAGGAAGCTGATGAGTGTGTTGTGCGAGGAGCAGCCGCCCAGCACCTTGGCCCGGGAGTGCACGATGTGCGAGTTGCCGCGGGGCTGTTCGGTGGTGGTGTAGCCGTAGTCGTACTCCGACTCCAGCAGGTTGATCCAGTTGCGCAGCCGCAGCACCCGCTCGTCGCCGACGTCGCTGGGCCCGCCCTCGATGACGCACACCCGGCAGTCGGGGTCCTCGGTCAGCCGGGCCGCCAGCACGGAGCCGGCCGTGCCGCCGCCGACGATGACGTAGTCGTAGTCGCTCTCGGTGTTCCCGGGGTTGTCCGGGTTCTCTTCGGGTCCGTTCATGCTCGCCTCACTCGCCCGCTCAGCCCTTGAACCAGCCGGAGGGGGCCGGTGAGAGGTTCTGGTAGATGTGCTTGGCCTCCTGGTACTCGCGCAGCCCGGTCGGCCCCAGCTCGCGGCCGATGCCCGAGCGGCCGAAACCGCCCCACTCGGCCTGCGGTACGTACGGGTGGAAGTCGTTGATCCAGATCGTGCCGTGCCGCAGCCGGTTGGCCACCCGGTGGGCGCGGCCCGCGTCGCTCGTCCACACCCCGCCGGCCAGCCCGTAGCGGGTGTCGTTGGCCAGCTCGACGGCCTCGTCCTCGGTGCGGAACCGCTCGACGGTGACGACCGGGCCGAAGATCTCCTCCTGGACGATGCGCATGGAGCGGTCGCAGTCGGCGTAGACGGTCGGCAGCAGGAAGTACCCGTTGGCCAGTTCGGGATCGTCCGGGCGGCGCCCGCCGGTGACCAGCCGGGCGCCCTCCTCGCGGGCGATCTCCAGATAGCCCTCCACCTTGGCACGGTGCTCGGCGGAGCTGAGCGGGCCGGACTCGGTCATCGGCTCCAGACCGTTGCCGAGCCGGATGCCGACGGCCCGGGCGCCCAGCGCTTCCACGAACTCGTCGTGGATGCCCTCCTGCACCAGCAGCCGCGAACCGGCCGAGCAGACCTGGCCCGAGTGGAGGAAGGCGGCGTCCAGCGCGTAGTCGAGCGCGGCGGTGAAGTCCGCGTCGTCGAAGACCACGTTGGGGTTCTTGCCGCCCAGTTCGAGTGCGAGGTTCTTCACGCCGGGCGCGACGCTCTCCATGATCCGCCGCCCGGTCGCCAGCCCGCCGGTGAAGGAGACCAGATCCACCTCGGGGTGGCTGGTCATGGCCGCACCGACCGTGCCACCGGAGCCGAGCACCAGGTTGGCGACCCCGGGCGGCGCCCCGGCCTCCGCGATGAGGCGGATCATGGCGATGGTGGACAGCGGCGTCGTCTCGCTGGGCTTGAGGACGAACGTGTTGCCGGCGGCCAGCGCCGGGGCGACCTTCCAGGACGCCTGGAGCAGCGGATAGTTCCACGGCGCGATGAGACAGCAGACCCCGACCGGGTTGTAGACGACGCGGCTGAGCACGTCGGGGGCGACGTCCACCACCCGGCCGCCGTCCTTGCCGGCCAGCTCCGCGTAGTAGCGGAAGGCGTTCGCGACGTCCTGGATGTCGATGCGGGCCTCGGTGAGGGTCTTGCCGGTGTCGAGGGTCTCGGTGCGGGCGATCTCCTCCTGGTCGCGGAGCAGGAGTTCGTGCACGCGGTAGAGGACATCGGCACGCTGCCGGGTGGGAGCCGCGGACCAGTCGGCCCGCTCGAAGGCGCGCTTGGCGGCGCGTACGGCCATGTCGACGTCGGTCTCGTCCGCCTCGTCGACGGTGGTGATCACGGAGGCGTCGAACGGGTTGATCACGTCCCGCCGCCCGCCCGCGGTGGCCTGCCGCCACTCCCCGTCGATGAACAGCTCCGCCATCGCCCGTCTCCCTCGCTCGCACCTGACCGGCGCCAAGATTGCGCCAGCGCCTCACCACTGGCCACGGGGCACACCGGACGAGGGAGCCTGTGACGGGATAATCAGCACTGATGGGGCAATCCGTGCTGTCTCGCGGCCGGGCCGCACCGCCGGAGCAGCCGTGGGGGGTGCGCCGGACCTCGTAGGCTGCCCGGTATGAAGTTCGGACTTCTGGGGACAGGCCCCTGGGCGGAGCGCACCCACGGGCCCGCGCTCGCCGCGCACAGGGACGTGGAGCTGGTCGGGGTGTGGGGGCGGCGCCCCGAGCCCACGGGCGCGCTTGCCGAGCGGCTGGGGAGTCGGCCGTACGCCGATGTGGACGCGCTCTTCGACGCCTGTGACGCGGTCGCCGTCGCACTACCGCCGGACGTCCAGGCGCCGCTCGCCGTGCGTGCGGCGAACGCCGGCTGCCATCTGCTGCTCGACAAGCCCGTCGCCATCACGCCCGAGGCAGCGCGCGGCGTCGCCGAGGCGGTCGAGCGGTCCGGGGTCGGCTGCGTCGTCTTCTTCACGCTGCACTTCTGCGCGTCGACCGGCGGCTGGCTGCGCGAGCAGTCAGCACAGGCCGGCAGCTGGCAGGTCGGTCGCGCCGACTGGCTCTCCCCCGTCTTCGGCGGCGCCGACTCGCCGTACACCGCCTCCCCCTGGCGGCGTGAGAAGGGCGCCCTGTGGGATGTGGGGCCGCACGCGCTGTCCGTACTGCTGCCGCTGCTCGGCCCCGTCGAGGAGGTCACGGCAGTGCGCGGCGGCACCGGGGACACCGTGCACCTCGTGCTGCGGCACACCTCGGGAGCCTCCAGCAACTGCACGCTGAGCCACTCCGTGACCCCCGCAGCGGCAGGGGTCACGGCCGAGGTGCGGGGCACCCCGGGCATCGCGGAGCTCCCCGTCCGCGACGAGGCTCCCGCCGCGGGGTTCCGGCGTGCGGTCGACGCCCTGTTGACGGAGGTCCGCACCGGCGGGAAACACCTGTGCGGGGCGCGCTTCGCTGAGACGGTCACTTTGCTGCTGCACCAGGCGCAGCTGCAGCTCCGAGGCGTGTGAGGGGTCGCCGCGCGGCGAAAAAGGGCGTGGCGGCAAAGGCTCAAGGGCCTGCGGGGCGGTGGGCGGTGATCGTGGTGGCGGTGAGGTCGGGGTCGGTGGTGACGGTGACCGTCAGACCGGCGGCGGACAGGATGCCGGCCGCCCCCTCGGCCTGGCGGGAGCTGGTCTCCGTCAACAGAGCTCCGCCCGGGGCGAGCCAGTCCCCGGCGTCAGCGGCGATCCGGCGCAGCAAGGAGTGGCCGTCGGGCCCGCCGTCCAGCGCGGGCCGCGGCTCGTGGTCGCGGGCCTCGGGCGGGAGGAGCGGTATGTCCGCCGTGGGGACGTAGGGGACGTTGGCCGTCAGCACGTTCACGCGGCCCCGCAACCGGCCGGGCAGCGCAGCGAACAGGTCGCCCTCGTAGACGTGCCCACCCGGCCCGGCGAGGTTGCGCCGGGCACACCGTACGGCGGCGGGGTCGAGGTCCGCGGCGTGCAGTTCGCCGCGCCCTTGCAGCGCGGCGAGCAGCGCGACGCCGATCGCGCCCGTACCGCAGCACAGGTCGACCAGGACCGGGACCCCCGTGCCGGGTGCGCACGCGGCGGCCCGCCGTACCAGGAACTCGGTGCGGCGCCGGGGCACGAAGACGCCGGGGTCGACGGCGATCCGCAGGCCGGCGAACTCCGCCCAGCCCAGTACGTTTTCAAGGGGGTGCCCGGCGATGCGCCGGGCTGTCATCTCCCGCAGTTCGGCCGGGCCGCGCGCGGTCTCGTACAGCAGGCGTGCCTCGTCCTCGGCGAAGACGCAGCCCGCGGCGCGGAGCTGGGCGACAAGATCAGAGGCGTCGGTGGGGTGGTGCATGGCTTGGAAGCCCTTCCAGGTGCTGGAGCGCTCCCGTCACCCGCGACGGCCTCCGCTACCCGCGGGGCCGCACGCCGGGGGGCGAGAGCGCGTTGTCTGCCGGAGCGGAAATGCGTCTCACCTCCCTCTGTCACCGCATCGCTCGAACATCCGTTGCCGGTCGCCGCACCTTATCCCGAGCGGCGGCAGGGCGCACAAGTGCCGATGCGGCGGCCGGGCGCACGACGAGGCACGGCATCCGGGTTCAAAAAGCCGTGGACAACCGGGAGTTGAGAGGGTGGGATGGAGGTGTCACAGGTAACGGGGAGATGTTTGTGTCATCTGGTGATGTGGCCGACACCGAAGCGGAGGGCGTCGGCGAGGCTCCGCCGGACCAGGCGCCGCCCGACGAGGGGCCACCCGGCGGGGCTCCGCCGGACGAGGCGCCGATCATCGACGCGGAGCCGGTGCACCGGCTGACAGTAACGCCGTTTCCGCAATGGGCCGCGCTGCCCGTGCACGGTGCCCCCGAGGTGCGCGGCGCCTTCCGGGCGGTCCCAGGGGTGGATGACGCCCCCTGGGCGCGGGGCCGCGGCCGGCCGCACCGGTCGCGTCTCTCCCCCTCCCCCACGACCCGTACTCCAGCAGCGACCCGGCGCGGATGGCGAGCCCGCTTCGGCGGCTGGAGGAAATCGTCGCCGACGGCTGAGCAGCGGCGGCTGCTCAACCGCGGCGGCTCCTCGACGGCGGCAGGCGCACGGCGCGACAGCCGACCGCGCGCGGTGGCGGGTCAGCGCCACCACCCTGTCCCCGCGAGCCCACTACCGGCTTGCGGTGCGGGGCTTCCGCCCGAGAGAGCAAGGACCCGGCGCCTGCCCTGGCGCCGGGATGGAAGAGAAAGGACACGCTCATCAAGACCAGCCAGGACAACCTCGGAAACCGCCTCGCGCGCCGCAGTACGGGTGGCACCGGCAGGGCCGCGCGTGCGGTGTTCGTATCGGCTCTCTCCCTGGGGCTCGCCACGGCGGGCACGGTCGCCTACGCGGCCCAGGGTTCGGGTACGTCCGGGGACTCCGGATACGAGACGAAGATCATCGGCGGCGAAGAGTCCACCGAGAAGTACTCGTTCGTCGTCTCCCTGCAGAAGCAGCGCGGCGACGACCCGGACGGCCACGCCTGTGGCGGCACCCTCGTGGCTGCCGACTGGGTGCTGACGGCGGGGCACTGTGTCACCACCACGGCGGGCACGAACGACCCGGCCGCCTACCATGTGCGGGTCGGCTCCCTCGACCGGACCCAGGGCGGCGAGGTCGCCAAGGTGAAGAAGATCGTGGTTCACCCGGGCTACGACTACACGGACGAGAACCGGGGCAGCGCCGACGACCTCGCGCTCCTCAAGCTGTCGTCCAAGGTGTCGAAGAAGCCGGCGCCGCTGGCGTCCCGCACCCCCGCCGCCGGGGAGACCGTCAAGGCGACCGGATGGGGCTACACCAAGGCGACCGGCAACGATCCCTCGCAGCTGCCCGTCAAGCACCGCGAGATCGATTTGCCGGTGCTGGCTCCGGACACCCCCAAGTGCATCTCCAACGAGACGGACGGGGACGCCTGGGGCATCCGTGAGGGAGACTTCTGCACCGACAACCCGGACGGTAACGCCGGAACGTGCGGCGGCGACTCGGGGGCTCCGGCGCTGACGAAGGTGAACGGCCGCTGGCAGCTGTCCGGTGTCACCAGCCGGTCCGTGGGTGACTGCGGCACGACGCCCGATATCTACCCGAGCGTCGCGGAGCACCGCGACTGGATACGCGACCTCATCGGCTGACCTGCCGCATCCAGGGAGGGGGCTTTCGCACGCCCACCAGGCCCGGGAGCCCCCTCCCCCTGGACCGACGTTCGGAGAGGAACGCTTGGGATGAACCGGATCGACCTGGTCACGCTGCTGGTGGAGGACTACGACGAAGCGCTGGCGTTCTACGTCGGCCTCCTCGGCTTCACGGTCCGCGAGGACACCCGCGTCGACGAGCACAAGCGGTGGGTCGTGGTGGATCCGCCCGCGCCGGGCGGCACCGGGCTGCTGCTGGCCCGAGCCGTGAACCCGGCGCAGCGCAGCCGGGTCGGGGACCAGACGGGCGGCCGGGTGGGGTTCTTCCTGAGCACGTCCGATTTCGCGGCGGAGCACGCCCGACTGACCGCGGTGGGCGTCCACTTCGAGGAGGTGCCCCGCGAGGAGCCGTACGGGACGGTTGCCGTCTTCCGTGATCTGTACGGCAACCGGTGGGACCTCATCCAGCACCGGTAGGCCCGGCCGGGCCGCCCTGCGCGAGGCAGCGGATCGGCGGATTCGCCGGTAGATTCAGGCCGTCCTGCCGCCATACGGCGCAACCCGCTGCGAATTTGGAGTTTTCCGTGCGTGTCGTGATCGCCGAGGACCTTTTCCTGCTCCGGGACGGACTCGTACGGATGCTGGAGGCGTTCGACTTCGAGATCGCCGCGGCGGTCGACAACGGGCCGGAGCTGAGCCGGGCGCTGCTGGAGCTGGAGCCGGACGTCGCCGTGGTGGACGTACGGCTGCCGCCCTCGTTCACCGACGAGGGGCTGCAATGCGCGCTGGAGGCCCGCCGCAAGCGGCCGGGGCTGCCGGTACTGGTGCTCTCGCAGCACGTCGAGCAGCTGTACGCGCGCGAGCTGCTGGCGGACGGGAACGGCGGGGTGGGCTATCTGCTCAAGGACCGGGTGTTCGACGCGGACCAGTTCGTGGACGCCGTACGCCGGGTCTCCGAGGGCGGTACGGCAATGGATCCGCAGGTCATCCAGCAGCTGTTGACGCGGCGCGCGCAGGACGAGCCGATGGGCAATCTGACCGCCCGGGAGAAGGAGGTCATGGAGCTGATGGCGCAGGGCAGGTCGAACGCGGCCATCGCGGCGCAGCTGTTCGTCACCGAGCGGGCGGTCGCCAAGCACACCTCCAACATCTTCGGAAAGCTGGGGCTGCCGCCCTCGGACGACGACAACAGGCGGGTACTCGCCGTGCTCGCCTACCTCGACCGAGGCTGACCGCTTCGTTACCGTGCCTCCCCGTACGTGTCTTTGATCACATACGGCAGGACATCCGACAGGATGCCGTCACCTGGAGGCGCCCCCTATGCACGAACCGATCAACGACCGCGAAAGATACGACAAGTCCGACCAGCCCGGGGACCCCGGCCGGCGCGACGCATCCGCCGACTCCGGTGAGTCCGCGCAGCGCTCGGTCCCTGCGGCACGCTCGCCTCTCGACAGACGCGCCGTACTGGGCACCACGGGGGCGCTCGGCGCGGGTCTCGCGCTGGGGAACGGGTACTTCCCTGCCATGGCAGCGGACAGAACGCGCGCACCCCAGGACGCACAGACCACCGCCACCGCACAGGAAAAGGCGCCAACCACAAACGCCGCACTCGCGGCGCTGAAGCGGCTGCTCCCCCGGCACGCCGACCAGATCACGCTCCAGCAGATCGGCGGCCCCGAACGGTTCAAGGTCACCGGGCGCGCGGGCCGCATCCAGGTGGCGGGCACCGGCCCGGTGGCGCTGCTGACCGGCGTGCACTGGTACCTCAAGTACAGCTGTGAAGCCCACATCTCCTGGGCCGGCAGCCAGCTCGACCTCCCCGCGACGCTGCCCGCGCCCCGGAAGCAGCACGCGCAGCGGGCCACCGTGCCCCACCGGTTCGCGCTCAACGACACCCACGACGGCTACACGGCCCCGTACGCGGACTGGGGACACTGGGAGCACTTCCTGGACGTCCTGGCGCTGCACGGCTTCAACGAGGTGCTGGTCACCGCGGGCCAGGAAGCCGTCTACCACCGGATGCTCCAGGACTTCGGCTACAGCGACCAGGAGGCCCGCGCCTGGATCCCGGCGCCCACCCACCAGCCGTGGTGGCTGCTGCAGAACATGGCCGAGTACGGCGGCCCCCTCAGCACGGAGCTGCTGAAGAGGCGCACCGCGCTGGGCAAGCGCATCGTGGAGCGGATGCGGGAGCTGGGCATGAAGCCCGTACTGCCGGGCTACTTCGGCACCGTCCCCGCCGACTTCGCCAAGCGCAACAAGGGCGGCCGTACCGTTCCGCAGGGCAAATGGAGCGGGCTGGAGAGGCCGCCGTGGCTGGACCCGCGTACGGCGGTCTTCCGCAAGGTGGCGGCGTCCTTCTACAAGCACCAGCGGGAACTGTTCGGCGAGGCCGACCACTTCAAGATGGATCTGCTGCACGAGGGCGGCAACCCCGGTGACGTGCCGGTGCCGGAGGCGGCGCGGGCAGTGGAGAAGGCGCTGCACACCGCACGGCCCGGCGCCACCTGGGTGATTCTCGGCTGGCAGGAGAACCCGCGCCGTGACCTGCTCGACGGGCTCGCGGCCAAGGACAAGATGCTCATCGTCGACGGCCTCTCCGACCTGGACCGGGTCACCGACCGGGAGAAGGACTGGGGCGGAGTGCCGTACGCGTTCGGCACCATCCCCAACTTCGGCGGCCGCACCACCATGGGCGCCAAGACCCACATGTGGACGGAGCGCTTCACCGCCTGGCGCGACAAGCGGGGCAGCAAGCTGGTCGGCACCTGCTACATGCCGGAGGCCACCCACCGCGACGCGGCGGCGCTGGAGCTGTTCGGCGAACTGGCGTGGCGGCAGCAGCCGGTCGACCGGGGCACCTGGTTCAACAACTGGGCGAAGATCCGCTACGGCGGCACGGACGCCCAGGCGAAGAAGGCGATGACGGCGCTGCGCGAGACCGCGTACCGCATCAACAGCAAGGACGGCCGTCCGCACGACAGCGTCTTCGCGGCGCGCCCCAGCCTGGCGGCCCGCTCCGGCGCCTACTACGCCACCCACACCCCAGCCTTCGACCTGCCCGCTTTCGACGCCGCTTTCGAGGCGCTGCTGGGCGTCGGCGCGCGGCTGCGCAAGACCGACGCCTACCGCTACGACCTGACCGACACCGGCCGCCAGGTCCTCGCCAACCGCTCCTGGTCGCTCATCCCGCAGCTCCAGGCCGCCTACAAGAAGAAGGACGCGGCGAACTTCAAGAAGCTGGCCGCGCTGTGGCTGAAGCTGATGGAGCTGGCCGACGAGATGTCCGGCGGCCACCGCGCCTTCCTGCTGGGCCCCTGGCTGGCGGCGGCCCGCGGCTCCGCCGCCTCCGCCAAGGAGCGCGCCGAGCTGGAGCGCACGGCACGGGTGCTGGTCACCACCTGGGCCGACCGCCCCACGGCCGACGGCGGCCATCTGGCCAACTACGCCAACCGCGACTGGCAGGGCCTCATCCGGGACTTCCACCTTCCGCAGTGGAAGGCGTTCCTCGACGACTTGCAGGACGCGCTCGAACAGGGCCGCGCCCCCAAGAAGTTCGACTGGTACGCGGAGGAGGAGCCCTGGACGAAGAAGACGAACGACTACCCCACCAGGCCGCTCGCCGACCCGTACACCACCGCCACCCGGGTACGTGACGTCCTCGTCAAGGCGCCCTACCAGGGCTCGCTGAAGGTCTCCCCCGAGCCGCGCGCCGTCCCGCCGGGCAAGGCCGGCACCGTGGAGGCGGTCTTCCGCAACGAGAACGGGCTGGGCCCCACAGGTGCCGTTGATCTTTCGCTGCACGGCCTGCACGGCGCCGAGACACAGGACCCGACCTCGCACCGCGCCATCAGCCCCGGCGGCACGGCCACCGTGCGCTGGCGGTTCACCACGGCCGACCAGCAATTGACCGAGCCGCTGGAGCCGCTGGACTACACCGTCGAGGTCGAGAACGGCCCCGAGGGCCAGGAGCGGGTCACCACCGTCGAGGCCGGGCGGATCTACCGCGCGGGCGCGCTCCCCGACGACGTACGGACCGCCACGACCAACGACGCCGCCTTCGGACACCTGGAGGGGCGCTGGGCGATCGACGGCGGAGGCGCCGACCTGTGGAAGGCCACCGCCGAGTTCGGCACCGTCTACCGTCCGCAGGCGCTGGACGACGGCGGTACGGTGACGCTGAAGGTCGTCTCCCAGCAGGAGAGCGGCCCATGGGCCCGTGCGGGCATCGTCGTCCGCAACCGGCTGGCCGAGCCGGCTTCGGCCGGCTTCGTGAACCTGGCGGTGACCCCGGGCAACGGCGTCGTCCTGTCGTACGACAGCAACGGCGACGGCACCCTGGACACCTTCCGGGCGGTCCCCGGCATCAAGGCCCCGGTCCTGCTGCGGCTCTCCCGGTCGGGCGCCTCATACAAGGGAGAGCTGTCCAGCGACGCCGGAAAGACGTGGCGTACCGTCTCAACCGTCGAGGTGCCCGGCGCGTCAGGCAAACAGGACGCCGGTCTGTTCATGTCGGCCACCAACGGCGGCAGCGGCGACCGCGCACTCGTGGAGTTCGCGGACTGGCAGACGGAACCGGGCACCCGGTAGGCCGGCAAGGAACGGCGGGGCGGGGAACGGGCGGAGGGCACGGGAAGTGACGGAGGACAGACCGCGGGCCGCGGTACAGACGCACGAGTTGATGCTGGCGCTGGTGCGGGGACCCGCGCTCGCGGTCGTCACGCTCCCCCTCTCCATCCTGCTGTTCACGCTCTGCCTCGTCTCGATCGCGCTGCTGCCCATCGGGGTGGGCGTCATCACCACGCCGCCCACCCAGCTGGCCCTGCGCTGGTACGCCGGCCAGCGGCGGCGGCTGGTCCGCGAGTGGGGCGGCCTGGAGGTGCCCGAGCCGTACCGCCCCTGGCCGCGCGAACGGCACAGCGGCATCGTCGGCCACTTCGAGCTCTGCATACTGCTGCTCAAGGACCCGGCGACCTGGCGGGACATGGCGTGGCTGCCCGCCGACATGACAGCCGGTTTCGTCACGGCACTGCTGCCGCCGATGCTGCCGATCAACCACCAGATCACCAAGGCGATGCTGGAGCCCACCCGCGAAATGCTGCTGGCGCAGCGGGTGGAGCAGCTGTACGAGACACGGCACGACGCGGTGGACGCTTCCGCTGCGGAGCTGCGCCGTATCGAGCGCGACCTGCATGACGGTGCGCAGGCGCGGCTCGTCGCCATGGGGATGAGCCTGGGCACCATCGAGGCTCTGGTCGAGCGGGATCCGGCCCGCGCCAAACAGATGATCGCCCAGGCACGGGAGAACTCCGCGGAGGCGCTGACCGAGCTGCGGGATCTGGTGCGGGGCATCCATCCGCCGGTGCTCGCCGAGCGCGGGCTGCCTGATGCGCTGCGCGCGCTGGCGTTGCGGATGCCGGTCCCTGTCGAGGAGGACATCGAACTGCCGGGCCGTTTCGAGGAGCCCGTCGAAACGGCGGTGTACTTCGCGGTGAGTGAGCTGCTCACCAATGCCGCCAAGCATGCGGAGGCGGGGAAGGTGTGGCTCGACGTGCTGTATGTCGCCCCCGCTTCGGGGGGCTCCGTGATTCGGGTGACGGTCACCGATGACGGCAAGGGCGGGGCCTCGTTGGACGCCGGCTCCGGATTGAGCGGCGTCCAACGGCGGCTCGCCCAGTTCGATGGCGTCCTCGCCCTGAACAGCCCCACCGGGGGGCCAACCATGATCACCCTCGAGGTCCCCGTGTGAGGGCACCACCCGCGGTGACCCACGGGGAGGGGGCTCGTTCTCAGGGGTGTGAGTGAAGGCACGCTGGACGTCGAGCAAGCCGAACTCGCCCTCGTGGAGCACTACGAAAGACTCGTCCGTCTCGCGTACTGCGTATTGGGCGACAGCCCCCGCCGGGCACACGCAGTGACCCGCAGGGCGCTCCCCCGACGGTGTACGTCGACGGCGGCGCTCCCCCGACCCCGGCCCCGGCCGGAGGACGCGCAGGACGAGGACCCCGCGTATGTGTGGCTGCGGCTCCGCGTACTGCGCGCGGCGCTGGCCGGTCCGCGGGGCGGGGCCCCGGCCCGCGCCGCGTACGCGTTGCGGCACCTGGAACGGATGGCCGAACCGGACATCCGGCAACTGCTGCGCGCCGCCCGGGTGAAGGACCCGGACGCCGCCATGGCGGAGGCCCGCACAGAGGTCACCACCCGGCCCGCGCCGGACGCCCCCGACCCGCCGGGCACCCCGTGTCCGCTGTGCGAGGCGCAGCCCCCGCACCCCCTCGACATGGTGCGTCGGCGCCGGTACTGGCGGGCCGCGGGAGCCGCGGTGTTCGCGGCGGTGGTGTGTGCCGGGATGCTGGGGGTGCCCGGGGACACCTGGGGGCCGGACGCCGCGGCACGGCCGCCGCTGGTGCGGGGCACCGACGGGGAGCGCGCCCTCGATCCGGACGCGCTGGTCCGCGCGCGGGCCGGCGCCTGGCGGCGGGCCTCCCGTGTGGACTTCGCCGCGTGGCCCGCACGCGGCGCTCTCACCCGCGATGAATCGTTGCTGCGCCGGGCGCTGGTCACCTGGGCGCGGCCGCGCGCCGACGTATGGGTCGGTGCGACGCCCGGCACTCCGAAGGGCCCGCCGCCGGGACCGCCCCAACTGCTGTACGCGGGGCGGCTGGAGGGCTCCGCCGTGGTGCTGCTGTACGACGGGCTGCGGGTGGCGCGGTACTCCGAGCCGCTGGACCCGGACGACGGTTCGGCCGCCGCCAAGGACGGGGTCTCGCTGGAGCTGGCCCGTACGGCGGGCGCTGCCGCTGCGGCGTCCGGGGCGCTGGTGGTCGCCCGGAGCGAGGACGAGGTGCGGTATCTCACGGCTCCGTGGATCACCCGCTCCGCCGAGGTGGATCTTCTCGACCCGGCAGACGCGACGGGCCGGACACTCTCCCGCGGCGAGGACGGGGTCACCGAGCCGGTGCGGCTCCCGGTCACGCTGCCGCGCCACTGCGAGAGCTGGCCGGGCCTGGCGCTGTGGGGCAGCCCCGGCACGGTGCGGGATGAGCAGCTGTACACGGACCTGGGCGAGTTGACCCCCGCACGGCTGACGGACGGCAAGGACCGGGCACCGGCCACGAGCGCCGCAGCCCGCACGCGGCTGGCGCGTACGGTGTGCCACCTCCCGGCGGTGCTCGACCGGGGCGTCAAGGCCGTCAACTCCTGGCAGTTCGCCCGGCAGCGGCTGCCGGACGGGGACGGCGAGGCGGCATGGGTGTGCACCCGGGCCGGTACCTGGCGCGGTGCCGGTGCCCGGGTGATGACGCAGTTCCAGCCCTCGGCCGCCGCTCCTGGGCGCCCGGGAGCCGTCACCTCCCGTACGGAGGACACTCGGGCGTGCGGCCCGCGTGCCCGGGAGGTCCTCACGGGGCTGCTGTGGAAGTCCACAGACGGCCGCTGGTACCTAGTGGCCGCCGGGGACGCGAGCGTCACGCGTCTGCGGGCACGCGGCAGCGGCCTGGCGGACAGCCCGGCGGAGGCGAGGGGCAACACCCTGGCCGTACGCGCCGAACGGGACGCCTCTGCCCGGCTGTCGGCGACCCGCGCGGACGGCACCCCGGCGCGACCGCCGCACTGATCCGCCGGCACCGGTGGCCGACGTCGGCCACCGGTGCCGGGCCGTCACACGTCCCGGCGCCGCACCGTGGTGAGCGCCGCCGCCAGCGAGACGACGGCCCACAGTGCGAGGGCGAGCAGGGCGCCGTACCGGCCGTAGGTGCCGTTGCCGCCCAGCAGCAGGGCCTCCGAGGCGCCGGCGGGCAGCAGATCGGTGGCGACCTCACCGCCCGGCAGTACGTCCAGCCCCACGGGGACCAGGAACAGCAGCCCGAAGAGCGCCGTGACCGTCCCGGCGGATCTGCGGACGACGGCGGCCAGCCCCAGCGTCAGCAGGCTCACCAGCGCGGCGTGCACCCCGACGGCCAGCACCTGCGCCGTGACGTGCGAGAGACGGAAGGTGCTCCGGTCCAGGCTCAGGGCACCGCAGACCACGCCCACCAGGGCGCAGCCCAGCCCCGCGGCGAAGGTGACGGCGCCCACTGTCAGGGACTTGGCGGCCAGCAGGCGGGCGCGGTCGGGCACGCACAGGAAGGCCGTCGTCGCACTGCCGGTGGCGTACTCGCCCGTCACCGACAGCATGGCCATCGCCGCCAGCACGAGGCAGGTGCCGTTGAGTTCGGCGACGACGGCCGGGTCGGCGGGCGAGGCGCCGGGATCGTGGGTGAGGACGCCCGTGGCCGAGGCGATCAGCCCGGTCAGCGCCAGCGCCCCCAGCAGCAGGTACCAGGTCGAGCGCAGAGACCTCAGCTTGGTCCACTCGGCGGCCACGGCCCACCGCAGTGCGGTGCTCCGCCGCCAGGTCGAGGTCATCGGGTCCGCGACAGCGGCAGCCATCGTCACACCCCCGCTTCCACGCCGGTACGCCGTTCCTGGGCGTACTCCACGCTCTGGGACGTCAGCCGCAGATAGGCCGCCTCCAACGACGCCTCGGCGGCACGTAGTTCGTACAGATGCACATGTGCCTCATGGGCGAGATCGCCGACGCGTTCCAGCGGTACGCCGCGCACGGACAGCTCGCCCGGCGCGGGCCGGGTCACCTCGGCTCCCTCCCGCGCGAGCCGGTCGGCCAGGGCCGCCAGCCCGCCGTGCTGCGGGCCGCGTACACACACGGTGGGGCCGGTGCCGGCCCCGACGACATCCGCGGTCGGTCCGTCCGCGAGCAGCCGGCCCCGGCCGATGACGACGAGCCGGTCGGCGGTCAGCTCCATCTCGCTCATCAGATGGCTGGAGAGGAAGACGGTCCGGCCTTCGGCGGCCAGGGAGCGCAGAAAGGTGCGCACCCACAGCACACCGTCGGGGTCGAGGCCGTTGACGGGCTCGTCCAGCAGCAGCACCTCCGGGTCGCCGAGCAGCGCGGCGGCGATGCCCAGCCGCTGGGTCATCCCCAGCGAGAAGGAGCCCGCGCGCTTGCCCGCCACATCGGCCAGACCGACGGCGCCGAGCACTTCGGGCACCCGGCGCGCGGGGATGCCGTTGCTGCGGGCCATGGCCAGCAGATGCTGGTGGGCGGTGCGCCTGGGGTGCGCGGCGCGCGCGTCGAGCAGTGCGCCCACCACCCGTAGCGGACGGGCGAGTTCGGCGTACGGCGTGCCGCGGACCAGCGCCGTCCCGGAGGTGGGCCGGTCCAGTCCAACGATCATGCGCATGGTGGTGGACTTGCCGGCGCCGTTCGGGCCGAGGAAGCCGGTGACCTTGCCGGGCGCCACCTCCAGGGACAGGTCGTCGACGGCGGTCTTGGCGCCGTATCTCTTTGTCAGTCCGCGCAGTATGAGCATGGTTCCTTCCCCGTGCCGGCGTTCTCGTTCACCTGGGACGGTAGGGAGCGGCCGGTGCCCGGACAGTGCCCATTGGTCCCCAGCAGCACTGCACTTTGGTCAAGGCTTCACCTGCCACCGGGCACGCCCGGCGCCGCTGGGTTAGCGTGCTGCCGTATACGGGGCGGAAGCAGGGGGCGGGAGCACGATGATCCGGGTACTGCTGGCGGACGACGAGGCGATGATCAGGGCCGGGATACGGGCGATCCTCGCGTCGGCGTCCGACATCGAGGTCGTCGCGGAGGCGGCCGACGGGCGGGAGGCCGTCACGCTGACGCAGCGGCACCGCCCGCATGTGTGCCTGCTCGACATCCGCATGCCGAAGCTCGACGGGCTGCGCGCCGCCGCCGAGCTGCGGCGCACGTGCCCGGACAGCGCGGTGATGATGCTGACCACCTTCAGCGAGGACGAGTACATCGCCACCGCGCTCGGCTCCGGAGCCGCCGGCTTCGTCCTGAAGTCCGGTGACCCGCGGGAGCTGCTGTCGGGTGTGCGCGCCGTCCACGAGGGCGGTGCCTACCTCTCCCCCGCCGTCGCCCGGCACGTCATCACCCACATGGCCACCGGGCAACTGAGCCGCCGGGCAACCGCGCAGGCCCGCACCGCAGCGCTGACCCCCCGCGAGCGCGAAGTCCTGGGCCTGGTCGGCGCGGGCCTGTCCAACGCCGACATCGCAGCGCGGCTGCACGTGGTGGAGGGCACGGTGAAGACGTACGTCAGCCAGATCCTCGCCCGCCTGGAGATGAAGAACCGTGTACAGGCCGCGATCCTCGCCTACGAGGCGGGGCTGGTGCCCTGAGTGCCCTGACTCACCGATCGGGCGCGTGCGCCGTGGAGCCCCGTACCACCAGCTCCGGCTGGAAGACGAACTCCGTGTCCGCCATCGGGCTGCCGCCCATCGGCTCCAGCAGGGCGTGCACGGCGGCGTTGGCCATCGCGCGTACCGGCTGGCGGACGGTGGTCAGGGGCGGGTCGGTGAAGGCGTTGAGCTCGGAGTCGTCGTAGCCCACCACCGACACCTCGTGCGGCACCGCCAGGCCCCGCTGCCGGGCGGCCCGCACGGCGCCGAGTGCCATCAGGTCGCTGCCGCAGACGATGCCGGTGCAGCCCTCCTCGATGAGGGCTCCGGCAGCCGCGTGACCGCCCTCGACGGTGAAGAGGGTGTGCTGGATGTACGGTCGCTCCTCTCCCACGGCCCGGATGAACCCCGCGACCTTGCGCCGGGTGGGCACGAACCGTTCCGGGCCGACGGCCAGCCCGATGCGCCGGTGTCCCAGCTGGCGCAGGTGGTCGACGGCCATCGCGGCGGCGGCCTGGTCGTCAGGGGAGACGAACGGCGCGCTGATGCTTTCGTTGTAGCCGTTGATCAGGACGAACGGCACCCCGCGTTCGGCCAGCCTGGCGTAGCGGGTGGGATCGGCGGTCAGGTCGGCGTGCAGGCCGGAGAGGAAGATGATGCCGGACACGTCGCGCTCGACGAGCTGGCCGACCAACTCGTCCTCGGTCGCGCCGCCCAGCATCCGCGTCCCCAGTACGGGCGTGAAGCCGTAGCCGGACAGGGACTGTTCGATGACCTGCGCGAACGCCGGGAAGATCGGGTTGGTCAGCTCCGGAATGACCAGCCCGACCAGCCCCGCGCTGCGCTGCCGGGCGCGCGCGGGGCGCTCGTAGCCGAGCACGTCCACCGCGGCCAGCACCCGCTGCCGGGTGGCCGCTGCCACGCCCGGCTTGCCGTTCAAGACGCGGCTCGCCGTGGCCTCGCTGACGTCGGCCTGCGCGGCGATGTCGGCGAGGCGCGCGGTGAGGGCACCCGTCATCCGGCGACCCACCAGGCGGTCGTGTCGCCGGGCAGCTCGGCCTCGCCCGTCGGCTGCTGCTGCTCCGCGGGCAACGGGCGGCTGGCCAGCAGCAGTTCGCCGGGCTCGAAGTCCAGCCGTACCGGCTCCGCAAGGGTGTTGGCCGCGCACACGAACGCGCCGCGCCGGAAGGCGAGCACGCCCTCGGGTGCGGGCAGCCACTCCAGCGGCTCGCCGTCGCCCAGTTCGGGGCGTTCCCTGCGCAGGCGCAGCGCGGTGCGGTAGAGCTCCAGGGTGGAAGAAGCGTCACCGGTCTGGGCGGTGACGGAAAGCGCACCCCAGCCGGGCGGCTGCGGCAGCCAGCTGCCGCCGCTGCCGAACCCGTAGGAGCTGCCGCCGTCCGCCGTCTCCTCCTCGGCCCAGGGCAGCGGCACCCGGCAGCCGTCGCGGAGCCCGTCCTGCCCGCTGGAGCGGAAGAACGAGGGGTCCTGGCGTGCCTCGTCGGGCAGTTCCGTCACCTCCGGCAGCCCCAGCTCCTCGCCCTGGTAGACGTACGCGGAGCCGGGCAGCGCCAGCATCAGCAGCGAGGCTGCGCGCCCGCGGGCGTGGCCGCCGCCGAGCCGGGTGCGGTGGCGTACGACATCGTGGTTGGAGAGCACCCAGGTGGCAGGCGCGCCGACGGCACCCAGCGAGGTGAGGGAGGCGTCGATGACCTCGCGCAGCGCCGCGGCGTCCCAGCCGGTGTTGAGGTAGTGGAAGTTGAACGCCTGGTGCAGCTCGTCCTCGCGTACGTACAGCGCGGTGCGCTCGGCGCTGGGCGTCCATGCCTCGGCGACGCCGACGCGCTGCCCCGGGTACTCGTCGAGGACCTGCCGCCAGGAGCGGTAGATCTCGTGGACACCGTCCTGATCGAAGAACGGCAGCTCGGCCGTCCCCAGCAGCTTCAGCTGCTCGGTGCTGCCCATGTCGGGCAGTCCGGCCGCCTTGACCAGGCCGTGTGCCACGTCGATCCGGAAGCCGTCCACGCCCATGTCCAGCCAGAACCGCAGTACGGAGCGGAACTCGTCGCGGACCGCGGGGTGGTCCCAGTTGAAGTCGGGCTGCTCGGGCGCGAACAGGTGCAGATACCACAGTCCCGGCGAGCCGGGCACCGGGCTCCAGGCGGGACCGCCGAAGACGGACTCCCAGTCGTTCGGCGGCAGTTCGCCCGCGGCGCCCTTGCCGGGCGCGAAGTGGTAGCGGTCCCGGGCCGCCGTGTCCCCCGCCAGGGCGCGTTTGAACCACTCGTGCTGGTCGGAGGAGTGGTTGGGGACGATGTCGATGATGACGCGCAGCCCGAGCGCGTGCGCGTCTCGGATCAGGGCGTCCGCGTCGTGCAGCGTTCCGAACATCGGGTCGATGGCGCGGTAGTCGGCGACGTCGTATCCGGCGTCGGCCTGCGGCGAGGCGTAGAAGGGGCTGAGCCACACGGCGTCGACCCCGAGCTCGGCGAGGTGCGGCAGCCGCTGCCGTATGCCGGGCAGGTCGCCCATCCCGTCGCCGTTGCCGTCCGCGAAGGAGCGCGGATACACCTGGTAGATCACCGCGTCCCGCCACCAGCCGGCCGCGCCGGGCAGCGCCGCCGGGGCGGCCTCTTCCACGGTGCCTTCGGTTGCACTGCTGTGCTGAGTCATGTCATCCCTGAAGAGTTGAAAAAGTTCGGAGGGGGAGGGGGACGCGCCCCGAAGGGGCGGATACGGCCCTAGGACTTGGTGGCTCCAGCAGTCAGCCCTCCGACCAAGTGCCGCTGGGCGAAGCCGAAGACCACCGCGGCCGGTACGGCGATGACGACGGCTGCCGCCGTCATGGAGCCCCAGTCGGAGCCGTAGCGGTTGACGAAGGTCTGGAGGCCGCCCGCCAGGGTCAGGTTCTCCTCGCCGGTCATGAAGGCCGTCGCGTAGGCGACCTCCGCCCAGGCGGTCACAAAGGTGTAGAAGCCGGTGACGGCGATGCCCGGCTTGGCCAGCGGCAGGATCAGCCGCCAGAACGTGCCGAACGGGCTGAGCCCGTCCACCCGGCCCGACTCGTCGATGTCGACGGGGATCGTGTCGAAGAACCCCTTCATCATCCAGGCGCAGAACGGCACGGCGATCGTCAGATACGTGATGATCAGCCCGAGCGGCTGGTTGAGCAGCCCCAGCTTGGCCATCGTGTTGTACAGCGGGACGATCAGCACGGCCATCGGGAACATCTGCGTGATCAGCAGCACCCACATCAGCGGCCGCATACCGGGAAACCGGAACCGGCTGAGCGCGTATCCCGTCGTGGCGGCGATGAGAACGCCGACGACGGTGGTGCCGATGACGACGATCAGCGAGTTCCCGAACCAGGTGAGGAAATGGGTGTCGGCGACGACGTGCTGATAGTTGGCGAAGGTGAAGTTCTGGACGAGCGCCGTCGTGAACGACTCGCTCTTCGGCTTGAACGAGGTCACCAGGAGCCAGAGGGGTGGCAACAGCGCGCATGCGGTGCCCAGCAGCAGACCCGCGTGCAGTCCGACGGAGGCGAGTGGGCTTCTCTTCGTTGTTCTCATGGTTGTCACCACGCCTCTCCCTGGCGGCGCAGCGCCCGCCGGTAGACGACCGTGAACAGGGAAAGCAGCAGCAGGATGAGCACGCCCCAGGCGGCCGACGTGGCGAAGTCGCGGGGGCTGTTGACGAACGACAGCCGGAACGCGTACGTCACCAGGATCTCCGTCGAGTCCTCCGGCCCGCCCTTGGTGAGCAGGAAGATCACCGGGAACATGTTGAACGTCCAGATGGTGCTCAGCAGGATCACCGTGCTGCTGACCGAGCGCACTCCCGGCAGTGTGATGTTGCGGAACCGCTGCCAGGGCCCGGCGCCGTCCATCTCGGCCGCCTCGTACAACTCACCGGGTATCGCCTGCAGCGCGCCCAGCATTGCGACGATCATGAACGGGACGCCGAGCCATACGTTGACCGCGATCACGGAGACCTTCGCCCATGTCGGGTCCCCCAGCCACGCGACGCCGTCGATGCCGCCGCCGTCCAGCACCTTGTTGAGCAGGCCGTTCTTCTCGTTGAAGAGCATCTTCCAGGCGAAGACGGAGACGAAGGCCGGGATTCCCCAGGGCACGATCATCGCGACCCGGTAGAAGGAGCGGCCCTTCACCTTGCGGTTGAGCATGACCGCGAGGGTCAGCCCGAGACTGAAGGTGACGCCGACGCATCCGATGGTCCACACCGCCGTCCAG
This sequence comes from Streptomyces sp. 8N114, assembly GCF_052245835.1. Taxonomy (NCBI): domain Bacteria; kingdom Bacillati; phylum Actinomycetota; class Actinomycetes; order Kitasatosporales; family Streptomycetaceae; genus Streptomyces; species Streptomyces sp. 8N114. Next base: position 194,715 of record NZ_JBQQBT010000005.1, on the reverse strand, counting down.
CCCAGGCGGTCCCAGAAGACGCTGTCGGAGAGGATGGCCTTGTAGTTGTCCAGGCCGATGAATTCGTAGGTGGCCGGGATGTGGTTGACGCCTATGGTGCGCTCGACGTTGGCCTCGTCGGCGTCGGTGAGGGAGAGGTAGATACCGCGGGCCAGGGGGTAGCCGATGATCAGCCCGATGACCAGGGCCACCGGGGTCACCATGGCCCATGCGTACCAATGTCTCGCCGCCCAGGTTCTGACCCGCGTCATGGTGAAGCCTCTCCTCTTTCTTCTTTCTTTCCGACTCGGGTGGGCCGCTACTTGTAGTCCTTCAGGAGTTTGCGGAACTCCGCGCCGGTCTTACCGGCCGCTTCCTTGGGCGACTTGCCCCCGGCGAGGACTCCGTCGACCCCCACCCGAATTGGCTCGAAGAGCGAGTTGCCCTCGGCAATCCATGGCCGCTGCACGGCCTTCTCCACGGCGGGCCGGAAAAACTTCACCATCTCGTTGCGCCGCACGGCGTCCCGCTCATACACGGATTTCCGCGTGGGCAGCAGCGACAGCTCCTTCGTCGTCCGGGCCTGCACCTCAGCGCTGCTCATGTACTTGGCGAACTCCTGCGCGGCCCGCATGTGCTTGGAACCGGCGTACACGGACAGATTCCAGCCACCCTGCGGCGACCCCTGCGCCTTGCTGCCTGCCGGCACGGGCGCAACGCCCAGGTTGTCGGCCTTCGCGCCCTTGAACTCCTTGCCCTCGCGGGCGAGAGCAATGTCCCAGGGACCGTCGACGATCATGGCGACCTTGCCGTCCTGGAACGCCTTGATCCCGTTCTCCTGGCCGTCGCTGGAGTCGGTGACGGCCGCCTTGGAGTCGACGAGATCCTTCATCGTCGCAAGTGCCCGCACTCCGGGCTTCTGATCGACGGTGACCTTCTTGCGCTTGGCGTCGATCAGATCGCCGCCCTCGCCGTAGAGGTAGGGCAGGAACCAGTAGGGGTCGTCGCCGCGCAGATAGAGCGCGGTGGCGCCGGTCTTGTCCTTGATCTTCTTGGCGTTCTTCTTCAGGTCGGCGAAGGAGGTGGGCACCTCCACTCCGGCCTTCTTCAGCAGCCGCTTGTTGTAGAAGAGGCCGAGGGTGTCGGTGACCTGCGGAACCGCGTAGGTCTTGCCCTTGAACCTGGTGGAGCCGGCCGCCGTCTTGAGGTAGTCGGACTCGTTGTCGAGCGCCGGGGTGCCGTCCAGCGGGGCGAGGTAGCCGAGGTTGGCGAAGTCGGCGACCCAGGCGACCTCGGTACGCATCACGTCGGGGGCTCCGGAGTTGCCGCCCGCCGCGTTCTTGAACTTCTGGTTGGCGTCACCGAAGTTGACGTGCACGTACTTGACGTTCACCTTCGGGTGTTTCTTCTCGAAGTCCTCGGCGATCTTCTTGTAGGTGCCCTTCTCGCCGTCGTTCGAGGTGTCCCAGTAGGTGACGGTGCCTTCGATCTTGCCGTTGGCCCCGTTGTCGGCGCCGTCCGAACCGCTGCCGCAAGCCGTTGCCGCAAGTGCCAGCCCCGCTACCAGCGCGGTGGCGCCTATGCCACGCCGCATGTCCGATCCCTCCGCAAGGTGAAAGGGCGCACGCATCGACAACTGCTGGCCTGTGGCGGCGCCCGGCTGCGGAGGAACGTAACAGCGTCGACATGCGATGGAAAGACCTTGCCGCAAATTTCTGCAAGGATGCGAGCGACCTGGCGTCGCACGTAACTCCGGGGACGTGTCCGCGTTGTCACCCTTGACACTGGCTTGCCGCACTTCGCGACCCGTTCCGGGTCCCGCCCGATGGGGAAGACTTGTGACCCAGCACGCCACCACCCCGCACGCCACCACCGAGCACGCCGTCTCGCAGCAGAGCGTCCATTCCGACCCCGCACCCGGCGCCCGCGCCCCGCAGTCCTCGCTGGGCTGGTGGCGGGACGCCGTCATCTACCAGATCTACGTCCGCTCCTTCGCCGACAGCGACGGCGACGGCGTGGGTGATCTGCCCGGTGTCCGGCAGCGGTTGCCCTACCTCGCCGAACTCGGCGTGGACGCCGTATGGCTGACGCCGTTCTACGCCTCACCGCAGGCCGACGGCGGCTACGACGTGGCCGACTACCGCACCGTCGACCCGCGCTTCGGCGAGCTGTCCGACGCCCGGGCGCTGGTGACCGAGGCGCATGCGCTCGGGCTGCGGATCATCCTCGACCTCGTGCCCAACCACACCTCCGACCAGCACCCCTGGTTCCTGCGCGCGCTGGCCGGCGACCCCGAGGCACAGGCCCGCTACCACTTCCGCGACGGCCGCGGCGAGCACGGCCGGCTGCCGCCCAACGACTGGGAGTCCGTCTTCGGCGGCCCCGCCTGGAGCCAGGTGCCCGGCTCGCCGGGACGGTGGTATCTGCATCTGTTCGCCCCCCAGCAGCCGGATCTGAACTGGCAGCATCCGCAGGTCCACGAGGAGTTCGACTCCGTGCTGCGGTTCTGGCTGGACATGGGCGTGGACGGCTTCCGTATCGATGTGGCGCACGGCATGGTCAAGGCCGACGGGCTGCCCGACATCGGCTCGGGGAAGCAGGCCCGCATGATCGGCGCGCAGCAGCTGCCGTTCTTCGACCAGGACGGCGTCCACGAGATCCACCGCTCCTGGCGCCGGCTGCTGGAGTCCTACGGCCCCGACCGGATCGGCGTCGCCGAGGCATGGGCACCCACCGCGGAGCGGCTGGCGCTCTACGTACGCCCCGACGAGCTGCACCAGGCGTTCAACTTCCACTTCCTGCAGGCCGACTGGGACGTCGACGAGCTGCGGAAGGTGATCGAGGAGTCGATGGCGGCCACCACCTCCGTCGGCGCCCCGACCACCTGGGTGCTCTCCAACCACGACGTCGTACGCCACCGCACCCGGCTCGGCTCACTGGCGCGGGCCCGCGCCGCCGCGCTGCTGATGCTGGCGCTGCCCGGCTCCGTCTACCTCTACCAGGGCGAGGAGCTGGGGCTGCCGGAGGTGACCGAACTGCCCGACGAGGCACGCCAGGACCCCGCGTTCTTCCGCGCCGTACCGGGCACGGCCGAGGGCCAGGAGGGGCTGCGCGACGGCTGCCGGGTGCCGATGCCGTGGGAGCCGGACGGGCCCTCCTACGGTTTCGGGCCCGCCGGAAGCTGGCTGCCGCAACCGCCGGACTGGCACAAGCTGTCCGTACAGGCGCAGACCGGCGACCCGCTCTCCACCCTGGAGCTGTACCGGACGGCGCTGCGGCTGCGCCGGCTGCTGCCGGGGCTCGGCGACAGCGCGATGGAGTGGCTGCAGGCGCCCGACGGCGTGCTCGCGCTCTCCCGCCCCGGTCTGGTCTGCCTCCTCAACACCCGGCCCGAAGCGGTGTCCATGGCCCCTCCCGGCGAGCTGCTGCTCTCCTCCGTGCCCGAGGAGTCGCGGGATTCCATGGAGGCCGGGGCACCCGCCGGAGAGCTGCGGATTCCGGCGAATTCCTGCACCTGGTGGGCAGCATGAAGCGGGGCCGGTAAGGTCCAGTCCTGTGACCGCGCGGCTAGCTGACATCGCAGCACAAGCGGGGGTCAGCGAAGCCACCGTCAGCCGGGTGCTCAACGGCAAGCCGGGAGTGGCCGCGACCACCCGCGAATCAGTGCTGGCCGCGCTGGACGTGCTCGGCTACGAGCGCCCCGTCAAGCTGCGCCGCCGCAGCGAGGGCCTGGTGGGGCTGATCATCCCCGAGCTGGAGAACCCGATATTCCCGGCCTTCGCGCAGGTCATCGCACAGGGCCTCACCCGGCAGGGCTATACCCCGGTCCTCGCCACCCAGACCCCCGGCGGCTCCACCGAGGACGAGCTGACGGAGATGCTGGTGGACCGGGGCGTCGCCGGGATCATCTTCGTCTCCGGGCTGCACGCCGACACCACGGCCGACATCGGGCGGTACGAACGCCTGCACGGCCAGGGTGTTCCCTTCGTCCTCGTCAACGGCTTCTCCGAGGGGGTGCGGGCGCCGTTCGTCTCGCCGGACGACCGTGCTGCCATGCGGCTGGCCGTCACCCATCTGGCCTCGCTCGGCCATGAACGCATCGGGCTGGCCCTCGGCCCGGAGCGCTTCGTGCCCGTCCAGCGCAAGATCGAGGGCTTCACCCGGACCATGCGCGAGCACTTCCGGCGGGATACCGCCGAGCTGGTCGAGCACTCCCTCTACACCCTCGAAGGCGGCCAAGCCGCGGCCGGTGCGCTGCTCGGGAGGGGCTGCACCGCCGTGGTGTGCGCCAGCGACATGATGGCGCTCGGCGCGATCCGCGCGGCCCGGCAGCGCGGGCTGTCGGTGCCCGACGACGTCTCCGTCATCGGATTCGACGACTCCCCCCTCATCGCCTTCACCGATCCGCCGCTGACCACCATCCGGCAGCCGGTCACCGCGATGGGGCAGGCCGCCGTACGGGCGCTGCTGGAGGAGATCGGCGGCACTCCCGCACCGCACAGCGAGTTCGTCTTCCTGCCGGAACTGGTGGTACGCGGCTCCACCGCATCCCGTAGGAGAAGTGGTCGTACGGAGTCCACCGACGGTACGACGTCAGGTGTCCAAGACCCGACCGCAGGATGATCGGGCGGCGGCCCCTGTCTGGCAGACTGTCGCCCTATGGGGGTACCGACCACGAGGACCGAAGACGCCAGCCCGCAGGAGACCACCGAGGCCCCGGCTGAGCAGACCGCTGCACATGCCGAGAGGGACGAAGCGGAAGTCGGCGGAGCGCAGGCCGCGGAGCGCGGGACCCTGGCACGGTGGCGTTCGCCCCGGCACCCCCGGCTGTGGTTCGAGATCGTGCTGATCGCGGTCAGCTACTGGACGTACTCCCTGATCCGCAACGCGGTCCCGGAGCAGCGTGCGGAGGCGTTGCGCAACGCCGACTGGATCTGGCGTACCGAGCATGCCCTGGGGATCGCCGTCGAGCACTCCATCAACCATGCGGTGGGCGGCGTGACCTGGCTGATCGTCACGATGAACTACTACTACGCCACGCTGCACTTCATCGTGACGATCGGAGTGCTGGTGTGGCTCTACCGCGCGCATCCGGGGCGGTACGCCGCGACCCGGCTGGTGCTGTTCGCCACCACCGGCAGTGCGCTGCTGGGTTACTACCTCTTCCCGCTCGCGCCGCCGCGGTTGATGGACGGCGGGCACTTCATCGACACCGTGCAGGTGCACCAGACGTGGGGCTCCATGGCGTCCGGGAACCTCGCGCAGATGTCCAACCAGTACGCGGCCATGCCCTCCATGCACATAGGGTGGTCCGTCTGGTGCGGGATCACCATCGCGATGCTGGCTCGGCCTGTGTGGGTGAAGGTGCTCGGGGCGTTGTATCCCGTCACCACGTTGACCGTCATCGTGAGCACGGCCAACCATTTCTGGCTCGACGCCGTGGGAGGGCTTCTCTGCCTCGCCTTGGGCTTCGCCCTCTCCTACGCCTGGTACGGCCGCGTCTCCTATCACCTCCCCCGGTTGGCCACGTCCCCCGCGTGAGGATCACGTCGCCTGCCCGGTGAGGACCGGGGGTTCGGGGGGCGAAGCCCCCAACTACTCCGCGGAGTAGAAGACGCGGTCGACGACGGCGCGGGCCCGCCGGGTGACCCGGCGGTAGTCGTCGAGCATTTCGCCGACGTGCCCCGGCTCATAGCCGAGATAGCGCCCGACGGCGGCGAGTTCCCGGGACTCGGAGGGAAAGGTGTCCCCGGGCCGCCCCCGCACGAGCATCACGGCGTTACGGACCCGCGAGGCGAGCACCCATGCCTCGTCGAGGACATCGGCGTCGTCGGCACCGATCAAAGCGGCGTCGCGCGCGGCGGTCAGCGCGTCCCGCGTCCGGGTGGTCCGCAAGGCGGACACCTCCGCACCGTGCCGCAGCTGCATCAACTGCACGGTCCACTCGACATCGGTGAGCCCGCCGCGGCCCAGCTTGGCGTGGGTCGTGGGGTCGGCACCGCGCGGCAGCCGTTCGCTCTCCATGCGGGCCTTGAGTCGGCGGATCTCGCGCTCGGCGTCGTCGGCCAGGCCCCCGGCGGGGTAGCGGAGCGGGTCGATGAGCTCGATGAACCGCTCCCCCAGTCCGGCGTCGCCCGCGACGAACTCGGCCCGCAGCAGCGCCTGGCTCTCCCAGACGACGGACCAGCGGTCGTAGTAGGCGGCGTAGGAGCTGAGCGAGCGGGCGAGGGCGCCGGACTTGCCCTCGGGGCGCAGGTCGGCGTCGATGACCAGCGGCGGGTCGGAGGTCGGCAGCTGGAGGAGCCGTCGCATCTCGGTGGCGACCGCGAAGGCGGCCTTGCCCGCGTCGTGCTCGCTGACGCCCTCCCGGGGTTCGTGGACGAAAAGCACGTCCGCGTCGGAGCCGTAGCCCATCTCGTGGCCGCCGAAGCGGCCGACGGCGATGACGGCGAACCGGGTGGGCAGCTCGTCGCCCCACTGCTCGCGGACGGCGGCGCGCAGGGCTCCGGCGAGCGTGGCGGCGTTGAGGTCGGTGAGCGCGTTGCCGACCCGGTCCAGGGCCTCGCCCGGCTCCTGCTGGGCCACGTCCTCGGTGCCGTACGCGCCGATCAGGTCGGCGGCGGCGGTACGGAACAGCTCCCGGCGGCGCACCCCGCGCGCGGCGGCGACGGCTGCTTCGGCGCCCTCGGCGCGGCCGACTGCGGCCAGTGTCTCCTGGGTGAGCGCGGGCCGTGACCGGGGGCGCAGCCCGTTCTCGTCGCCGAGCAGGGCGACGGCCTCGGGGGCACGCAGCAGGAGGTCGGGGGCGAACCGGCCGGCCGACAGGACGCGGGCGAGGTTCTCCGCGGCGGCGCCTTCGTCGCGGAGGAGGCGTAGGTACCAGGGCGATTTGCCGAGCGCGTCGGAGACCTTGCGGAAGCCGAGCAGTCCGGCATCCGGGTCGGCGGAGTCGGCGAACCAGCCCAGCAGCACCGGCAGCAGGGTGCGCTGGATGGCGGCCTTGCGGGTGACGCCGGAGGCCAGCGCCTCCAGATGGCGCAGCGCGGAGGCCGGGTCGGCGTAGCCGAGGGCTTCGAGGCGCTGCCGGGCAGCCTGCGGCGAGAGGCGTTCGTGCCCGGCCTCCAGCTGGGCCACGGCGTCCAGCAGCGGCCGGTAGAACAGCTTCTCGTGCAGGCGGCGTACGGCTGTGGCATGCCGCCGCCACGCCTTGTGCAGCTCGGTGACGGGCTCGCTGCGGTAGCCCAGCGAGCGGCCCAGGCGGCGCTGGTCGGGCTCCGACTCGGGCATCAGATGCGTACGCCGCAGCTGGTGCAGCTGGATGCGGTGCTCCATGGTGCGCAGGAAGCGGTAAGCGGCATCCAGCGCCGCCGCGTCCTGGCGGCCCACATAGCCGCCCGCGGCCAGCGCGTCGAGCGCCTCCAGGGTGGTGGAGCTGCGCAGCGAGGTGTCGCTGCGGCCGTGTACGAGCTGGAGAAGCTGGACGGCGAACTCGACGTCCCGCAGCCCGCCTGGGCCCAGTTTCAGCTCGCGGTCCAGGTGGGCCGCGGGGATGCTGGCGACCACGCGGCGGCGCATCTGCTGGACGTCGGTGACGAAGTTGTCCCGTTCGGCCGCCTGCCAGACCATCGGCGCCACGGCTTCCACGTACTCCTGGCCCAGTGCCACGTCGCCCGCCACCGGGCGGGCCTTGAGCAGCGCCTGGAACTCCCATGTCTTGGCCCAGCGCTGGTAGTAGGCGAGGTGGCTGCTGAGGGTACGGACGAGCGGCCCATTGCGGCCCTCGGGGCGCAGGTTGGCGTCGACGGGCCAGATGGTGCCCTCGGCGGTGGTGTCGGAGCAGATCCGCATCATGTGCGCTGCCAGCCGGGTGGCGGCCTTGAGCGCCTGCTCGGCCTCTTCGCCCGATTCGGCGCCCGGGCTTGCGGTGGCCGGTTCGGCGACGAAGATGACGTCCACGTCGGAGACGTAGTTGAGCTCGTGGCCGCCCGCCTTGCCCATGGCGACGACGGCCAGCCGGCAGGCGGCGGCATCCTGTGGTGCCGCGGTCTCGGCGATCGTCAGCGCCCGGCGCAGAGTGGCGGTGGCCAGATCCGCAAGCTCGGCTGCGGTCTGCGAGACATCGCTGGTGCCGCACACATCGCGCGCGGCGATGGACAGCATCGCCCTGCGGTAGGCGACGCGCAGCGCGTCGGGCCCGTCGACGTCCTGCAGCGCCGCCTCGAACTCCGCCACCCCCGGGTGCAGATCGGACGACTCGTAGGTGACCAGCGCCTCCCAGTCGTGCGGGTGGCTCGCGAGATGGTCGGCCAGCGCGTCGGAGGCGCCGAGGACGCCGAGCAGCCGGTCGCGCAGCGGCTTGGCCGTCAGCAGGGTGTCGAGGAGGGGCTGCGCGTCCTTGTCGAGCACTTCGAGGGATTCGATGAGGCGGACGAGGCCGAAGAGTGCCAGGTCGGGGTCGGCGGTGGCGCCGAGCGCGTCGAGGAAGAGGGCGTCGTCACGGACCGGGGCGAGCGGCGGGCTGTCGAGCAGACGCGCCGCGGTCTCCGGGTCGGTGAAACCGTGCCGCAACAGGCGCCCGTACCGGGTGCCCCGCCGCCCGTCTGGTGTCACGCTCACTCCTGTGTTCCTTTCCCCAGCCCCGCCCCTGCCCATTTTCGCCGGAGGCATCCCACGCCTCAGGAGGGACTACAAAGTAGTCCCTCCGGCGAGCGTGGGTCCGGGGGCGGAGCCCCCACAGAACCGAAGGCGGCCCTCACAGCACAGGCAGGCTCTTGCGCAGCTCGAAGGCGGTGACTTCGCTGCGGTACTCCTCCCACTCCTGCTTCTTGTTGCGCAGGAAGAAGTCGAAAACGTGCTCCCCCAGCGTCTGGGCGACCAGCTCGCTGCGCTCCATCAGGCTGATCGCCTCGCCGAGGTTCTGCGGCAGCGGCTCGATACCCATGGCGCGCCGCTCCGCGTCGGAGAGCGCCCATACGTCGTCGTCGGCCCCGGCGGGGAGCTCGTACCCCTCTTCGATGCCCTTGAGGCCCGCGGCGAGCAGCACGGCGTAGGCGAGGTAAGGGTTGGCGCCGGAGTCGAGGGAGCGCATCTCGATGCGCGTCGAGCCGGTCTTGCCGGGCTTGTACATCGGTACGCGGACGAGCGCGGAGCGGTTGTTGTGGCCCCAGCAGATGTACGAGGGCGATTCGCCGCCCTCGCCGGCGGTGCGGTTGGCGCCGCCCCAGATGCGCTTGTAGGAGTTGACCCACTGGTTGGTGACGGCGGAGATTTCGCCCGCGTGAGTGAGCAGCCCGGCGATGAAGGAGCGGCCGACCTTGGAGAGCTGGTACTCGGCGCCGGACTCGTAGAAGGCGTTGCGGTCGCCCTCGAAGAGGGAGAGGTGGGTGTGCATGCCGGAGCCGGGGTATTCGGAGAACGGCTTGGGCATGAAGGTGGCCTGGACGCCCTGCTCCAGTGCGACCTGCTTCATGACCAGGCGGAACGTCATGATGTTGTCAGCCGTGGACAGTGCGTCGGCGTAGCGCAGGTCGATCTCCTGCTGACCGGGGGCTCCCTCGTGGTGGGAGAACTCCACCGAGATGCCCATGGACTCCAGCATGGTGATGGCCTGGCGGCGGAAGTCCATGCCGACGTTCTGCGGGGTGTGGTCGAAGTACCCGGAGGAGTCGGCGGGGACGGGGCGGGAGCCGTCCACCGGCTTGTCCTTGAGCAGATAGAACTCGATCTCCGGGTGGGTGTAGAAGGTGAACCCGAGATCCGACGCCTTGGCCAGCGCGCGCTTGAGGACGTAGCGCGGGTCGGCGTAGGAGGGGGACCCGTCCGGCATCAGGATGTCGCAGAACATCCGCGCGGTGCCGGGGGCCTCGGCCCGCCACGGCAGTATCTGGAAGGTACTGGGATCGGGCTTGGCGATCATGTCGGACTCGTAGACGCGGGCGAATCCCTCGATGGCCGAGCCGTCGAAGCCCATCCCTTCATCGAAGGCCTGCTCGAGTTCGGCGGGGGCGACCGCGACTGACTTCAGGAAGCCGAGGACATCGGTGAACCAGAGCCGGACGAACCGGATGTCGCGCTCCTCCAGCGTGCGGAGGACGAATTCCTGCTGCTTGTCCATGGGCCTATCCTTGCAGGTCAGAGGGTTCGCTCGGGTCCCCCGGCACACGGGGCCGTATCAGCATTCCACCACAGGGTTTCCACCAGGTTGCGTGCCCGGAGTCGATCGCCTTCGGGCACGCTTCCGCGCACCCTGTTTCGATCGTTTCACAGTGACCGCGGACGAGCACCGCGTGCCCGTGCGGCCGGAATTTCCAGGGGCGAGGAGGCATTGAGAGGAGCATCTAGTTTAATAGTCAACTACTTACCCACTACTTCGACGAGCGCACCTCCGAGGCACTCCGAGGACGGCGAGCAGCATGACGGCCACGGCCACTCCCACCCAGCCCCCCGGTCCCACCCCCATCCAGTTCGGGATCTTCACCGTCGGCGATGTGACGCCAGACCCCACCACGGGGCGGACGCCGACCGAGCACGAGCGGATCAAGGCGATGCTGGCCATCGCCCTGAAGGCGGAGGAGGTGGGACTCGACGTCTTCGCCACCGGCGAACACCACAACCCGCCGTTCGTGCCGTCCTCGCCGACGACCATGCTCGGCTATCTGGCGGCCCGGACCGAGCGGCTGATCCTCTCCACCTCCACCACCCTGATCACCACCAACGACCCGGTGAAGATCGCCGAGGACTTCGCGATGCTCCAGCACGTCGCGGACGGCCGGGTCGACCTGATGATGGGCCGCGGCAACACGGCGCCCGTCTACCCCTGGTTCGGCCAGGACATCCGGCAGGGCATCCCGCTGGCGATCGAGAACTACGCGCTGCTGCGCAGGCTGTGGACGGAGGACGTGGTCGACTGGGAGGGCCGCTTCCGTACGCCGCTCCAGGGCTTCACCTCCACCCCCCGCCCGCTGGACGGCGTACCGCCCTTCGTCTGGCACGGCTCGATCCGCAGCCCGGAGATCGCCGAGCAGGCCGCGTACTACGGCGACGGCTTCTTCGCCAACAACATCTTCTGGCCCAAGGACCACTTCAAGCGGCTGATCAACCTCTACCGCGACCGCTTCGAGCACTACGGCCACGGCACCCGCTCGCAGGCCCTGGTGGGGCTGGGCGGGCAGGTCTTCATGCGGCGCAGGTCCCAGGACGCGGTCAGCGAGTTCCGCCCCTACTTCGACAACGCGCCCGTCTACGGGCACGGGCCCAGCCTGGAGGAGTTCACCGACCAGACGCCGCTGACCGTCGGCAGCCCGCAGGAGGTCATCGAGAAGACGCTGACCTTCCGCGAATCCTTCGGCGACTACCAGCGCCAGCTCTTCCTCATGGACCACGCGGGGTTGCCGCTCAAGACCGTGCTGGAGCAGCTGGACATGCTGGGTGAGGAAGTCGTGCCGGCGCTGCGGAAGGAGATGGCGGCGGACCGACCGGCCGGTACGGCTGACGCGCCGACGCATGCGGCGCGGGTGGCCGCGGCGTCCGCCGGCAGCGGTTCCGGCGACCGCTGATCGACGCTCTTCGGCTTTCGGCTTTCGCCTTTCGCCGCCTTTCGGCTTTCGGCTTTCGGCTTTCGGCTTTCGGCTTTCGGCTTTCGGCCGGGATTCCCGAGGAGCTGTCGGAATGCAGGAGGAACTCACCGATAGAGCGAGAGGCCCTCGGCGCCAAGGGGCTCTCGCTCTGTCGTCATGCCAGGCCGGTCAGGCGCTGTGCTCGCACAGCTCGTCCGCCACGACGGCCGGGTTGATGGTTTCGTCACCGAATGCGTCGGCGTTGTCCTTGAACTTGTTGTACAGGGCCCCGCCCGGTTCGACCTCCACGAGGCCGGTGCCCTTCACCTCGTCGTCCTTGTCGTCGCCGTGGTAGTTCTTGGACGCGGGGACGGGGAAGTCGTGCCCCTTGCCATCACCTTCCTCGGAATTGGACATCCCGTGGTAGGCGGGCTTGATCCAGATGCGTGGGAACTCCTTGCCGAGCCCCGCCTCGTCGCCGTTCGCGTTCCAGCTCTCGGCCTCCCCCCACGGCTTGGAGTCGTGCTCCCCGTCTTCCGACGTCAGGAGCTCGGAGCGGGTCCAGTTGTCACCGTTTCGGGTCCAGACGACGTCGATGTGCTCGAAGTCGTGCGACTGGGCACTGAGCCCCTCCCGTTCAATGCCCTGGTAGATGGTGTAGCTGACGCGGACTTCTTCGTCCTCAGTGCCCGCATTGCACTTCTTGGCCGTGTAGTAGGTCGGGAAGGCCAAACCGGCTTCCCCACCGTCCTCGGCCGTGATGCACTTCTTGCCCTGCTTCGGATTGCCCTCCCGGTCGAACGCCTTCTCGGGCCAGCAGTTGTCGTCCTTGACGAAATTCCACTGGGGCTGGGACGCCCAGGCGAAGTCCTCCATGTGGGCGGAGCCTTCCTCCAGCGGCTCGTCGGCCTGGCCGACGCCGGCCATGAGCAAACCGGTGGTGACTCCCAGCGTCACTGTCGCCGCGATCGTGACGCGACGGGCCCTACGGCTGTGGTTGAACATAGGTGATGGTCTCCTCGGGGTTCTCTTGGATGGTTTCCCTTGGACACTTTCTTCTGCGGGATTTTCCGGCGGCCGAACAAAATACGTTGATGGGTGCGCGGCGACAAAGATCAAGTCGCCGCCAGAAAGGGGCACATCCGATGACCGGAAGTCCTTCCCCGGTCCAGGCCACAAACGCATTCAAGGAACGTACGCGCCCATGGTGAGCTCCGTACCGCAGGTGACCTGCCGGCACCACGGCCGAGCATCTTCGATTGTTCGACGAAAAGACATGCTCGATCTCCGAATCCACTGGGCAGGCCGTTGTATTCAGTGGTCAGGGCATTGCTGCCCCCGATTTCCGGGTGCGCAGCATTGAACTTCACGCACGCTGTGTCCGCCCCCCACTGCGGCGCCCTGGCGGTACGGTCAAGAACGGATCACGGGACAATACGCACCGGCGCAGCAAACGGTTCAAATCCGTTGGCGTGACGCGGATTTGAGTCCCCATCAGCCGCGGTCGAGGGCTCGGCCGTCCAAGAGCTGTCCCGTAACTGCCGGTCACAGTGATCGGGTAACGCCGACCGTCGTCAGCCGAAGAGGAGGTCGACGTCTTTCTCGATGCAGAGCTGCAGGACGACCACCAACTGGCGGGCGTCGTCGATGTGCCGTTGGAGGAGCGGGTCGATGCTCCCCTCTTGAGGCTGGTCGGCGATCCCCTGCAGGCGGGGCAGGAGCGCGGCGCACTGGATCGGCGAAAGGTCGGGGCCATCATCGTCGGGGTGATCGAGGAGTAGTGCCAAGGTGGTGGAGACGTCGTTCCAGGGGCGCTGTCCACCGAAGCCGTGCATCTCGTCCAGTGAGAATCCCTCGGCCTGCGCCAGCCACCGCCGGAACTCTCCGAAGCCGGTGTAGGACCAGGACACGTCCGGACTGCTGGTGTCGTCGTCCCCTGGGAAGAGAACGAGCCCCACGTCTCCTCCTCGCTGACCGAGTACACAGGATCGGCCTCAGGAAAGGGCGGCGGCAACTGAACCTCCTGCTGCCATTCGGGCTGTCGCACGCGCCGATTAGGCTGCCCAGGTGTCTGACGAACGTCTGGTCCTGAGCAGCGCGGCGCCTGATGGCCGGATCGATGGCCTTGCCCTGGTCGATGTGGACGGGGCGCCATTGGTGGTGTGCACCGGCTTCTACAAGCTGTGGAGCTGGGCTCCGCTGCGGGACGAGTGGCTGGAGCGGCCGTTGACATACGCCTTCGCAGAGGACCCGCTCGCCGCCGCGTACCCGGATGCCGAGAACGATATCGACTCGGTTGCCGTGGCCATTTCGGACGGGCGCGTGGTGGTGGCCGCTGGTGGGGACGAACAGGGAGGAGCCGTCTGGGAGCTGGACAGCGGGGAGTTGCTCCGCGGGACGACCTACGACGAGCCCTACGTCTCGTCCATCGCCACGGTGAAGCGCGAGGGGCCACCACTGTTCGTGGCAAGCAGCGGCATCCACTGGGACGGAGTCCGAGTGTGGGGGCTGTCCGGCGAGGATCCTCCGGTGGAGCTGGAAGCCGGCTCCGTCTGGGGTCTCGCCACCGCACGGATCGACGGCCGCTCGCTGGTCGTTGGGGGCGGGGAGGAGGAGGTGAAGATATGGAATGTGGCGAATGGCGAGCAGGTCGCGTCGTTCTCTGTGGACGGCGACGAGAGGGCATATGCCGTCGCATTTTCCCAGCTCGATGGCCGTCCTGTCGTCGTGGCGGGAACGGACTCCGGAAAGCTGTACGTATTCGACCTGTCCGGGGACGATGACGGTGATCCGATCCACGAACCCTCTACCGGTCATGCGGGCAGGATCAACGCCTTGGACGTCGCCATGGTCGGCGACCGGGCGGTCGCAGTGACCGGCGGCGAGGACGGGACCGTACGGATCTGGGACCTCGCCGGCGGTCGACAAGTCGGGCCGCCGCTGACCGGCCACAACTGGAGCGTTGAAGCGGTCACGGCCACCACGATGCACGATCGGCCGGTCGCCCTGACCGCCGGTCGGGACGGAGTCGTACGCCTCTGGGACCTGACTCTCTGAGTCCCTCCAGCCAGGCACCGACCACGATGGCCTCCGGCCACCGCGAAGGTGACACTTTGCCTCGATGAAGTTGTGCGCTCCAGCGAGCCCCTCCGGCATCACGGCCGCACCAACCGGGCTCACTGGGCAGCCACATCACTCGCTCCGCCACATGCGGCGGACCGACGCCGGGACGCCGGGGTCAGCGCCCCAAGCGCTTCACGTCTCCGACGAACACCTGCCAGGCGGCGACGGAGAACGACAGCGGCGGGCGGGTGGTGTCCTTACTGTCCCGCACCGGAACGAGGCCGTCGGCGGACACGAGACCCGGGGCCCACTCGACGCAGTTGCCGCCCTCGCCGTCGCTGTAGCTCGACTTGATCCATACGGGCTTGTCGTTCATGAGCGTCCCTCTGCACCGGAGCGCTTTACGCCGTCGATGAACGCCTGCCAGGCGGACGACGAGAACGACAGGGGCACTCGTGCGGCGTCCTTGCTGTCACGCACCGGGACGACGCCCTCGCCGGACACGAGACCCGGGGCCCACTCGACGCAGTTGCCCCCTTGCTTGTCGCTGTAGCTGCTTCTGGTCCACTGCGTTTCGCTCATGCTTGTCCCTTACAGCGCTGATGAAGGCCACTGATTCCCCCGGGCTCAACGAACTGGCCCGAATCTCATCGTAGAGGTGGGCAGAGTTGGCGACAGTCCCCGGTCCTTCGTACGGCCGCCCGCCTTGAGGGCCTTCAACGAAGACACGCCACTTGCTGTCCGGGCCTTCCAACAGGACGTAAGCGCCGCCATGAGGAAAAGCGCTCATGGCGCGACATCGTAGCCGTTTCCGTGTTGTTCTCACCACAGAAAGTGACGAGCAGCTACCGCAGCAGGTGAGGACCGTGGAGCGAACCGAACCGCAGGAGTGGCCGTGCGAGGACTGTGCATGGTTCCGCACGATGATCAATCGGGCGGCATTCGACCCGAAGCCACGGGCCGACCTCGAAGCGCTCTTCGGCGCGCATCTGCACCGCAAGCACGCGCCGGAGGCGTCAGGTGGGCAGCGGCGGTCTCGGAGTGTGTGACGTGTGGGCCGTGGGCGAGATCGCGCAGGATATGAAGACCGGGAAGACGGGGGAGATCATCCAGGTGACGGGGCCCGCGCCATTCATCTACCGGCTCATGGTCCAGGAGGACGGCCCGCCCATCGTGGTCTACCGGTACGGGGAACAGTTGCGCCGAGTACGGCCTCGCAGCGAGACCGGCACGGGTGATCCCGCAGAAGAAGGCAACGCCGCCTCGCACTTGAGAAGTGCCAGCTTCAGCGCTCCACACTGACTCCCCGGTGGAGGGCCCATGCACGCGCCGCCTCGACCATGGCCCTGAGCCATTCGTGGCCGGTTCGTTCGGCCCGGAGGCGGTACATGCGCAGGGTGGCCGCTGCGAATGCGTCAATGGCGTAGGGGTCAGCTTCAGCCCAAGCTGGGCAGCCGTCAGCCCAGCCTTCAGCTGCCTTGGCGGTGTGTCCTGTTGCGATGAGCTGCATGACCAAGCAGGCGGGATCGATGAATCCCGCCCCTCGGGTCGGCCACGCCCAGTCAACCGCCCAGGTGGCTCGACGCCCAATGATCAGGTTGCTGGGGTTGATATCGGTGTGGAGAAGGGCGTCTCCCTCGAACAGAGCTACCTCCGCCTCGGTTTCGGCGTATCGGTTCCACCGAGTCTCCGGCCAGCCCTGGGCTACTTCGGGCAGCTCCAGTTGTCCGATCCGGTTGAGGACGCCGACGATCTCCGGGAGGTCGGTCGAGTCCGGCTCGAAGCGGGCCGGTCGCCCTTCGACGACCTCGAAGCCCAGGGCAACCCACTCTTCATCTTCCGTGTGCCACCGGAGGACTGGCGAGATGGGGTGGACGAATGGGTTGATCAACCTCTCCCGGACGAGGGAGTCGCGTCGGCCGCCGCGCCGGTTGCGGACTGCCTTGACGAAGAAGGGCCCCTTCTCGCATGCGAGCGTCGCGGTGAGGTCCGAGGAGAACCCACGGGTACTCGGCCGGGCCCCGGTCACGTCGCCGGTGTGCGGGTGGATGAGTGCCCAGAAATCCCGTCCGGGAAGGCTGTCGTCCATGGCTTCCTTCAGTTCCTCTGGGTGCATTCACTGCCTGGGAACCCGGGGCTGCACTCTTCGTCGCGGGCCGGGTCGCGGTCATTCT
The DNA here is from genome assembly GCF_052245835.1 of Streptomyces sp. 8N114. Classification (NCBI taxonomy): domain Bacteria; kingdom Bacillati; phylum Actinomycetota; class Actinomycetes; order Kitasatosporales; family Streptomycetaceae; genus Streptomyces; species Streptomyces sp. 8N114. The sequence goes on along the minus strand of NZ_JBQQBT010000005.1, from coordinate 177,944 downwards.
CCCCGCCATCCGGGGGGCTGAACGCCGATGCAGAAGTCCGCCGCAGGCCGCGTGCCCTCCCCTGCGTCGTACGTGAGAGGTACGCCGCCAGTGCGGTCAAGGGCCCTCCGGGTGCCGGGCGGGGAGCCAGATGCGCATGGCGGAGGGGGCGCGTTCGGCCCACTGGTGGTACGGAATGAGGGGGAGCTCAATCGTCAGGGCGGCGGCGTCCGGGGGGTGCGGGGCGGGGGCCGGGACGTACGGCCAAGGCGGTCCGGGAGTGGGGTGGGGGGTGGTGAAGGCGCGGATGAGGAGTTGGCCGTCGCGTTCCAGGGGCGGGGTGGCGGCGTCCAGCGTGAGGTCGTCGAGGGTGGTGCCGGCCGGGAGGTCGGGGGATTCCGCGCAGTAGACGAGGGGGCCGCTTTCGACGGCTACGCAGCCGCGTACGGCGTCGATGCGAGGGTCGGGCCAGGTGTAGCGCGGGGATGTGGGGATGGTCAGATGGATCTCCTCGCCTGCTACCAGTTCGCGGTCCACTACGGCCAGTCCCTGGGCGGCGGGGTGCTGGTGGCCGCCCTCGGCGAGTGTCGCGCCGCGGGCCCAGGCGGGGACGCGCAGACGCAGGGCCATCGGGCCATCGGGGGCCCGGAGTACGCGTACGGTCACGAGGCCGTCGTGGGGGTAGGCGGTGTCGACCTCGATCTCGACGGTGCGTCCGTCCCCCAGTTGGGCGCTGATCCGTGCGGCGGAGTACTGGAGCAGTGTCAGGTCCCGCTCCCCTGCCGTGGCGCAATAGGTGTGCCACGTGGCCAGGGTGCGGGCGACGTTGGTGGGGCAGCACGAGACGTCGAACCAGGCGGCGCGGGTGCCGCCGTCCGCGCGGGGGCTCACCTCGTCGTCGTCGTCGGATGCTTCGCAGGCTGCGCGCTGGTGCAGCGGGTTGGCGTAGAAGAAGGCCCGGCCGTCCGAGCGCGGCGAGGTGGCGATCACGTTGAAGGCGGTGCGCTCGATGAGGTCGGCGTACCGCAGCTGTCCGGTGGCGAGATAGAGCCGCCAGGACACCATGACGGAGGCGACGCCCGCGCAGGTCTCGCAGTAGGCGCGGTCCGGGGGCAGCTCCCAGTCCCCGCCGAAGCCCTCGTCCTGGTGGCGGGAGCCCATGCCGCCGGTCAGGTAGGTGCGCCGCGCCACCGCGTTCGTCCACTGGCGCTCGACCGCGGCGAGCAGCTCGGCGTCGTCGCACTCCACCGCCACGTCGACCGCGGCGGCCGACAGATACAGCTGGCGTACGGCGTGGCCGCGCCAGGTGCCGGCCTTGCGGATCGGCTCGTCGTCCTGGAAGTAGCCGCCGCTGCCGATACCGAACGGGACCTTCAGGGTCCGGTGACCGCGGCGGTCGAGGAACAGCCGCGCCTGCTCCACGTAACGCTCCTGGCCGAGCGCGCGCCCCAGTTCGGCAAGACCCACCTCGATCTCCGGGTGGCCGCAGATGCCCGGCAGTCCGTCAGGGCCGAAGGTCGCGCAGACGTGGTCGGCGGCCCTACGGGCGACGGCCACCAGTTCGTCGTCGCCGTAGGTGCGCAGCCGGGCGACGGCCGCCTGCAGCAGGTGGCCCGTGCAGTAAAGCTCGTGCCCGAACTCCAGGTCGCTGTAGCGGGGCGGGTGGTTCGCATGGCCGAAAGCGGTGTTGAGATAGCCGTCGGGGTCCTGGGCGCGGGCGATGCGCGCGGTCAGCCGCCGTACGGCGTCGTCGTGCGCGCGCTCGCCCGACCGGCCGTACTCCCAGGCCAAGGCCTCGAGGAGCTTGTAGACCTCAGAGTCGGAGAAGGACCACCCGGGCCGGTCCTGGCCGGTGGTGCCGTCCGCGACGCGGTCGAAATTGGCCAGCCAGCCCAGCCGCTCCATCCACTCCTCGCAGTGCGCGAGGGTCGCGGTGGCGTTGGTGGCCTGCAGCTTCGCCCAGAAGCCGCCGGTGAGCGCCACCTCTCCCATGCCGAGTGGCCGGTGGACGCCCCGAGTCGGGACGACCGGCCGGCCACCGTGCGGATCGACGCCGTTGCCGACCCCGCTTTCGACCCCGAATGCCGCGGACTCGGCCGCGGACTCGGCCGCGTGCTCAGTCGCGTTCTCCTCGGCCCTCACGCGGCTCCTCCCCTGTATTCGTCCAGCGGCACGTCCGCTCCCTCGCGGGTGAAGACGGGGATACGGTCGATGGGCGCGGCGGCTTCCACAGTGGTTCCGCCGTCGTGGAGCTCGCCCGTCGCGGTGTCGGTCCAGCGGGTGCCGGCCGGGAGGTGGACGGGGCGTGAGCGTTGCCCGGCGCGGGCGACGGGTGCGACAAGGATGTCCGGGCCGAACAGGAACGCGTCGTCGCTCTGCCAGGCCCGCGGATCGTCCGGGTAGTCGATGAACAGGGGCCGCATCGGCGGCAGCCCGGTCTGTGCGGCGGTACGCATCTGCCGGTGGATGTAGGGGCGCAGCCGCTCGCGCAGGTGCAGCAGGCCGGAGATGATCTCGTACGCCTCGTCCCCGTACGACCACACCTCGTTCGGTCCGCCCGATTGCGCGTACGAGGTGGGGGTGCGTGGTTCGCGGTCGCCGTGCAGCCGGAAGAGGGGGCAGAACACGCCGAACTGGAACCAGCGGATCATCAGTTCGCGGTAGGCGGGGTCGCGTGCGTCGCCGCCGTGGAAGCCGCCGATGTCGGTGGTCCACCACGGGATGCCGGAGACGGCGACGTTCAGGCCCGCGCGGATCTGCTGCCGCAGGGATTCCCAGGTGGCGGGGATGTCCCCGGACCACACCGCGGCGCCGTACTTCTGCGCGCCCGCCCATGCCGAGCGGCACAGCAGAACTGTCGGCTCAGTCTCGCCGTCGGCGGCCATTCCCTCGGCGAACAGGCGGGCGTTGTCCCGCGGATAGATTCCGGCGACCTCCGCGCCGGGGCCCGCGTACAGGGCCAGGTTCGCCGGGTGGGCCGGGTTCAGCTCGGGTTCGCAGGCGTCGAGCCAGAAGACTCGGATGCCCAGGTCGCGGTAGCCCTGCCGGACCAGCTCCCAGACGTAGGCGCGGGTTTCGGGGTTGGTCGGGTCGTAGAAGGCCACCGGCATCGGGGCTGCCATGTGCTTGTCCTGGATGGTCTGGTGGAACTCGACGCCCTGGTCGGTGCCAACCAGCAGGCCACGGTCCCGGTAGTCCGGGAAGTGCTCGGCCAGTGGGGAGACGGTCGGCCAGATGGAGACCATCAGCTCGACGCCCATTTCGGCCAGTTCGTCGACCATGGCCTTGGGGTCGGGCCACTCGCTCGCGTCGAAGCGGTAGTCGCCCATCGCCGACCAGTGGAAGTAATCGGTGACGATCACGGACAGCGGCAGCCCGCGGCGACGGTGCTCGCGGGCGACGGCGAGGAGTTCGTCCTGATCGCGGTAGCGCAGCTTGGACTGCCAGAAGCCGCTGGCCCACTGCGGGAGCTCCGGGGCGTGCCCGGTGGCGTCGGCGTACCGGGCGAGTATCTGAGCGGGTGTGGGGGCCGCGGTGAACCAGTAGTCGATCTCCCGGGCCTGGCCGGCCTGCCAGCGGGTGGCGTTTTCGGCGAACTCGACCCGTCCGAGGGCGGGGCTGTTCCACAGCAGTCCATAGCCGCGGTCGGACAGCACGAAGGGGATCGACACCTCGCCGTTGCGCTGTACGAGATCCAGGGCCAGGCCCTTGAGGTCGAGCCGGCCGTGGGTGCGCTGGCCCATTCCGTACAGCTGCTCGTCGGGGTGGGCGGCGAACTGCTGGTGCACCTCGTAGGCGCCGGAGCGGTTGCCGTGGAAGACCCGTGCGCCGGGCAGCCAGAAGTGCTCCCGGCTCTCGGCCAGCAGCACGGCTCCGGTGCTGGTGCGGGTGAAGGTCAACAGCGGCTCGGGGTAGGCGGCGGAGCGGTCGAAGTCCACCGTCACGGTCAGGTCGCCGTGGACCATCGTCGCGTGGTCCTCGGCGACGTCGATGTGTGGTGCCGGGGACGGCGGGGGTGTCTCCAGGGCGCCGTGGCTCTCGGCCGGGATGCGGTACTGCGCCGCGCGTATCCGGACGCTGTCCGCGCCCCACGTCTGGAGGGTCAGGACCTCGTGCCGGTGCCGGACTTCGAGGGCGGTGGCGGACGGGTGGAAGGTCACCATGGGCTTCAGTCCTTCGGTCCTTCAGTCCTTCACGGCACCGGCGGTGACCCCGCCGGCGACGAAGCGCTGGGCGACGACGAGGAGCACGGCCGCGGGCACGGACGCGACGACGGCGGTCGCCATGATCGAGTTCCATTCGGTGGTGTTGTTGCCGATGTAGGCGTAGATACCGAGAGTGATCGGGATCGCCTCGCCGTTCCGGTCGAGGGTGGAGGCGAAGACGAAGTCCGACCACGCCCACAGGAACGAGAACAGCGACACCGTCAGCACGGCGTTGCGGCCGAGCGGCAGCACCACGGAGACGAAGGTCCGCCAGGTGCCGGCGCCGTCGATCCGGGCGGCCTGCATCAGCTCGGAGGGGATGCCGGACATGAAGGCGGCGAGGACCATCACGCCGAACGGGACGGCGATGGTCGAGTCGGCGACGATCAGACCCCATACGGAGTTGATCCAGCCGAGCCGCACATAGACGGCGTAGAAGCCGATCGCCATGACCACGCTGGGGATCATCTGGGCGACGAGCAGGACGAAGCTGACCGTGCCTCTGCCCCGGCGGAGCAGTTTGGCGAGGGCGAATCCGGCAGGTGCGGAGATCAGCAGGGTGAGCAGCACACAGCCCAGGCCGATGCCGAGGCTGGTGCCGAGTGCGGGCAGCTGGTCCCGCAGGACGTCGCCGTACCCCTCGAACGTCGGGTTCCAGGGGAACCAGTGCGGCGGGTCGGCCCGCATGTCCTCGGTCCTGGTCAGGGAGACGTTGAACATCCAGTACACGGGGAAGAGCATCAGCGCGGTGAGGAAGACGCCCAGTGCGGTCTTCCACCGGGTGCGGCGCCTGGGTGCGGGCGGTGCCGTGCGGGTGGTCATGGCTGCTCCTCCAGGTTCTGTCGGTCTTGTCGACGCTGCAGCTGGAGGTAGACGAAGCCGAAGGCCAGCGCCATGAGGATGAGCAGGTTGCCGACCGTGGCCGCTGGGGAGAAGTCGGGCTGCCCGGTGCCGAACGCCTCGCGGTAGGACCAGACCGCCAGGGTGGTGGAGACGTTGCCGGGGCCGCCGGTGGTCATGATCCAGATAACGTCCACGACCTTGAGCGTGTAGACCAGGCCGAGCAGCAGCGTGATCGCCGAGACGGGGCGCAGGAGGGGGAACGTCACGCGCCAGAACTGCTGCCAGGCGTTCGCCCCGTCCAGGGCCGCCGCCTCGTACAGGTCCTCCGGGATGTTCTGCAGCCCGGCGTGCAGGATGACGAGGTTGAACGGGATGCCGAGCCAGATGTTCGCGGTGATCACGGAGATCAGGGCCCAGTCCGGATCGGTCAGCCAGTTGATCTGACCGATACCGAACGCCTCCAGGGCCGCGTTGACGATGCCGTTGTCGCCGGCCAGCATCCACGCCCAGGTGGAGCCGGAGACGATCAGCGGCAGCAGCCACGGCACCAGGAACATCGCGCGCAGCACTCCGGAGAGCCGGAAGTTGGCGCGGAAGAACACCGCGAGGGCGAGGCCGATCGCGTACTGCGCGGCGATCGAGACGAAGGTGAAAAGCAGCGTGTTGCGCAGCGCGAGGCCGAAGGTGTCGGAGGTGAGGACCTCGCGGTAGTTGGCAAGGCCGGTGAACTCGGCGTCGCCCATCACGAAAGCGCGGACCGTGTAGTCGTGCACGCTGAGTTCGAGGTTCCGGTACAGCGGATAGGCGTAGAAGATCAGCAGGTAGGCCAGGAGCGGGGCCAGGAACGCCAGTCCCGCCCACTGGGTGGAGCGGATGCGCCGGTGCCGGCGCTGCCGCGGCAGCGGGGCGACGGGCGGCGGCTCGCCGCCCGGGGCGCGCTGTGCGGGCGCGGCCGGCTTGGTGGTCACTCTCATGTCGGTTTCCTCCGGCCGGCGCTCAGCCGTCCTTGCCCTTCGCGGTCTTCGCGGCCGACTGCGCCTCCCGCAACGCCTCCTTGGGGCTCTTGGAACCGCTGAGACTCTTCTGTACGGCGTTCCAGAGCGGCTCGGAGATCTTCGGGTAGTCGGTGCCGAGGTTGTCGCTGGTGCGGCCCTTGGCGGTACGCACCGCCTCGACCCACGGCTTCAACTTGGGCTCGTCCTTGAGCAGTTGCTCCTGGGTGGCCTTGGTCGGCGGGATGTAGTACGCGAAGGTCTTGGCCGTCTCCACCATCCCCTTGGGGGTGGTCATGCACTTCACGATCTTCTTGGTGACCTCGTAGCGGCCGGTGTCCTTCTGTACGGGCGCGGTGATGAACTCGCCGCCGGTCGGGGTCGGGGCCACGCCGCCGTTCTTGCCGGGGATCTGGATGACGCCGGTGTCGAACTTCGCCTTCGCGGCGCTGTCGACCTGCCAGGTGCCGTTCACGGCGAAGGCGAACTTGCCGGTCAGGAACTCCTCCCAGGTCGAGTTCTGGGAGTTGTTGATCACCGACTCGGGGGCATAGCCCTTGTTCCGCCAGCCGGTCCACAGCTTCAGCGCGTCGGTCGCCTTCGGCGAGTCGAGGTCGTGCAGGTCCGCGCCGGCTCCCCAGAACCACGGCAGGAACTGGAAGGAGCCTTCCTCGGTGCCGATCCCGGCGAAGGTGATGCCCTTCTTGCCGGCTCCGGTCACCTTTTTCAGCGCGGCGGTGAGAGAGTCCCAGTCCTTGACCGAGGCGGGGTCGACACCCGCGTCGTCGAGGATGTCCTTGTTGTAGTAGAGCGCAAGCGTGTTGGCGCCGACGGGGATGCCGTACTCCTTGCCGTCCGCGACGCCGGCCGCCAGCAGGTTCTTGTCGATGCCGGAGGTGTCGAGGCCGAACTCCTTCATCGTGGCGAGCATGCCGGTGTCGGCGAGGGTGGAGACGGCGGGGTTGTCGAGCAGCATGAGGTCCGGCGACGTGTTCTCCTGGGCCGCCAGGAGCGCCTGGTTGGTGAGGGCTGTGGTGTCGTACGCGGTTCGCTTGATCTTGACGCCGGCCTTGTCGCCGCACTTGGCGACGCGCTTGGCCCAGCCGGACGACTTCTTGTGCTGCGGGTACGGGTCCCACCAGGTGTAGGTGTCGCCGGACTGCGCGCCTGAGGCGCCGCCGGTGTTGGACGCGCATCCGGTCATGGCCAGGACGGCGGCTCCGAACACGGCTATCGCGCGGGCGGACTTCGATGCGCTGCTCATGATGTTCCTCCTTGAACAGATGAGGTGCTGGGTATTGCGGGAGGCGGCCCGGTACTGCCGCGGTCGACGAGCTCGGGCGGGAGGAGACGCAGGACGTGCGGCTCCGCGCGGTTCTCCGGCGAGACGATGCGGCGCACCAGCTGGGTCACGGCAAGTTCGCCGAGCCGGTCCGGCGCGCTCTCGATCGAGGAGAACGGCAGGGAGAAGGTGCGGGCGAACTCGTCGGAGTACCGGCCGACGACCGACAGGTCCCGCGGCGCCGCGAGTCCGCGTGCGTGCAGCACCGACGGCAGGGCCGCGGCGGCGGCCTCGTTGCCCAGCAGCAGACCGGTGGCGGTCGGATGGGCGTCGAGCAGCGCGTGCAGGGACCGCCCGACCTGAGGCTGCTGTGACTCGCCGAAGGACGCGTGGAGCCGGATCCCTCGGGCCCGTGCCTGCTGGGCCACCGCGTTCTGCAGCCGCCAGACGTAGGCGCCGCCCCGCTCGACGACGTGCGCGGGCTGCGAGACGAGGATCAGTTCGCGGTGGTGCAGCCGGTACATGTGATCGACCATCAGCCGCCCTGCCGCCTCGAAGTCGAGGTCGAAGACGTCCACTCCGGAGCAGTCGCCGGGCAGTCCGACCAGCGTGCCGGGCTGCGGGGCCTTGCGCAGCAGGGGCAGCCGGGCGTCGTCCTGCGCGACGTTGAGCAGGACGACGCCGTCGACCATCCGCGAGGAGGTGATCCGGCGGAGTGCGCGGGCGCCGTCGGCCTCCGTGACGAGCAGCGTGTCGTAGCCGAGCGCCCGCGCGGTGTCGCTGACGCCGCGGATGTACTGCAGCATGGCCGGGGCGAACTCGTCCTCGAAGAACTGGGCGAGCAGCCCGATCACCCTCGTCTCCGCGGTGGCCAGCGCCCGGGCACCGGCGTTGGGCGTGTAGCCCAGCTCCCGGGCCGCGTCCCGGACGCGTTCTTGTACCTCCTCGGAGATGGAGCGCTTGCCGGACAGCGCGTACGACGCCGTACTGCGTGACACTCCGGCGGCGCGGGCGATATCGCCAATGGTGACCATGCTGCCTTCTCTTTCGGGCGGTTGACGTGCTGCGGCCGGCTGCCGACTGACTGTCGGCGGACTGTCGGCGGCCCTCACCCCTCGTCCGAGGGCCGCCGACGGCTTCTACGGCCGTTCCGCGAACGGTGCGAGCGTGATCTTGTCGAGCACGGGTGCGTACCGCGAGCGCAGCAGGATGCCCGGGAACGTGTCGGACGCGTAGGACTTGCCGTCGAAGTTGGGCAGTTCCTCGGCCGAGAACCGGATCGTGTTGCTGCCCTTCTTCAGCTGCACGGGGACGGTCTGCTCCCAGAAGTTGTTCTCGTGGAACGTGTGCGGGAACAGCGTGCGGCGCGGCTCGGCTCCGTTGACGGAGATGTCCGCGGGCCGGGCGAGCGGGTCCGGGTTGTAGTGGGTGGCCTCGGACTGCTCGGGGTTGGAGTAGCGCACACGCATGGCGTACCGGCCCGCTTTATCGGCCTTGACCTGGAAGGTCGCGGTGTTGCCGTTGCCCGGCTTGCCGCCGATGCCACGTACCGCGGAGCCGTCGTCGGCCAGCGACAGCTTCGCCGGTTCGGCGGAACCGGCGAGCTCGGCGTCCTCGGCCTGGTAGACGGTCGGTTCGAGGGCCTTGGAGGTCCGCTCGGCGGCGAGGTGGTCGACGAGCATCGTGCCCGACTTCCCGGTGACGGTGACCTTGTTGATGCCGCCGGACAGGGACGCGGCCACCTTCTTGTCCGACGGCGTGACGCGCAGTGCCTCCTGGCCGTTCACGCTGAGCTGCGCCTGGCCGGCCCCTCGGGTGGCGAGGGCGAGCGTGGACTCCGTGTCGGCGGGCGAGTAGACCCAGAAGGTCGCGCTGTCGCCCTTCTTGACCTCCGCAGCCCCCGCGCCGGTCACGCCGCCCTGGTCGTAGACGGGGCGCCCGCCGTCCAGCGCGGCCAGCTCGCCCTCGTAAACCGCCTTCTCGGCCTTGGGGCCGGGCAGGCTGAGCGTGAGCCGGTCGACGATCGCGTCACCCTTGGTGGCCCGCTTGCCGTCGAGGTTCTTGGCCGCGAGCGAGAGGGTGTGCTTGCCCTTGGTCAGTTTGACGGTGGTGTCGGTGTGGTCCCAAACCACCCACTTGTAGCCCAGTGGCAGGGACAGCTCCTGCTCGGCGCCGCCGTCCACCGTGAGGAACACATTGGTGGGGCCTTGTTCCTTGACCTTGTCGAAGGTGTTGAGCGAGTTGGCGAAGACGCTCAGGTCGTAGGTGCCGTCCTCGGGCACGTCGACGGTGAAGTCGAGCTTCACATCGGAGCCCGTCCGCAGGCCCCCGACGTCGTGACCGCCCGAGGTGTAGAACTTCGCCACGTCGGACGGTGAGCCCTCGGGACCGTTCTTGCTGTAGCCGGAGCCGGTGTGCGCGGCGTCCTCGGCCTCGTAACCGGCCTCCCACCGTGTCGTCGGAGCCGCAGTCTCCGTGTCCCTGCCGCCCGGGGCGAGGACGATCTCGTACGCCGACGACTCCTTCAGCGCCGGCATGCCGTCGTCGCCGAAGTCGAACGCCACCGAACCGTCGTCGCGGACCTTGACGTCTCTCTCCGCGATCAGCCGCGGCCGGGCGGAGTCGCCGATCTGCCCGGTCCACGGGATCTCGCGGATCCAGGCGTGCACCGTGTCCCCGAAGACATCGTCCGGCACATGGTCGAACGTGATGTGCCCGCCGCCGTCGGAGCCGCCGAAGATCGTCCGCGCCTGGCGCTTCTTCTCGTCCAGGGACGCCACGCCCTGCATGGTGTAGTTCTCGCCCGGGAAGGGCGGGTTCACCTGCACGGTACTGCCGGTCATGCTGCCGTACGCCTGGTAGAGCCACCACTGGCCGTTGCCGCGGTTGGACTGGACGGCCGAGTCCGACAGATTGCCGTCGATGTTCCAGTACGCGATGTCGGCGTCGACCTTGGACTCCTCGATCGCGGAGATCCACTGGATCATCTGGCCGGGGACCGAGGTGTGGTAGTTGTACGCGTACTCATTGATGTTGACGGGCAGTTCGGTGCCCTCGTGCGCGGTACCGGCGAAGGCATCCTTCTCCCAGCCGCGGTACTTCCTGACGCTGGTGCGGATCTGCTCCGGGTGGCTCAGCTCGTGCCAGGTCATGACCTCGGGGACGGTGCCGGACTGCACCGCGTGCTTCAGAAAACCCTCGACCTGGGGGAACAGAACACTGGTGTTGGGTCCGGCGATCCGCGCATCCGGCATCTTGTCCTTGATCAGCCGGTTCACGTCGTCCCATGCGGCGAAGTAGTCGTCCGGCTTGTCCAGCCAACTGGTGCCGTTGTAGCTCCACTTGCCGGTGCCGAACATATTGCCCTCGGGCTCGTTGAAGGGCACGAAGACGATGTTGTCCTGGTACTTCGCGGGCAGTTTCCGGACCTGGTCGACCTGCTTGGCGATCTTCTCCTTGTAGATCCGCATCTTCTCCGCCGGCGTGTCCCCCTCCCACTGGTAGGGAAAGCCGCGGTGGATGTCGGTCATATAGATGTAGACATCGCCGTCCGTGCTGTCCGCGAGCGGCTTGACGACCTCGAGCGCGTCGGCGCCCGGGTGCTGCGGTCCGTCCTGCGCCTTGGTGGAGACGGTGCGCAGGTTCATTCCCTCGATGAGGTTGTTCGTCGGTACGTCCTGCCCGTAGAGCCCGTAGAGGGATCCGGACGCGCCGCCGTGGAACGGGCCGGTCTGCTTGCCGAGGTCGACGGTGAGCTCGCCCTCACGGTCCACGGTCGGCAGTTCGGCGGCGGACGCCGACACCGGCGGGCCCGCGCCCACCAGGCCGATCCCCAGCGCGACGGCCAGCGCCACGGACAGGCCCGCACGGACCTGTCCCGTTCCCGGCCGTCGCTGCCGTGCTCTCGCACGTATCTGTCGCGCTCTCGGTAGCACCATCGTTGCGGCTCCTGCGAGATGTCGGAGGGGCTGCGTCGAACCGGTTCGACACAGTCGAGGGCTGCGCCGAACCGGTTCGACACCCCGGAAATTCAGTGCCTTCTCGGTGTGCGGCTGGGGCGGAGGTCAGGGGACACGCATGCGCGCGCCGTGGGAGGTCGGGGAGGGAGGGCGTCCGAGCCCAGTCGAGTCGTTCGAAATATCGGACGTCATCCCATCTGCCGAACGCAACATAGGGTGAGGCAGATGGGGCGTCAATGCTCCGCGCAGCACCTTTCACAGACGGATCTCGCATCGCCGCCGCCGTACACCGCCGGCCTCCCGCAACGGCCAGACCGTGCTCGGCCAGATCGCCGCATACACAGAAGGCAATGAGCCGATTTACTGGTAATCGCCTCTAAAGTGTCATTAAGGGCGCCTCGAAGCTGACGAGGAATGAGAGGGACGTATGGAATTCGCGTTCAGCCGGTTCGCCGGGCGCGGTGCGGCCCTCGGGCTCGCGTTGGCGCTGGTGACCGCCACAGGGTGGGAGGCCGGTGCCGCGCCGGGGCGCGCCGGGGTCCTCGCGCTGGTCAATGCGGAGCGGGTCCGGGCCGGCTGCCCCGTGGTCGCCGGAAACGGGGCGCTGCGGAGGGCCGCGCAGCAGCACAGCACGCGGATGGCAGATGCCCGGCGCCTCTCCCACACCCGGCCCGGCGGCTCCCCCGGCCGACGGGTGGCCGCCAAGGGCTACCGGTTCCGGCGTGTGGGAGAGAACCTCGCCCGGGGCCAGGGGAACGCCGCCGAAGTGGTGCGGGCGTGGATGCGCAGCCCGAAGCACCGCGCAGCGCTGACCAACTGCGCCTACCGAGACGCCGGTGTGGGGGTGAGCGACGGACCCGGGGGCCCGTGGTGGACGCTGATGCTGGCCAGCAAGCGGAAGTGACACCACCGGCAGAGCACACAGGACCGCGGCCCGGTGTGTGGGGCACCGGGCCGCGGAAGGTGGGGGTGTCGGACGAGTGTCGTTCCTCGTCACCCACTGTTGTTCAGTTGCGTGTTACTTGACGACGTTCAGCAGCAGGTTGGGCGAGCCCTGACCCGGGTTGCCGACGACATCCTTGGACGCGCCCTCGGTCAGCGCCTTGGAGACGGCGTCCGGCTTGGCGTCCTTGTGACCCGAGAGGTAGACCGCCGCGGCGCCCGCGACGTGCGGCGAGGCCATCGAGGTGCCGGAGATGGTGTCGGTGGCGTCGTCGCCGGTGTTCCAGGCTCCGGTGATGTCCACGCCGGGGGCGTACAGGTCGAGGACATCTCCGTAGTTGGAGAAGTCGGCCTGGGCGTCCTTGTTGTCGGTCGCGCCGACCGTGATGGCTTCCTTCACCCGGGCCGGCGAGTTGTTCCCGGCGTCCGTGGACTCGTTGCCCGCGGCCACCGCGAAGGTGATACCGGCCTTGATGGAGTTCTGCACGGCCTTGTCCAGCGCCTCGTCGGCGCCGCCGCCGAGCGACATGTTGGCGACCGAGGGGGCCTTGGCGTTCTTGGTGACCCAGTCGATGCCCTGGACGACCTGCTCGGTGGTGCCGGAGCCCTGGTCGTCCAGGACGCGGACGGCGACCACGTTGGCCTTCTTCGCGACGCCGTGCGCCTCGCCCGCGACCGTGCTGGCGACGTGCGTGCCGTGCCCGTTGCCGTCGGAGGCGTCGTCGTCACCGTCGACCGCGTCGAAGCCGCTCTTGGCGCGGTCGCCGAAGTCCTTGTGCGTGGTGCGGACGCCGGTGTCGATGATGTAGGCGTTCACGCCCTCGCCCGCGCCGTCCGGGTAGACGTACTTCTTGTCCAGCTTCAGATCGGGCGTGTCGATCCGGTCCAGGCCCCAGGACGGCGGGTTGGCCTGCTCGCCGGCGAGGGAGTGCTTCTGGTTCGCGTAGACCTTGTCGACCGCCGGGTCGGCCGCCAGCTTCTTGGCCTCGTCGGCGGACATCTTCGCGGAGTACCCGTTGAGGGCCTTGGTGAAGGTCTTGCGCACCTTGCCGCCGTGGTCGGCGATGACCGACTTGCCCTTCGCGGCGGCCGACTTGGTGCTCACGGCCGACTTCTTCATCGTGACGATGTAGCTGCCCTTGACGGCCTTCGCCGAGCTCGCGCCGACGACCGTGCCTTCCGGCTGCGCCTCCGGAGTCGCGTTCGCGGGGAGCGCCGTGACGGTGCCGATGGCCGCCGCGGCCACCGCCGCCGATATACCGAGGGCAACTTTCTTGCGCGTCACTGCCATGGGGAGGGTGCCTCCTCGTGTGGGGGATGCGCTGTGGGGTGCGCGATCGGAACGCTAGGCGCCTGTTCCGAGCAGGACAAGGGGTCCCGGGTGACGCGGGTAGATTCTCAATTGCCTTACGAGGGGGCATTCTTGGCGGTTCGGGCAGGGTCCGGTGCCGGCGCCGGTGTCTGTTCCTGTGTCTGCGTCTGTGTCTGTGTCTGTGTCTGAGGTTGCGACTGCGTCTGTGGGAGCCAGCCGAGACTGGCCGCGCGAACGCCGAGCTGGAACCTGGTCGTTGCGCCGAGGCGCTCCATCAGCCCGTGCAGCCGCCGCTGGAAGGTGCGGTAGCTGATGCCCAGTTGGCGGGCCATCACCTGGTCCGTCATACCGGTCGTCAGCAGCGCCAGCAGCTTGGCCTCCTGCGGGCTGGGTCCGTCCGGCGCCCCCGGGCGGCGGCCCGACAGATACTCCGAGATCGGCAGCGCCCTGCCCCACAGCACCTCGAAGAACTCGCACAGCACCTCCAGCAGCCCGGAGGGGTGTACGACGACGCTGCTGGCCAGCTCGTTCGGCGCGGCGCGCAGCGGGATCAGCGCGATGCGGTCGTCCGCGATCAGCATCTTCGTCGGGGTGTCCGCCATCACCCGGGCGTCCTCGCCCAGTTCGGCCGCTGCGCCGATGTCCTTGTCGAACCGGTGGAAGGTGGCGAGCCCTTCTGTGTCGTAAATCACCCGGTAACTGATGCCCCGCCGCATCATCTGGGCCTGCACCGGCATCATGCCGGTCTTCGGGTCGAGGCGGTCGGGGTCGCTGTTGGCATAGGGCGGCCGGTCGATGCCCCGTATCTCGGCGCGTGCGCTGCGCTGGAGCTGGTCGACCTGGCGGATGACGGCCGCCCGCCCCGTGACGATCTCCACCAGCTCCAGCGGATCGCGGCCCGCGGTGTGCGCCCGGAAGCGGGCCGCCAGATGCTGGATATGGCGGCGTGTGCGGTGAATCTCCTCCTCACGGGCGAGCAGCAGCGACTCGAAGGCGATCTCGGGGGCCACCGGCAGATAGCGTTCAGCTCCCTTGCCGCCCCCGTCCGCATTGCCGGCACCGTCCACCCTGCTGGCACCGTCCGCGGAGAAGCGTCCCACCAGGTTCAGCTTCTCCAGGGAGGCGAGTGCGGCACGGACGCGGGCGGCACTCACCCCGGCGGCGGCACGCAGCTCGTTGACGGTCACGGCACCGTCCACCAACGCCTCGTAGACCTGCTGCTGGACGGGGTCGAGATCAAGAGCCTCCAACATGCTGGGCATCCTGTGCGCGGTGGCGAGTTCACGTCAATGACCGAACACCGCCAGGGCATCGGCAAATACGGAGGAAGCCTGCGGAAACCGGCGCGGCGTCGCGGTGCCGCGCCGGTCTGCCCCGGTACCGCGCCGGGTTGCACCGGTGCGGGACCCGTGCGGGCCGCTGCATACCCCCGCCCCGCATACGGTTAGGGTGATCGCATGCTGACCGGCGAGCGTGCACCCGGCGCCCGCACCGTGTGGTGCGGGCGGGTACTGCTGC
Organism: Streptomyces sp. 8N114; assembly: GCF_052245835.1. Taxonomy (NCBI): domain Bacteria; kingdom Bacillati; phylum Actinomycetota; class Actinomycetes; order Kitasatosporales; family Streptomycetaceae; genus Streptomyces; species Streptomyces sp. 8N114. The sequence goes on along the minus strand of NZ_JBQQBT010000005.1, from coordinate 162,912 downwards.
TTGCCGCGCTGTTGTTGGGGATCGTCACCATGCATTCGCTCGGGCACCTTGTGCCCGAGCGTCCCGTGATGGAGCACGTCTCCGCGGCTCCGGTTTCGGACCACGCCTTGGGCCACCACGTGACCGAGGGCCACGCTCCGGCTCATGACGACGGGCACGGGACGTGGATGGACCCGCGCTCTGTTTGTCTGGCCGTACTGGGTGTGTGGACGGCTGCCGCGCTGCTGGGGGCGGCAGTGCTGGTGGTGCGGGGTGCCGGTTCGTGGGCGCCGTACCGTGCCCCGGTGTTGCGGGTGTTGTGGCCGTTGCCGCCGCCTCGGACGGCGTTGAGGCTTGCGCAGTTGTCGGTGCTGCGGACCTGAGAGGGCCCCGCACGTTCTCTCTCTGCCTCTCTCTGCCTGGGGATGTGGGGGCACGCCTCCTTTCGCTTTCGGCTGCCGCTGAGTGCTTGTGGGGGCACGCCCCCTTGGGTTTTCGGCTGCCGCCGACAGGTCGTGTCGGTGGGCTCCGCCCGGGCTGGAAGCCGTTTGTCTGCGGGTGGCGCCCATAGCTGGGGTGGAGAGAGGACGTGTGCGCGGTTTCGCAAGTGATCCGACAACATCGTGAGGTACACACATGCGTTCCCTTCCCACGCGGCGAGCCGTGCTCGGAACCGGCGCGGCCCTTGCCGGGGCCGGGCTGTTGGGGGCCTGCTCGAACAGTGAGGGCTCCGGTAAGGGCTCCGACGGATACGTCGAGCCGGGCGGGCCCGAGGTCCGGGCCGCCGAGGCGGAGCGGCCCAAGGGCCGTACGGAGAAGGTGCGGCTCACCGCGACCCGCACCCGGCTCGAACTGGGCTCCGGCACCACCGTGCCGACCTGGGCGTACGGCGATCGGGTGCCCGGCAAGGAGATCCGGGTGACCGCGGGCAACACGCTCGCGCTCACCCTCGCCAACCATCTGCCGGAGGCGACCTCCGCGCACTGGCACGGGCTCGCCCTCCGCAACGACATGGACGGGGTGCCCGCGCTCACCCAGCGGGAGATCCGGCCGGGCGCCGATTTCACCTACCGGTTCGCTGTCCCGCAGCCGGGCACGTACTGGTTCCATCCGCACTCCGGCGTCCAGCAGGACCGCGGGCTGTATGCGCCGCTGATCGTCGAGGACCCGAAGGAGCCGCTGCGGTACGACAAGGAGTGGGTGGTCGTACTCGACGACTGGGTGGACGGCGTCGACGGGTCGACACCGGACTCCGTCCTGACCGAACTGCGCCAGGGCATGGACCACGGTGGGCACGGCATGCACGGCATGGGTGGCCGTTCCGAGCCGTCGCCCGGGAAGGGCGGTCCCTCGCGGATGATGATGGGGGCTGCCAGTGAGGTGCTGGGCGGGGACGCAGGTGATGTGAAGTACCCGCACTATCTGGTCAACGGCCGGGTCCCGGCAGACCCCGAGAGCTTTCGGGCGAAGCCGGGTGACCGTATCCGGATCCGCTTCATCAATGCGGGCGGGGACACGGCTTTCCGCGTCGCGCTCGGGGGCCATCGGATGACGGTCACGCACGCCGACGGCTATCAAGTCGAGCACGCCGCTACCGACGCGCTGCTGCTCGGTATGGGCGAGCGGTACGACGTGCTCGTGACGGCGGAGGACGGTGTCTTCCCGCTCACCGCGCTGGCCGAGGGCAAGAAGGCGACGGCCCGGGCGCTGCTGCGTACCGGCTCAGGCGCTGCCCCCTCTCCCGCGGTCCGTCCGAAGGAGCTGGCGGGCACGCCGCTGACCGCCGAGAAGTTGAAGGCGGCGGGCTCGGCGCGGCTGGAGCCGGGCAAGCCGGACCGTACGGTCACGCTGCGGTTGACCGGCTCCATGGCGAAGTACGACTGGGGGCTCAACGGCAAGCAGTACGACCCGCGGCAGCGGCATGCCGTCACTGCGGGTGAGCGGGTGCGGCTGCGCTTCGTGAACACGACGGAGATGTGGCACCCGATGCATCTGCACGGCCACACTTTCGCGCTGCCGGACGGCGGACCCCGTAAGGACACCGCGATCGTGCTGCCGGGGAAGACTCTGGAGGTGGACTTCGACGCGGACAATCCGGGGCTGTGGATGGTCCACTGCCACAACGTCTATCACGGTGAGGCAGGGATGATGACGGTGCTTGGCTACCGTAAGTAGTCGTTTCGGAGAGGTCCCGGGAAAGGTTCCGGGACCTCTCCCGGCCATAACGTCAGCCCGACGATTACACTCGGCTGCGTGGCTCAACTACGTCTCGCGCTGAATCAGATCGACTCCACCGTCGGCGACCTGGAGGGCAATGCCGCGGCTGTCCTCCGGTGGACCCGGCACTCCGTCGAACAGGGCGCCCATCTGGTCGCGTTCCCGGAGATGATGCTGACCGGGTATCCGGTCGAGGACCTGGCGCTGCGCCGGTCGTTCGTCGAGGCGAGCCGCACAGCCGTGCGGGAGCTCGCGCGGCGGCTGGCCGACGAAGGGCTGGGCGAGGTGCCCGTCGTCGTCGGCTATCTCGACCGCTGCGAGCAGGCCCAGCCCCGCTACGGTCAGCCCGCCGGTGCCCCGCAGAACGCGGCGGCCGTGCTGCACCGCGGCGAGATCGTGCTGGCCTTCGCCAAGCACCATCTGCCGAACTACGGCGTCTTCGACGAGTTCCGCTACTTCGTGCCCGGCGACACCATGCCCGTCCTGCGTGTGCACGGCGTGGATGTGGCGCTCGCCATCTGTGAGGACCTGTGGCAGGAGGGCGGCCGGGTCCCGGCGGCACGCACCGTGGGCGCGGGGCTGCTGCTGTCGGTCAACGCCTCGCCGTACGAGCGGGACAAGGACGACACCCGGCTGGACCTGGTGCGCAAGCGCGCGCAGGAGGCGGGGTGCACGACCGCGTATCTGGCCATGATCGGCGGCCAGGACGAGCTGGTCTTCGACGGCGACTCGATCGTCGTCGACAGCGACGGGCAGGTGCTGGCGCGTGCGCCGCAGTTCGAAGAGCAGTGTCTCGTCCTCGACCTGGAGCTGCCGGCTGCCGCCGCGACACCGCCGTCGGGTGAGGTGGACGACGGGCTGCGAGTCGAGCACCGCGTCCTCTCGGCCGAGCCGCTGCCCGCCTACGAGCCTGAGGCCACCGGTGGCGAGGCGCCGCGTATGGAGGACGACGAGGAGATCTACACAGCGCTGGTGGTCGGGCTGCGCGCGTATGTGGTCAAGAACGGCTTCCGCTCGGTGCTGATCGGGCTGTCCGGCGGCATCGACTCGGCCCTGACGGCCGCGATCGCCTGCGATGCGATCGGCGCGGAGAACGTGTACGGCATCTCGATGCCGTCGCGGTACTCCTCGGAGCATTCGAAGGAGGATGCCGCCGAGCTGGCGGAGCGCACCGGGCTCAACTTCCGCACCGTCGAGATCGAGCCGATGTTCGCCGCGTACATGGGCTCGCTCGGCCTCACCGGGCTCGCCGAGGAGAACCTCCAGGCGCGGCTGCGCGGCACGCTGCTGATGGCCGTCTCCAACCAGGAGGGCCACATCGTGCTGGCCCCGGGCAACAAGTCCGAGCTGGCGGTGGGCTATTCGACGCTGTACGGCGACGCGGTGGGCGCCTACGGCCCGATCAAGGACGTCTACAAGACGAACATCTTCCGCCTCGCGAAGTGGCGCAACCGCGCTGCCCACGAGCGCGGCCAGACCCCGCCCGTCCCCGAGCGTTCCATCACCAAGCCGCCCAGCGCCGAGCTGGCCCCCGGCCAGGTGGACACCGACTCGCTGCCCGACTACGACGTCCTCGACCGCCTCCTGAAGCGGTACGTCGACGGCGACCAGGGCGCGGCGGCCATCGTCGAGGCGGGCTTCGACGCGGAGACCGTGGTGCGGGTGCTGCGGATGACGGACCGCGCCGAGTACAAGCGCCGCCAGTACCCGCCGGGCACGAAGATCTCCCCCAAGGGCTTCGGCAAGGACCGCCGGCTGCCGATCACCAATCGGTGGCGGGAGGGCTGACGGCCGCTGTCGGGGGCGTTCGCAGCCACCAGGCGCGGGCGGGCGGGAGGTTGGCCCAGGCGGTGCTGGAGCCGGCGCGGCACCGGTCGCGGTAGCCCGCGAGGACGGCCTCCACCGCGCGGTGCCTGTTCGCCTCGGCCGCCGACGCGAACAGCCGGCGTGCCCGGGCGGTACCCAGATACGCGAAGTAGGTGAGGGTGCCGCCCGGCTTCAGCAGCGTCAGCAGGCGCTCCATGACGGTCTCGACCTGAGCCGGGCGGAAGTTGGTGAAGGGCAGCCCGGAGACGATCACGTCGTAGCGGTGGCCGGGCTGCCAGCGCTCGATCCGCGTCTCCCGCACGCTCACCTGCGCCTCGCCGGGGTGCGCTCCGGCCAGCGCCCGCAGCCGGGCGGCGAAGCGGGGATTGCTCTCGACGACATCCAGTCTGCTGCCCTCGCCGAGCGCGTCCAGCAGCAGCCGGGTGACCGGACCGGTGCCCGCGCCCACTTCCAGCACCGTGAGGGGGCGGTGCCCGGCCTGGCGGCGTACGGGCTCGGCCAGCAGCCCGGAGAGGCGGCGACCGCTGGGGGCGAGGGCCCCGGTGGTACGTATGTCGGTCAGCGCCTCGGCGAGGAACATCAGCCCCGGGCTGCCGGGACGGCGCGGCCGGGCGCTCTCGTCAGGGGTGGTCCCAGGGTTCCCCTCAGGGGCCGCCGCCGGACCGGCGCCGGGCGGAAAAGCCGTGTTCAGGGCGGTGTTGGGGGCGGTGCTCTTGACGTGCGAGTCGTTCATGGCGGCGACGCTAGGAGCGGCACCCGGGGAGAGAATCCGCCGTCATGCGACGGCAACCCCCTACGAAAGTCGGGGGTGACGGCGTTCACAGGTCGGAGCCGCTGAGCGCGGTCCGTCCCTAGGCTCGGTCCGGTGGACGCGCAGATACGGGGCCGGCCGGGCCCGCGGGCGACGCGGTGGGCCGATGGCGCCGTCGTGGCGCTCGCGACAGCACTTTCCGTACAGGAGGCCGCCCTCGGCAACGGGGCCCGGTACGGCTCCGTCTGGGTCGCCCTCGCCGTGACGGCCGGTCTGTCGCTCGCCGTACGGCACCGGTGGCCGTCGGCGGTCGCCGCGCTGACCGGCGCCGTGGCCGGGCTGGCCGGGCTCGTCCTGCCCCTGCTGGTGGCGCTCTCCCACCTCGCTTCCCGCGGGCGACCACGCGCGGCGGGCTGCGCCGTTCTCTTCGCGGTGACGGTCAACGCGGCTGCGCTCGCCCTGCACTTGGGGCCCGCTCCGCATCTGTGGGAAACCCGCTCCTACGGGCCGGTGCTGCTGCCGGTCCTCGCGGTGGTGCTGGGGCTGTGGACAGGCGGCAAGCGGCGGCTGGTGGAAGCCCTCGACGCCCGTGTCGAGCACCTGCGTACGGAGCGCATGCTGCGGGAGCGCTCGGCGCGGCTCGCGGAACGGGCGGCCATCGCGGCGGAGATGCACGACGTACTGGCGCACCGGCTGAGCCTGATCGCGCTGCACACGGGCGTACTGGCCACCCGTAAGGAGGCCCTGCCGGAACGGGTGGCGGACCGGGTCGGGCTGCTGCGCACGGCAGCCACGGAAGCGCTGACCGATCTGCGGGACGTCCTCGGCGCGCTGCGCGACCCGGACACCGGCCATGACGGCGATCAGTACTGCGGAGCGGACAGCGGTCCGGCGTGCGGGGACGGGGCGCGCGGGGGCGGAGCCGAGGGACCGGCGCTCCGGGATCCGGCGGACGTGGTCGCCGAGGCGCGGGCCGCGGGGCAGCGGGTCACGGCGGTGCTCGACGAGGCTCCGGCGCGCGCCCCCGCCGCGCACCGGCTGGCGGTCCTCCGGATCGTGCAGGAGGCGCTGACCAACGCCCGCAAGCACGCGCCGGAGTCGGCCGTGCGGATCGCCGTCGGCTACGGCCCGCCGGTCACCCTGGTCGAGGCCGTCAACGGGACGGGGCCCGCGTCCGGGCCGCTCCGCCTGCCGCCGTCCGGCTACGGTCTGGTCGGGCTGCGGGAGCGGGTCGAAGCGCTGGGCGGCGAGCTGTCGGCGGGTCCGCACGAGGCGCCCGGCGGGGAGACGTGCTGGCGTCTGGTTGCCCGTATTCCGCACTCGGAGAGGGGGCGGAGCGAGTGATCCGCGTCATGATCGTCGATGACGACGCGCTGGTCCGGCTGGGCCTCACCGATCTGATCGAGGGCGACAGCACCCTCGAACTCGTCGCCGCGGCACGGGACGGTGCCGAGGCCGTCGCGGCGGCGACCGCGCACCGGGTGGATGTCGCACTGGTGGACGTCCGGATGCCGGGTACGGACGGCATCACCGCCACCGCGCGGCTCCGCGCCCTGCCCCGGCCGCCGCGAGTGATCACGCTGACCACCTTCGACCTGGACGCGTACGTCTACGACGCGCTCGCCGCGGGTGCGGACGGCTTCCTGCTCAAGGACACCGACCCCGCGGAGATCCTGCGCGCCGTGCACCTGGTGGCCGCGGGCTCCGCCATGCTGCACCCCGCGGCGGCGCGCCGGCTGATCGACCGGCACCACCGGCGCGGCGCGGCCCGGGCGGCTGCGGCCCGGGCCGCTGTGGAGGGGCTCACCCCGCGGGAGCGCGAGGTGCTGGCTCTCCTGGCGGAGGGCGCGGCCAATGCGGAGATCGCTGGCGCTCTGGCCATGCGGGAGAGCACGGTCAAGGCGCATGTGAGCCGGATACTGGCCGTTCTCGGCGTCGACAACCGGGTGCGGGCCGCGCTTATGGCGCGCGATGCAGGGGTGGTGTGAGGCCAGGCCCCGGGCGGGGCTGCGGATCTCCCCCAGCGTTCCGGGGCCCGAGAGGTCCCTACTGGACGAACAGCGCCCAGCCGCGCATCGGGTCCAGCTGGCAGATGTATTCGCTGTAGCCGTGCCGGAGGTAGTACGCACCGCCGTTCTGGCACTGCGTCTTGTTGGGGTAGAAGGCCACGAACTCCCAGGCGGCGGCCTGCTGCGCGGAGGACGGGGCGGCGGGCGGAGCGTTGTCGGCGGGGGCGGCAACGGCCGGCGCCGCGGCGGCCAGGGTGCCGAGGAGCGCCACTGCTGAGGCTGTGACAGCGAGACGGGCCGAACGGGATCTCATACGAGTTCCTCCCTCTAGAACATGGACGACCCCACGGGTGCGCGAGCAGATTGTGCGAAGGGTCGAACGAGCACCCCTCACGACCTCCCCAACTCGCCTTCTTTGAAGGCGAGTTGGGAAACCGTGGAGATGCCGATGAGCGTATGCAGGTACCGGGGCAACTGCCACTGACATACGAGGTGACTCAGGTCACACATTTCCCCCACGACGCGAACGCCCCATGTTGTGCAGAGTCGATCCCGCGTACCCCGCGGAGGGTGTGCGCCCCGAAGGGGCGCGGGAAACTGCGCGCTCGACCACGACCCACCCGCAGTCTGCGCGCTTCGGGCAGGGGCAGCCCCGTCCCAGCACAGGGAGGAGGGCAAGCACCGCCGGACACGGCCTACCTAGTGGGTCGAGTGCGCCTCCACAGGCAGCTCGCCGGCGCGAGCGACCACGCGGGAGTCGCCGCGGTCCAGTACGCCCGCCGTGACGGCTATGGCGAGCCCGGCCAGGGCGAGGGCCGCGCCGACCAGGGTGGGGGATGTCCAGCCCCAGCCGGCGGCGATGACGGCACCGCCGAGCCACGCGCCGCCCGCGTTGGCGAGGTTGAACGCCGAGTGGTTGGAGGCCGAGGCGATGGTGGGCGCGTGCGAGGCGGCCCGCATCACCAGCATCTGGACCGGCGTGGTGATCAGGAAGCCGACGGCCCCCAGCAGCCCCACCAGCGCCAGCGCGGCCCACTTCACGGGCGCCGCGAAGTGGAAGGTGACCATCAGGGCGGCCATCAGACCCAGCGCCACATACAGGGTGCGGCGCGGGGCGCGGTCGGTCAGCGGGCCTGCGATCAGAGTGCCCAGCGTCATACCGATGCCGAAGAGGGCGAGCACCCAGGTGACCGAGGTGTCGGCAAGCCCTGTGACCTCGGTCATCATCGAGGCGAGGTAGCTGTAGACGGCGAACACGCCGCCGAAGCCGAAGACGGCGGTCAGCAGCCCGAGGACCACCTGGCGGTTGCCCAGGGCGCGCAGTTCGTGGCGTACGCCACCCTGGTGCTCAAGCGGCATACGGGGCACGAGCAGCGCGAGTGCCGACATCGCGACCAGCCCGATGAGGGTGACGACGACGAAGGTGGCGCGCCAGCCGAGTTGCTGGCCCAGCGCGGTGCCGCCGGGCACGCCGACGATGTTGGCGACTGTCAGCCCGAGGAACATCGTGGCCACGGCGCGGGCCGCGCGGCCCTCCTTCACGAGCCGGGCCGCGACCACGGCACCGACGCCGAAGAACGCACCGTGCGGCAGCCCCGCCAGCACCCGGCCGGCCAGCAGCGTGCCGAATCCGGGGGCGAGCGCCGAGGCGAGGTTGCCGAGGGTGAACAGCCCCATCAACAGCAGCAGCATCAGCTTGCGCGGGACGCGGGCGCCGACGGCGGTCAGCAGCGGGGCACCGAGTACGACACCGAGGGCGTAGGCGGAGACCAGGTATCCCGCGGTCGGTACGGACGTGCCGAGATCGTCGGCGACGTTCGGCAGCAGGCCCATCATCACGAACTCGGTGGTGCCGATTCCGAAGGCGCCCACGGCGAGTGCGAGCAGAGCCAGAGGCATGCGGAGAGAACCTTTCGCGTAAAGGAAGGTGTAACCGATTACATTGCCGAGCGCCCCGGACGGCCGGGTGCTCGAGGGAGGGTGGCGAGCCGACGCGGCTCGGGGCGGGGCGGTCGCACGAGGCGACACTGCCCCTATGTTTTGCTGTGCAACAAAGTCTCGCAGCCAGATGTGCCAGGGCGCAAAACGAGAGGTTACGGGGCGTGGAATCCTGCCGGCCCGGGCGATCCGGGGCTCCCTGCCCGCCGGGTACGCGCGATCCGCCGGATATGGCCTAGCCGGTCAGATCGATCTTCGCCGCGATCGGCAGGTGGTCGCTGTCGGTCGCCGGGAGCGTCCACGCGGAGACGGGGTCGGCGCCCTTGGCCATGATCTGGTCGATCCGCGCCATCGGGAACGAGGCGGGCCAGGTGAAGCCGAAGCCGTCCCCCGCCGCGCCCTGTGCGGAGCGCATCTGGGAGGTGATCGGCGCCAGCGCGCGGTCGTTCATGGTGCCGTTGAGGTCGCCGAGGAGGAGGACCTTGCCTGCCGGGTCGTTGGCGATCGCCTCACCGAGCGCGTCGGCGCTGCCATCGCGCTGCCCGGCCGTGAAGCCGGAGCGGAATTGCACCCGGACCGACGGCAGATGGGCGGCGTAGACGGCGACATCGCCCTTGGGCGTCTGCACCGTGGCACGCATGGCACGCGGCCAGCCCATCTTGATGTCGACCGTCCTGGTGTCCTTCAGCGGGTACTTGCTCCACAGCCCGACCGTGCCGGTGAGCTTGTGGTAGCGGTGCGTCCTGTCGAGCGCGGCCTGGTAGGAGGCTGCCTTCGCGGGGGAGACCTCCTCCAGCGCGATCACATCGGCCCCGGAGTCGACCAGCACCTTGGCAGTGCCCCGGGGGTCGGGGTTGCCCGCGTTGACGTTGTGGGTGACGACGGTGAGGTCACCGGCACCGCTGCCGGTCTTGTCCTCGAACAGACCGCCGAACAGGTTTGCCCACATCAACACCGGCAGCAGCAGCGCGATCAGCGCGGTGGCCGACCGGCGCAGCACGGCGGCGACCAGCAGCACGACGATCAGCAGCCCGCCCCACGGCAGGAACGTCTCCCACAGCGAGCCGAGGTTGCCGATGGCGTTGGGGACCTCGGCGTGCAGCCAGAAGGCGAGCCCCAGGAGTACGGCGGCCACCGCGACGATCCAGCCGCGCCGCCACTTCCCTGGCCCTGACCAGCCCCGGGAAGCACCGTCGGCGCGGCTGCCGGTGAACCGGGACCAGAGTCCCTGCCGTTCCCCGCCGTCCTCGCTGAAGGTGGCCTCCGACGTGTACACGCGCGCCATCCGCCGTCCGTCCTCACTTGCCTGTGTTGGTGCCCGATGAACGATAGGCGATGCCCGTTTTTATGCAGTTGAACCCTTCGGTTCGACTGCCGCTTTCGCCCTGAAGTCCGGTGTGGAATCTGAGAGAAGGACGAGAGCCGACAGCCCTCGGGTTCCGGCAGGTCGGGGCTGGTTCGCCACTGTGACACAACCCTCACGCAGCCTGTACGGCCCCCTGACCGGCCGTAGGGGCACGACCCACGCACCGGCCGCCGTCCGGTGACGGGATGTCACCTCCGAGGGCGGAGGCCGTCCAGAAAGGCGTCGACGATCTGGCGGGGCATCTCCTCGGGCAGCTCTTCCCAGTCGCGCAGCAGGATGCGGGCGAGGATCGGCGCCGTCAGCATGTCGACGAGGACGTCGATGTCGATGTCGCCGCGCAGCTCCCCGCGCTCGATCCCGCGCCGCAGTACGAAGGCCAGGCGCTCGCGGCGGGCGCTGATGACGGTTTCGTGGTAGCGCTTCCACAGCTCGGGGCGGCTGTGCACATGGCCGGCCAGCACCCGCAGCAGCGTGGAGCGCCGCTTGGCGAGACCGATCTGGCGCAGCCAGCTCAGGGCCCCGATGAGGACCTCGCGCAGCGGCCCGTCCCCGGGGCCCTCGTACGCCGGCTCCTCCATCTCCTTGACGACGTACAGGAACAGCTCGTCCTTGCCGGACCAGCGCCGGTAGACCGCGGCTTTGCCGACGCCCGCGGTGCGGGCGATCTGCTCGACGGAGAGGGCGTCGTAGGAGACGCCCTCCTCCAGGAGCCGTGTGACCGCGTCCAGGATGGCGCGCTCGACGGCCTCGCTGCGCGGACGCCCGCGCGCCTTGCCGGAGGGCTTTCCGGGCGGGAGGGACGGGTTCTCGCCGGCGTCCGGGAGCTCTCCCGCCGTACCCCTGTCACCCGCACGCTTCACCGCAGACTCACCGCTCCGTCCCCACTGGCTGCTTCTCCTCTTCCCCGCCGGTCTCATCTTCCCCCGCGGCCTCCGCAACGGGCTTGCCGGGCAGCCAGCCGGCGACGACCAGTGCGCCCAGCAGCGCGACGGCCCCGGAGACGAGCACGGTGGTGTGCATGGCGTCCACGAAGGCCGACTTGGCCGGGTCCACCAGCGCCCGCCCCGCCGGCCCCAGCCGGTCGGCGAGCGCGAGGGTGGCCTCGATGGACTCGCCGGCCGAGTGCTGCGCGTCGCCGGGCAGGTGCGGTACGGCGGCGAGGGTGCCGTCGACGCTGTCCCGGTAGCGGGTGGAGAGCAGCGAGCCGAGGACGGCCACCCCGAGCGCCCCGCCGACCTGGCGGAAGGTGTTGTTGACGGCCGAGCCGGAACCCGCCTTCTCGCGGGGCATCGACTGCATGATCGAGACGGTGGCGGGCGGCATGATGTACGCCATCGCGCCGCCGAGCACGAAGTAGATGACCTCCAACTGCCACAGTGGCGTCGTCTCGTCCAGCGTGGTGAAGGCGAACATGCTGACGGCGACCAGCACCATGCCCACCGTGCACACGGCCTTGGCGCCGAAGCGGGTGACAGCCTTGGCGGCACGCGGGGAGAAGATCATCTGGGCGACGGCCAGTGGGAGCATCAGCAGCCCGGCCTCCAGCGGGCTGAAGCCGCGCACGCTCTGGATGTAGAAGACGCCGAAGAACATCACCCCCATGAGCGCGAAGAAGACCAGGGCGATCGCGGCGACTGCGGCGGAGAACGCGGGATTGCGGAAGTAGCGCACATCGAGCGCTGGATGGCTGCTGCGCCGCTCGTGCAGCAGGAACAGCGCCAGGACGAGGACGCCGCCGCCCGTGGTGGCGAGCACCTTCGGGTCGGTGAAGTCGGCCAGCTGGCCGCCTTCGATGATCCCGTAGACCAGCAGCACCAGCCCGGCGACCGAGAGCAGCACGCCCAGCGGGTCGAGCCGGCCCGGCGCCGGGTCGCGGGAGTCGGGCACCAGCGCCAGGTTGGCCACCAGCGCGACGAGCACGACGGGTGCGTTGACGAAGAAGACCGAGCCCCACCAGAAGTGCTCGAGCAGCAATCCGCCGGTGATGGGGCCGATGGCGACACCGAGCCCGACGGCGCCCGCCCAGATGCCGATGGCCTTGGGCTGTTCCTCGCGCGGGAAGACGTTCATCAGGATGGCCAGGGTGGCCGGCAGCACGAAGGCCGCCCCGAACCCCATCAGGGCGCGGTAGACGATCAGTTCGCCCGGCCCGGTGGAGAAGGCCGCCAGCACGGAGCCCAGGCCGAACACCAGCAGCCCGGCCATGAGCACCTTCTTGCGGCCCAGCCGGTCACCGAGGAGGCCCGCGGTGAACAGGAGACCGGCGAAGACGAGCGTGTAGGCGTTGATGGCCCACTCCAACTCGCTCTGGGTGGCGCCCAGTCCGACGGGCGCGGGCCGGGCGAGGGTCTTCATCGCCACGTTGAGGATGCTGTTGTCCAGGACGACGACCAGCAGACTGAGCATCAGTACACCGAGGACCGTCCACCGGCGCGGGTGGAGCGCCTCGGCTTTCCCGGACACCTCTGGTGCAGCAGAAGAACTGGGGCTACTCATGGCAGGCAGCGTAGGTCCTGTTTTCGAAACGGGATCGTTCCGTTTCGTAAAAACTTCGTCATGCGTCACCCCGCCCCCGGCCCTCTACCGGGTGACAGAGGGGCGTGCCAGCATGGGACGCAGATCCGGAGACGCCGTACGGGCGCTTCGAGACGACAACAGGAGTCATCAGCCATGCCACAGACTCTCTACGGGGGAACCCGTAATCGCCGTGTGACCGTGCGCGACCTCGCACTCGCCAAGGAGCGGGGCGAGAAGTGGCCCATGCTCACCGCCTACGACGCGATGACCGCCTCCGTCTTCGACGAGGCCGGCATCCCCGTCCTGCTCGTCGGCGACTCGATGGGCAACTGCCATCTCGGCTACGAGACGACCGTGCCGGTCACCATGGACGAGGTCACCATGCTGACCGCCGCCGTCGTACGGGGTACCGACCGCGCTCTGGTCGTTGCCGACCTGCCGTTCGGCTCGTACCAGGAGGGCGAGGTCCAGGCGCTGCGCAGCGCCACCAGGCTCGTCAAGGAAGCCGGTGCGCAGGCCGTCAAGCTGGAGGGCGGCGAGCGCTCCGCCGACCAGATCGGGCTGCTGGTGCGGTCGGGCATCCCGGTGATGGCACACATCGGACTGACCCCGCAGTCCGTGCACGCCATGGGCTACCGGGTGCAGGGGCGCGGCGAGGAGGCCGCGCACCAGTTGATGCGGGACGCCAAGGCCGTCCAGGACGCCGGGGCCTTCGCCGTCGTCCTGGAGATGGTGCCCGCACCGGTCGCCGCCGAGGTCACCCGGGCGCTGCATGTGCCCACCGTCGGTATCGGCGCGGGGAACGACTGCGACGCCCAGGTGCTGGTGTGGACCGATATGGCGGGCCTCACCCCGGGCAAGCTGCCGCGCTTCGTGAAGCAGTACGCCGCGCTGCGTACGACGCTGGGCGACGCGGCGCGGGCCTTCGCCGAGGACGTCGTCGAGGGCGCCTTCCCGGCGGCGGAGCACTCCTTCGAGTAGCCCCTTCGAACCACTCCTTCCGCAGCTCTTTCCAGTGAGCGGCGCGACGGCCCACCGACAGACCCGGCTCGGGTGTCCGATTCGGGTGTCGGTGGGCTGTCGGTCGTTTGTCGGTCGTTTGTCAGTGGGGCCTGGCACAGTGGCGGCATGACGCGAGAGAAGACGACGAACGCGGTCGAGGTCCGCGGACTGGTCAAACACTTCGGGGAGACGAAGGCCGTCGACGGCATCGACCTCGATGTGCGCGAAGGCACCGTGATGGGTGTGCTGGGCCCCAACGGCGCGGGCAAGACGACGCTCGTCCGGATGCTCTCCACGCTCCTGCAACCCGACGCGGGCACGGCGAAGGTCGCCGGGTTCGACGTGGTGCGCCAGCCCCGCGAGTTGCGCCGCACGATAGGTCTGACCGGCCAGTACGCCTCGGTGGACGAGAAGCTGGCGGGCTGGGAGAACCTCTACATGATCGGGCGGCTGCTCGACCTGCCCCGTACGGAAGCACGCAAGCGCGCCGACGAACTGCTGGAGCGGTTCTCCCTCACCGAGGCGGCCCGGCGCCCCGTGATGAAGTACAGCGGCGGTATGCGGCGCCGGCTCGACCTGGCGGCTTCCATGATCGGCCGCCCCAAGGTGCTGTATCTGGACGAGCCCACCACGGGTCTCGACCCGCGCACCCGCAACGAGGTGTGGGACGAGGTCAAGAGCATCGTGGCCGACGGCAACACCGTGCTGCTCACCACGCAGTACATGGAGGAGGCCGAGCAGCTGGCCGGCGAGCTGACGGTCGTCGACCGCGGCCGGATCATCGCCGAGGGCCGGGTGCCCGAGCTGAAGGCGAAGGTCGGCGGCCGCACGCTGGAGATCCGCCCGGCGGACCCGGGCGAGCTGACGCGGATGGTCGGAGCCGTCGCCCAGGCAGGTCTGGACGGGGTTGCCGGTGCCACCGCGGACGAGGAGTCGGGCGTCGTCAGCGTCCCGATCGTCAGCGACGAACAGCTGACGGCCGTCGTCGCGCTGCTGGGCGAACGCGGCTTCGCGATAGCCGACATCGCCACCCACCTGCCCAGCCTGGACGAGGTGTTCCTGGCCCTCACCGGCCAGAAGGCCACCCACCAGGACGACGAGAACGAGCTCGAGGAGGTCGCGGCGTGAGTACCGCCACCGTCAAAGCACCCGGGCCCGAGCAGGCCCCGACCGGCTCCGGGTCCGGGACGGACCGCGCACCCGGCAAGCCCGGCACGGTAGAGGGCCGCATCGGACTGCGGGCCAACCTGCGGCACATCGGCGCGCTCGTCCGCCGCAACGCGCTGCAGATCAAGCAGGACCCCGAGTCGATGATGGACGCACTGCTGATGCCCATCATCTTCACGCTGCTGTTCGTCTACGTCTTCGGTGGTGCCATCGGAGGGGGCGGCGGCAACGGCAGCCGGCAGCAGTACATCCAGTATCTGATCCCCGGCATGATGGGCATGATGGGCATGTCCATCGCGATGGCCGTCGGCACAGGCATCAACGAGGACTTCCGCAAGGGCGTGATGGACCGCTTCCGGTCCATGCCGATAGCCCGCTCCTCGGTGCTGATAGCCAAGTCGGTGGTGGAGATCGGCCGGATGCTGGTCGCCGTCACCGTGCTGCTGACCGTGGGTTTCCTGGTCGGCTTCGACATCCACGGGCACTGGCTGGGCATGCTGGCCGCCATCGGGCTGACCGCGCTGTTCGGCGCTTCACTGCTGTGGATCTTCATCCTGCTGGGCCTGACGATGAACACGGCCCAGGCCGTGCAGGGCGTCTCCTTCCTGGTGCTGATGCCGCTCCAGTTCGGCTCCTCGGTCTTCGTGCCGCCCGGCACCATGCCCGGCTGGCTGAAGACGTTCACCGACATCAACCCGCTCACCCATGTCGCCGACTCCGCCCGCGGGCTGATGCTCGGACGGGGCGAGGTCGCGAGCCCGGTGATGTGGACGGTGATCTGGGCCGTCGGCCTCACCCTGGTCACGGCGCCGATCGCCATCTCCAAGTTCCGCAAGAAGACCTGACGGTCTTTGCCGCCCCACCTTGTCGCCCCGACTTGCTGTGCTTGGGCACTCTGCGCCTGGGGGTACACCCTGCTCGAAGAGCCTGGGGGCGCAGGGTGGGCAAGCGCACCCACCCTGCTGCGCTTGGGCAGTCTGCGCCAGGGGCGCAGGGTGGGCAAGCGCAGCACGGGCCACCGGGCCGCAGACGAAGGGCGCCCACGCAGCGGTGCGGGTGCGGCCGTCGCGCGAGTGCGGGGCACCCAATGGCCGCGGCGGGACCCCGTCAGGCGTCGCGGACCAGGTTGACGGCCTCTTGGAGGGAGAGGTCACGACCAGAGGCGTACGCCCTCGCATACGCCTCCTCGGAAGACAGCACTTCCCGCACAGCCGCCTCCGCGGCCGCCCGCGACTCGCGCTCGACGGGGTGCGGGAAGTGCCCCTCCGGAAGCTGCGACAGACCGTCGTAGGCACCCACCAGCGACCCGGCCTCCTCGCCGCGGCCGAGCGCGGCCAATGCCTGGGCGGCGCTCAGCAGCTGACTTAGCGTCAGGTGCGGAGCGACCGCCTCCGCCATCAGATCGCGGGTCTTGACGATGGACCCGCGCAGCTTGGCCAGCGCCTCGTCCGGCTTGCCCTCGACGACGTACGACCAGGCCGTGATCCCCTCGATCATCCCCGCGAACAGCTGCGGCACCCGGTCGGCGAACTCCTCCTCCAGCGGGCTCAGCAGCTCCCTGCCCCGCACGGGCTCCCCCTGCCGGATGAGGTGCACGGCGTACTGGACGGCCGCGAAGTTGGGGCCGTCGCCATGGAGGTGCTCGGACTCCTCGACCGCCTCCCGCATCAACCGCACGCCCTCCACGACGAGTTCCGGGTCGTCCAGCTCCACCAGCACCGAGCCGAGCCGGGACTTGAGCTGCGGCACCTGGCTGTGGGCGCCCAGTTGCTCGGCCCGCGTGATGGCCAGCCTGCACGCCTCGGCAGCGCGGGCGAACTCCCCGCGTGCGGTGAGCGCCTCGGCACGGCCGGAAAGCGCCTCGGCCTCGCCCCAGGCGTCCCCCATCCTGCGGAAGATCTCCAGGCTCTCCGCCGCGTCCGCCGCCGATCTCTCCCAGCTGGCGGGGTGGTCGCTGGTCAGCTTGGCGCGCAGCTGGAGGGCGAAGGCCAGCTCCCACTCGTAGCCCAGCTCACGGCAGCCGGCCACGAACGCGTCGGACAGCTCGGCAAGTTTCCCGAAGTTGCCGGTCATCAGCCATGCGAAGAACCACATACAGCCGGGGATGCGGCACACCTGCGGCATCCCCGGGGAGTAGACCTGGGTGACGTTGCGCAGTTCGGCCTGCCGCCCAGGGCTCTCCAGACTCTCGACGCCGTCCTCGGCATCGGCCAGCACCATCAGCCGCACCCCGCGCCGGGCCTCCCACAGCTGCTCCTCGCTCATCGGCGGCGGCGTGGCCGTGCACGGTTCGTACAGCGGTGGCGCGGGACGCGGCGGCGTGGCGAAGGGATCGGGGCCGAGCGAGAGCGCGGCCTCGCTCCAGTTGCGCGAGTCGGCGCGGTGGCCGCGCAGCTGCCAGAACCAGGTCATCGACAGGATCAGACACAGCGCCTCGTGCTCGTCGCGCGCGGCGATCGCCCGGCGCAGCGCGGTGCGGATGTTGTCGTGTTCGCACTCCAGCCGGTCCAGCCACGTCACCTGCTGGGGTCCGCGCAGCAACGGGTCGGCCTTCCGGGCCAGTTCGCGGTAGACGGTCAGATGGCGGCGCTCGGCGTGCTCCCGTTCGCCGGGCACCGCGTCCAGCTTCTCGGCCGCGTACTCGGCGACGGTCTCCAGCAGCCGGTAGCGCATCCCGGCCGCGCCCTCCCCGGGTACGGCCACCACCAGCGACTTGTCGACAAGGGAACTCAGCAGCGCGGCAGCATCCTCGGCGTCTCCGTCCGCCTCCTCGACGAGATCCGCGCACACCTCCTCGGCCTGCTCCAGCTCGCAGCCGCCTGTGAAGACCGCCAGCCGCCGCAGCACCGCACGCTCCGCCGCGTCCAGCAGCTCCCACGACCAGTCCACAACCGCGCGCAGCGTCTGCTGACGGGGCAGGACAGTGCGGTTCCCGCTGGTCAGCAGCCGGAACCGGTGGTCGAGGCGGCGGGCGAGCTGACCGGGCGTCAGCGAGCGCAGCCGGGCCGCCGCCAGCTCGATCGCCAGCGGCAGCCCGTCGAGCCGGCGACAGATCTCCGCGCATGCCTCCGGGTCGTCCTCGATCCGGAAACCGGGCCGCGCCGAGGCGCCCCGCTCGGCGAGGAGCCGCAGCGCCACCGGGTCGGGCAGCGGCTCGACGGGACGCACGAACTCCCCGGGAACCCCGAGCGGTTCGCGGCTGGTCGCGAGCACGGTGACGCCCGGGCACTCCACCAGCAGCGTCTCCACCACCCGGGCCGCCGCGTCGATGAGGTGCTCGCAGTTGTCCAGCACCAGCAGCATCCGGCGGGCCGCACAGCGCTCGGCGAGCTGGGCGAGGGGGTTCCCTGCGATGGGATCGGTCGCCGCGCGCAGCCCCTCGGCGGTGGTGCCGGTCAGCACCGTCTCGCGACCGCCGAGCGCGGTGAGCACGGCCTCGGCCGTCGCGCCCTGGTCGTGCGGGTCGCGTACGGCGGCGAGTTCGGCCACCCAAACGCCGTCCGCCCACTCCGCGCCCCGCTCGGCGCGCGCCCGGGCCGCCGTCTCCACCGACAGCCGCGTCTTGCCCGCCCCTCCGGGCCCGGTGAGCGTCACCAGCCGCGCCGTGCCGAGCTCCTGGCACAGCGCGTCGATCTCCATCTCCCGCCCCACGAACGAGGTCACACCGGCGCGGAGGTTGCCGGGAGCCCGCCGGAACGGCCGCGGCTCACGGGGAACGGCCGCGTGTGCGGCGGCATGCGGTACGGGATGTATTGCGGCGGACGTCGCCGTGGAGTGCGTCGCGGGCCGGTTCGCAGCGGGGACAACCGTCTCGTCGGCCAGCAACTCCGCGTGCAGGGCGCGCAGCTCGGGGCTCGGGTCGGTGCCGAGCTGGTCGGTGAGCCGGGTTCTGACCGTTTCGTACGCCGCCAGTGCCTCGGCGGTACGCCCCGCGTCGCGCAGGGCGCGCAGCAGCAGCGCCTGGAGCGGCTCGTTCAGCGGGTGCTCGTCGGCGAGCTGCCGCACCGTGGGCAGTACGGATTCGGCATGGCCCAGCGCGAGCGCTGCCTCGGCCCGGTGGCGGCGTGCGGCCAGTGCGCGGTCGGCGGCGCGGACAGCGGCGGCCCCTCCCCCGTCGGGCAGGTCGGCCAGCGCGGGGCCGCGCCAGAGCGCGAGGGCGTCGTCGAGCAGGTCGGCGGCCTTGACCGGGTCGCCGTCCGCGAGGGCTGCCGCGCCCTCGGAGGCCAGCCGCTCGAAGCGGTACAGGTCGATGTCGTCGCGGGTCGCCACCAGCCGGTAGCCGCCCTCGACGGAGCCGACCGCCTCCCGCCCCAGCGACCTGCGCAGCCGCCCGACGAGCGCCTGGAGCGCTGCCGTCTCGTCAGCGGGCGGGTCCTCGTGCTGCGACCACACGGCCGCGGCGAGCTCACCGGCGTGTACGGCGCGGCCTCCCGCGAGGGCGAGCGCGGTCAGCAGAGCCCGCAGCCTTGCCCCGCCGATCGGCACGGTGGTGCCGTCTTCGCGGAGGGCCTGGGTGGTGCCCAGAACGCGGTAGAGGTAGCGCACCCCCACATACTGCCACCGGTCCCGCGCCGCCCCGTCGGCAGTCGGCCCCTGCCAGCTGGAGCAGCGGGCGGCGCCCCGTGCATAGGGTGGCCGGCATGACTGCGACACGGAGTACGTCGCTGGTGGGGGCCGTCGGCTACGCGGGATCTCTCGCCCTGCTGCCTTGGACGCTGAGAGCGGACCGGCCGGTGTTCGGCTGAGCCTCGCCGCGCGGCACCGAGCCGGCGCCGGCCGGGCAATGGAACGGGCCGGGGTCACGGCACTCCGTGTCCCCGGCCCGGGCGTTTCTGCCGCAGGTCAGCCGTGGTGGTGGTGCGGGTGGCAGTGCTTGCCGCGGACCCACTTGGGAGTGTTGGCCCAGCCGGAGACGCCGTGCTTGGGCACGCACACGACCTTCTTGTGGTGCTTGCCGTGGTGGCCCTTGCGGGTCTCGATGGTGAACGTGCCGCGGATGAGGCCCTTGCGCGGCGCGTTGATGGCCTTGCAGTGGCCGATGCCGACCGCGGCGTGGTGGTGCTTCACCAGCTTGTCGCAGATGTAACCGCGCTTGTGGTGGTGGCCGCCGCTCGGCCCGTCACCGGCGACCGCCGCCACCGGCGCCATGCCCACCAGAGCGGTCGCCATCGCCGCCACCACGGACAGGGCCCGTACGCGACGGGTCGTTTCGGACTTCCTCATTCTGTGGTCCTTTCGCTTTCCCAGTCTGCTCCGCCTCCACCGGCGGGAGTTCGGGGGGTGTGCAGTCGCACACGTTCAGCAGAGCAGGCGAGCCGGGCTCCGGCGCCGATACATGACGCCAAGTCACCCGTTGAGCGAGTCCAGACCACCCTCTCGGTCGCATACGCACGAGGGCGGCGGCACTGCCCGCTACGGGAGCGGGTCGGCGCCCGCGGCTTCGCGCATGGCACGCACCGCCGCACTGACCGCCGGACGGTTCAGGAGACAGTCGCGGGTGACGGCGAACAGGCGGCGAGTCGGGACGGGTACCAGCGGGCGCAGCACCGCCCCCGCGGGCAGCGGACCCCGCCCCAGGTGGGGCAGCAGGGCGATGCCCAGGCCCTCCGCCACGAGGGCCACCTGGGTCTGGAACTCGGCCACGTAGTAGGCGACGTCCGGTTCCTGGCCCGCGGTCCGCAGCGTCGTGTGCAGCCAGTCGTGGCAGACCGTGCCGGGCGGCTGGCACACCCATCGTTGGCCGGCCAGGTCCGCCGTGACGAGCTTGTCGCGCGCGGCGAGCGGATGTCCGGCGGGCACCAGCACCTCGCAGGTGTCCTCGCCCAGCGGGATGCTGCGCACCCCTTCGGGGGCCGGCATCGGCGTGATGTCCCAGTCGTGGGCGAGGGCCAGGTCAATCTCTCCCCTGGCCACCAGCCCCACCGACAGATGCGGGTCGACCTCCGACATCCGCAGATCCAGTTGCGGGTGGTCGGCGGCGAGTCCCGCCAGCACGCGGGGCATCAGACCGCGGGCCCCGCTGGGGAACGCGGCGAGCCGCAGCCGGCCCTCCGGACGGCCCTTGCGCTCCTCCAGCGCGACCTCCGCCCGCTCGGCGAGACTGAGCATCTCCTCAGCCGTACGAACGAGCATCAGCGCGTCGTCCGTCAGCGCGATGCCGCGCCCCTGCCGCTCCAGCAGCGTGGTGCCGGTCTCCCGCTCCAGCTTGGCGATCTGCTGGGAGACGGCGGACGGGGTGTAGCCGAGCGCCTGCGCGGCGCCGCCCACCGAACCGTGCAGCTGGACGGCGTGCAGGGCGCGCAGCCTGGACAGGTCGAGCATGCTTCGCTCCTCGTTCCTCGTTCCTCCCCGTCCCGCGGACGCTCCCGCCGGACAGCTCTCAGCCAGGACACTTCAGTATTGCTGAATCCAACCATGCACGAATCTGTGCTGGTGCTGAACGATGTGGACGGCGACGATCAAAGGCATGCGTCTGCGTCCCCTTCACATCGCCCTCGCGGTGCTCGTCACCGCCATCTGGGGCTTCAACTTCGTCGTCATCGAGCTCGGGCTGCGGCACTTCCCGCCGCTGCTGTTCTCCGCCCTGCGCTTCCTGGTCGCCGCGCTGCCCGCCGTCTTCTTCGTCCGCCGCCCGCGCGTGGCGCTGCGATGGATCCTGGGGGTCGGACTGATGCTGGGCGTGGCGAAGTTCGGGCTGCTGTTCCTGGGCATGCACCAGGGGATGCCCGCCGGGCTCTCCTCGCTCGTCCTCCAGGTGCAGGCGGTCTTCACCGCGGTGTTCGCCGCGGTGACGCTGGGCGAACGGCTCGGCCGCGTACAGCTGACCGGGATGGCCGTGGCGCTGGCCGGGATAGCGGTGGCCGCCGTCGGCCAGGGCGCCTCAGGCCCGCTGGGCGCTTTCCTCCTCGTCATCGCCGCCGCCGCGGCATGGGGCGTCTCCAATGTGCTGACCCGCAAGGCCGCGCCGCCCGACGCGCTGTCGTGGATGGTGTGGGTCTGTCTCGTCCCGCCGCTGCCGCTGTTCGTCCTCTCCCTGCTGTTCGAGGGGCCGTCCGCCGATCTGGCCGCGCTGCGCTCTCTCGATCTGGGCGGTCTGAGTGCCATCTGCTTCATCGCCTGGGTCGCCACGCTGTTCGGCTTCGGTGCCTGGGGCTTCCTCCTGCGGCAGTACGACGCCTCGTCGGTCGCTCCCTTCACGCTGCTGGTGCCGGTGTTCGGCATGACCTCCGCCGCGCTGCTGCTCGGCGAGGGCATCACCGCGCTGGACGCCCTCGCCGCCGCGCTGCTGATCGGGGGCGTCACGCTGGTCTCCCTGGCGGGCGGGCGCCGCGCCGGGGGTAAGCCGGTACCGCCCCCGGCGGTGCAGGAGAGGGCACCGGTGGCCGAGGGGGCACCGGTGGCCGAGGGGGCGGGTTCGCGGGGCTGACGGCGTGGTGCCGATACGAGCAAGGCAGGCCACTACGGGCCAATGGCACGCTCGCGTACCAACGTCCCGTATCGTGCGCGCGGTTCGCGGGGGGCGGGCCGCTGCCGGTACGGTCTGGCTCCATGACCAGCGCAGCCACCCACCCGGACCATCACCGGATCAGCCCGGTCTTCCTCGGACTCGTCGCGATCATGGCGGTCTCCGGCTGGGCCGTATGGTCCGGCTGGGCCGAGGTGACGGGCGTGGCCGTCTTCTTCTTCGTCGTCTCCGGGTGGATCGTCTCGCTGTGCCTGCACGAGTACGCGCACGCACGGTCCGCGCTGGGCGCGGGGGACGTGTCCGTGGGGGCGAAGGGGTATCTCACGCTGAACCCCCTGCACTACACCCATGCGATGCTCAGCATCGTGCTGCCGGTGATCTTCGTCGTCCTCGGCGGCATCGGACTGCCCGGAGGTGCGGTCTACATCGAACGGGGCCGGATCAGGGGGCGCTGGAAGCACAGTGTGATCTCGGCGGCGGGACCGCTGACGAACGCGCTGTTCGCGGCCGTGCTCACGGCGCCGTTCTGGCTCGACGCCATGCACGATGTGCCCGTCGCCTTCCGCTGCGCCCTCGCCTTCCTCGCGCTGCTCCAGGTGACGGCCGCGCTGCTGAACCTGCTGCCGGTGCCGGGGCTCGACGGCTTCGGCATACTCGAACCCTGGCTGTCTCCGCGGGCCCGGCAGCAGGCGGAGCCGTTCGCTCCGTTCGGCTTGCTGATCGTCTTCGGCTGCCTGTGGATCCCGCAGGTCAACGAGGTCTTCTGGGACTTCATCGATGCCCTGCTGCGCGGCATGAACGTCTCCGAGCTGGAGACCTACCTCGGCCTCGAGTACTTCCGCTTCTGGGAGGGCGAACCCCAGAACGTCCTGCTCCCCTGAGGGCCGCCGAGTGCGCTCGCCCCGGGGGCCGCGGGGGCGGAGCCCCGCCGTCCGGTTACTCGGCGACCCGGGCCGTACGGCGGTGGTAGTACCAGGCCATGTTGGAGGTCAGGCCCGCCAGCAGTACCCATACGATGCCGAGCCAGCTGCCGTTCGCGAAGGAGACCACGGCTGCGACGACGGCGAGGACGCAGATGACGGTCGCGTAGAGGGCGAGGCCCTTGGGGATGCGGCGGGTGGCGGCTGGCATGGCTCGGTCTCCAACGAGAGGGGCGGTGCGCTGTGTGCACCCGTCATTCTCCCTCACGCCTCCCGGCGTGCGGCGCGGCGCCCGTACACGATGTCGACGACGGCCACCACCAGCGCGCCCGCGACGAAGCACACGGCGGTGAGCAGGCCGTAGTCCAGCGCGGTCGCCCAGTTGTGGCTGCTGGCGAGCCAGGCGAAGAACACGGCGCCCACGGCGGCGATCCCGGCGGCGGAGCCGATCCGCTGGCCGGTCTGGATCACACCGCCTGCGGCGCCGCCCTGGGCGACGGGCACGGAGCGCAGCGCGAGCGTCTGGTTGGGGGCGATGACCAGCCCGGAGCCAAGGCCCGCACACAGCATGGGCCCGATCAGCGCCCAGCCCACGCTGCTGTTCTGCACTTCGTGCACGGCCAGCGCCGCGCCCGCGAGGCCGACCAGGACGAGCACCAGGCCGACGGCGATCAGCGGGCGGCCCACGCGGATGATGAACCGGCCGCCCACGGCGGCGGAGACCGCCGAGCCGAGGGCGAAGGGGGTCAGGGTGAGTCCGGCCTGCAGCGCGCTGTAGCGCATCCCCTTCTGCAGGAAGAGCGTGAAGATGAAGAAGATCGTGGTGAATCCGGCGAAGTAGACCAACCCCAGCAGCGTTCCCAGCGAGTACGAACGGTCCCGGAAAAGCCGCAGGTCGACCAGGGGTTCGTTGCCGCGGCGCAGATAGAACCGCTCCCACCACACGAAGGCGCCGATCAGCGCCGCGCCCAGCGGCACCAGCAGCCATTTGCCCTGGCCTGGCCACTGCCGTTCCTCCACCAGCGGCAGCATCACGGAGAGCACCCCGGCGCCCAGCAGCAGCACGCCGGCCGGATCCAGGGTGTGCCGGTGCTCGGTGTCGCGCTCGGCGCACGCGCGGGGTACCAGGCGCAGGGCGAGGAGAAAGGCGATGATGCCGATGGGCAGGTTGACGAAGAAGACCCAGCGCCAGCCCTCGTCGGCGCCGAAGCCCTGGATGAGCAGCCCGCCCAGCAGCGGGCCGACCGCGGTCGACAGGCCGATGGTGGAGCCGAGCATCCCGAACGCCTTGCCGCGTTCGGCGCCGCGGAACAGCTGCTGGATCATGCCGGAGATCTGCGGCATCACCAGTCCGCCGCCCACGCCCTGGAGCAGCCGGGCGCCCACCAGCCACCCAGCCCCCTGGGGGCGAAACCGCAGGCCATGGAGGCGACGATGAACAGGACCAGGCCGCCGACGAAGGCGGTGCGCCTGCCCAGCGCGTCGCCGATCCGGCCGGAGGGGACGAGGACGAGGCCGAAGGTGAGGGCGTAGCCGGACACCACCCAGGAGAGCGCGGACTCCGAGGCACCCAGCCCCTTCTCGATGGCGGGCAGCGCGACGTTCACGATGGAGACATCCAGCAGCGACATGAAGCCGACGAGGAGACACACCGACAGGGCCTTCCAGCGCCGTGGGTCCGGCGTGTACGCGTGCTCATCCGACGTCGCCCCGGCCCGCCCGGCGGGTGCGGGCTGCTCTGCCATGCCCCCATGATGGTCGCGGCAGGTGCGGCCCGCATGTCTTGCGTATCCGGCATGGGGGCTGCGCTTGCCCACCCTGCAGCCCGCAATCGAGCGCCCCCTCACCGGTACGACGAGGGCCCCCTCACCGGAACAACGAGGTGGCGGAGCAAAGCACGCCGGGCACGACCTAGCCGCGGGCCCTGGCCTGGGCCGCGAGCCGGCCGGCCAGCTCGGTGACCTGGCCGCGGGAGAGCACCCGCGTACGGTCGGCGCCGATGGCGCCGATGCTGACGACGAGGGCGAGGTCCCCCTTGCCGGTGGCCGGCAGCCGGACCGCGGCGACGTTACCGCTGGAAGTGAGCAGCGGTTCGCCGGGCTTCGCCCGCTGCGCCCGGACCGCGAACGTACGCAGATCGTCCATGGAGATCGCGGCGTCGTGCTGGATCTGCGGCAGCAGCACATCGACGGCGGTGTCCTTGGTGACGCCGACGGTGAACAGGCGTACCCGCTCCTTGCCGAGGCGGTAGCCGCAGTCGACCAGTGCGCCGTCGACCCGGGCCAGCGGTGAGCCGTCGTCGTCGGGCAGCTCGCCCTCGACGGAGCCGGCCTTGACGGCACCGGCGCCGTCCACACCGGCGGCCCGCGCCGCACCGGCCAGGTCGTAGGGGACGGGGCACTCGGCACCGGGCCGGGCCGCCATCCGCTTGACGGCGGCCACGCTCAGCGGCGCGGGCCGGTGCTGCTTGCCCCGGCCGCTGCCCTCGCTGTCGTCCCCGCCGTGCTGCGAGCAGCTGGCGAGCACCGCCGCCACCACGACGGCGACCGTCCAGCCGCCGCCGGGGATCTTCCGCTCCCCCACCGTGTGCTGCCGCTCCCGTCCCTCAGCCGCCGGTCTCAGATGTCGGTGAGGCGGATACCCGCGTGCGCCTTGTAGCGCCGGTTGACGGAGATGAGGTTGGCGACCAGCGACTCCACCTGGTGCGCGTTGCGCAGCCGTCCGGCGAAGACACCGCGCATACCGGGGATACGGGCCGCCAGTGCCTGCACGATCTCGCAGTCGGCGCGCACCTCGCCCAGCACCATCACATCCGTCTCGATCTCCTCGACCTCCGGGTCGGAGAGCAGTACGGCGGACAGATGGTGGAAGGCGGCCGTCACCCGCGACTCGGGCAGCAGGGCCGCGGCCTGCTCGGCGGCGCTGCCCTCCTCGGGCACCAGCGCGTAGGCGCCCTTCTTGTCGAAGCCGAGCGGATTGACGCAGTCCACGACGAGCTTGCCCGCCAGCTCCTCGCGCAGCGACTCGATCGTCTTGGCGTGCCCTTCCCACGGGACGGCGACGATCACGATGTCGGAGTCACGGGCACACTCGGCGTTGTCCGCGCCCCGCACCCCATGCCCGATCTCCTCGGCCGCCTGCTGCGCCCGTTCGGCGGCCCGCGACCCGATGGTGACGGCCATCCCCCCGCGCGCGAGCCGATACGCCAGCCCCCTCCCCTGGTCCCCGGTCCCCCCGAGCACCCCGACCCGCATCCCGGACACATCCGGCAGCTCCCAGGGGTCCTTCTTGGGCGCACTGGCATTGGCGGCAGAAGAGGCAGCAGAAGTCATACGCCGCATCCTGCCATCCGCTCACGCGGGGCGTGCGGGGCGTCGGCCGTGAAGGTGATCACGTCCCCGCCAGGACAGGGAGGCTCACCTGCTCTCGCAGGGAAGCCTCTTCACGACCTCAGCCATGGCCACCTGGGCGAGTTCACCAAACACCTTGTGAGCCCGGTCAGGGTCGTCGTTGAGCGGGGTGTCGTTGGCGTAGATATCGACCAGGTATCTCGTGAATGACGCGTCATCATCACCACGCGGGCGGGGGCAGTCAATCGCGGCAACTGCACCGTTCTGCCAGGTGGCCACGTCGTAGGGACCTGTGTATTTTTTCGGCTTGTCCCGGGTGTTGTGCCACTTGATCGCCTCGGTTGGCGTCGAGGGGGCCGCTTTATCGTTCACCTCGGCCCATTCTCCCGAAACAGTGACAGTGAGTTCGCCGTCCACGAAATAGGAGCAACCCTGCGAAGTAACTCTTGAGCTTCCGAGTTTCACTGGATCCTCGTCTCGGTAGATCTTATTGCCCGGCCCGAATAGGGGGGAATATTTTTTCTCAGGGATCGACAGCCCGCACAAACTCTGGGGGACGCTGTACTTACGTTCCGGCGCCTGACTGCAGGATGTAAGCATCACCACAAAGCCGACCAGGAAGATGAACACCCCGGAACGCCTATCACCGCGTGAACCGATCCTCACCCGCCGCACCCCTACTCCGTGGGTCCCGTGCTGCCATGAGAGCCTGACGTACCTGAACCATCCTGGAAGCCAGCAATGGATTCAATCCGCACGCCATCCATTACACCGTCGAGAATTTCCCGGTCCAAACCAGCCTCTCGCCCCACACTTTCCGCCAGATCATTATGGAAATTCCGAACCCGCTCTTGAGTCTCAGAGAAATTGTATCTCCCCTGACTTTCACCCTTTTCAGCCTCGGTCGGCACGTCCTTCTTGATCTGCTCCATGACGGCAGCACTCAAATCCTCCTGAGCCCATCCCGTCGGAGCGGCCAGCATCGCTCCACCACCTTGCCCGCCCCCAATATTTCCGGTCCCCAGACCAACAAATCTGTTGACCCATTTGCTGGCCTCGTCGGCGTTCTTGTTGAAGTCACTGGCCTTGGCGATCTTTTCGTCGTACAAGGCATCCGCTTTTGCTTCGCTGAGGATCCCTGATACATACGCGCCACCGGCCACCGCGTCACCGGCGTAGTCGCGGGCGTCGCTCGCGTCAACTTCCGGCGGAAGATTGTTGAGCACGTGCCGAAGATGTTCAGCGGTGTACATCTGCTGGGATGCCTTGACGACGCCATACCCGTAGGGATCCCGTCCGACCTGGTTCAGGTACTCATGAAGCGCACCGGCATCAAAGTTCGCAGCGTGCCCCCTCACCTTCAGGTCGTTGTCGCCATACGTCTCGCGCTGCACGTCGCCGGGGTAGTCCGCAATCATCTCCGCGAGGGTCCGCCGAAAGCCGACGAAATCCTCGCCCTTGGCGATCGGCGAGACCTCTCCCTTACCGGGCGGTCCACCGAACACCCGCACAGCCTCTTCCATAACATTCGCATTGGCCGCAGAGTGATCGGGCGGTGTTGCGGAGGCAGTAGCATCCGGAAGCCGACCAGTAGCCCCGGCCTTCAGCGCGGCCTCGAATCCATTCCGGGCATCGCTGTCAATTTTGTCGTCCCCGTTAGTGGTATCTGGGCCAACGGCAGCGTCGGGAGAGTTGATGATTTTCCAATCCCTGTCCTTGACGAGATACTCAAGGCGGTCGTTCTTCTCCGGCTTGCCGTCTGCCGGGTTCGGATCGGAAGCAGGGTTCAGATAGCTGGCTGCGGCGTCGGGGTCCTTGGCCATGATGCCGAGGAGGCCGTCGTAGGGGTCGTTGGCGACAGGGGTTCGCTCTCCGCCGAGGAAGCTCGCCCCCTCCTTGTCGGTGCCCCGCCGGTCCCAGACATGTGGGTCCTTCTCCTCGGCGGCGCGGACGTCATCGGCTAAGTCGTGCAGCATCTGGGGTGAGTAGCCTTCTCCGTGCTGCATCAGGGTCACCAATGTCGGGTAGCCGAGGCCCGTAACCTTTGTTTGCGGTGCCGTTCCTGCCCTGCCGTAGGTGTGGGACCACTCCTTGACTCCGGCCTCGCGCATGTCCTCGCGCCAGTCCTTGTAGAAGGCGCCGTCCTTGCTGTGCAGCCAGGCACGGTACTTGTCGCCGTACTCCGCCTGGCCGGCGTCGAGTACCTTCCCCTTCTCGTTTCGGAAGGTCGGCACCCTTGTCGCGGTGGCCAGCGAAGTAGCGAGGTCCTCTCTTATGCCCTGGAACTGGCTTCGGTTCCCCTTGTCGCCTCTGTCCCCCAGGGCATTCAATTGGTAACCGGCCTCGATCAGTCCCTCGGGGCCGAGGGAGTCGAGCAGGGTCCGGGTAAATCGCTTGTCGTCGGAGTTCGCGCGCAACATCACCTGGAGTTCGCGTCGCTCTGCCGGGCTGAGTCCGCCACCCTTCTTCGCGGAATCGAGGTGCCCGGTCAGCTCAGCCGATCGCTGGGCAGCGTGCTTCTCCACGTCGCCCACAGCCTTGCTGTTGAACCCGCCCGATTCGCCCTTGCCGTCCGTGTCCTTTGCGGCGGCTTTCAGCGCCAGCATGTTGTCGTAGTCCACGTCGTCGACGTGTTTGACCGCCTCTTGGATGCGGCGGTTCCATTTGGCTTCGGTGTCCATACGGCTGGGGTCGTGCAGGGCGCCTTGGGCTTCCTCGTCCGTCATCTTGCTGGTGTCGAGGTTGCACTTGCCGTACTCGTCGACCTTCATGCCGCCTTCGTGGATGGCCTGGTCGCGAACCTTCTTCAGGTGTTCGCGGGCCTCGACCAAGCGGCCATGCGCGTCGTCCAGCAGTTCGGCGATCCTGGTCGCCTGGCGTTTCGCTGCGGACAGCTCGTGGAGGGTGATGTCCGAGGACGTCCAGAAGGCAGTCGCGGACTCACCCGCCCAACCGGTGAGCTTCTTTCGGACGTGGTCGCGGTAGTTGTCCCGCAGCGTCCCGCAACGCTTCGCCATCGCCCGCCAGTTCTTGGCTGTCTCCGTGAGTGCGGAGAAGCGGGCATTCATGATGTCGTGGTACGTCAGTTCCATACCGGCCCGCCCGTCACAGGTCGTTGAGACGGCTGCTGCTGGGCGGAGTCAGCAGGCTGTTGAAACCCCGGACACGGTCCAGCTCCTGGTTCTGGAAGGCGACCTTCGTGGCGTTGAGGGCGTGCATCTCGCTTCTGAGCCGGCCGGCGGCCTTCTTCCAGGCCGCTTCCCACCGTTCCAGGCAGAAGTCGAGTCCCTTCCTGGTGTCCCAGCCCCGTAACTCGCCAGGCGTGGTGTTGCTGCTGCCGAAGACGCTGGTCGACGCCAGCACGGCCTGGCCGCCCTCGCGTAACGCGGCCGGGCCGAGTTCCTTCTCGATATAGCCGGCGGCAGCACGCTTGTCGGCCGCCGTCACCGACAGGTCCGCGCCGTCTTCCCTCTTCCCCCCGGCGTTACTCGGTGCGCCGTTGAGTTGCGTACGGGCGGACCCACCCGCGTGGCTCCACTCTTCCTTGAAGGACAACGCCTTCCCCCCTGCTGTTCGGTGAACTCGATTCCCCCGTGCTCTCCCGCACCGCAGTCTGTGCGTACATGCATACGTACTGTAACAAGCCGAGTGCCCACCGCCCGTGCGTTCGACGAAGTCAACCGTCTGCGCCGGCCACCGCCTGGCCACGGCCCGCAAGAAGCCGTTGCCTGGCTGCCTCGTACAGGACCGCCGTCGCGGCGTTGGCGGCGTTGAGGGAGGAGGCGGTGCCGTGCATGGGGATGTGGACGGTGTGGTCGCAGCGTTGGCGCCAGGTGGTGCTGAGGCCGGTGGTCTCGTTGCCGATGAGGAGGAGGACAGGGCCGGTCAGGTCGGCGTCGAAGAGGGCGGTGTCACCGTGTTCGTCGGTGCCGATGACGGTGATGCCGTGGCCGGACAGCCAGTCGTCGACCTGGCGTGGGGAGGGGACGCGGACGGCGGGGAGGGAGAAGAGGGAACCGGTGCTGGCGCGTACGGATTTGGGGTCGTAGACGTCGGCGGCGTGCCCGGTGACGATCAGCCCGTCGGCACCGAAGGCGTCGGCGGAGCGGATGAGGGTGCCGATGTTGCCGGGGCTGGTCGGGCGATCGAAGAGGACGCCGAGGAAGGCCGGGCCGACAGGGATGCGGGACAGGTCGTCCTCGGGCAGGCGGGCCACCGCCACCAGTTCGGCGTCTCCCTCCGTGCGCTCGCTCAGTTCGGCGAGGAGTCCGGGCGCCATGGCGATGCGCTCGCCGGGCGCGGGCGAGTCGAGCAGTGCGCGGGCCCAGTCCGACAGCCGGCGGCCCTCGGCGTACAGCAGGGCGCTGATCGGCCAGCCGCCTTCGACGGCGAGCGTGATCGGGCGTACGCCCTGGACCAGGAACTCCCCCGCGCGCTGCCGCTTGCTGCGGTTGGTCAGCAGAGCCTGCCACTGCTGGAATCGGGCGTTGCGGGTGGTGATGCGGTGAGTCCGCCGCGTCTGTGGAACCTGGGGCATTCGGTCGAGAGTAGCGGGGGTCAGGCGAGCTCCGTCACGGGGATGCGGCGGAAGGTGAGGGTCTCGTAGGCGCTGGCCTGGCCCGTCTCGAAGAGGAGGCCCACGGTCTTCTCGTCCACGCGTACCAGATCGGAGTAGGCGGCGCGCCGCTCGTCCACGGCGTGTGCCTCGCGCCAGGTGGCGCCGCCGTCCGTGCTGGCCCGTACGGACATGCGGTAGCGGGTGTCGGGGCGTGAGGGTGCGGAGAAGAGGAGGACGTCGGGGTCGCGGAGCTGGAGGACGGAGGCTTGGACGACCGGTGCTGTGAGGCCGTCCTGAGGGCTGAAGGGGGCTGTGAGGGTTTCGCCGCCATCGGTGGAGCGGGCATCGGCGCGGTGGGCGGGGGCTTCGGAGTCGTTGCGGGTGTTGAAGTAGACGGTGCCGTCGGGGAGTTCGGCGGCCGTGGTCTCGTTGACGTTGACCCAGCCGTCCGGGTTGTCGTCCACGTAGCCGATGCGCCAGTTGGCGCCGCCGTCGTCGCTGAGCAGGTCGTGGCCGCCGTTGTAGCGGCCCTCGGTGCCGTCGTCGCCGGGCTCTGTGGGCGGGGTGGAGTGGTTGGCGGGGACCAGGATCCGGCCGGAGGCCAGCTGGAGGGCGTGCCCCGGCGTGGTGGCGTACCAGCGCCAGTCGGCTTTCTTGACCGTGGCGGTGATCTCACGGGGCGCGCTCCACGAGGCGCCGTGGTCGTCGCTGAACTGCACCCAGACACGGCGTCCTTCGGCGTCGCCGACCTCGCCGCGCCGGATGCGTTCCTCGGTGGCGTCGGCCGCGCTGCGTACGAAGACGAGGAGGATGCGGCCGTCGGCGAGGGTGACGGGGGCCGGGTTGCCCGCCGTGCCCTTGACCGCGCCGTCGCCGTCCTCGTCGCTGTAGCGGGCCACGACGGTCAGGGGGCCCCAGTTGCGGCCCCCGTCCGTGGAGCGTTTGAGGACGAGGTCGATGGCTCCGCTGTCCTCGACGGAGTCGACCCGGCCCTCGGCGAAGGCGAGAAGGGCGCCGTCGGACGCGCGGACGGCGGCGGGGATCCGGAAGCTGGCGTAGCCCTCGCTCCCGGCACGGAACGGTACGGAACTCTCGTACGGCATCGAGCGATTCCCAACTGCCGGAGGTAGAACGTCCCTTGTCCTGGGGCGCACGGTAGGCAGCCCGCAGAGAGCCGTCAAGAACGTGCGGCGTGAACGTGCGGCCGGAGCGAGGGGCCGCAACACGGCAGTAACGCGCGGCACAAAGGCGTCGAGCGTGTGCTGATTCTTCACCAGGCAGTGCACCATGTGGAGATCTTGAGACGAGTAGGCCCTCAAGTGGCGGACGGCTGCACCGGCGTGTTTCGCTCTTCGAGCAGTCGGGCGGAACGACCGCTACCGGTTCCGAATTCGTCCGGTTTTCCGGGTGTGCCCACGCCCGGCTGATGAGCGCCCCGATCGGCATTTCACGCCGCCTGGGGCGAGTCCCCCTCATAA
Organism: Streptomyces sp. 8N114; assembly: GCF_052245835.1. Lineage (NCBI taxonomy): Bacteria > Bacillati > Actinomycetota > Actinomycetes > Kitasatosporales > Streptomycetaceae > Streptomyces > Streptomyces sp. 8N114. Next base: position 130,368 of record NZ_JBQQBT010000005.1, on the reverse strand, counting down.
TCCCGAAAGCAATGAAGGGAAGCGCATTTATGCGTCACCAGATCGAGACCGCTGAGCTTGCCGACACCGAGCTGGACGCCGTTTCCGGCGGCGTTCTGGCCGAGCACGTGGGCGACGCCGCCTCCACCATCGGCGGCGTCGAGGGCCTGGTCGCCAGCACCGTGCCCGGCGTCAGCACCCAGGCTGTCCCCAGCAGCGGTGCCTCGTTCAGCGCCGGCGCCTCGGCCAGTGCCTGAGCAACTGCTCTGAATCCAGGTGTCATCGACTGACTCTTCACGTCGTTGACTGACACTTTTCTCCGCGCCCTCCCGGAAGTGCTCGCAATTCCTGGGCGCGGAGACCAGACATAAGCCCCGGAACCTCGTTCCGGGGCTTATGTGTTACGGTCATGCGCCGTTGCCGCCACATGGGTGACGGGCTACAGGCCAAAGCGTGAAGGAAAGGTAAGGAAAGGTGACGTGGAGTTCCGGCAAAAGGCGCTTGCCAAGCTGCAATCGCCCGAAGAACTCGACGTTCCGGTACGTTTTGCACGGCCGCAGGGCCTTCTCGTACTCGTCGTCACACTTGTGGTGATGGCGGCGGGCTGCGTCTGGGCCGTCACCGGCACGGTGTCGTCCAAGCTCACCGCGCCCGGCGTCCTCACCCATACGGGGGGCAGTTACCTCCTCCAGAGCCCCGTCGCGGGGCAGGTGACCGCCGTGCACGCCAAGCCGGGGCAGCAGGTCGAGAAGGACGCGCCCGTGGTGAGCGTGCGCACCGACCGGGGCCTGCGTGCGGTGCGCGCGGTGGCACGCGGCCGGGTCAGCTCCCTGGCCGCCGAGGTCGGCTCCGTGGTCACCACCGGAGCGGACGTGGCGACCGTGGAGCGCATCAAGAGCCCCGACGATCCGCTGGTGGCGATGGTCTACGTCCCCGCGGACAAGGGCGGGACGTTGCGGGTGGGCGCGACCGTGGACCTGACCGTCGGCTCCGTGTCCACGGACCGGTACGGACTGCTGCGCGGCACCGTGCAGGCCATCGGGCAGGCCCCGCAGACCCGGCAGCAGATCAGCGGCTTCCTGGGAGACAAGGACTTGGCACAGCAGTTCACCCGCCAGGGCCGGCCGCTGGCGGTCCAGGTGCGGCTCAAGCGCTCGTCGGCCACCAAGTCCGGGTACGTCTGGTCCCGCAAGGGAGGGCCGCCGTCCGCGCCCGGGTCCGCGACGCCGGTGAGCGGCGCCGTCCACCTCGCCGCACAGCGGCCCGTCGACTGGCTGCTGCCGTGACCGCGGAGCAGCAACAACAGCAGCGGCAACAGCACCGCCGTCGGCACCGCTCCCGCTCGGCCCCTTCCCCAGCGCCCACCCCCACCGCGCGCAGGCCGAAAGGCGGATCCAAAGCGCGGGCCAAAGGGACCGGAGCGGGGCCCAAGGCCGCACCCGAACGCGGCTACAAGAGCGTGCGTACCCCCACCGTGCTCCAGATGGAGGCCGTCGAGTGCGGTGCCGCCGCGCTCGCCATGGTGCTGGGCCACTACGGACGGCACGTACCGCTGGAGGAGCTGCGTATCGCCTGCGGCGTCTCCCGGGACGGCTCACGGGCCAGCAGCCTGCTGAAGGCGGCCCGCGGCTACGGGCTGACGGCCAAGGGCATGCAGATGGAGCCCGCGGCACTGGCCGAGGTACGCACACCGGCCGTCCTGTTCTGGGAGTTCAACCACTACGTCGTCTTCGACGGCCTCGGCCGGCGCTTCGGCCGCCGCGGCGTGCACATCAACGACCCGGCGCGGGGGCGCAGGTTCGTGCCCATGGAGGAGTTCGACACCTCCTTCACCGGTGTGGTGCTGACCTTCGCCCCGTCCGAGGATTTCCGGCGCGGCGGCAGCAGGCCGAGCGTCACCGGGGCGCTGCCCGCGCGGCTGCGCGGCACCTCGGGCGCGATGCTGGCGGCGCTGGTGGCCAGCTTCCTGCTGGTGGTCGTCGGCGCCTCGGTGCCCGCGCTGAGCCGCACCTACATCGACACCTTCGTCTTCGGCGGCCAGGACTCGCTGCTGGACGTGCTGTTCGCGGCGATGGGCGCCACCGTGCTGCTCACCGGTGTGCTGACCGCGCTCCAGCAGGGCAATCTGCTGCATGCCCGGCTCATCTCCTCCACGCTCAGCAGCGCCCGGTTCCTGCGGCATCTGCTGCGGCTGCCGGTCACCTTCTTCTCGCAGCGCAACCCGGCCGATCTCGTACAGCGCCTGCAGTCCAACGACACGGTGGCCGAGACACTGGCCAGGGACCTGGCGGCGGCGGGCGTGGACGCGGTGGTCGTCGTCGGGTATGCGGTGCTGCTGTGGACCTACGACCCGCAACTCACCCTCGTCGGCGTGGGGATCGCGCTGCTGAACGTGGTGGCGATGCGGGTGGTCATCCGGCTGCGGGCCACCGGGACGCAGAAGCTGCGCGCCGACCGGGCCAAGCTCACCAACACCTCCTACAGCGGCCTCCAGCTCATCGAGACGATGAAGGCGACGGGCGGCGAGAACGGGTACTTCCGCCGCTGGGCGGGCCAGCACGCCACGACGCTGGACGTACAGCAGCGGCTCGGGGTGCCGAGCGCCGCGCTGGCGGTCGTCGCGCCGACGCTGGCCACGCTCAACAGCGCCATGATTCTGCTGATCGGCGGGTCGCGCGCGGTGGAGGGCGCCATCACCGCTGGGCTGCTGGTCGCCTTCCAGGCACTGGTCACCAGCTTCACCGCGCCGCTGACCCGGCTGAACTCGGTGGCGGGCCGCATCCAGGACTTCGCCGCGGACGTCACCCGGCTGAAAGACGTGGAGACCTTCCCCGCCGACCCGCTCTACACCCGGCGCGAACCGCCCGCCAGCACCCGGCGGCTGGCCGGGCACGTGACGCTGACGAACGTCACCTTCGGCTACAACCCGCTGGACAAGCCGCTGCTCACCGGGCTGTCGCTGGCCGTAGGGCCGGGCCGGCAGATCGCGCTGGTCGGCGGCTCCGGCAGCGGCAAGTCCACCGTCTCCCGGCTGCTCGCGGGCCTGTACACGCCCTGGGAAGGGGTCATCCGCATCGACGGGCAGCGGCTGGAGGACCTGCCGCGCGGCGCGCTGGCGGCCTCCGTCTCCTTCGTCGACCAGGACGTGTTCCTCTTCGAGGGCACCGTGCGGGACAACGTGGCGCTGTGGGACCCGTCCATCTCCGACGACGCGGTGGAGGAGGCGCTGCGGGACGCGGCGCTGTACGAGGACGTCGCGCGGCGCCCCGGTGGCCTGCACAGCCGCGTCGAGCAGGACGGCCGCAACTTCTCCGGCGGCCAGCGGCAGCGCCTGGAGATCGCCCGCGCGCTGGTACGGCGGCCCAGCATCCTGGTACTCGACGAGGTGACCAGCGCGCTGGACGCCGAGACCGAGGCCGTCATCATCGACAACCTGCGACGCCGCGGCTGCGCCTGCGTGGTGATCGCGCACCGGCTGAGCACCGTACGGGACAGCGACGAGATCGTGGTGCTGGACCGCGGCACCGTCGTGGAGCGGGGGCGGCACGAGCAACTGCTCGCCGCGCAGGGCCCGTACGCCCGACTGGTCAAGGAGCACTGAGGAACTTCAGGTGACGTACGCGCATCCGCCCCAAGGCGTGCAGCCCGCTCATCCCGCGAGCGATGTGGTGGTCGCCCACTTCGGGCAGCTCGGCGAGGCGGTGACCCACGCGCCGGGCAGCGGCCTGGCCCTGGAGGGGCCGCAGGTGCTGTGGCTGGTCGCCGAGGGCGCGATGGACGTGTTCGCGGTGGACGCCGCGGGGCAGGGCCACTGGCACTTCCTGGGCCGGCTGGAGGCGGGCACCCTGCTGCTCGGCCCCGTTCAGGGTCCCCGGCACACCCTGGTCGGACGCCCCGTACGGGGCGGAGTGCTGCGCCGGATACCACTGTGGGAACTGTTCCGGCAGCACACCCAGGGGGGCTACCAGGGCTACGGCGACGCGGGCGCTTACGACACGGGGGGCTATCCCGTGTACGACACCGGCTCCTATCCGGCGTACGACACGGGCTCGCACCCGGTGTACGACACCGGCTCGTACCCCGTGTACGACACCGGCTCGCACCCGGCGTACGGCGGGCAGGCCGATCCCTGGGGCCAGGCGGCCGCGCTCGGGCCGCTGGAGGACGCGTTCGCGCGGGGCGTCGGGCGCGGGCTGCGGGTGCTGTTCGAGGCGCCGTTGGACGGGCAGCCCGGACACGAGGGGCACGGGGGCCATGAGGCGCCCGCGACCGACGACGACATCCTGTGGATGCCCATAGCGCCGGGCAGCGTGCGGTACGGCAGCTCGACCGAGCTGCTGATCGACGGTACGACCTGGCAGCTCATGGTCGACCAGCTCGCCCGGCTGCTGTTCACCCTGGACCGCTGGATCGAGCGGCTGGAGAGCGCCCACGAGGACCGTACGGCGGCGGGCATGGAGGCGGGCGAGACCGTCCGTGCCGAGGCCGACGAGGCGCTGCTGGCGGCAATCGACAAGTCCGCGCGCAGCGGCACCGGAGGGCAGGGGTCGGACGACAGCACGGTCGCCGTGTGCCGCGCAGTCGCCGAGGCGGCCGGAGTCACGCTTCGGCTGCCTCCGGAAGGGCTCACCTCGGACGACCGGATGGACCCCGTCGAGCGTCTCGCCCTCACCTCCGGGCTGCGCACCCGTCCGGTGAAGCTGTCGGGCGACTGGTGGAAGGAGAACACCGGCCCGCTGGTGGGCTACCGCGCCGCGAGCGGTGCGCCGGTGGCGCTGCTGTGGCGGCGCGGCCGGTACGAGGCGGTACAGCCCGGCAGCGGCAGCCGGTGGCGGCTGGGCAACGCGAACGCCAGTACCCTCGCCCCTCGCGCCGTGATGTTCTACCGGCCGCTGCCCGAACAGCCGCTGTCAGCACGGCGACTGCTGCGCTTCGCACTGCACGGTGCCCGCGGGGACCTGCTCACCCTCGTGCTGAGCGGGCTCGTCGCGGTCGGCCTCGGCGCGCTGGTGCCGGTGGCCACCGGGCAGGTGCTCGGCGAGTACGTGCCCAACGCCGAGAAGGGCCTCATCGTGCAGGCCGCCGCGGCGATCGTGGGCACGGCCGTGGTGGCGGCGGCGTTCATGCTGCTGCAGAACACCGCGCTGCTCCGGCTGGAGGGACGCATCGAGGCCAGCCTGCAGCCGGCGGTGTGGGACAGGCTGCTGCGGCTGCCGACGCGGTTCTTCGCCCAGCGCTCCACCGGGGAGCTGGCCAGCGCCGCCATGGGAGTCAGCGCCATCAGACGGGTGCTGTCGGGGATCAGCTCGATCGTCGTACAGTCCGGCACGGTTGCCGCGGTCAACCTGGTGCTGCTGCTGGCCTACAGCGTGCCCCTCGCCCTGGCGGCGCTCGGCGTGCTGGCGGTGGTCGCATCGGTGTTCGCCGCCACCGGGCTGTGGCAGCTGCGCTGGCAGCGGCGCCTGGTCAAGCTCAACAACAAGCTGAACAACCAGGCGTTCCAGACCCTACGTGGGCTGCCGAAGCTGCGCGTCGCGGCGGCCGAGTCCTTCGCGTACGCGGCCTGGGCGCAGGAGTTCGCCCGCAGCCGGGAGCTGCAGCGGCGCGCCGGGCGCATCCGCAATCTGAGCACGGTCGTCAACGCCGTCTATCTGCCGCTGGCGACGCTGCTGCTGTTCGTCCTGCTGGCCGGCCCCGCACGGGGCGCGCTCTCCCCGAGCGGGTTCCTCACCTTCACCACGGCCATGACGATGCTGCTGACGTCCGTCACCCAGCTGACCAACGCGCTCATCTCGTGCGCCGCCGTGCTGCCGATGTACGAGCAGATCAAGCCGGTGCTGCACGAGCTGCCCGAGGTGCGGAGCGGCAGCGTGCAGCCGGGTACGCTCGCGGGCGCACTGGAGGCACGGGACGTCACCTTCCGCTACTCCGAGGACGGGCCGCTGGTGCTGGACGGTGTCTCCTTCCGGATCGAGCCGGGGGAGTTCGTGGCTATCGTGGGGGCGAGCGGTTGCGGCAAGTCGACGCTGCTGCGGCTGCTGATCGGCTTCGACCGGCCCACCTCGGGCGAGGTCCGCTACGACGGGCAGGACCTCGCCGCCCTCGACCAGGCGTCCGTGCGCCGCCAGTGCGGCGTCGTGCTCCAGAACGCCCAGCCGCACGCCGGCTCCATCCTGGAGTGCATCTGCGGAGCGGAGACCTTCCCGCTGGAGGAGGTGTGGGAGGCGGCGCGGATGGCGGGGGTGGCCGACGACATCAAGGCCATGCCCATGGGCATGCACACCATGCTCTCCGACGGCGGCGGCACCGTCTCCGGCGGCCAGCGGCAGCGCCTGATGATCGCCCAGGCGCTGGTGCGCCGCCCCCGGCTGCTCTTCTTCGACGAGGCGACCAGCGCGCTGGACAACGAGACGCAGCGGGTGGTCACCGAGTCCACCCGGGAGCTCCGCGCCACCCGGGTCGTCATCGCCCACCGGCTGTCCACCGTCCTGGACGCGGACCGGGTCATCGTCATGTCCGAGGGCCGCGTCGTGCAGCAGGGCGCCCCTGCGACGCTGCTGGCCGACACGGGAGGGCTCTTCCACGAGTTGGTGCGACGCCAGCGGTAGTTGGAGGGGGGACCTCTTTCCCACCACAACGGTGCGCCACCACCGAGGCGAGGGTCCGGCGGAAGGAGCGGCGGCCCTCACCGGAACGTTCGCCGCGCAAGGCTTTCCGTATCGTAGGGGGAAACGGTCAAACGAAAGGGTTACCGCCGTGCGCGAGGGGGCCGCCGTGAGGCGGGAGAGGGTGCTGGAGGCGGTCCGTACGCGGGGCGAGGTGCGGGTGACGCAGCTGGCCGCCGAGCTGGATGTGTCGGTGGTGACGCTGCGCCGCGATGTGGAAGAGCTGGCGCGGCTGGGGCAGTTGCGGCGGGGGCACGGGGTGGCGCGCTCGCTCTCGCCGGTGCCGGCGCGGCACGACGCCTCGGCGCCGGCAGTGGGGCTGATCATTCCGGAGAACCACTCCTATCTGTTCGAGGCGGTGCGCGGCGCACGGGACGCGCTGGAGGCGGCCGGCGTCCGGATGGCCCTGCACATCGCCCCGCACCAGCCCGGCGCCGAGCGGGCGATGGCCCGGCAGGCGGTGCAGCAGGGGGTGCGCGGACTGCTGGTCTCGCCGCGCTGGCACACCGCCAACTCCGCGGTGCAGGACGAGGAATGGCTGGCCGAACTCGCTGTCCCCGCCGTCCTGATGGAGCGCCGCCCGCCCTGTGGCTCGCCGCTGCACGCCCACGACTCGGTCCGCAGCGACCACTGGTACGGCGCCCATCTCGCGCTGGACCACCTGGTGTCGCTGGGGCACCGCCGCATCGTGCTCGCTGCCCGGGACGACAGCCCCACGGCGCGTACGCTCCGGGCCGCATTCGCGCAGATCGCGAGCGAGCGGCAGGAGGTGGCACGGTGGGCGGTGGTGCTCAGCGCGGGCCGGGGCGAGGGCGCGGAACGGCGCCCGGAGCCGGTCGTCGATCTGCCCGCGGTGCTGCGTGAGCACGGGGCGACGGCCGCCGTACTGCACGCGGACGTGGACGCGCTGATGCTGGTGCAGCAGTTGCGCGAGCAGGGCGTACGGGTGCCGGAGGACTGTTCGGTGGTGGCGTACGACGATGTGGTGGCGGCGCTGGGCAGTCCGCCGCTGACGGCCGTGGCGCCGCCGAAGGAGGAGATCGGCCGGGCGGCTGCCGAACTGCTGCTGCGCCGGCTGCACCATCCCCGGGGCGCGGCGCCGGAGGCGGTACGCCGGATCGAGTTGTTGCCGGAGCTGAAGGTGCGGGGCTCCACGGCGGAGGTCGCGCGGTGACGGATGCGGGCTGACGGGCTGGCCGATGAGGGCCGACAGCTGACCCACGGGGGCCGCGGGCTCCCTCTCCGGGGGGCAACTCCCGTCCTCGCACGATCGTTTGACCGTTTTATTTTCCCCTGATCGATCCATTGACCCCCTTCGTTCGAGCGATCAGGATGCGGATGTCCCCCTCCTCCCGCGAAGGAGGCATCCACCGTGCACGGCCGCCGTATCCCACGGTTCATCCGCACCGCGCTGACCGCCCTCGCCGCGCTCCCTCTCCTGCTGACCGCCGCCTGCACCGGCGGCGGTGCCACGGCCACCGGAGCCGGCGCCGAGGCGGCGGGCAAAGGTCCCGTCCACCTCACCTTCTGGTCCGCGCTGCGCGGCAGTCAGGAGGTGGTGGACGCCTACAACAAGAGCCAGCGCCGCGTCCACGTCGACTTCCAGCAGATCCCCGCAGGCAACCAGGGCGGGTACGCCAAGCTGAGCAACGCGGCCCGGGCCGGCAACGCGCCCGACGTCGCCACCCTCGAATACCCGCAGGTCCCCGGCTTCGCCATCGACGGAGTCGCCCGCGACATCACGCCCCTGGTCAGTGAACGGCTGCGCAAGAAGCTCCTGCCGCAGGCGCTGGCACTGACCACGTTCGAGGGCCGCACCTTCAGCGTGCCGCTGGACGTGGAGCCGATGGTCTTCCTCTACCGCCGCGACCTGTTCAAGAAGCACGACATCGCCGTACCGCGCACCTGGGCCCAGTTCGAGAAGGCGGCGCGGCAGATCAAGCGTGCGGCTCCCGGCTCGCGTATCGCCACCTGCCCCACCGACGGCGGCACCCAACTGGCGAGCTGGGCCTGGCAGGCGGGAGCGCGCTGGTTCGACACCCGCGACGGGACCTGGACCGTCTCCATGACGGACGAGCCGACCCGGAAGGTGGCCGCGTACTGGCAGCGGCTGATCGACCAGAAGCTGGTCTTCCTCAACTCCGTGGACACCCAGGAGGGTTCGGCACAGGTCGGCAGGGGCGAGGTCTTCGGCAAGCTGGCCGGCGCCTGGGACGCGGGCGGGACGATGTCCTCCCAGCCGGGCCAGAAGGGCAAATGGGGGGTGGCCCCGATGCCCCAGTGGGACCCGGCTCATCCGCACGTCGGCACGCACGGCGGCTCCACGTTCGCCATCACCAAGGACAGCCGGCACCCGAAGGAGGCCATGGACTTCATCGAGTGGCAGGTCTCCAGCCCCGAAGCGCTCAAGGCCCGGCTCTCCAGCGGGATCAGCAGCCAGTATCCGGCCGCGACCGGGCTGGTGCCCGTCGCCCGGAAGGCGATGGACACCAGCTTCTTCGCCGGCCAGGACATCTACGCCCTCTTCCGGCGCGAGGCCGGCCACATCTCCGGGCAGTGGAAGTGGGGCCCGCGGATGACGGCCACCCTCAAGACCGTCCAGGACCGGCTGGCCCGCGTCGGCGAAGGGGAGGGCACCGTGCTGGAGGCGTTGCGCGCGGGCCAGCGCGCGACGATGCCGGACCTGAAGTCCCTCGGGCTGAACGCGCGGGAGGGGTCCCGATGAGCGCGACCGCCGTTCCGGAGACGGGACCGGGCGCGGGCACGGATGCCGGCACCGGCGCCGGCGCCCGCCCCGCCGCCGTCCCGCAGAGCAGGGCACGCCGCACCGCACGGCGGCGGGAACTGGGCGCCTGTGCCGCGCTGATGACGCCGTTCTTCGTGCTGCTGGTCGTCGTCTTCCTGGTGCCGGTGGGCGGTGCGGTGTGGCTCAGCTTCTTCCAGGACGACCAGCCCGGGCTCGGCTTCGGCCCGGAGCGCACCGTCTTCGCCGGGCTGCGCAGCTACCGGGCCGTGCTCTCCGACCCCACCTTCCTCGCGGGCCTGGGCACCACCGCGCTCTACTGTCTGGTCTACCTCCCGCTGATGGTGGTGCTGGCGCTCGCGCTGGCGCTGCTGCTGGACTCGGGGGCGGCGCGGCTGCGGCGGACGGCACAGCTGGCGCTGTTCCTGCCGCACGCGGTGCCCGGCATCATCGCCGCCGTCATCTGGCTGTACCTGTACACGCCGGGTCTGAGCCCGGTCGTCGAGGCGCTGGGCAAGGCCGACATCACCGTCGACTTCCTCGGTGCGGACACCGTCCTGCCGTCCGTCGTGAACATCGCGATGTGGAGCAACCTCGGCTACAACGTGGTCATCTTCTACGCGGCTCTGCAGGCCGTGCCGCGCGAGCTGACGGAGGCCGCGCTGGTGGACGGCGCCGGACCGGTCCGTACCGCGCTGCAGATCAAGGTGCCGCTGGTGCGTGCGTCCGCCGTGATGGTGGCGATGTTCACGCTGATCTGGTCGCTCCAGCTGTTCACCGAACCGATGCTGATCAGCCAGACCACGCCGGTGGTCGGCAGCCGCTACACGCCGAACATGTACATCTACGACGCCGCCTTCACCCGGAACAACTACGGCCTGGCAGCCGCCGCCTCGGTGGTCGTGCTCGCCGTCACCGTCGCGCTGTCGTACGGGCTGAGCCGGTGGAGCAACCGTACGGGGGCGGGTGGCGGGGGCTCCGCGGACGTCGCGGCAGAGGAGGATTCCCGATGAGTGCCACCGCTTCCGCGGCTCCGCGCGCGACGCGGCCCCGGCTGCTGGGACGGACCGCCGTCAACGCCGTCGTCGGACTGTCCGTCCTCTACACCCTGCTGCCGGTGCTGTGGCTGCTGCTGGCCGCCGCCAAGAACCGGGACGCGCTCTTCCGCAGCGACCTGCTCTCGCTGGGCGACTTCTCGCTCGCCGACAACCTCTCCACGCTGTTCGCCATGGAGGACGGCATCTACGGGCGCTGGTACGTCAACAGCCTGCTGTACGCGGTGCTGGGCGCGGCGCTGGGCTCCATGGTGAGCGTCGCGTGCGGGTACGCCTTCGACAAGTACCGCTTCCGCGGCAAGGAGAAGCTGTTCGGGCTGGTGCTGGCGGGCGTCATGGTGCCGCCCACCGTGCTGGCGCTCCCGCTGTATCTGATGGCGTCGAAGGTGGGGGTGGTGAACACCTTCTGGTCGGTGTTCATCCCCGTGCTGTTCAATCCCTTCGGGGTGTATCTGGGGCGGGTCTTCAGCCAGGGATACGTCCCCGACGAGGTGCTGGAGGCCGCCCGGGTGGACGGCGCGGGCGAGCTGGCGTCCTACTTCCGGGTCGCGTTGCGGATGCTGGGGCCCGGGGTGGTGACGGTGTTCCTCTTCCAGCTCACCGCGATCTGGAACAACTTCTTCCTGCCCATGGTGATGCTGTCCGACCACTCGCTCTTCCCGGTGAGCCTCGGGCTCTACGTCTGGAACAGCTCCGCTGTGGTGACACCGGACTACTACCCCGTCGTCATAGCGGGCTCCCTGCTGGCCGTCCTCCCCCTGATCGCCGCCTTCGTGCTGCTCCAGCGCTACTGGAAGTCCGGCCTGACCGCGGGCAGCGTGAAGTGAACGAGGGGCTGGACGTGTGCCCCGCACGACAACGAACCAGGAGCCACATGCCCCGCACCAAGCCAGTCGCCGCGCTCGCCATGGACAAGCGGGCGGCGGACGCAGTCGTGAAGCCCTCCGTACGGCGCCGGCTCGGCGAAGTGATCGATCTCGCCGAGCCGGTGCTGACCGACTTCACCACCAAGGCGGCCCGCGAAGTCCTGCACGAGGTGGAGCTCCTGGTCACCGGCTGGGGCTGCCCACCACTGGACGCCGAAGTGCTCGCGTACGCCCCGCGGTTGCGTGCCGTGGCGCACACGGCGGGCAGCGTACGGGGGCACTTCACCCCGGCATGCTGGGCCCGCGGTATCGAGGTCTCCACCGCGGCGGCGGCGAACGCGGCGCCCGTCGCCGAGTACACGGTCGCCATGATCCTGCTGGCGAACAAGCGGGTACTGCCCGCAGCCCGTGCCTACCGGCAGCAGCGCACCCGCGAGGACTGGCTCTTCCCCGACCCGGCCCTGGGCAACTACCGCCGCACCGTGGGCATTCTGAGCGCCTCCCTCGTCGGCCGCCGCGTCATGGAACTGCTCCGCGCCCACGATCTGCGGGTCCTCCTCTACGACCCGTACGTCGGGGAAGCCGAGGCGGCGGCGCTCGGTGCGGCCAAGGCGGAGCCGGCCGAACTGTTCGCCGCGTCCGACGTGGTCAGCGTGCACACCCCGCTCCTGGCCGCGACCCGCGGCCTGGTCAGCGGTGAGCTGCTCGCCCGGCTGCGGGACGGCGCAACGCTGATCAACACCGCACGCGGCGCGGTCGTCGACCAGGAAGCGCTCACCGAAGAGCTGCTCAGCGGCCGGATCCACGCGGTGCTGGATGTCACGGAGCCCGAGGCGCTGCCGGTGGACCATCCGCTGTGGGAGTGCGAGAACGCGCTGCTCACCCCGCATCTGGCGGGCTCGCAGGGCAACGAGCTGGACCGGCTGGCGGAGCTGACCCTCCAAGAGGTGCGCCGCTGGGCGGCGGGCGAAGGCTTCGCGCATGCCGTACACCCCGACCGGAAGGAGCTCCTGGCGTGACGGAGCCCATGGCGGCAGGCGCGCCCGGCGTGCTCGGCATACCGCCGCTCGACCACTCCCTCAGTCCCCGTACCGGCTACACCCGCGCCCACTGGGAGGCCGCGGCCGACGGGCTGTTGCGGGCCGCGTGGCGGTGGGCCACCCCGCACGGGGCGCTGCTGGATCTGCCGGGGCGGCCCTCCCGCTCCGGCACCCGCTCTGACGGGCTCGAAGGGTATGCGCGGACGTTCCTGGCGGCAGCCTTCCGCACTGCGGGCGGCAACGGCGCCGACCCCGCCGGGCTGCTGGAGCGCTACGCGGAGGGACTGGAGGCGGGCACCCGTACGCCGGGCCGCGAGGATGCCGAGTCGTGGCCGCCGGTCCTCGACTACACCACCGCGGGCCAGCCGATGGTGGAGGCCGCCTCGGTCGCGCTGGGGCTGCGGCTGACCCGGCCGTGGCTGTGGGACCGGCTGGAGGACGCCACCCGGGACCGGGCCGAGGAGTGGCTGCGGGGCGCGCTGCGGAAGACCCCGGCGCCGAACAACTGGTATCTGTTCCCGCTCTCCGTCGCGGGCTTCCTGGAGTCGGTGGGGCGCGGCGACGCGGAGACCGGGGCCGCGATCGAACGGGGGCTGGAGCTGCTGGAGGGCTGGTGGCGGGGCGAGGGGTGGTATGCGGACGGCGACGGCCGCGCCTTCGACCACTACAACGGCTGGGCGCTGCACCTCTATCCGCTGCTGCACGCCCATCTCGCGGGGGACGAGGCGCTGTCGGCCCGCTACGGCCTCCGGCTGCGCGACCATCTGGCCGGCTACGCGCCGATGTTCGGCGGCGACGGCGCCCCGCTGCACTTCGGCCGCTCCCTCACCTACCGCTTCGCCGCCTGCACCGCCGTCGGCCTCGGCGCACTGACCGGGCACACGCCGCTGTCCCCCGGTGTCTCCCGGCGGCTGCTGAGCGGGGCACTGCGCTACTTCCTCGACCGGGGCGCGGTCGGCGACGACGGTCTGCTGACGCTGGGCTGGCACGGCCCGCACGCCGCGACGCTGCAGACGTATTCGGGCCCGGCGTCTCCGTACTGGGCCTCGAAGGGTTTCGTGGCGCTGCTCGTACCGCCCGGCGATCCGCTGTGGACGGCGACCGAGGAGGCCGCACCGAGCGAGGGTCCCGACCGGGCGCTGGCGGTGGCCGCACCGGGGCTGCTTCTCCAGTCGACCGGCAGCGACGGGCTGGTCCGGCTGCACAACCACGGCAGCGACACCGTACGGCCGTGGCAGGGCGAGGTGTTCGAGGAGGAGGACCCGCTGTACGCGCGCTTCGCGTACTCCACAGCCACGGGGCCGACCGCCCGCGACAACCCGCCCGACAACCACCTGGCGCTCCAACTCCCGGCGCGGCCCGGCATCTGGAGCGTACGACGGCGTGTCCACCCGCTGGGCGCCGAATCGGCCGCGGACGGGGAGTGGGGCTGGGCGGCGTCCTGGCACCGGCCCGTCTTCCCGGCCGGCGTACCGGCGCCGCCGTCGCTGCGGGTGGAGAGCGTGACGGTGGTACGCGGACGCTGGGAGGTGCGGGCACACCGGGTGGTGGGCGCTCCCACCGGTACCCGGATCCGGCTCACGGGCTGGGCGGCCGGCGAAGCGCCGGCGACGGATCTGCTGCCGCTCCACGGCCTCACGGCGGCCGACCCGCTGCGGGCCCCGCACGGGACCGCGTACGCGCGGTGGGTGCGGGTGCCGGCGGTGGAGGGAGAGGTGAACGGTACGGGGGTGTGTGTGGCGGCGGCCACGCTGGGCGGCAGCGGCGAGAGCGCTGCCGCGCCGCGGGTGTCCGTGGCCGAGGGAGGTGCGGGGACCCCGGAGGTCGAGGTCGTGTGGGGCGACGGGGGCGGGCGGGTGCGGGTCGGCTTCGATCCGCCGTCGGTCGAGGAGGCCGGGGACGGCTGAGGGGTTGCGGACCGGGCGAAATCCGGTTGCTCCCCCTTGTGCAGGGCCGGAAGGATGCCCCCTCGTGCTTCCGGATCTCTCCCCATGGCGGGAGTCACGCGACTTCCGCATCTTGTGGTCCGCGGGCCTGATCACCACCTTCGGCAGCTTCCTCACGTTCGTCGCGCTGCCCCTCCAGGTGAAGGAGCTGACCGGCTCGGCCGCGGCCGTCGGCGCGCTGGGGGCCGTGGAACTGGTGCCGCTGATCGTGTTCGGGCTGTACGGCGGGGCGCTCGCCGACGCCTTCGACCGGCGCACGCTGATCCTGGGCAGCGAGGCCGCGCTGGGCGCCGTGGCGCTGGGGCTGCTGCTCAACACACTGCTGCCGCACCCGATGGTGTGGCCGCTGTACGTCGCGGCGGCGCTCAGCAGTGCGCTGACCGGCGTCCAGCGGCCGGCGCTGGACGCGATCCTGCCGCGGATCGTCGCACACGCGCAGCTCAGCGCGGCGGCGGCGCTCAACTCGCTGCGCTGGCAGGTGGGTGGCGTCGCCGGACCCGCGGTCGCGGGCATCCTGATCGCCTACGCGGGCCTGGAGACGGCGTACGCCATCGACCTGGCGACATACGCGCTGTCACTCGTGATGGCGCTGCGGCTGGCCGCCTCGCCGCCCGCGCACGACGCCGCGAAGCCGTCGCTGGGCCGGATCTGGGAGGGCGCGCGCTACGCGTGGGGCCGCAAGGAGCTGCTGGGCACATACACGGTGGACATCGTCGCGATGCTGTTCGCGTTCCCGATCGCGCTCTTCCCGTTCCTGGCCGACCAGCTGGACGCGCAGTGGTCGCTGGGCCTGATGTACGCGGCGCTGCCGTTCGGCTCGATGCTGGTGAGTGCGACCAGCGGATGGACGTCGCGGGTGCACAGGCACGGTCTCGCCGTGCTGCTGGCCGCCGCGGGCTGGGGCGCGGCGATGACGGTGGCGGGGGTGGTGCGCAACGTGTGGCTGGTGCTGTTCTTCCTCGTCCTCTCCGGCGCCTTCGACATGATCAGCGGGATCTTCCGCTCGACGATGTGGAACCAGACCATCCCGGACGGGCTGCGCGGCAGGCTCGCCGGAATCGAGCTGCTGTCCTTCTCGGCGGGCCCGCAGCTGGGACAGGTCCGCTCGGGCGGAGTGGCCTCGCTCACCTCCGTCCGTACGTCCGTGTGGTCGGGCGGGCTGGCGTGTGTGGCAGGCGTGGCACTGCTGGCTGCGGCCCTGCCGAAGCTGCTGGCGTACGACGCCCGCACCAGCGAGCACGCACGGGCGGTACGGACGGCCCGGGAGGGCGCGGCAGCACCGGGACGTCCGTCGGGCGGGGAGGGCTGAGCCCGCGCCTCCGTCAGCCGCGGCCCGTGTCGTCTCCCCCGTCGCGTCCCCCGTCGCGGTCGCGCCAGCGCGGGTCGTTCTCCCACTCGGAGGTGCGCTCCCGTGCGGTCTCCAGCGCCTGGGCCGCCTCCTCGCGGCTCGCGTAGGGACCCATCCGGTCCTTGCCCGGCGACTGCGGGCCCTCCTCGACGGTGCCGGTCTCGACGTTGAAGAACCACTCTCCGGGCTTGCCGACCGTCTTGCGCTTGAACAGAGCCATACGAGCATGGTCCCGCACCGGCGCACCGTGCGCAGCCCCCACGGAGGCCCCCGGCCGCAGGCGACCGCGGCCGGAGCGGAGCCGGCGGCCCGGATTAGACTCGCAGACATGTCTGGCCAGTCACTCCTCGTCCCCGGCACGATCTCCCCGCCCCGCGCCGTGCCCGCCTCGATCCCGCGTCCCGAGTACGTCGGCAAACCCGCGCCCACCCCCTACGACGGGCCCGAGGTGCAGGACGCCGAGACGGTGGAGAAGATGCGCGTCGCCGGGCGTATCGCCGCCCGCGCCATGGAAGAGGCGGCCAAGCACATCGCCCCGGGCGTCACCACGGACAAGCTGGACGAGGTGGCACACGCGTACATGATCGACCACGGTGCCTACCCCTCCACGCTGGGCTACCGGCAGTTCCCCAAGTCGCTGTGCACCTCCGTCAACGAGGTGATCTGCCACGGCATCCCCGACTCCACGGTGCTGCGCGACGGCGACATCGTGAACCTGGACGTGACCGCGTACCTCGACGGCGTGCACGGCGACAACAACGCCACCTACCTGTGCGGGGACGTGGACGAGGAGTCGCGGCTGCTGGTGGAGCGGACCCGCGAGGCGCTGAACCGCGCGATCAAGGCCGTCAGGCCGGGCCGCCAGCTCAACATCGTCGGCCGGGTCATCGAGTCGTACGCGAAACGGTTCGGCTACGGCGTGGTCCGCGACTTCACCGGTCACGGCATCAACAGCTCGTTCCACTCCGGGCTGATCGTCCCGCACTACGACGACCCGCGCGCCACCACCGTCATGCGTCCCGGGATGACCTTCACCATCGAGCCGATGCTGACGCTGGGCACCTACGAGTGGGACATGTGGGAGGACGGCTGGACGGTCGTCACCAAGGACCGCAAGCGCACGGCGCAGTTCGAGCACACGCTGGTGGTGACGGAGACCGGCGCGGAGATCCTGACGCTTGCGTAGGGCGCCCGTGGGGTAGTGGGTTTTCCGACAGGGTGTCGGCAACTGCTTGACTTAGGTAAGCCTAAGTAGCAGGATCGCACCGTGTCGGAGCCCCGCACGCCTGCCCCCAGCCTCCGGCCGGGCGGTGCCCCCACGTCCACCCTGGGAGTCAGCTTGTCGTCTGCAGCCCCTTCCCAAGACACCCCGCCTTCCCCCGACACCCCGCCGGACTTCTCCACTCTCATCCGCACCGCGTCCCACCAGCAGCACACCGAGGCCGAGAACTCCTCCTTCATGAGCGAGATGCTCGGCGGCAGGCTCGGCGTGGCGGCGTACACCCGCTACACCGAGCAGCTCTGGTTCATCTACGGCGCGCTGGAAGGCCCCGCCGACAAGCTGACCCACGACCCCGTGGCGGGCCCCTTCGTCCGCGGCGAGCTCTTCCGGCTGCCCGCGCTGGAGCGGGACCTGGCCCATCTGCACGGCGGCACGGCCGACTGGCGCGAGGGTCTCACCCCGCTGCCCGCCACCGCCGCCTACGCGGCCCGGATCGCCGAGCTCGCCCGCGAGTGGCCCGGCGGCTATGTCGCCCACCACTACACCCGCTACCTCGGCGACCTCTCCGGCGGCCAGGTCATCCGCGGCACCGCCGAGAAGACCTGGGGCTTCGCGCGCAAGGGCGACGGGGTCCGGTTCTACGTCTTCGACGCCATCCCCAACCCCGCCGCCTTCAAGCGCGAGTACCGCGCCCTGCTGGACGCCCTCCCCTGCGACGAGCTGGAAAAGCGCCGCATCGTCGAAGAGTGCAAGCACGCTTTCGCTCTGAACACCGCGGTCTTCCGCGAGTTGGGCACCCACTTCCGGCTGAGCGCCTGAGGGTTCTCGGCTGCCGCGGTCCCTTTTGCCGCCGTTCCAGCCGTCGTTCGCCGCCGCCGCACCGATCGCGGCGGCGGCGCCTTGTTCCATGGTGCGCGCCGAAAACCCTTTGCCGTCGCGGGTGCGCAGGGGCGCACAATGAAGGCCGCGGGAAGCCCGTCACGGGGGCGGGCTTCCGGATTCGTACAGACGATTTGCTGTGTTTGCTGGAATACGGGGGAGTTGGACTTCATGTCGTACGTGGAGATGCCCGGGGCCCGGGTGCCGATCCGGATGTGGACGGACCCTGGCACGGTGGAGGACGCGGCGCTGCGGCAGCTCCAGAACGTGGCGACGCTGCCGTGGATCAAGGGGCTCGCGGTGATGCCCGATGTGCACTACGGCAAGGGCGCGACCGTCGGCTCGGTCATCGCGATGCACGGCGCGGTCTGCCCGGCGGCCGTGGGGGTGGACATCGGGTGCGGGATGTCGGCGGTGCGTACGTCGCTGACGGCCAACGACCTGCCGGGGGACCTCTCGCGGCTGCGCTCGAAGATCGAGCAGGCCATTCCGGTGGGGCGGGGCATGCACGACGAGCCGGTGGAGCCCGGCGATGTGCACGGGCTGCCGACCTCGGGCTGGGACGACTTCTGGGCGCGCTTCGGCGGCGTCGCCGAGTCCGTACGGTTCCGGCAGGAGCGGGCCACCAAGCAGATGGGCACGCTGGGCGGGGGCAACCACTTCATCGAGGTGTGCCTGGACACCACGGACCAGGTGTGGCTGATGCTGCACTCCGGTTCGCGGAACATCGGCAAGGAGCTCGCGGACTTCCATATCGGCGAGGCGCAGAAGCTCCCGCACAACCAGGGCCTGGTCGACCGCGATCTGGCCGTCTTCGTCAAGGACACCCCGCAGATGGCGGCCTACCGGCACGATCTGTTCTGGGCCCAGGAGTACGCCAAGTACAACCGGACGCTGATGATGGGTCTGCTCAAGGACGTGGTCCGCAAGGAGTTCAAGAAGGCGAAGCCGGTCTTCGAGGAGACCATCTCCTGCCACCACAACTATGTGGCGGAGGAGACTTACGACGGGATGGACCTGCTTGTCACCCGTAAGGGCGCGATCCGCGCGGGCGGCGGCGAGTTCGGCATCATCCCGGGCTCGATGGGCACCGGCTCGTACATCGTCAAGGGCCTCGGCAATGCGGCCTCCTTCAACTCCGCCTCGCACGGCGCGGGTCGGCGCATGAGCCGGAACGCCGCCAAGCGGAGGTTCTCCGAGCAGGATCTCGTGGAGCAGACGCGCGGGGTGGAGTGCCGCAAGGACGCCGGGGTGGTGGACGAGATTCCCGGCGCCTACAAGCCGATCGAGCGCGTCATCGACCAGCAGCGGGACCTGGTGGAGGTCGTCGCCAAGCTGCGGCAGGTCGTGTGCGTGAAGGGCTGAGCGCGGCCCGGCCGGCGGAGCAGGGGCGCTCGGGGCTCATCGGGGGTGACCGGCGATGAGGTGACTCATCGCCGGTCCTTGTCCCGGTCGCGCCCCTGCTCCAGGCAGTGAGCCATCAGCCGGAGCGCGTACGCCGCGTCGCGCGCAACCGGCCGGAAGAGGTGGCGATTCAGGCTCAGGCCACCGTCCGTACCGTCGCCTTCCGCAGCGCGTCCCGCAGACGGTCGCGGGCCTCGGTCTGGGCGGCGATCCGGGCCTCCAGGACGGCGAGCCGCTCCTGAGCGATGCGCAGGCCCTCCCGGGAGGGCGGGACGGTGGCCATGTCGCCGTCCAGACAGGCGGCGAAGAAGCCTACATCCTCCAGGGTCAGCCCGGCATCCAGGAGGTAGCGGATGTTGCGGACGCGGACCTCGGCAGCGGCGTCGTAGACGCGGTAGCCGTTCGGTGCCCGCCGGGAGGTGAGCAGTCCCGCTTGCTCGTAATGCCGCAGCGCCCGCGCCGTCGTACCCGTCCGCCGTGCCAGCTCTCCGATCCGCATGCTGCCACCACCTCCCGGAGGGAGTGTTATCACGGCGGGCGGCGCGGCAGGTATGGCCATCCCCACAGGAGCTGTCATGCCAGCACCGCTCCCCCGTCCACCGGCAGCACGGCGCCGGTGATGAACGACGCCTCGGGCGCGGCCAGTCCGACGATGGCCCAGGCCACTTCCTCGGGCCGGCCGATGCGGCCCAGCGGGGTGTGGGCGATCTGCCACTCACGGATCGCCTGGCGCCGCTCGGCGGGAAGGCCGCTGTGCTCGCCGATGGGGGTGTCGACAGCGCCCGGCGCCACGGCGGCGACCCGGATCCCGTGCGGTGCCAGGTCAACGGCCCAGCTGCGGGTGAGGAGTTCGAGCGCGGTCTTGGTGGCGGCGTAGAGGGAGTTGCCGGGCCAGGCGCGCTGGCCGACGGACGTACCGACGTTGACGACCACGCCGCCCGCGGGGGCCGCCTTGAGCGCGGGGAGCGCGGCCTGCGTCAGCAGGACGGGCGCGGTGAGATTGGTGGCGAGCTGGGTGTCGATGCTCTCGCGGGTGTAGTCGCCCAGGCGCTCCGCGCAGACGATGCCGGCGTTGTTGACCAGCACGTCGAGCCGTCCGGTCGCCTCCAGCGCGGCAACCACGATGCGCTCGGGCACGTCCTCGTCGGTGAGGTCGGCGACGAACGGGGTGATGGCGCCGGGGCCGGGCTCCGCGGCGGTCTCCTCAAGCGGTGCGGTGCGGCGGCCGACGGCCAGGACATGGGCTCCCTGCGCGGCGAAGGCACGCGCCGTGGCCCGGCCGATGCCGGTTCCGGCACCGGTGACGACGACGGTACGGGGCTGCGGGCTGCGGGTGTTCTCGGTCATGCCCGCATCCTCGAACCCTGCCGCAGGCGTCAAGGTCAAGCCGGGTGCCGGGGGCTCTGCCGAGGCCGGGACCAGGGCCGGAGCAGGCAGCGTTTTCCGGCGGGGATTCTGCCCAGTGAATCACCCGGAATATACGCGTACTGCCTGACAACCCCCACCGCACTCTCCGCACTTCTTATGGGGAAGTGAACACCTGGGCACGCAGAGTGCTCATATGGCTTAAGGTCTGGGCAGTCGGCGCATCTCCACTAAAAGGGGCGGGGTCAGGTGCGCCGTGGGGGTTCCGTGTACCTGGGGGGGTTCATGCGGCGCGACTCTGCGTTCGTGTCCGAGGTGGGGAGACCGGCCGAGCCGGGGATGGGGAGAGGCGGCAGCGGCAGGAGGGGCAGCAGGGGTAAGGGGCCGGAGCGGTCCGGTGCCCGCGACACCAGGGACAAGTCCGGCTGGTACCGGCCTGTGGCGCTCGCCGTCGACACCGTCGGCATCGCGCTTCCGGTGGCGTTCTTCTTCCACCAGGCCGGGCAGTCGCACATCGCCGCGGCCACCGCGACGGCCACGCTCACCTGGTTAGGGGTGCTGACGGCGCACCGGCGGTACGGCCGGTGCCGGCTCGGTGAGACGCGGGGGATGGTGACCACCCTGCACGACTGGCTGACGCTCCTCGGACTGCTCGCCGTCGTCCGCGTACTGACGGGCGAGCACTCACCACCCGCCGTCGCGCTGCTCGCGCTCGCGCCGGCGCCGCTGCTCACCACGGCCTGCCGGTCACTGACACACCGTCACCTGACGGGCCAGCGCCGTGAAGCGCACGCCGTGCAGCGGGCGCTGGTGGTCGGCGAGGGCAGCGCCGTGGACCGGGTGGTGGAGCAGCTGGCGAGCCGGACCGACCATCCGTACGTCGTCATCGGCGCCGTACCGGTCGGCCCCACGGCCAACCGCAGCGGCGTCCCGGAGGCCGGGCAGCTGGAAGCCGACCCGCAGAGGCCGGAGGGCGGCGGCGCGGACGGTGCTGCCGTACTCACCGCGGCACGGCAGAACCAGGCCGACACCGTGCTGGTGGCTCCCGGCTCGCTGCTGAGCGGCGAGCGGCTGCGCACGCTGACCTGGGCGGTGCAGGACGCGGGGCTGCCGTTGGTGATCGCCTCGGGGCTGGCCGATGTGGCGCTGCGCCGGGTACGGCCGTCCACCGCCGCCGGGCTGCATCTGCTGCATGTGGACCCGCCGGTACGGCGCGGCCCGCAGCTCGCCCTCAAGGCAGCACTGGACCGGACGGGCGCCGCGCTGGGACTGGTGCTGCTCGCCCCGCTGTTCGCGCTCCTCGCGCTGGTGGTACGGCTCGACTCGGCCGGGCCCGCGTTCTACCGGCAGACCCGGATAGGCCACCGCGGAGTGCCCTTCACCATGTGGAAGTTCCGCTCCATGGCCGTCGACGCCGACCGGCTGCGGCCCCAGCTCATCGCCGCGAACGAGGTGGACGGCCCGCTGTTCAAGATGCGGGCCGACCCCCGGATCACCCGGGTGGGCCGGGTGCTGCGCCGCACCTCCCTCGACGAACTGCCGCAGCTGCTGAACGTTGTGCGCGGCGAGATGTCATTGGTGGGCCCGCGGCCCCCGCTGCCGGAGGAGGTGGCCGCGTACGGTTCCACGGCGCTGCGCCGACTGCTGGTCAAGCCAGGGCTGACCGGACCGTGGCAGGTCAGCGGGCGCTCCGATCTGTCCTGGGACGAGAGCCTGGCGTTGGACCTGCGGTACGCCGACAACTGGTCGTTGACGACCGATCTGGATCTGCTGGCCCGCACGGTGCGGGCCGTGGTCGATGGACGGGGGGCTTACTGATGCTAACCCCGCATGGGGGCTGCGCTTGCGCCGCCGAGGGACACGCGCCCCGTCAGGGGCGCGGGGAACTGCTCCCCCAGCCTCCGGCCGGGAGGTGCCCCCACCAGCCAGAACACACCCGCGGCCTGCGGACGACGGGCAGGGGCACCCCCTCCCCAGCCGCCGGAGACGGCCTACGCCGCAGATGCGGTGCGGAGCCACCACTCGTACGTCGAGCGGATGCCCTCCCGGAGGGAAATCTCCGGGCGGAAGCCCAGCTTGAACAGCCGGGAGACGTCCAGGAGTTTGCGCGGGGTACCGTCCGGACGACTGGTGTCCCACCCGATGCGGCCCTCATAGCCGACCACGTCGGCCACCGTCCCGGCGAGCTCGGCAATCGTCAGATCCTCGCCGCAGCCCACGTTGACCGGCGAAGCCGCATCGTACGCGCGCAGCAGCAGCAGACAGGCGCGCGCCAGATCGTCGACGTGCAGGAACTCACGGCGCGGGGTACCGCTCCCCCACAGCACCACCTCCTCCGCACCGTTCCGCTTCGCCTCGTGGAAGCGGCGGACGAGGGCCGGGAGGACGTGCGAGGTCTCCAGATCGAAGTTGTCGCCGGGGCCGTAGAGATTGGTGGGCATGGCCGAGATGTAGGAGGCGCCGTACTGCTCGCGGTGGGCGCGGATCTGGGTGATGCCCGCGATCTTCGCCAGCGCGTACGGCTCGTTCGTCGGCTCCAAAGCGCCGGTGAGCAGAGCTTCTTCGGTGATCGGCTGCGGCGCGTGCTTGGGGTAGATGCAGGACGAGCCCAGAAACAGCAGCCGGGGCACGCCCGCCGCGTGCGCGCCCGCTATGACGCTGAGCTGGATGCGCAGATTGTCCTCCAGGAACGGCACGGGCTGCGTCTTGTTCGCCATGATGCCGCCGACCTTGGCCGCCGCCAGCACCACCGCGTCCGGCCGCACCTCGCGCAGCCAGCGCTCGGTGCGGTCCGCGTCGCGCAGGTCGAGCGCCGTGCGGTCGCGGGTCAGCACCTGATACCCCTCCGCGGCCAGCCGGCGGACCACGGCCGAGCCCACCAGCCCGCGGTGGCCCGCGACGAAGATCCGGGCTTCGGACGGCAGCAGGTCGCGGTCCGGGGCGACCATAACGGGCTCGGTGCGGGGCTCCTGCGTATGCGGCTTCGGCGTCATGCTGCCGGATTCTGCCAGCAGCCACCCCCGTTCGGGGAGATAGCCGACAAAAAGAACGTAACGAACAGACCGCCGCACCACTCGGCTGCGGCGGACCACTCCACCCTCGACCACCACCAGGACGGCGGCACATGGCCAAGAGCGCACTGATCACCGGCATCACCGGCCAGGACGGGTCGTATCTGACCGAACTCCTGCTCGGGAAGGGCTACACGGTGCACGGCCTGGTACGCCGTTCCTCGTCCTTCAACACCGGCCGCATAGACCACCTGTATGAGGACCCGCACGACGAGGGCCGCTCCCTCGTGCTGCACCACGCCGACCTCGCGGACGGCGTCGCCCTCGTCAACCTGCTGCGTGACCTGCGGCCCGACGAGGTCTACAACCTCGGCGCCCAGTCCCATGTCCGGGTCTCCTTCGACTCCCCCCTCTACACCGGCGACGTGACAGGGATGGGCACCATGCGATTACTGGAGGCAATCCGGGCCAGCGGCATCGACACCCGTATCTACCAGGCGTCGTCCTCCGAGATGTTCGGCGCCGCCCCGCCGCCGCAGCACGAGGCGACCCCCTTCCACCCGCGCAGCCCCTACGGCTGCGCGAAGGTCTTCAGCTACTGGGCGACGGTCAACTACCGCGAGGCGTACGACCTGTTCGCGGTGAACGGCATCCTGTTCAACCACGAGTCCCCGCGGCGCGGTGAGACCTTCGTGACCCGCAAGATCACCCGCGCCGTCGCCCGTATCAGAGCCGGACTGCAGCAGCATCTGTACCTGGGCAATCTGGACGCGGTACGCGACTGGGGATACGCGCCCGAGTACGTCGAGGCGATGTGGCTGATGCTGCAGGCCGACGAGCCCGACGACTACGTCGTCGCCACCGGAGTCGCGGCGACGGTACGGGAGTTCCTGCACGAAGCCTTCCGGGCCGGCGGGCTGGACTGGCAGGAGCACGTCCGCTTCGACCCCGCGTACGAGCGGCCCACCGAGGTCGACGCACTGATCGGCGACGCGGCGAAGGCGGAGGCCCGGCTGGGCTGGAAACCGCGCGTGATGTGGGGCGAGTTGGCCCGGATCATGGTCGAGGCCGATATCTCCGCGCTGGACGCCGAGCTCTCGGGAAGAGCGGTCCGCGTTGATCGCGGGTGACGGCCCCAATTTGCGTACCCGGCATGGGGGGCTGCTCCCCCTGGGGGCACCTCCCAGCGGTAGCTGGGGGACTCCGGCCGGGAGGTGCCCCCACCAGCCCTGCTCCCCCAAGCTCTTCGAGCAGGGGGTACCCCCAGGCGCAGACCTCCCAAGCGCAGCAGCGCCCCGAAGGGCGCGGGGAACTGCGCGACCAGCCACGACGCACCCGCAGGCCGCAAGCGCCGTGCAGGGGCAACCCCTCACCGGAACAGAACAGACGCGGCACAACCCAATGGGGGACAGCAAATGAAACGCAGCAAAAGCCGCAAAGCGGCAGCCGCGGCAGCGGCCATCGCGCTGGCCGCAACCGCACTGGTCGGCCCCGCCCTCACCGAGCGCGGCGCCCAGCAGGCGCACGCCCTCACCGCGCCGGTGGCGATGACGGCGGACGACTTACCGACATGGCAGACGAACGGCGTCGTATGGGCGATGGCTCAGTCCGACGGAGTCGTCTTCGCGGGCGGCACGTTCTCCGCCATCCGCCCGCCCGGCGCGGATCCCGGCACCGGCGAGCGGCAGGCCGTCAACTTCGCGGCGTTCGACGCGGCGACGGGCGCGCCCACCGACTGCCGGCTCAACTTCACGGTGGGCAGCGGCACGGCCACCGTGCGGGCGCTGGCAGTCTCCCCGGACGGCAAAACCCTCTACGCGGGCGGCAACTTCGCCGCGGTGAACGGCACATACGTCAGTCGCCTCGCCGCCATCGACATCGCGACGTGCAAGGTGAAGCCGGACTTCAACGTATCGGTGTCCTCGACCGTGCACGCGCTGGCCGCCACCGATGACACCGTCTACCTGGGCGGTGACTTCACCTCGGTGGAGGGCCAGAGCCGCAGCCGGTTCGCGGCGCTGAGCACCGGCGGAGAGCTGCGGTCCTGGAGGGCGGACGCGGACCTGACGGGACGCGCCGTGGAGGTCACCCCGGACGGGAAGAGCGTGGTACTCGGCGGCGACTTCGCCCGGGTGCGCGGTACGGACTCGCACGCGCTGGCCGTCGTCGACGCGGCCTCCGGCGCACTCAAGCGTGCCTACGGCCGCACCTTCGTGCCCCGCAACTCCGTGGTCAAGAGCCTGTATGTGGACGAGACCGGGATCTACACCGCGAACGAGGGCACCGGCGGCGGGGTGTTCGACGGGCGGATCGCGCTGGACCTGGACGACTTCTCCCAGCGCTGGCGGGACACCTGCCTGGGCGCCACCCAGGACGTCACCGTCTACAAGGGTGTGCTCTACAGCAGCTCGCACGCGCACAACTGCTCCAGCATGGGCCAGTTCGGCGAGCTGTACGAGCGCCAGCATCTGCTGGCCGAGTCGGTGGACGACCCGACACCGCTGCTGTCGTGGTTCCCCGACACGGACGACGGGCCGGCGAACGTGGAGCAGGTGGGGCCGCGCGTCATGGTGGCCTCCTCCAGCGGCGGCAGGGACTACATGTGGGTGGGCGGCTCGTTCTCCCGGATCGCCAGCAACGGCAACAAGCCGCAGCAGGGCCTGGTGCGCTTCGCCAACGGACCCGACACCAGGGACCCGACCGTCCCCGAAGGGGTGAACGCGGCAAACGTCACCTCGGGCGTACGGGTGACCTGGCCAGCCAGCACCGACCTGGACGACCGCACACTCACCTACCGCATCTACCGCAACGGCGCGTCCGAGCCGGTGGGAACCGTCCGGGCCAACTCCACCTTCTGGGACCGGCCCACGGTCAGCTTCACCGACACCACCGTCAAGCCCGGCACGGACTACACCTACCGGATCACCGCCGGTGACGCGGACGACGCCAACACCAGCGCCCGCTCGGAAGGGGCGACGGTACGGACGCCGGGTACGCCGACGGAGACGACGGTGGAGCGGGAGGCGACCGGCGACGCCTATGTGAACGGGTCCTCGGTCACCTCGAACTACGGCACCCACCAGCAGCTGGCCGTGCGCGGCTCGTCCCCGTACGAGACTTATGTGCGCTTCAGCGTGCCGTCGCCGCCCAGCGGCATGGTGCTCCAGGATGCCAAGCTGACGGTCACCACCAGCGGCGACAGCTTCGCCCCGACCGGCGACACGGTCAGCGTCCGCCCGGTCACCGGCTCCTGGTCGGAGTCCGGGGTGACCTACGCCGGGCGGCCCTCCCTGGGCACGACGGCGCTGGGCTCCCTGAACGGCGCGGCGGAGTCGAATGCGGCCTACGACATCCCGCTCAGCAAGAGCGCCGTCGGCGACGCGGCCGGTGACAGTCTCGATCTGGCGCTCACCAGCACCGGCAGCGACAGCATGTGGCTGCTGGCGCGCGAGTCCGGGGGCACCGGCCCCAAGCTCACGCTGACCTACCGGAAGCCGTGAGCGTCCGTAAGGCCGCAGCCGCGGTGGCCGCCCTCGTGGCGGCCACCCTGGCGCTGACGGCCGGTTGCAGCACGGGCGGGGACAAGCAGAACGGGGCGGAGGAGAGCCACCCCGGCGGGCGGCCGGGCGCGAGCGCCCCCGCGTCGCCGGGCACGGAGCCACCGCCGCCGCAGGACGGCCAGGAGCGTCAGCCCACGGACCCGGACGGCAAGGCCACACCGAAGGTGCCCCGCGCCCAACTCACCCCCGCCACCGGTTCGTTCACCAAGAAGGAGAAGAAGTACCTGGTCGGCCGGGTGCCCGAGGGCCTGGAGCCCGCCACCGTGCTGGAGGCGGGCCGGACCGCCTGCGCGCGGCTGCGGACGACGGCCGAGGCGAGCCGCAAGGACGCGATCAGTGCGCTGAAGGCCGGTGAGATCGACAACGCCGGGCCCGCGGTCAAGCACCTGTGCCCGAAGCTCAAGCCGCTGCTCGAAGCGGCGGGCAAGAAGTGACAACCGAAACACGAAGTGACATCCGAAAGACGTGACACCCCGAACCCAGGAGAGAACCTCGTGGAGAAGCTGCCCGTCGTCGTCGCGATACCGACCAAGAACGAGGCCGAGAACATCGAGACGACCGTACGGTCCGTGATCGACCACTTCGCGCACGTCGTCGTGGTCGACTCGGACAGCACGGACGACACCCGCGCGCTCGCCAAGGCCGAGGGCGCCGAAGTGCTGCCCTACACCTGGGACGGCGGGTATCCGAAGAAGAAGCAGTGGTGTCTGGAGAACGTCCACCCGGAAATCGACTGGGTCTTCTTCCTCGACGGCGACGAGACACCCAGTCCGGAGCTGCTGGCCGAGATACGGCACATCTTCCGCCCGCCGCCCGGCCACACGGTGCGCCCCGCCGCCTTCGACATCCCGCTCGGCTACTGGTTCGCGGGGCGCAGGCTCCGGCACGGGTACACCATCGTCAAGCGTGTGCTGCTGGACCGCACCCGCTGCCGCTTCCCCGAACCGGACGATCTGGCCGCGCCCGGGATGGGCGAGCAGGAGGGCCACTACCAGCCACTGGCCGACCCCGTGGTCCGCCTGCACTCCCCCATCGAGCACCAGGACCTGGACCCGGTACGCACCTGGTTCGAGCGGCACAACCGCTACTCGGACTGGGAGGCCTGGCTGGAGCAGCACCCGGCCGTACGGGAACAGATCCGGCAGGCCAAGACCCGGCAGGGCCGCGTCTTCCACCGGGCCCCGCTCAAGCCGCTGGTCTCCTTCGCCTACGCCTACGGCTGGAAACGGGGCTTCCTGGATGGCCGCGCCGGGCTCGACTACGCGCTGGCGATGAGCTTCTACCGCTGGCAGATCGGGCTCAAGGCACGCGAGTCGGCGTCCGGGCAGCGGGGCCTCGGGAGGGGTCCGCACTGACCCGGTCCCGCAGCACCTTCGCGTATATGTCCCGCAAGGTGTCCACCACCGCATCGAGCGTGAAGCTGTCCTGCGCCAGCCGCCAAGCCGCCTGCGAGGCGGCGGCGTTGGCCGCCGGGTCCAGCAACTCCAGCACCGCCCGGCCGACCCGGGCCGCGTTCTCCGGGTCGGCCGGCGCGCTGTCCACCAGCCGTCCGGCACCGGCCGCCGCCACGTCCGGCGCCAGTCCGCTGGTCCGGGTGACGACGACGGGCAGCCCCACCGACAGTGCCTCCAGCACGGAGACGGAGAAGGCGTCCTTGATGGACGGCAGCACATACACGTCGCTGGTACGCAGCCGCTCGACGACGCCGGCGTGGTCGAGCGCCCCGACGTACTCCAGCGCGTGCCCGGCTCCCAGCGACCGGGCCAGCGCCAGCATGTCGCCGGCCAGCGCACCGGTGTCGGGCCCGGCCATGACGAACCGCGCGTCGGGGTGCTTGTCCAGCACTGTCGGTATCGCTCCGACGAAGTCCTGCGGGCGCTTGCCCTCCTGCACCCGGGCGCAGTACAGCACCGTGGGCGGGCGGCCGGGCTCCCTGGTCGTCGCGCGCATCGGCTGCGGGGCGACGCCGTTGACCAGCCGGTACGCCGGGCCCATCGGCTCCGGCGCAACCACCGCTGCCGTCAACTCCCGCTCGCGCGGGGTGAGATGGAGTACGGCATCGGCCTGCTTCAGCACCCAGCGCAGGCCCAGCACATCCACGGCGCGCGCCACCCGCTTCTCGGTCGGGTCGATCATGCCGTGCGTCTGCAGTACGAGGGGGCGGCCCATCCGGGCGGCCAGCAGCGCGACGGGGAGGGTGACCAGATCCCGCATGAGATGGACGTGCACGACGTCCGCGGAGCGCAGCATCCGGGGGGCCGCGGCGAGGAGGGCGGCAGAGGTGATGCCGCTGACCTCGAAGCGCGGCAGCACATGGCGGGCCTGGAAGAGGCGGGCCGGAACACCGTCCACCGTGCGCGGAAGCGCCTTCCCTTCGGGGAAGCCGTCGCCCAGGGCCACCACGACGGCCTGGTCGCCCTTCGCCCGTAATCCCCGGCACAGGTTGAGCGCGACCCTGGTGGGCCCGCCGAAGTCGTGGGTGGGCGTGTGCAGCGTGACGATGTGCAGCGCCTTCAATGGTCCCCCCTCGTTGGCTACTTGCAGAGACATTAGCCGATATATGGCTGTCTGCCCCTGCTCTTCCCGTTTCTGGCGCAGACCTCCCGGGGCAAAGGCATGAGCGCGGCCACCGAACGGACCGCGGCGGCGGCGTTCCACGGCTCGGCGCCCCGCGCAGTGCTGTCCCGCGCGCTGGCAATTCCGCTGGTCGCCGCGCTGGTGGCGGTGCTGCCCGCGACGGTGGCAACGCAGCCGGGGCCGGGCCCGCACGACGCCGCGTACTGGCTCCAGTTGGCGACCTGCGCATACTCCGGCACCCGCCTGGCGGCCATGGTGCTGACCGCGCACCGCCGCCTCACCCAGGGCGCGTTCTGGCTGTTCTGCTACATCGCGATGGGCATCGCACCCCTGGCGCAGACGGTGCTGGACAGCACGCCGACCCCGGTCGTCGGCCCCCGGTCCGACACGGTGCTGGCCTCGGCGCTGGTCCTGGTGGGCATTGTCGCGTTCGACGTGGGGGCGCTGCTGGCCCGCCACCGGCCGCCGCTGCGCAGCCGGATGCACGACCGTCACCGGCCCGCGGCGACCGTGCACCCGTGGCGGCTGTATGTGCTGTGCGTCCTGGCGCTGGCGGGCAGCGGGCTGCTGACGGCCGAGCTGGGCGGCCCGGGGGTCTTCTTCAGCAACCGGCAGGAGATCAGCGAGTCGATCGAGGGCGCGGCGGGTGCGGCAGGCGCGGAGGCGGCCTCGCAGGCGGGCTCCGCGTTCCTGCGCGGGTTCGGCACCGTGCCCGCGCTGCTGGCGCTGCTGTTCCTCACCCGCTGGCTGGTGGTCTCCCGGGCGGCGCGGCGCAGGCCGCTGGTTCCGGTGCTGTGGCTGGCGATGCTCGCGCTCAACGTCGTCGTCAACAACCCGGTCTCCAACCCCCGGTACTGGTTCTTGACGGTGCTGTTCTCACTGCTGTTCACCGCGTTCCCGCGCAGCCCGGTGATGTACCGGGCCGCGCTGGCGACGGGGGTGGCCGTGGCGCTGGTGGTGTTCCCGTTCGCGGACCGGTTCCGCTACGAGGAAGGCACCGACCGGCCCCAGCAGTCGACGGGTTCGATCCTGGAACCGCTGACGATGAAGGACTACGACCAGACGGGCATGCTCGCCAACACGGTCACGTTCGTCGGCTCCGGCGAGGGCCACAGCTACGGGCGTCAACTGGCGGGCACCACCCTGTTCTTCGTGCCACGGTCGGTGTGGACCGGTAAGCCGCACGACCCGGGCACCCGGGTGGGCGAGTGGATGGGCATGCCGTATCCGAACCTCTCCTCCCCGCTGTGGGCGGAGTTGTGGCTGGACTTCGGGCCACTGGGCATGGCGCTGGGCTTCGCCGCCGTCGGCTACGGCGCCGCCCGCGCGGACCGGCGCTATGCGCGCCATGCGCGGCGTACGGCACAGGAGTCCCCCGCGGGCCCGGGCAGCGTCGCCGCTGTGACGGTGCCGCTCGTCGCCGGTTACAGCTTCATCCTGCTGCGGGGTTCTTTGCTCCAGGGCATGGGGCGGGTGGCGATCGCGGTGCTGTGCGTCGGCTTTGTCACGACGTTTCGGGAGGGCCGCCCGGGCGTTAGGTAGGGGGTGCCCCTATCCACCGTCCGCTGATTGCGGGTGGGTTGTGGCTGGGCGCGCAGTTCCCCGCGCCCCTTACGGGGCTCGTCCCTCCCCTGCTGCGCTGTGCTTGGGCAGTCTGCGCCAGGGGCGCAGGGAGGGCAAGCGCAGCCCTCCATGCGGGGCACCCAATAGCCGGGTCACCCGCAGCCAGCTGGCCGCGCCCTTCGCGGCGGAGCCCACGCACAGGCCCCACGCCGCGCCGAGCACCCCGCCCAGCGCGTAACCGCCCAGCAGGCAGCCGACGGACGCGAGGGAGAAGACGAGCTGGATCGGCAGCGTCGTCCGCGGGCGCAGCACCCGCAGGGTCAGCAGCCCGCAGGTGCCCAGCGCCATCGCCGCGTACTGGCTGCCGGTGGCGGGCAGCAAGCGCGCTGCCGACGCCCAGGTGTCGCCGAGCAGCGCCCGCCCGTAACCGTCAGGAAGCAGCAGCAGAACGGTGGTCCACGCCGCGGCCACCCCGGCCAGCACTCCCCCGGCGGCGCCCGCCGCGCGCGCGGCACGGCGGGTGTCCCCGGCCCGGTTGAGAAGCGGGGGCCCGAACCCGGTGGCCGCGTTGAACAGCACGTTCATCGGACCGTAGAGGGTGGTGGCCCCGCGCAGCGCGCCCACCGCCAGCGGGTTGGCGATCAGTCCCAGCCCGATGATGGCCAGTTGGCTTCCCGCGTTGCCGACGCCGAACTCGACGGCGAACCGGCGGCCCAGATGGTCCCGGCGCAGATAGCAGGCCGGATCCTGGCCCGCACCCCGGGTGTGCCGGCGCAGCAGCCACAGCGCCACCGCGAGCGCGGGCAGCGCGGACAGGCCCCAGGCCAGCAGGAGCCTGGGTGCACCGGCACCGGGCGGCTGGGTGGCCAGCGCGGGCAGCACGGCCGCCAGCCGTGACACATCGGCGATCAGGGCGTGGTGGGGGCGGTGCAGGGTGGAGAAGGCGTAACGGGTGGTCTCCTGCGTCAGCGCGAGCGGCAGCACCAGCGCGAGGGCCGCCAGCGCCGTTGCCGTTCCGCCGCCGGTCACCCACAGCGCGAGGGCTGCGGGCGCGCCGAGCGCGGTTGCCGCCACCGCGGTGAATGCCACCGCGGAACGGCATGCCCGTGCCACGCTTTCCGCTCCCCCCTGCTCCAGCACGAGGGCCTGGCCCACGTAGGCCACGGTGAGGCCGAGGAGGACGGTGAAGACCGTGTAGACGAGGGAGAACGTGGCGAACGCGTGCACGTCCGATCGCCGTGCGGCGACGATGAGGACGGCGATGTTCGTCCCCGCGGCCACGCCTTGATCGGCGACGGAACATAGGAGGGCCGTGCGGGGTCTTGGCCGCCGTGGCATGGACTCCCTCCCGTGTTCCGGCACGGGGTGCCCCTGCCCCCCGCTCATCGGCTGCGGCCACGTCGTGGCTGGTGGGGGCACCTCCCGGCCGGAGGCTGGGGGAGCAGTTCCCCGCGCCCCTTACGGGGCGCGTCCCCCATGCCAGGTACGCTCACCGGTCCAGCACCCGCAGGCCGACGCCCTCCCGCACGAACTCCCGCTCCGGCGGGGCCGCGGAGCCTCCGCGCTCCGGCGGGGCCGCCCGCGCAGCGGTGGGCTCACTGCCGGCGCCCTCCGCATGGAGAAGCGCACCGAGCACACACCCTCCGGCGCCGACGACCAACTCCCGTACGCGGGCCAGGTCGTCCCGCCGTACTTCCCGGGGGTCGCAGACGATCAGCACGCAGTCGACCCGGTCGATCAGCGCTATCGCGTCGGCGTACGACAGCACGGCGGGCGCGAGCACGAGGAGCACCGAGTTGTGCTCGTCGGCGTGCCCGATCAGCTGGGTGACGGCCGACGAGGTGAGCGCACGCGGCACCTTGCTGACCCGGTGGCCGGGCACCAGGTCGAAGACGCCGGACTCGCCCGCGTCGATGGGGACGCGGTTCCCGGTGGGCCAGCCGATGGTGCCGTGACCGGGTGCGCGGGCCCACCCTGGCTGGACTCCGTCGGCCTGCCGGAGCCGCTCGGTGAGGGAGGGGGTGCGCAGATCGGCCTCCAGCAGCAGCACTTCCTTGCCCATCTCGGCGAAGGACGCCGACAGGTTGACGGAGGCGGCAAGCGCCGTGCCGATGCTGCCGCGCGGCGGTACGACGAGGACGCGGCGGCGCCGCGCGAACGTCTCGTCGTAGGCGAGCCGGAAGGCGACCGAGCGGTACTCCTCCGCGAGCCGGCCGCCGGCGAGCAGCGAGCGTCGT
Organism: Streptomyces sp. 8N114; assembly: GCF_052245835.1. Taxonomy (NCBI): domain Bacteria; kingdom Bacillati; phylum Actinomycetota; class Actinomycetes; order Kitasatosporales; family Streptomycetaceae; genus Streptomyces; species Streptomyces sp. 8N114. The sequence continues at coordinate 96,908 of NZ_JBQQBT010000005.1, read as the reverse complement.
CCGGCACGCTTCCCGCTGCCGCGCCGCCCGCGCGGCAGCGTGCCCAGCACGGGCGCGTGCAGGGCGCGTACGACATCTCCGGGGGTGCGGACGGCGGGGTCGAAGACGAGCCGTACCCAGGCGGCGAGCAGACCGAGACCGACGCCGACGGCCGCGCCGAGGCCGAGCATCAGCGGCAGCCCTGGCCCGGCGGGAGCGCCGGGCGGGGTGGCCTTGGTGACGACGCGGCCCGGGGTGGTGTCCTCGGCACGCAGGTCGCTGATGCTGCCGTTGATCTCGGCGATGCGGTTGACGACGGAGGAGTGCGCCGAGAGCGTGCCGTCGAGGGCGCCTTCCCTGCCGGAGGAGGCGATCTCCTCGGCGAGCCGGTCGCGCTCCTTGAGGAGCGGGGCGCGCTGCTTCTCGTAGGACTCGACCATGCTTGTGACGCGGCTGGTGGCGTCCTTCTCGCGGTTGTCGAGATAGGCCGTGGCGAAGGCGTTGGCCCTGCGCGCTGCGGTCCTGGGACTGGGCGCGGTGTAGGCGAAGCGCAGCATACGGGTCTCGGGCGGGTTGGTGACCTGGAGGTCGGCCGCGAGCCGCTGGGCGCCGGTGTCGGTGTGCAGTGTGCGCGCGGCACGTTCGGCGACGACGCTGCTGAGCGCGGTGCGCCGCTCCGAGCCCATGCTGGTCTCGCCGGGGGCCGTCTTCTCGCTGCTGCTGTCGATGGGCAGCGGGCGGACGGTGATCTCGGTGGTGGCGGTGTAGGAGTCGGCACCGCGTACGCCGAGCCAGCCGCCGCCGAGGACGCCCAGCACGATGCCGAGCGCTATCAGCCAGCGGTAGCGCAGCAGTTGGCGGAACTGGTCGCGGAGCAGATCGGGTTCGTCGTCGGCGGGGGCACCACCGCCCGGGGCACGCCCGGCCCCGGCGGCTGGTGCCCCGCGCTCGCTCACGCCGCGCCGCCCTGCTGCCGTGCCGCACCCGGGGCCGCGCCGGTCCGGATGCCGCGCCGGGGCCGTGCTCGGGGCCCGGTCCGGTGGCGCCCGGGGACGGGGGGCAGCGTGAGGGCTTCCTCCAGCAGCGCCGTCAGCCGGGCCAGTGCTGCCGTACGGCCGAGGTGCCCGGTGGCATAGGCGCGGCCCGCGGCACCGAGCGAGGCGGCGCCGGCGGGCTCGGCGGCGAGGGTGCGGAGGGCGGCGGCGAGCGCCGCGGGCTCCTCCGGCGGTACCAGCACTCCGGCGCCGGAGCGGCGCACTTCCCCTGCGGTGCCGCCGTCCGCGGCGACGGAGGCGACGACGGGGCGGCCCGCGGCGAAGTAGGAGGTGAGCTTGGAGGGGACGCTCATGTCGAGCACGGAGGCGCGCTGGGTGACGGCCAGTATGTCGGCGGCGGCCAGCACGTCGGGGAAGTCGGCCTCGGCGGCGGGCGGCAGCAGTTCGACGCCGGGCAGCGGTGCCGCCAGCTGAGCGAGGTGCTGCCGCTGGTTGCCGTCGCCCATCAGGACGATGCGTAACCGTTTCCCCGGCAGCGGTTCCTCCTGGAGCAGCCGGGCGGTCCCGATCAGCACTTCCAGGCCCTGTTTGAGGCCCATGTTGCCGGAGTGGAGCACGATCGTCTCGTCCCGCCGCCAGCCGAGCCGGGCCCGGGTCTCCTCCCGGGGCCGGGAAGGCGCGGCGATATGCGTCCAGTTGGGGACGGTACGGATACGGGAGGCGGCCACGCCCATGGCGGCGACGCGGTCGGTGAAGCTCTCGTGGATGACGCCGACGAGCGTGGCCGCCGCCAGCACCCGGCGCTCGACCGAGCCGGCGAGCGCGGCTGCCCGGTCGCCGCCCCGGATGCCGCTCTGCGCCGCCGCCGCGCCCATCAGGTCCTGCACGACGGGCACGAACGGCACCCCGGCAGCACGGGCCAGCCGCGCGCCGAGCACCCCGCCCGCGAGGCTGGGCAGTTGGGCGACGACCGCGTCGGGCCGCCCGCCCAGGCGGGGCGGAACCAGCAGCCCGTGGGCGAGGATGGACGCCTCGTACAGCGCCCGGCGCCCGGCGGTCTGCCGGGGCGGCACGGTGTGTCTGCGCCGGTGCACCCGCACTCCGGCCCGCTCTTCGGTCGCCCGCCAGATGCCCCGGTAGTCAGGGTCCGTACGCCAGGCGGGGTAGTGCGGCATACCGGCCAGGACGTGGACATCCCACCCGGGCTGTGCTGCCCAGTGTTCGGCGAGCTGCGCGGCATAGGGGCCTATGCCGGCCTGCTCGGGTGCGTAGTTGGTCGATACGAGCATCACGCGGCGTCCGGGCACCCTCGTGCGCCGTTGCCCGGGCGCGGTGCCGCTTCCGTACACGGTGTCGTTTCCGGGCACAGCGTCACTGTTCACCATAGATCCCCCCACAGGATTCCCCGTGTGCAGCGTAGCGCCTGTCGTGCACGCTTTCGCCAACCTGTCCCAGTTTCTTGCGGGTTGTGGTTGCATGCAGCGATGTACGGCGGCCGGGGAGGGCCGCCATACATCCAACGGCACTCGCCCTGGGGGGATTTCGCATGACCCACACCGTCGGCTACGCGCCCGGTGCCTACGACCTGTTCCACGTCGGCCATCTGAACCTGCTGCGGCACGCCCGCTCCCGGTGCGACTACCTGGTCGCGGGCGTCGTCTCGGACGAGATGGCCGAGCGCGCCAAGGGCCGCCCGCCCGTGATACCGCTCGTCGAACGGCTGCAGATCGTCCGCAGCATCCGCTTCGTGGACGCCGCGTTCGTGGAGACGGTGCCCGACAAGCTGGAGACGTGGCAGCAGGTCAGGTTCGACGTGCTGTTCAAGGGGGACGACTGGCGCGGTACGCCCAAGGGCGAGAAGCTGGAGGCGGATTTCCGCACCGTCGGCGTAGCGGTCGTCTACTTCCCGTACACCATGCATACGTCCAGCACTCAGCTGCGGCGTGCACTGGACGCGCTCGCCGCGCCCGCGGGCCCGCCGGAGTCCGTCACCCCGGAGGTGGGGCGGACAGTTCCCGGAACCATTTGACGGCGAACGCCACGAGGAACAGCGCGTAGCAGCCGAACAGGACGGCGTACCCGGCCCGGAACAGCCCGGGGGCGCCGAGCAGCAGGAAGACGGCGCAGAAGACGCCGTAGTCGACGGGCAGCAGCGCGAGGGCCCGCAGCGGCGAAGGGGGCCGGCTGGGGGTACCCCCAGCGGTAGCTGGGGGAGCGCCCCCGCCGGGCTGCCGGGGCCGGAGCTTGTCGGTGAGCAGACCGCCGAAGAAGATCAGCACCGCCACGAGCTGGAAGGCCAGCGGCAGCAGCAGCCAGCCCTCGCCGGGCAGCTCTGCGAAGCGGTGGAAGGAGATCAGCACGGCCGAGTGCAGCCCGGTGATCTTGGCGCAGTCCACGACGTGGTCCAGCCACTCCCCCGCCGGGCTGCCACCGCCCCGTAGCCGCGCCAGCTGCCCGTCGGCGGAGTCCAGCGCGAAGCCGACCACGAGCGCGGCGTAGACGCACAGCCCCAGCGTCCACGACGGCCGTACCAGCGCAAGGGCCGCCACCCCCGCGAAGCTGCACACCGCGCTCGCCAGCGTCACCTGGTTCGGGCTGAGCCCGGCCCGGTGCGCCGCGGCGGCGAAGAGACGGCCGAGTGGCCGGTTGACGTACCGCGAGTAGAGCGACACGCCTTTTGCGGTCTTCTGCGCCGCCCGTAACTGGCGCAGCGCCGTGCTGAACGATTTGGTCCCCGTTGCCGATTCCGTACTCCGAGCCATGGTCCCCCCTCGAGCCCCCATTGATCGCACTGCCGTCCGGCGGCTGGGTAGGGGGTGCCCCTGCCGACCACCGCAGGCTGCGGGCGCGTTGTGGCTTGTCGCGCAGTTCCCCGCGCCCCTGGCGGGGCGCACGCCCTGGACCATGCAGGATAGGGTGCGTTCGCCGACAGCACCGGGAGGGTGGGAACAGGTGAAGGGGTTGAGGGCTGGCAAGCCCCCGCGCATACCGTTGGCAGCGGCCGTGACGACCGGGGCGCTGCTCGCCTCGCTCACGGGCTGTGTGACCGTGCACGGCGAGAGCGCCACGGTCCCCGCGTTGAGCAAGGCCGAGGCGGCGAAGGTCCTCACCACCTTCGTCGAGAAGAACAACCGGGCCAACACCGCCTACGACGCCCGGCTCAACGCCACCATCGAGTCGGGCGCGCTCGGCGCCATCGACCAGGCGGGGCTCAAGTCCCGCAAAGAGGTCGACCCCAAGGGCAACCCCGACTACAAGCCGCTGAAGCTGACCGACACCCGCTATCTGATCCCCGAACAGGCGGGCTGGCCGAAGTTCTTCGTCACCGACTCCCGCAGCAACCGCAAGGGGCAGGGCCGCTGGCTGTTCGTCTTCCAGCGGGACCGGGCCGACGGGCCGTGGAAGGCGTCGTACCTGGCGGTTGTCGGCCCCGACGAGATGCCCCGGTTCACCCGCGACGAGCAGGGCCATGTGAAGGCCGTGCCGGTGGGCGGCGCCTCGGGGCTTACCGTGGCGCCGGACCGGCTGAGCGAGCGCTACACCCGCTATCTCCAGGAGGGCTCGGGCACCGACTTCGCCCCGGGGCCGCATACGAGTGAGCTGCGCGAGAAGCGCGAGATGGCGCTGAAGCGCACCAGCGTGCGCAACGAGTTCGCGGACCAAGCGGCGCAGCCGCCGCAGTTCGCACCGTTCGGGCTGCGCACCAAGGGCGGCGGGGCGCTGGTGTTCTTCACCTCGCACCACCACCACAAGCAGACGCTGCCGCGCGGCTACAAGCCCCAGATCAAGGACCCGCTCGTCAAGGCGCTGATGTCGGGCAGCCCGAAGCAGTCGGTGACCTTCGAGCGCGTCTCCGAACAGGCCGTCACCGTTCCGGGCAAGCGCAAGCAGGGCAAGGTCACCTTCCTGAGCCGCATCGAGGGCCTCACGGCGGCACGCGGCAGCTGAGCCGCCTCCGGATACCCGTTTCCCCGTACGCCCGTACGGGATTGCGGCACCATGGAGGCGTGACGAGGAGATCGCGGGTCGTGGTGGGAGCAGTTGCCGTCATCTGCGCCCTGGTATCGGTGGGCCTGGTGGTGCTGGTCGTGGTCAGGGACCTCAACACCGCAGGTCAGGCAGCGGGCATCGTCGGATGCGTGGCCAGCCTGGCCGCGTTCGTTCTGTCCCTCCACGCCCTCTACCGCTCCCCCGCCACACCTCCGTCCGGAACGAGGGCCGGGGCCGGAGCCCGGACCGCTCCGCACTCGGTCACCGCTGCCGGCAGCATCGGCCGGGCCGTCACCGGAAACGACAACCGCCTCCCGGGCCCCGCACCGAGCCCACCCGTACCGCCCGTCGTACCGCCCGGAAACAGCGGGAGCGGCCAGACGGGCGCCGCGCCCACGTCCGGGCCGCGGAGCGCCCCGCACGCAGCCGGCGAACGTGGCGTCAGCGCGGGGGGCGACATCGGTGAGGCCGTCACCGGGGACGGAAACACCGTCGAATGAGTCCCCGCCTGCCGTGGCCGGGGAAGAACACCCCGCCCGCCGACTCCCCCCAGGCGCCGGGCCCTTCGTCCGGCCACCCGGAGGCGAGCGCCTCCGGTGCGCCCGGGAGCGGCGAGCGTGCGGTCGTCATCGGAGGCGACGCCGAAACCGTCATCACCGGTGACGGCAACACGGTGCTCACGGCCGGCAGGAAGGTGCCCCCTCACCTGCGCGATCCCGCACGGTGGCCGCTCGCCGAGGCGTGGGAAGCGCTGGCTGCGGGCGTGCACCGCGCGCGCCCCGACGCCGCCGACAACGCCGTGCCGTCGTATGTCCCCCGCGACATCGACGCCGAGCTGCGACGGCGACTGGCCGCAGCCGGGCGCGACGGCGGAATGGTGCTGGTGCTGGGGGATTCCACTGCGGGCAAGACCCGTGCCGCCCATGCGGCTGTTCAGGCCGAACTCCCCGGACACCGCGTCTTCGCCCCGCCCGTCGGCACCGACCTCCCGGCGGCGGTGGAGGTGATCGAGCGCACCGGCGTGGCATGTGTGGTGTGGCTCGACGATGTCGAGAAGTACCTCGGTCCCGGCGGACTCGATCCAGCGCTGCTGGCGGAGCTGACACGGCTGCGGTTGCCGATTCTGGCCACCATGCGCACCAGCCAGTACGCGACCTACACCCGCGCCCACGGGCGGGACGCGGACGGGGACCGGGCCGAGCAACTGGCCGTGGACCTGGGGGCGCGCGTGCTGAACCTGGTACAGCCCGTGGAGATGGACCGCGTCTGGAGCGAACAGGAGCTGGAGAGGGCGCGGGAGAGCCACGATGCGCGGATCACCGACGCGGCCGCCCACCACGGGCCCCACGGCATCGCCGAGTACCTCGCCGCCGGGCCGGCGCTGCTGGCGGAGTGGCGGCGTGCCTGGCACGCGGGCGGGCACCCGCGCGGCGCGGCTCTCGTCGCGGCGGCCGTCGACCTCGCCAGGACCGGGCTGCGTCCGCCGTACCGCACCGCTGTGCTCGCCGAGTTGCACCGCCACCACCTGAAGGAACGGGGCGGACCGCGGCTGCGGCCCGAGCCGCTGGAACAGGCTCTGGAGTGGGCGGGGAAGCTCCGCTACGGCACCACGAGCCTGCTGATCCCCGCAGTCGGCGACGACGACTGCACGGAGGAGGCGTGGGAGGTCTTCGACTATCTCACCGACCACACCACCGGCCCGCTCTCCGAGGTCGTCTGGAACACCGCGCTGGAGCACGCCGTCGATGGCAACGAGCGCGTCACCATCGGGTCCCACGCCTACCTGAACGGTGCCATGGAGGCGGCCGAGGCAGCCCTGAGGCCCGCGGTCGAGGCCGGAACCGGCCATGCGGCCAACAACCTCGGCATCCTGCTCACCGACACCGGGCGCCCGGAGGAAGCCGAGCGGATTCTCCGTCCCGCGGCCGAGGCCGGGGACCACGATGCGATGAACAGCCTGGCCAGTCTGCTCTGCCGGACCGGACGTTTCGATGAAGCCGAGGCCATCTGGCGCACCACGATCGACGCCGGGTACCCGGAGGACGCCCTCAACCTCGCCGTCCTGCTGGACATCACCGGCCGCATCGAGGAAGCCGAAGCCATCCTCCGCCCCCTCGCCGACGCCGGGAACAGCAGAGCCGCCTACAAACTCGGCTGCCTGCTCCGCGCTGCCGGCCGCCCCGGCGAGGCCGAAACCGCCCTGCGTACTGCGGCCGACGCCGGATATCCGGATGCCGCAGGCGCCCTCGGAATCCTGCTGTGGGACGAGGGGCGACCCGAAGAAGCCGAGCCGTTCCTGCGCACCGCCGCCGACTCCGGTGACACCGACGCCGCCAACAACCTCGGCAACGTGTTCCACATGACCGAGCGGACAGCGGAGGCCGAACAGCTCTACCGCACCGCAGCTGACGCCGGAAGCCTCGGGGCCGCCGCCAACCTCGGCATCCTGCTCCGCAGGACTGACCGCACCGCCGAAGCCGAGACCGTTCTGCGCACCGCCGCCGACGCCGGACACCCGGCTGCCGCAGGCGCCCTCGGAATCCTGCTGTGGGACGAGGGGCGACCCGAAGAAGCCGAGCCGTTCCTGCGCACCGCCGCCGACGTCGGCGCTGTCACCGCCGCATCCAACCTCGGCGCCTTCCTCCACGAGACGGGGCGCGACGACGAGGCCGTGACCGTGTGGCGTACCGCGGCCGACGCCGGAGACCTGGATGCCGCCAACAACCTCGGTACCGTGCTGTGGAACGCGGGGCAACTCGCCGAGGCCGAGCCCTTCTTGCGCGCCGCGGCCGACGCCGGGTACCCCGACGCCGCCAACAGCCTGGGGCTCCTCCTCGTCCGGCGCGGGCGGCTCGCCGAGGCGGAGCGGGTCTGGCGCGCCGCGGCCGACGCCGGGGACACCGTCGCCCTCACCAATCTGGGCAACCTGCTGTCCCAGACAGGGCGCCACGGGGAAGCCGAACCGCTCCTTCGCACGGCGGCGGACGCCGGGAGCCTGGACGCCGCCAACAACCTCGGCGCGCTGCTCCACCGGACCGGCCGCCTCGACGAAGCCGAACCCTTCCTCCGCACAGCGGCCGACGGCGAACACCTCGCAGCCGTCAAGAACCTCGGCACCCTGCTGCTGCAGACCGGACGCACCGGGGAAGCGGAGACCTGCTACCGCACCGCGGCCGCGGCCGGACACCCCGGCGCCGCCTTCGACCTCGGCCAGCTGCTGCACGAAGCCGGACGGCTCGACGAGGCCGAAGCCGCCTGGCGTTCCGCTGCCGACGCCGGGCATCTCGGCGCCGCCAACAACCTCGGCAGCCTGCTCGCCGATACGGGACGCTCCGAGGAGGCCATGACGGTCCTGCGCGCCGCAGCCGAGGCGGGGCACCCCGTCGCCGCCTACAACCTCGGCGATCTGCTCCACGACGCGGGACACACCAAACAGGCGAGGCTCTTCTTCCGCACCGCCGCCGACGCCGGACACCTCGGGGCCAGCTACCGCCTCGGCGACCTGCTCCACCAGGCCGGACGGACGAAGAAGGCCGAAGAGCTCTACCGCGCAGCAGCCGGCGCGGGACATTCCGAGGCGGCCCGCGCTCTCGCCGCCCTGCTTCGCCGGACGGGCCGGGCAGAGGAGGCCGAGGAGGTGGAACGGCAGGCGGCACAGGCAGGGCAGCCGACGGCGGGGGGAGCGTTCAGCCGACCGGGCGCTGCGGTCAGCGCACCGGCCAGGGCGCCGGTTCGTCCAGACCCTCCACCGTCACGGCGTACTCCGCGCAGGCATCGGTGAGGGTTTCCAGCAGGGCGAGGGGTTCGGGCAGGAGGCTTCCCGGGCGCGGGGGGTGCAGCCAGCGGACTCCCTCGGCGGAGTCGGACAGCCGCGAAGGGGGCAGCAGCACATAGCTGCCCCGGCAGTGCCAGCGCAGGCCGGGGTGCTCCTCCATCGTCTCCGGATGGCTGTCCAACTCGCAGGGCCACCACTCGTCCTCGTCCTCGGGCGTGCCCCGGGTCTTGGTGAAGAAGAGCATCCGGTCCCCGCCCAGCAGCGCGACAGGTCCCAGTGCCGACTCGTCGCCGGGCTCGGCGGCAGCCTCCTGCTCCTCCAGCCTGGCCAGCGCCGCATACCCCGCCTCGGCGGGCACGTCCAGCACATCGTGGGCGCGACCGGTGGCGGTGATGAAGTTGGCGTCCGGCTCGGCCCGCAGCCAGCGCTCGATCTGGGCGCGCTCGGTGGTGGCCTGGGTCTGCCAGGCGAAGGAGACGGGGTGCCTGCCGGGGGTGGGGCAGCCGATTCGTACGCAGGAGCAGCCGTACCCGGACGGATGAGCGGCGGGGGCCAGCGGGAACCCGGCCTCGGCGGCCGTGAGCAGGAGGGTTTCGCGGTCCCGGGCCGCTTCCGCGGCCTCGGCGGCCGGCTGGCCGCCCCGTCCGCCCCAGCGCCGTCCCCCGGAGCCACGGGCCGAGGCCGACCGCACCTCGGACCCTGCACCGGGCCGTGCGGCCCCAGTGCCCTGAGCGCGCTCGGCGGCGCGCTCGGCCCTACGGCGCAGCCATTGGGCGATCCTGCTCTCGCGTTCCATCTACCGCCTCACTCCGCGTCCGAGAACCATGAACTCCGAGGGTACGCAGCCCTGCGGCGCGCTGAGGGGGAATCCACGGATCACGGATGTCTCTCCTCTATCCTGCGCTCCCCCCTGGGCGGTCCGGTACGCGGGGTCGGATGCGTCACTCCTGAGGGCCACCCGGCCGGACGCCCCGCCCGGCGCATCGCCCCACTCGCACCTAGCTTGGGGCTATGGTCACAAAGGCGGTTTTTGTACCGATTGCCCCGATGATCGCCCTGACCCTCGCCACGGCCCCGGCCACTCCGGCGACATCGGCGGGTGCGGTCGGCCGCGCCGGTCCGGCGTTCGCCGCACCGGGGGCATCTCCCGACCGAAGGCCGGGGGAGGCATCCCGCGAGGGCGTGCCCCGAGGCGCCCGGCTTTCCGGCACCACCTTCACCGCACACCGGGGCGGCTCCATGGAGGTCCCGGAGAACAGCATGCAGGGGTTGATCGCGACCCAGCGGCGCGGATACGCCCGCGTCCTGGACGCCGACATCCGCCGACTGCGCGACGGCATGCTGGTGGCGATGCACGACGCGACGCTCGACCGCACCACGAACAAGCACGGCCAGGTCGGGGCGCTGGACTGGAAGGCGTGGCAGAAGGTGCGGCTCACCCCCAAGCGCAGCCTGCCGGGGCAGTGGCGGCGCGAGCGGCCCCCGGCCGCCCGGGAGATCCTCGACCGCTTCGGCGGCCACACCCTGCTGATGCTGGAGCTGAAGGACCCGGCGGGGCTGTCCCGGCTGGCCCGGCTCATCCGGAACCGGCACCTGGCCCGCTCCGTCCTGGTGGAGTCCAACGATCCGAAGGTGGCGGCCAGAGCCCACAAGCGGGGCCTGCTGACCGGCGTGTGGCGGTCGGCACACCAACTGGCCCACGATCAGCCGAAGCGGTGGAAGAAGTACGTGACGATGCTCAGCGTCGACCACCGGACGGCCAAGCAACACATCCGCAAGGCCGTACGTTCGGGCATCACCTATGTGTGGTCACACACCGTCAACACCCACGCGACCCGCGACCGGATGCTGAAGCTGGGCTGCGACGGCATCGTCACCGACCGGCCGGGCAGCCTGGCGTTCACGGGCGTCCGGCCGTAGGCCGACGGCAGCGCCCCCGGGACGGCACCCGGCTCAGTGCGTGCCGCCGCGGGGAGCGAGGGCACGCAGCACCAGCTCGACCAGCCGGTCGGTGAACTCGTGGGTCAGCGGCCCCGAACGGTTGAGCCAGCGCTGCTGGAAGGGGCCGAGCAGCAGTTCGACGGCGAGGTTCAGATCAACGTCCGGGTCGATCTGCCCGGCTTCCTGCCCGGCGCGCAGCCGCTCCTGGTACACCCTGAGACCCGGCTCGTTGAGACGGGTGACGAACTGTTCCGCCAGCGCGGCGTCGGCGGCTGCGGCGACGGCCAGCGCACGGTAGGGCGCCTCGAACGCGGCGTCGGAGAACTCGTCGGCAGTGGCCCGCAGCACCGTCTTCAGATCGGCCTCGATGTCACCGGTGTCGGGAAGACCGGCGTCGTAACCCTCGTCGTGGACGACCTCCGTACAGGCGTCGAGCAGCACGGCGGCCTTGGAGGGCCACCAGCGGTAGATCGTCTGCTTGCCGACCCCGGCCCGGGCGGCGATCGCCTCGATGGTCAGCTTCGGATAACCGACCTCGCCGACCAGTTCCATGCTGGCCTGCAGGATCGCCTTACGGGAGCGCTCGCTGCGGCGCGAGACGTCGGGGCTCTTCGCGGTCATGGGTGACATGCCACGAATCTAGCAGCGGAAAGAGACGAGACGAACCGTCTTGACAAGACGATACGTCTCGCGGCACTCTCTGAGAGTCCGCAGCGAGACGATACGTCTCGGACTGCACCTGACTGTCCCAGCGGCAGAAGCTGTCCCGGCAACGGAAGAGGAGAACGTTTCATGAGCAAAGGACGCGGCGGAAAAATGCTCGGCGTCGGCGGCACCCGCGCACATCTGTCCCGCAAGCAGTTGCGGGGCACCGGCGGAAGCGGCGGACACGGACCGGGCGGCAGCACCGACCCGCTCGCCCAGAAGCGCGAACTGCTGCGCAGGCTGCGGGAGTCACGCGAGTAGGGCGGACGGCTCCGGTGCGGTACCCCGCACTTGACCGGCAATCCATACAAACAGGCTCCTCAGGGAGCACCATGGGCACACCGCATCACGCACGTTCCCTGAGGAGCCTGAGATGTACGCAACCCGTCGCTATCTGATGTGCCCTCCGGCCCACTTCCGCGTCACGTACTCCATCAACCCCTGGATGGACCCCGGCAAACCCGTTGACCTCCCCCTCGCGCTCGCCCAGTGGGAGGCCCTCCGCGACCGCTACCGGGCGCTCGGCCACACCGTCGAGATCCTCGACCCGGTCCCGGAGCTGCCCGACATGGTCTACGCCGCCAACGGTGCGACCGTCGTCGACGGGAGAGTTCTCGGCGCCCGGTTCGCCCACCCCGAACGCGCCGGGGAGGCGGCCGCACACCGGGACTGGTACCGCGCGCACGGATTCACCGACGTCGCCGAGCCCGCCCACATCAACGAGGGCGAAGGCGACTTCGCCGTCACCTCCTCGTGGCTGCTGGCCGGCCGCGGCTTCCGCAGCAGCCCGCTCTCGCACGGCGAGGCCCAGGAGTTCTTCGGCCGCCCCGTCATCGGCCTCGACCTGGTCGACCCGCGCTACTACCACCTCGACACGGCCCTGTGCGTGCTGGACGCCGAGACGGACGACGTGATGTACCACCCCGCCGCCTTCTCCCCCGGCAGCCAGGCCGTACTCGCCCGGCTGTTCCCCAACGCCCTGCTCGCGGAGGAGTCCGACGCCCTTGCCCTCGGCCTCAACGCCGTCAGCGACGGCCACCACGTATTCCTCCCCGAAGCCGCCACCGGTCTCTTCGCCCCCCTGCGGGACCGGGGCTACGAGCCCGTCCCCGTCGACCTCACGGAACTGCTGAAGGGCGGCGGCAGCGTCAAATGCGTCACCGCGGAGCTACGGCTGTAAGAGCCTGACGTGGTGGTTGCGGCCGCCTCGCATCCCGCCGGACCCTCGCCGTGGTGGCCCGCGCCGTGGCGGCGGTCAGTGGCCTGGGGCTGACACCCCCAGGCCCAACCGTTCGGGCGGTCCGGCGTCCGGGCGGTCCAGGCATCGACAGCCCCACCCTCCCCACCCCCACCCGGCGCTCGCGGACGGGTGGGCGGGTGGGCAAAAGGGCCGCGACCACACGGCGGGACAGGAGGCGGGCCCGCGCCATTGGGGTGCGGAATCAGGGGTGGGCGGGCGGGAAAGGCGCGCCCCAACCCGATTTGCGGGCAGCGCGATACGCGGAGCCCTCCCGCTTGGTGACGGCACGGCGCCGCAAGCCGCCCCCGCCCTCGCCCTCGCAAAGATCCAGCAGCACCTGCCCCTTACGGAGCTGCGGCTTCCGCACGATGCGAGCTTCCGAGGGGGCACCCGGGACCATGTCGCGAACCGCCACCACGTAGCTGAACTTCTCGTCCTCGTAGGGCAGCTCCCCGCCCTTGATCCGCCGGTGCAGCGAGGACCGGGCGACCCGCACCGCGAAGTGACACCAGTCCTGTCCGGCCACTATCGGGCAGGCCGCGTCGTGCGGGCAGGGCGCGAGCACCCGCAGCCCGGCGGCGATCAGCGCCTCGCGGCCCTCCCGGATACGCAGATAGCCGTCCGGCGTACCGGGCTCCACCAGCACCACGGCACCCCGCGCAGCACGCGCCGCCGCGTCCACGACGGCGCGCCGGTCCTCGTCCGCGAGCTCCCCCAGCACGTAGGAGACCGTCACCAGATCCGCGGGCTCCCATTCCGGCGCCGTGCCGCCGCGCAGCGAGCCGCGACGCCATTCGGCCTCACCCAGCGCGTCCACCCTCGCCGCCAGCCCGCGGCCGAGGGCCAGGGCGGGCTCCGCCCAGTCCAGGACGACAGTCGCAGGTGCCGTGTCCCATACCTGTGCTGCCGCCCACACGGCGGCGCCCGTACCACCGCCCACGTCCAGATGGCTGGCGGGCGTCCACTCCGGGGCGCGCTCGGCCAGCGCTTCCAGCGCCGCGGAGGCCGCGGCGAAGGTTGCGGGCATCCGGTAGGCGGCGTACGCGGCCGCGTCGGCGCCGTCCCGCAGTACGGGTGCGCCGGTGGGCGTCTCGCCCCGGTAGTGGGCGATCAGCCGCTCGACTGCGGCCGACGCCTGCCGGGCGGGCAGCCCGTCCAGCGCTGCGGCGAGCGCGCCGCGCAGTTCTTGCTCGATCACTTCGACAGTGTAAGAAAACCGGACGCCGATCCGAGGGGGCGTGCCAGCACCGGCTCGGGCCGGCGGCGTTCACAGCACGGCTCGGGCCAGCCGGGTGGCCGCCGCGGCGCGGGGGCGGCTGTCGGCGGGCCGGCGTACGGGGTGGACGGTGTTGGCGAGCAGCACCAGGAAGGTGTCGGTCGCCGGGTCGAGCACCAGGCTGGTGCCGGTGAAGCCGGTGTGCCCGGCGGCACGGGAGTCCGGCCCGGCCAGCTCGCCCATGAACCAGGCGGCGCCGGTCACAAAGCCGAGCCCCGGCGGGCCTAGGAGCTCGGCCACCGAGGAGGGGGCCAGTATCCGCGCCGGCCCGTAGGCGCCGCCCGCGAGCAGGGTGCGGCACAGGACGGCGAGGTCGCGCGCTGTGGAGAAGAGCCCGGCATGCCCCGCCACACCACCCATGGCGTAGGCGTTCTCGTCGTGGACGCGGCCGTGGATCAGTCCGCGGTTGACCTTGGCCCAGGGCTTGCGCTGGTCCTCGGTTGCGGCGATACGGGAACGCCAGGAGCGGGGCGGGTTGAAGCGGGTGCGGTCCATGCCGAGCGGCGTGGTGATGCCTTCGCGTACGAGTACGTCCAGCGGCTGCCCCGTCGCGTGCCACAGCACGCTTTCGAGCAGCAGCAGGTTGAGGTCGGAGTAGACGTACGTGGAGCCCGGCTCGGTCAGCGGCTTCTCGGCCCACAGCAGGGCGAGGTGCTCGGCGGTGTTGTATTCGTAGAACGGCAGTTCGGCGCGCAGCCCGGAGGTATGGGTGAGCAGGTGGCGGACGGTGATGCCGTGGTCGGTGACCAGTCCGGCGCGCGGGTCGGCGTGGTCGACGAGGGGCGCGTCGAGGTCGAGCGCGCCGCGCTCGACCTGCTGCAGTGCGGCGACCGCGGTGAACAGCTTGGTGAGTGAGGCCAGGTCGAAGACGGTGTCCGTCCGCGTCGGCAGCCACTTCTCGTGCGGCAGCTCCACCGGCAGCCCCGCCTCGGGGTCCCAGGCGGCGTACCGCAGCGCCCACCCGGTGGCGTGCTCCAGCGCGATGTACGGGCCGCGGCCGGCCAGCGCGACGGCACCGGCGCACCAGCCCGCGCCGGGCAGTGTGTCGGTCTCGTCGGCCAGCGCGGCAAGCTGGTCGCTGTCGAGCCCGGCCTTCTTCTGGAAGCGGCGCCGCGCCTCGGCACCGTCCAGCGAGGCCACGCTCCTCAGTCGCGTACGCGCCATGGACGGCAGAGTCCCACGAAGGCGAGCACGGCGAGGGCCACCGCGCTGAGCTGGACGAGCGCCATGGGTACGGCGGTCTGCTCGCCCGCGACACCGACCAGGGGAGAGGCGAGCGCTCCGGTCAGGAACTGCGAGGTGCCCAGCAGCGCCGAGGCCGAGCCGGCCGCGTGCGGAGTCCGCAGCAGAGCCTGGGAGTTGGCGTTCGGCATGATCAGGCCCATGCCGGACATCATGACGCACAGCCCGGTGGCCAGCGGCACCAGCCCGACGTGTCCGAAGATGCCGCTGGTCATCAGCAGCAGCGCCACGGTGGCGGCGCCGGCCATGCACAGCCCGAAGGCCAGCACCCGGTCCAGGGAGACGCGGCCGACCAGGATCTTCCCGTTGAACTGGCCGAAGGCGACCAGCCCGATCGAGTTGACCATGAACAGCAGGCTGAAGGTCTGCGGCGAGGCGCCGTAGATCTCCTGGACGACGAACGGCGAGGCCGCGACGTAGGAGAAGAGCGCGGCGAAAGCGAAGCACGCGGTGAGCAGATAGCCGGTGAAGACGCGGTCGGCGAGCAGTCCGCGCATGGTGCGCAGCGCGTCGGGCAGCCCGCCGCGGTGCCGGTGCTCGGGCGGCAGCGTCTCGGGCAGCTTGCGCAGGACGACGAGGGTGAGCAGCAGACCGATCCCGGCGAGGATGCAGAAGACACCCCGCCAGTCGGTGAAGCGCAGCACCTGGCCGCCGAGGACCGGCGCGAGGACCGGCGCGACGCCGGAGATCAGCATGAGGGTGGAGAAGAACCGTGCCATGGCCAGCCCGTCGTACATGTCACGGACGACGGCACGGGCTATCACGATGCCGGCGGCGCCCGCGAGGCCCTGGGCGAGCCGGAAGACGGTGAGGGTGGCGGCGGTGGGCGCCAGCGCGCAGGCGATGCCGGCGACGACGTAGCAGACCATGCCGATCAGCAGCGGCCGGCGCCGTCCGAAACGGTCGCTCATCGGCCCGGCGACGAGCTGCCCGACGGCCAGCCCGATCAGGCAGGCCGTGAGGGTGAGCTGCGCGCTGGCGGCGGGAACATGGAGCGCTCCGCTGACCTCCGGGAGTGCCGGGAGGTACATGTCGATGGAGAGGGGCGGGAGCGCGGTCAGCCCGCCGAGGATGAGGGTGAGCAGCAGTCCCGCGCGGCGCCGCGGCGTCATGGGAGCCTCTCCCGGCCGGGGGCTGCGGGAGGGTGCGGGGGCGGTGGTTTCCGCGGCGGGCTGCGCGGCGGGTTCCGGATGCTGCGAGGGGTCGGCGGTCAGTGCGGCCGGTTGCTGGGGGCCGGGCTTGGTCATGCACCTCTCCAGGAGATTGTCACGGGCCCGAACATTCTCCCAGGGATTCCGGGAACGGCCCACACGTTTGTTCCCCAATCGGCCGTCCGGGACGGCATTCCGCCCTCCGCCGACGACAGTTCCCGGCCACCCGGGAGCCGCACGTACGCTGCGCTCATGACGCAGCAGAACCACGAGGCACACGGGCAATCCACCGGTACGGCGGATACGGCCGGTCCGTCCGGCACGGCCGGCACGGCGCCCGGTACGCAAGAGGCGTGGGCCGCGGCCGGAGCGGCAGCGGGGGCCCGGGTCCCCGGTACCGCTGTGGTGACCGGTGCGGGCTCCGGCATCGGCCGCGCCGTCGCCCTCACCCTCGCCGACGCGGGCTGGACGGTGGTCCTCGCGGGCCGCCGCCCGGAGACGCTGGAGCAGACCGCGCAGCTTGCCGGGGGCGCCGCCACCCGGTGCGTCCCCACGGATGTCACGGAACCGGCCGCGGTCACGGCCCTGTTCGACGCGGTACGCGAGCAGGAGGGCCGCCTCGACCTGCTGTTCAACAACGCGGGCACGTTCGGTCCCGCGGTATCGCTGGAAGAGCTCTCCTTCGAGGACTGGCGCGGCGTCGTGGACGTCAATCTGCACGGCGCCTTCCTCTGTGCCCAGGCCGCCTTCCGGCTGATGCGCCATCAGCAGCCGCAGGGTGGCCGCATCATCAACAACGGCTCCATCTCGGCGCACACCCCGCGGCCCGGCTCGATCGCCTACACCGCGACCAAGCACGCGATGACGGGTCTGACCAAGTCCCTCTCCCTGGACGGCCGCCCGTACGACATCGCCTGCGGCCAGATCGACATCGGCAACGCCGCCACCGAGATGACGGCGGCCATGTCCCAGGGCGTCCCCCAGGCGAACGGCAGCCGCGCCCCGGAGCCGACGATGAACGCCGAGGACGTGGCCCGCACCGTGCTGCACATGGCGTCCCTGCCGCTGGAGGCCAACGTCCAGTTCGCGACGGTGCTGGCGACGAAGATGCCGTACATCGGGCGGGGCTGAGCCGCGCCGCCGAGCGGACCTACCGCGCACCGGACGGTCTGTCCCCGCACGACCTGTGGCAGCGCTGAGCTGACGGCCGGGTGCCCGGCGGCCGGGGCCGGTCGCAGGGCACCCGGCGGGTACGATGGCCACACGGCGGACGAGCCGGCCGGGCGGTCGCGTCGAGGGTGTTTTCGCACTCTCGCCGAGGAACGTCCGGGCTCCACAGGGCAGGATGGTGGGTAACGCCCACCCGGGGTGACCCGCGGGAAAGTGCCACAGAAAGCAAACCGCCGGGGCTGTGCTCTCTCAAGAGAGGGCGGTCCTCGGTAAGGGTGAAACGGTGGTGTAAGAGACCACCAGCGCCCAGGGTGACCTGGGCGGCTCGGTAAACCCCATCCGGAGCAAGGTCAAGAGGGGCCGCGGTCGCGGCCCTGCGCGGACGACCGAGGGCGGCCCGCCCGAGTCCGCGGGTAGACCGCACGAGGCCGGTGGCAACACCGGTCCCAGATGGATGACCGCCACCCCGGCAGCCGCAAGGCCACCGGGTGACAGAACCCGGCGTACAGGCCGACTCGTCCGCCCTTCGGCTCTTGCCGCCCGGCCCGCCGGGCGGCTCGCGGCTCAGTCGTCGTCGAGGTCGACGCGGATCGTGAGGAGTTGCGTTCCCACCGCGCGGACCACGGTGCTGTTGCCGCGGGGGAGGGTGGCGAGGCGGGCGATCGGGTCGTCGTCGGGGAGCAGGTGGGCCGTGCCGGTGTGCCAGCGGCCGGAGAGACGGACGCGGACCCGCGGCTCGGCCTGAATGTTGCGGACGTACTGAGATCTGGTGCCGTACTCGGACACCAGCCAGAAGTGCTGGCCCTCGCGGCGCCCGCCGACCGGAGTGCGGCGGGGCTGCCCGGAGACGCGGCCCGTGGTCTCCAGGAGGATCTGGCCCGGCAGCCGGCGGGTGAGCGGGTTGACCACGCGGCGCTGGAGCGCCGTGACGGCTCGGAACTTCCGTCCGCCCTCATGGTCGGCGTCGCCTGTCATCCCGTTCCTCCGTTCGCTGAGCGGCCCCACCGCGCTGTCGGCGGGGCCTTCCGTCCACACGCAGCCAGCATGATGGTTACGGATGACCAGAGTCTGGCACCAGGCACTGACAGCGGCCGCCGTCCGCCAGACCGAGGCCGAGGCCGGGGCCGGAGGTCACCGGGGCGCCGGACGCTCCGTGAGGTGGAACAGCTCCGCCCACTGCGCTGCCGTCAGCGACTTGGGCAGCGCGCCCGGTCGGATACCTTGGCCACGCAGCCACTCCAGGACCCGGCCCCGGGGCGGTCGGGCTCCACGCCCGCGGCCACGTTCGCGTTCCTGTACGGCCAGCGGGACGATCTCGGCCAGACCGCGGCCCGGCCCGGTGAAGACGCGGTGGACGAAGTCCTGGTAGCGGTGCCGCTCATGGGCCTCCAGCAGCGGCTCGGTGCGGCGGGTGAGCGTCATGAGTCCGCCGTCCACCCCGGGCCGCGGCCGGAAGGCCGTCGCCGGTACGCGCTGGACGAGCCGGAAGTCGTACCAGGGCCACCACTGCGCCGTCATCATCGTCGCGCCGCCCACACCGGCCCGACGCCGGGCGACCTCCCACTGGACGAGGAGCACCGCCTCGGTCCAGCCGGGCGCGTGCAGGATGCGGCGGAGCATGGCGGTGGTGTGGTGGAACGGAAGGTTGCCGACGAGGACGTGCGGAGTCCGTGGCGCCTTCCAGCGCAGGAAGTCGGCGTGCAGAACGGTGGTCGAGGCCGCCGTACGCCGCCGGAGGCGGTCGGCCGTACGGGCGTCGGCCTCCAGAACGGTCAGCGGCCGGCCGAGTCGTTGCAGCGGGAGCGTCAGTGCGCCGTCGCCGCCGCCGATCTCGGTGACCGGGCCCTCGGTGCGCGCGACGAGGGAGACGAAGGTGCTGATCGTCGCCGGGTCGGTGAGGAAGTTCTGGCCGAGCTCGTGACGGCCTTCGTGCCGGCGGGTCCGGTGGTGCCGGGTTTCGTGGTGTCGGGTTTCGTGGTGTCGGGTGCTGTGCCTGGGCAACGGGTTCTCCGCGGCTTCGTGGGGAAGCCGGGCAGCACGACGGGCCGCCCGGCGCTGACGCGCTGAAGCGGCGGGGTTCTCCCGAATGCGTCGGAGAGTGGGCCGCCGCTAGGGGCGGCGGATCCGCGTGATGGCGCAGCACGCGGCGCAGGAACAGGCCGCGCAGGCGCAGGAACAGGCCGACATGGGGCGCACTGTAGGCGCCGTATGCGAGAGCGCCAACCGGATTTCGGGCGCTTCGGCACCGTGGGGCCATGAGGGCTGTCGCCACGTCGGGCCTCGGCACACAGGAAGGGCGCGGCTCCCACGTAGGCCGCGCCCTTCGGCTGTTTGCGGCTGCCTGACGGCAGCCGGGGTCACATTCCGGGCATGTGCCCGAGGCCCATCGGCCGCATGTTGTCCTGCATGCCGCCCATCGGGCCCATCCCGCCCATCCGGCCCTGGTCGGCCATCTGCCCCTGGTCGGCAATCGGGCCCTGCTGCGGCGCGGCCTCCTGCTGGCCCTGGTGCTGCTGCGGCGGCATGGCCTCCTGCTGACCCTGCTGCGGCGCAGCCTCCTGCTGGCCCTGGTGCTGCTGCGGCGGCATGGCCTCCTGCTGCGGCGCAGCCTCCTGCTGGCCCTGGTGCTGCTGCGGCGGCATGGCCTCGTGCTGGCCCGCGGGAGGCTGGGCGCCCTGGTCCGCCGCAGGGTCCATGGCGCCCTGGTTCTCCTTGGACTGCTGCTGCTCCTGGGGCTCCGGAGCCTGCTGCGGCTGAGCCGAGCCGTGCTGGTCACGGCCGTGCTGGTGTTCGGGGCACGCGACCGCGGAACCCGCGGCGGCGAGGATCGCGGTGGTGGTCAGTGCGACGGCTGCGAAGGCTGTGCGCTTGAGCATTGGGGGGTGCCTTTCTCGTATTGCCCCGGTGGGCCTGGTGGACCACCGAACAGGAGCGGGCTGCCCCGGTCGCGTACCGGTCATTCGGAACATATCCGCACTTCACTCGATGATCCGTCACCCAGACGGAACCCCTGACCCTCCCGTACCACCCTCCACAGGTGCGGACCGTTGGCCACAGTTGCACGCTGGAGTTATGACCCCACCCATCGTCGTACACCCTCCGTCCGGCACCAGCGGACGGAAAGTGACCGCTCATACCGAAAGCCTCGGGTACGCGCACCGGCCCGAGGACGTCTTCGAGTTCCTGCGCCGCGCCGGTCTCGATCCTGCCGACATCCAGCTGGACGATCCCAACCTCATCGAGTGGCGCGGCGGCGGCCCCGACGTGTGGGGGTGAGCGTCCCGGCACACCGGGCCAGACGTACGGAACAAGAGGCAGGTGTGTGGCTCTTTCGGGCGCGGGAGTACCGTCAGGTATGCCCCCGGGCCGCGAAGTGAGGAGCTTGATCACACCATGCCGCCAACGCCGACTCCCCTGCCGATGCCGTCCCCCGTACCGTCGGGGCGGGGCCGGCAGGACCAGCGGGACCCCCGGGAAGGGGCCGACCGGACCGCACTGGTCGAGGACCTGATGGAGCGCTTCCCGCACATCCCGCGGGAGGCCGTGCTGAAGGAGGACCTGCTCCGGGGCGGGATGGCCTTCGACGACTCGGCGCTCAGTGACACCGCCGACAAGGCGACGGGCGAGATCAAGCCGAAGTCGTACTTCATCTTCTCCTTCGACCACCGCACCCTCCCCGAGCTGGGCGAGGCCGCGCTGCGGCGGCCGCCGGAGGAGATCGTCCTGACGGGCGGCCCGTACGACCTGAGCCGCACCGTCGTCTCCGTACGGGTGAACCCGTCCTCGCCGTACCGCGTCCGCGCCGGCGAGGACGGCACTCTCGGCCTCTATCTGGACGGGCGGCGGATCGCCGACGTCGGTCTGCCGCCGATGCCGGACTACTACCGGCACACGCTCGCCAACGGGAAGTCCGTGATGGAGGTGGCGCCCACCATCCAGTGGGGCTATCTGATCTATCTGACGGTCTTCAGGGTGTGCCAGTACTTCGGCGCCAAGGAGGAGTGCCAGTACTGCGACATCAACCACAACTGGCGCCAGCACAAGGCCGCAGGGCGCCCGTACACCGGGGTGAAGCCGGTCGAGGAGGTCCTGGAGGCGCTCCAGATCATCTCCGACCACGACACCCTCGGCGCCTCCAGCGCCTACACCCTCACCGGTGGCTCGATCACCTCGCAGGTGCAGGGCAAGGACGAGGCGGACTTCTA
This sequence comes from Streptomyces sp. 8N114, assembly GCF_052245835.1. Lineage (NCBI taxonomy): Bacteria > Bacillati > Actinomycetota > Actinomycetes > Kitasatosporales > Streptomycetaceae > Streptomyces > Streptomyces sp. 8N114. The sequence goes on along the minus strand of NZ_JBQQBT010000005.1, from coordinate 75,239 downwards.
CGGGCAGTACGCCAAGGCCATCGAGGAGCGCTTCCCCGGCCGCTGGACCGGCAAGGTCGTGGCGCAGGCGCTGCCCAAGGAGGACGTCCAGCGCTTCCACGACTACGGCATCCGCATCTACCACCCCAACTTCGAGGTGTGGGACAAGCGGCTGTTCGAGCTGTACTGCCCCGGCAAGGAGCGCTACGTCGGCCGCGAGGAGTGGCACCGCCGGATCCTGGACTCGGCGGAGGTCTTCGGGCCACGGAACGTGATCCCGAACTTCGTCGCCGGGGTCGAGATGGCGGAGCCGTTCGGCTTCGGCTCGGTGGACGAGGCCATCGCCTCCACCACCGAGGGCCTGGACTTCTTCATGTCCCACGGCATCACCCCGCGCTTCACCACCTGGTGCCCGGAGCCGACGACGCCGCTGGGCAAGTCGAACCCGCAGGGCGCCCCGCTGGAGTACCACATCCGGCTGCTGGACGCCTACCGCGCGGCCATGCAGCGCCACGGGCTGTCCTCGCCGCCCGGATACGGCCCGGCCGGCGCGGGTCGCGCGGTCTTCTCCGTCAGCTCCTTCATGGACACGCTGCCTGCGGAGGAAGGCGCGCCGGTCGCATGAACCGCGTGGTTCGCCGCCGATGAGTTCTCCTGAGGGCTCCGGTCTCTTCCTACGGGAGGGACCGGAGCCCTTCCGTACGAGGAACTCCGAGGAACAAGGAGGCGAGGACCATGGCGAAGCTGACACTGACCACCTTCCTCACGCTGGACGGTGTGATGCAGGCACCCGGCGGCCCCGAGGAGGACCCGCGCGACGGCTTCGACCTCGGCGGCTGGGTGGTGCCCTACGCCGACCAGGCCATGGGGGACCACGTCACCACGTGGTTCGAACGCGCGGGCGCCTTTCTGCTGGGGCGGCGCACCTACGAGATCTTCGCGGCGTACTGGCCGCAGGTCAGTGACGAGGAGGACCCGGTCGTCGCCCGCCGGCTGAACTCGCTGCCCAAGTACGTCGCCTCGACCACGCTGGAGCACGCCGACTGGCAGGGCACCACGGTGCTCGGCGGCGACGTGGTGGACGCCGTACGCGAGCTGAAGCAGCAGCCGGGCGACGAGTTGCAGATCCACGGCAGCGGCGTGCTGGCCCAGTCGCTGATGGCGCACGATCTGATCGACGAGTACCGGTTCCTGGTCTATCCGGTGGTCCTGGGCAAGGGACACCGGCTCTTCCCGGAGGGCGCCGTGCCCACAGCACTCCGGCTGGAGGCCACCGACGCGCTCCCCTCGGGCGTCACGATGCAGACCTACACCCCGGCCGGGCGGCCGACGTTCGGGTCGTTCTGAGGGCTCTGCCGCTGTGCTGCGGCCGTCAGCGGCCGGTGGCGCCGTCGGTCTGCTCGCGGAGGATGTCGGCGTGGCCCGCGTGCCGCCCGGTCTCCTCGATCATGTGGACGAGGATCCAGCGCATCGTGGGCGGTTCGGCATCGCGCATATGGCGTGCGCCCCGGCGGCCGAGGTCGTCGCAGCCGGCGATGATCTCGTCCGACTCGCGGATCGCCTCCTGGTACGCGGCGATCAGCGAGGCGCTGGTCTCGCCCGGCGCGGGCGGCTCGTCGTCGTCCAGGCGCTTGTCGCGTCCGGCGTACACATAGCTGAACCAGTTGCGCTCCACCCGGGTCAGATGCCTGACCAGGCCCAGCAGGCTGGTGCCGGAGGGGACGCCCGGGGCGAGGCCCACTTCGTCGGTGAGCCCGGCCGCCTTGGCGATCACCGCCTCCCGCAGATAGCCCAGGAACGCCGTCAGGGTCTCCTTCTCGCCACCCGCCGTCTCGGGGGGCCGTACGTCGCCGCGTGCGGAAAATCCGGTCACATCAGTCATGCCGCCGACTGTAACCAGAATTGGCTGGCGGGGGTGCGGTGCTGCTGGTTGGCTTCCGGGGTGACCGTCACCCCGGAAGTCCCTGTGCCGCTACGCGAAGTCGGTTGTCTCCAGCGTCATGGAGAAGGGCTCCGGGAGGGCGATCTCCTTGCCGAACGGCATGGTGACAACTTGTTGGTAGTCGTCGTTGTCGGGCTCGCTGAAGAGGGTCACGGCACCTCGCTCCCGGTCGATGAGGAGATAGAGGGGGATGCCGCCGAGGGCATAGCAGTGGCGCTTCGCTTCCCGGTCCCGCTCGGGCTTGATCGACGTCACCTCGGCCACCATGGCCACTCCGTCACCGGGCATCCATGGCTTGGCGCCGCGGAAGAGACGGCGCTCTCTCGGGACCCACGTCCCGTCCGGAATCACGAAGTTGGGCAACTGGCCGGTGCCGCTCCCGAGCCGCAGACCTTTGTGTCCGGAGAAGTCCATCTCTGTCGAGGACTTCCAGATCACCTGGTCCAGCACCAGGCCGAGGCAGTGCTCGTGGCTGCCGGGGGGCAGGGGCTTGACGACGATCTCGCCGTCGAGGAACTCCGGCCGGCACCACTCCGGGATGCTCATGGCCATAAAGCCCTCCAGCAGCAGCCCTTCCTCCGTCGTTGCCCTCGCCCTCATGCCCTCCCCTTTCGGCGATCAGGCATACGATCCGTCATCGCACGGCTCTGCGTTGCCGGGCCGCCCAGTTGTCACCCGTTCGTGGGAGCACGCCCCCGCGCAGTCCGCCGCACACCCCACGGAACCGCCTTACCCGCACATCCGTCCCCACCCACGACGGAGTCGATCTTCGTCGACGACCAGTGGGACCAGCGGCACAGCAGGGGGCGGCGAGCGAAATGGCCAGGACAGCGGGGACGACGCGGCGTGGGCTGTTGCGGGGCGGGGTTGCCGCCGGGATCGCGGCGGCAGCCGGGGGGACGTGGATGACGGGGAGCAGGGCTTTCGCGGGGGACGGCACGAACGCGGCGTGGGCGACGCTGGGCAAGGGGCTGGACGGAACGCTGCTGCGGCCCGGGGACCGGGACTTCACGGCGGCCCGCAAGCTGTTCAACCCGCGGTTCGACGCGGTGCGTCCCGCCGCGGTGGCGTACTGCGCGGGGCCCGGTGACATCGCCGAGTGCCTGTCCTTCGCGCGCCGCCACGAGATACCGGTGGCCGTGCGCAGCGGGGGGCACTCGTACGCGGGCTGGTCCAGCGGCAAGGGCCGGCTCATCATCGACGTGCAGAAGATGGCGGCGGTCAAGGCGTCCGGGCGCAGCGCCACGGTGGGCGCGGGGGCCAAACTCATCGACGTCTACGCCGGGTTGGCGGCGCACAAGCGGACCATACCGGCGGGCTCCTGCCCCACGGTCGGGGTATCGGGTCTCACGCTGGGCGGCGGGATCGGCGTCGTCGCCCGGGCCTACGGGCTGACCTGCGACAGCCTGACCGGCGCCACGATCGTCACCGCCGACGGCAAGCTGCGCAAGGTGACCGAGGAGAGCGACGGGGAACTCTTCTGGGCGCTGCGCGGCGGGGGCGGTGGCAATTTCGGCGTCGTCACCTCCCTGGACTTCCAGACCCATGTGGCGCCCACCTGCCAGACCTTCTTCCTCTCCTGGCCCTGGTCACGCGCTGCGGCCGTGCTGCGCGAGTGGCAGCGGTGGGCGCCGGTGGCGCCCGAGGAGATCTGGGCGAACCTCCATCTGTCGGCGCCGGCCGGTGGCCGTCCGGGCAGTGTGCGGGTCGGCGGGCTGTCGCTGGGGGCGCGCCGGGAACTGGAGAACCAGCTCGACCGGCTGGCGGGCCGGATCGGAGCGGCGTCCCCCAGCCTCCGGCCGGGGGGACCCCTGGACATGTCGCTGCGGCGGCACTCGTACCTGGACGCGATGAAGGTGATGGGCGGGGTCTCCGGCTGGACGCTCGCCCAGGCGCACCAGCGGGGCACGCTGCCGGGCCGTACGAAGCGGGGGAAGACCGCCCGCGAGTCGTACGCAGCGCGGTCCGACTTCTACACCCGTTCCCTGCCCCCCGCCGGGATACGGGCGCTGCTCGACCGGGTCGAGCGGCTGTCGGGGCTGCGGGACGGCGGCGCCGGAAGTGTCGCGCTCGACGCGCTGGGCGGCGCCGCGAACCGGCCCCGGCCGGATGCGACGGCGTTCGTGCACCGGGACGCGCGCTTCCTGGCGCAGTACATCATCTCCTGGCCGGACGCCGCCGACCCCGAGACCGTCGCCGGGCACCGCGGCTGGCTGGACACCACCCATACGGCGATGCGCCGCTGGGCCAGCGGCTTCGCCTACCAGAACTACCCCGACCCCGCGCTGCGCGACTGGCGGCACGCCTACTACGGCAGCAACGCCGAGCGGCTGGCCAAGGTCAAGACGGTGTACGACCCGGACCGGGTCTTCACCTTTCCGCACGCCGTGTGAGCGCCCCACAGCGGTAGCGGGACGGCAGGCCCGTACGCTGGGGGCGCCATCGCCGCATTCCCCCGGCCCCTGCCGGGAGGCACCCCCAGAGGAGAAGTTCCGTGCTCGTGCTGTTGCCGCCGTCCGAGGGGAAGGCCGAGGGCGGCAAGGGCCGTCCGGTGGACCTGGAAGCGCTCTCGCTGCCGGAGCTGACACAGGCGCGGGAGACGGTGCTGGACGAGCTGGTGGCGCTCTGCGGCGCGGACGAGGAGAAGGCGCGCGAGGTGCTGGGGCTCAGCGAGGGGCTGCGCGGCGAGGTCGCCAAGAACGCGCGGCTGCGGACCGCTCCGACGCGGCCCGCTGGCGAGATCTACACCGGGGTGCTCTACGACGCTCTGGGCCTGGCAACCCTCGATCCGGCCGCCAAGCGGCGCGCCGCCCGCTCGCTGCTGGTGTTCTCCGCGCTGTGGGGCGCGGTCGGGATCAAGGACCGGATCCCCTCCTACCGGCTCTCCGGCGGCGTGAAACTGCCGGGCACCGGGGCGCTGGGCCGCTTCTGGCGCGGCCCGCTGGAGTCGGTGCTGCCCGAGGCGGCGGGCGGCGGCCTGGTGCTGGACCTGCGCTCGTCGGCGTACGCGAACATGTGGAAGCCCAAGGGCGAGCAGGCCCGGCGCACCGCCACCGTGCGGGTGTTGCAGTCGCGGCTGGTGGACGGGGTGGAGAAGCGGTCGGTCGTCAGCCACTTCAACAAGGCGACCAAGGGCCGCCTCGTGCGGGCGCTGCTGGAGGCGGGTGCGGCGCCGAAGACCCCGGCTCAGCTGGCCGGGACGCTGCGTGAGCTGGGCTATGTCGTGGAAGGTGACGACGAGCCGGAGGCCACGGCGCTGGACGTGGTGGTGACGGAGCTTTAGCGCTATTGCGCAGGGTGCAACGCCTGTTGCGTGCAGTGTGGCGCCCGGGCACGATACGGGCATGACTCCCGCGCCCCGCGAGCTCCCCTCCGTACTCGACCTCGCCCCCGTCGTCCCGGTCGTGGTGCTGGAGGACGCGGCGGACGCCGTACCGCTCGCCCGGGCGCTGGTCGCGGGCGGGCTGCCCGCGATCGAGGTGACGCTGCGCACCGAAGCCGCGCCGGAGGCGATCCGCGCCATTGCGGACGCCGTGCCCGAGGCGGTCGTCGGCGCGGGCACGGTGCTCGGCCCGGAGCACGTAGGGACGGCCGTGGCGGCGGGGGCGCGTTTCCTCGTCAGCCCTGGCTGGACGGACACCCTGCTGGAGGCCATGCGTGGTTCCGGGGTGCCGTTCCTGCCCGGCGTCTCGACGGCCTCGGAGGTCGTGGCGCTGCTGGAGCGCGGGATCGAGGAGATGAAGTTCTTCCCGGCGGAGGCGGCGGGCGGCACCGGCTATCTGAAGTCGCTGGCCTCGCCCCTCCCCCAGGCCCGGTTCTGCCCCACCGGCGGTGTGACGGCAGCCAACGCCGCCACCTATCTGGCGCTGCCCAACGTCGCGTGTGTCGGCGGCACCTGGATGCTGCCCGCCGATGCGCTGGCGGCCAAGGACTGGGAGCGGGTACGGGCACTGGCGGCCGAGGCGTCGGGGGTGCGCCCCGCCGGGTAGGTTGCCGCCATGGCAACTCACGAGGCTCACGGGGGACCTGGGGCGATATGCCCCGCGTGTGGCGGTGCGAACGCCCGCCCGGTCTCCGAGGCGCGCGCCGGTAAGGGCGCCATGCGCAAAGATCTGCTGACCCGGCTGGCGCCCGGCCCGGAGAAGTCGGGCGACGGCTGGATGCACCTCCTGGAAGGCATGGTCCTCACGGGTATCGGCGTCGCCCTCGCCTACACCGGCAAGGAGCAGGACAAGCCGCTCTACCTCGCGGGCGGGATCGCGCTGGCGGTGCTGTGTTTCGTCGGCACCATCGCCGTCGTCCGCAGCGACCGCCGCGAACGCACGGCGGAGTCCGCCGGTTCGGGGCGCGCCGCGCGGGTGTGGGACCCCGCCTTCTACTGCTACGGCTGCGAGTCGGTCTTCTGCCCCGGCGGGGTGCCCTGGCAAGGGGTGCTGACGCCGGAGCAGTTCAAGAAGTTCGTATGGACGGAAGCGGGCTACGCGGACCAACTCACGGGCCCCGCCAAGGAGGCTCGCCTCTGACGGAGGCGGCCCCTCTCTTTTCCGCCCCCTGCCCTCGAACTTTTCCGCCCCCCTGCCCTCGAAGGGGGCGCGGCGCTACCGCAGGTGCCCCGTGTCGTTCAGCAGGCGCAGGGAGGCGTTGCCGTCGGCGTAGTAGGCAATGGCGGACAGCGAGGCGGCGGACAGCTCCATGCGGTAGAGGGAGTCGGGCGGGGCGCCCAGGGCGAGGCGGACCAGGGTCTTGACCGGGGTCACATGGGTGACGAGCAGCACCGTGCGGGCCGCGTAGCGGGCCAGGAGCTTGTCGCGGGCCGGCGCCACCCGCCGGGCGACCTCCTCGAAGGACTCGCCGCCACCCGTGGGCCGGGCCGCGGGAGAGGCCAGCCAGGTTTCCAGGTCCTCCGGGTAGCGCTCGCGGACCTCCGCGAAGGTGAGGCCCTCCCAGGCGCCGAAGTCGGTCTCGCGCAGCCCCTCGTCGGTACGGACGCTCAGCCCGAGGCGGTCCGCGACGGTGGCGGCGGTCTCCTGGCAGCGGCGCAGCGGCGAGGAGACCACGGCCTCGACGGTGCCGCGCGCCGCGAGCGCCTCGGCGACGGCGGCGGCCTGCCGCCGCCCCACCGCGGAGAGTTCGGGGTCGGAGCCGCCGCTGCCGGAGAACCGCTTCTCGGGCGTGAGCGGCGTCTCGCCGTGCCGCAGCAGTACGAAGGTGGTGGGGGTGCCGAGGTCGGGCCCCCAGCCCGCGACGGCGGCGGGTGCTGTGGGGCCGGGCTCGGTCGCGGCGGAGGGCTCCGGAGCGACGGTCCCGGTGCCCGGTGCCGCGTCCAGCTCCGCGCGGGAGGCGCCCGCGTCCCAGCGTTCGCCGCGCTTGCCGGCGTCCATCGCCTCGTTGGCGAGGCGGTCCGCGTGCTTGTTCTTCTCGCGCGGAATCCACTCGTAGCTGACGGCGTCCGGCGGGAAGACGGCGGCGGCCTCCATGGCGAGCGGGCGCATGTCGGGGTGCTTGATCTTCCAGCGGCCCGACATCTGCTCGACGACGAGCTTGGAGTCCATCCGCACCAGCACCGCGGCGTGCGCGTCGAGCTCGTACGCGGCGCGCAGCCCGGCGAGCAGACCGCGGTACTCGGCGACGTTGTTGGTGGCCTTGCCGATGAACTCGGCGGTCTCGCGGAGGGTTTCACCGGAGGCGGCGTCCTTGACGACGGCGCCGTATCCGGCCGGACCCGGGTTGCCCCGCGAGCCACCGTCCGCCTCGACGACGAAGGTGCGGCGCGCCTGAGCGCCACTCACCGCACTCCTCCGTTCGCCCCACCGCGGCAGCGGCCGATGTCACTGTCACTCACAGTCCGGACTCCGGCGTGCGCACCAGGATGCGGCGGCAGTTCTCGCAGCGCACCACGGTGTCGGCGGGCGCCTCCCGCACCTCGTTGACCTCGGTGATGTTCAGCTCCAGGCGGCAGCCCTCGCAGCGCCGCTGGTAGAGCTTGGCGGCGCCGACGCCGCCCTCGCGCGCGCGGATCTTGTCGTAGAGCTTGAGCAGCTCGTCGGGGACGGCACCGGCGACGGTCTCCCGCTCCTTGCTGACGCTGCCCAGCTCGGCCTCGATCTCGGCCAGCGCGGCGTCCCGGCGCGCGGTGGCGTCCTGGACCTTGGTGCTCACGGACTCGACGCGCTCGCCCAGTTCGGCGGCGCGCTCGGCGGCGGACTCGCGGCGCTCCATGACCTCCAGTACGACATCCTCCAGGTCGCTCTGGCGCTTGGCGAGGGAGGCGATCTCGCTCTGCAGGTTCGCCAGGTCCTTGGGGTTGGTGACGGCGCCGGAGTCCAGACGCTGCTGGTCGCGGGCCGCGCGCTGGCGGACCTGGTCGACGTCCTGCTCCGCCTTGGTCTGCTCGCGCGCTGTGTCGCTTTCCTCGGTCTGCGCGGCCACGAGCAGGTCGCGGAGCTGTGCGAGGTCGGCCTCCAGCCGCTGGATCTCCTCGTGCTCGGGCAGGGTGTTGCGCTTGTGCGCGAGCTGCGTCAGGCGCGTGTCGAGTGCCTGGACGTCGAGCAGGCGGATCTGATCGGCGGGCGCGGCGTTCAGTTGGGGGCTCCCGGGGTGAGGTCGTTGTCGGTCAGTGCGGTCTGCTGGGCCGTGTCCTGCTGCGCCAGCGGGGAAGCTTGCGGCAGCGAGGGGGCGTGCGCGGTCCACGGGTCGGTGACGGTACGCGAGACCTCGGTGCGCAGGTCCCAGCCCTCCCGTTCGGCGACGGCGTCGAGCTGGGCCGCTGCCTGCTCGCACCAGGGCCATTCGGTGGCGAAGTGTGCGGCGTCCAGGAGGGCGAGCGCGGAGTGCTCGCGGGCCTCGGAGGCGGGGTGGTGGCGCAGGTCGGCGGTGAGGTAGGCGTCGACGCCCGCGTCCCGTACGACGTCGAAGAGGCTGTCGCCCGAGCCTCCGCACACGGCGACCGTGCGTACCGTCATGGCCGGGTCGCCCGCCGCGCGGATGCCCTGTGCCGTGACGGGCAGCGAGGCGGCGGCCTGTTCGACGAAGTCGCCGAGCGGCAGCGGACGCTCCAGCTCGCAGATCCGGCCCAGGCCGCGGCATCCGCTCGGGTCGGTGGCATCGGGCACCAGGGGGCGCAGCACCCGCAGCCCGAGGGCTCCGGCGAGCGCGTCGGAGACACCGGGGTCGGCGTTGTCGGCGTTGGTGTGGGCGACGTGCAGGGCGACCCCGTTCTTGATCAGGGTGTGGACGACGCGGCCCTTGAAGGTGTCGGCGGCGACGGTGGTGGTGCCGCGCAGATAGAGCGGATGGTGGGTGACCAGCAGCTCGGCGCCCTTGCTGACGGCCTCGTCGGCGACCTGCTGCACAGGGTCGACGGCGAACAGGACCCGGCTGACGCGCGCCTGCGGGTCGGTCGGGTCACCGCAGACCGTGCCGACGGCGTCCCACTGCTCGGCGCGGTCGCGCGGCCACAGGGCGTCGAGCGCTGCGATGACTTCGGAGAGTGTGGGCTGTGCTGGCACGGGGCCAAGGCTACCTGTCCACGACCGTGCCGCCCCCGGCCCGGTCGGCGCCCGTCGGGGGCCCTGCGGCGCCGGGCCCCCGAGGCCGCCAGCACACTTCTCGGCGCCCGCGCAGGCGAACGCCGTATTCGGTCACCCGTACGCGTGAAGCGGTTCAACTCTCGTGGTTCGGCTGCGAGTACGACACCTAGCTTCATCACCGGAGGTGATCGAGGCATGACTGCGAGTGTCGCCAGGGTCATGAACGAGAGCTTCACGGTCGCGGCGGACGGCTCGTACGCCGCCAGGCTCACCACGCAGGCCGGCACGGAGCTCTGGTACCCGGAGCGCTGGACGCTCGGCGGCCCGGAGCCGTACGCGGTACCACTGCCCGTGGAGCAGCCCGAGGACGCCGACAGCGGTGTGCTGCCGCTCGCCGACGGGCGGGTGCTGATCGCCCGCCGGGCGCAGGGACGTTACTCCCTGGCGCTGCTCTACCCCTCGGGCCCGGAGACGGGCGAGCGGCGGCTGGGCTCCGTGGAGACGGACGAGTTGCGGCTGCTGCCCCCGGCGCCCTGCGGCATGCGCGCCTTCGCCCTGGCCCGCGAGCAGGACGGCCGCACCACCGGCGTCTGGCTGGTGACCGACAGCTCCTCCCGCCCGCCCGTGCGGGTCGCGCAGCTGAGCGGCCGATGCTCGGGCGGCGCCTGGCTGGACCGGGAGGGACGGCTGCTCGCCCTCGACACCGCGGGCCCGGACGGCGAGGGGCCCACCAAGACGGTCGCGGTGGACCTCGGAGCGGGCGGCGAGGTCTCACCGCTGCTGGAGATCGCCGAGGACAGCGACGACCGGCTGCTGCTGGCCGACCGGGACAGCGGCCTGCTGCTCGTCCGCTCGAACGCGCCGGGCGAGGAGCGGCTGGGCTGGGGCGTACTGGGCAGCCACCGCCCGGTCAGGTTCCCCGAGGCGCTGCACCCCAAGGACACCCGGCTGACGCCGATCGCCGTACAGCCGGGGCAGACGCTGCTGCCCGAGCGGTGCGGGGTGGCGCTGCGCGTGGACGCCGCGATCCGGATGCCTCCCGGCCCTCCGGGGCCTGGCGGAGGCACCTGGCTCGCCGTATGGCGGCCGGGGCTGCGGGAGTTGCGGCACGTCGCGAGCCCGCCGGGATGGCTGACGGGGCACGGGATGTGGACGGCCGAGGGTGAGCTGTGCGTCCCCTATTCGACGGCGCACAACCCGTGCGGGCTGGCGCGGATGCGGAATCCGCTGCCGGAGGAGGAGGCGTTGGGGGCGGGGTCGGGGGCGGTGGCCATGTCTGCGGCTGGGCGTGCGCCTGCGGGGAGGGAGACGGCTGTTGCGGCGCACCCGGGTTCACCGCCGAGTCCGTCGCCGAGTTCACCCCCGAGTGCGTCGCCGAGTCAGCGCCCGGGTCCGGCGCCGGGGACGCCGCCGAGAGTGGCCGAACCGCCGGAGGCACCGGCTCCGGCCAGCAGTGACGTCACGGCTCTACAACATCACGATCACGGAGTGCCGCCCTCCGGACTGTTGGGTTCCATGGTGCACAGAAGGGTTTCCGCAGGCAGTGAAGGGTCGTTGGGGACCATGGGGGAAACGGTCCCGAAACCGGTTCCGTTGCAGCAGGCCCCGCTGGCCAGCGGAACGGCGTGACCGGCCGGTAAAACGGTCTGAAGGGTGTCAGTCCGAATCGATAAACTCCGCCGGGTACGACGGCAGAGCAAGAGATTGACGGAGTGACATCACGATGTCGGACACCCAGACCGAGACGCCCAGCAACACGCAGACGGCCGGCGAGGGGACTCACCGGGGGAAGCACAGGGGGGAAGCCGCCGCATATGAGGAGCAGACCGTACCGGCGCAGGGCCGCCATCGCCGCCCGGAGCCCGCACAGTAGCCCAGAACGCACAGCACGAGAGCGCACAGCAGCCGAGGAGCGGTAGCCGCAGGACGGCGAGTTGCTCGTCAGAGGCCCCGGCCACCGCCTGACCAGCGGCGGCCGGGGCTTCGCCGTATGTCAGCCCTTCAGGCATCCGCCCGTTTCTGCCGGCCCTTCTGTGTCAGCCTTTCTTGAGGCCGAGCACCTCGACCGCTGCGAAGGTCTCCTGCGCGGAGCGCTCGGCGAAGAACGGGGTCAGCTGTTCGTCCAGTTCCTCGACGGTGAACACGTCCTTGGCGGTGTCGAACTTCGCTGCCACCTTGGGCCGTTCCAGCAGCGCCACCATGCCGCCGTGCACCACCAGCAGCTGCCCGTTGACCCGGGCTGCCGCCGGGGAGGCCAGATAGCCCACCAGCGGGGAGACATGTGCGGGCGCCAGCGGGTCGAGACCGTCCGCCGGTACCTCGAAGCCCTTGAAGACGTCCTCGGTCATCCGGGTACGCGCGCGCGGGCAGATGGCGTTCACCGTCACCCCGTACTTGGCCAGCGCGTCCGCCGTGGAGGTGGTCAGCCCGACGATGCCGCCCTTGGCCGCCGCATAGTTGGGCTGCCCGGGGGAGCCCGCCAGGAACGCTTCGGACGAGGTGTTGACGATCCGCCCGTAGACGGGACCGCCCGCCGCCTTGGACGCCTCGCGCCAGTGCGCAGCGGCGAAGTGGGTGGTGTTGAAGTGGCCCTTGAGATGGACGCGGACGACCGTGTCCCACTCCTCCTCCGTCATCGAGAAGACCATCCGGTCCCGCAGGATGCCCGCGTTGTTGACCAGCACCTCCAGCGAGCCGAAGGTGTCCAGCGCCAGTCGGATCAGTCCGCGGGCCTGCCCGAAGTCGGCCACGTCGCCGTGGTGGGCGACCGCCTCTCCTCCGGCGGCGCGGATCTCGGCGGCAACCTGCTCTGCGGGCGCCGCCGATGCCCCGCCGTCCCCCGCCCTCCCGTCGACTCCGACATCGTTGACGACGACACGCGCGCCCAGCCGCGCCAGCTCCAGCGCCTCCGCGCGCCCCAGCCCGCGTCCCGCACCGGTGACGACGGCGGTCCTGCCCTGCAAACAGCCCTGCACAGACATACGGGTCCTCTCTCGCCATCGTCCTCGATGGCGCACTGCGCTAGAGGGAGATGCTGGTGCGGAGCGCCTCCCCGGTGCGCATCTGGTCGATGGCCTCGTTGATCTCGCCGAGTCGCACCCGGTGGGTGATCAGGCCCTCCAGATCGATCCGTCCGGCGCGCCACAGCGCCACCGCACGGTCGTACGAACGCAGCACGTCGCCGCCGCCGTACAGGGAGGGGAGGATGCGCTTCTCGTCGAAGAACAGCTCGAACATGTTGAACTGGAGCTGGTCGTCCATGGCGCCCGCACCCACCACGCACAGTGTGCCGCCGCGCCGGGTGGTCTCGTAGGCGGTGCGCGCGGTCGCCGATCTGCCGACGACCTCGAAGACGTGGTCGAAGCCCTCGTCGGCGGTGATCCGGCGCTTGGCGTCGGCGAGTTCGCCGGGCGCGACCGCCTCGGTCGCGCCGAACCGCAGCGCGGCCTCGCGGCGTCCGGCGACCGGGTCGACCGCCACGATCTGCGCGGCGCCGCAGGCCCGCGCGCCCTGGATCACGCTGATGCCGACGCCGCCGCAGCCGATGACGGCAATCGACGAACCCGCTTCCACCCGCGCGGTGTTGAAGGCCGCTCCCAGGCCCGTGGTGACGCCGCAGCCGATGAGCGCGGCGATCTCGAACGGTACGTCGTCAGGTATGGGCACTGCGCAGGGTGCGTCGAGGACGACCTCCTCCGCGAAGGTCCCGGTGCCGGCGAAGCCGAACACCTCACTGCCGCCGGTGGTACGGCGGAAGTTGGGCGTACCCGCGTTCATGAACCCGGTCAGGCACAGATGGCTCTGGCCGCGGCGGCACGCGGGACAGCTGTTGCACGCGGGCAGCCAGCACACCACGACGCGGTCCCCTTGCCCGAGGTGGGTGACCCCCTCCCCCACCTCCAGCACCTCGCCCGCGCCTTCATGGCCCGGCACGAACGGGGCGGGTTGCGGCAGTACGCCACTCATCGCGGAGAGGTCCGAATGGCACAGCCCCGTCGCCTTGATGCGGACCCGCACCTTGCCGGGTCCGAATCCGGCCGGTTCGATGTCGTCGAGGACTTCCAGCTTGTCCTGGCCGGTCTCTTGCAGTACCGCTGCGCGCACGTCGGCTCCCTTCGGAAGCGCTGGTCGGTGAGTGCGTTGCCGTCTGCGGGTGCGGCTGTTGCCGTGTTCGGGTGCGGCTGTTGCCGTGTAAGGGTGCGGCTTACGTGTGCGTCACCACGCCGTCCCCCAGCACCACCGCGTCCTCCCTCTCCACCGCCGTGGCGGTCAGCTGGAGGCGGCCCTCCTCAAGGCACCAGGCCCGGATCCGCAAGGTCTCGCCGGGGTGGACAACGCCGGCGAACCGCACCGCGTACGAGGAGACCCGGGCGACGTCGCCGTCGAGTACGCCGTCGACGACGGCCTTCAGCGCCATCCCGTACGAGCACAGCCCGTGCAGGATGGGCCGGTCGAACCCGGCGAGCCGGGCGAACTCCGGGTCGGCGTGGAGTGGGTTCCAGTCGCCGGAGAGGCGGTACAGCAGCGCCTGCTCCTCGCGGATGGCCCGCTCGGTGGCGAAGTCGGGCTCCCGGTCGGGCGTCTCCAGTCGTCCGGAGGGCCCGCGCTTGCCGCCGAAGCCGCCTTCGCCGCGGACGAAGATCTGCGCTTCGCTGGTCCACAGCGGGCCGTCCTCGTCGGCGACTTCCGTACGCAGCACGAGGATCGCGGCCTTGCCCTTGTCGTAGATGTCGGCGACGCGGGCTGTGGCGGTGGCGTGTCCGCCGACGGGGATCGGGCGGTGCAGCTCGACGGACTGGGTGCCGTGCAGCACCGCGGCCAGGTCGACCTCGATGCCGGGTGCGGAGAGCCCGCCGACCACTCCCATGCCGGCGCCCGCGACGGTGGCGAACGATGGCAGGACGTGCAGCTTGCTCTCCAGCGTGTAGCGCAGCTCGGCCGGGTCGGTGGCGGGCACGCCCGCGCCCAGTCCGAGGTGGTAGAGCTGGACGTCCTTGTGGCCCCAGGAGATCTCGGTACTGCGGGGCTCGGCCGCGAGGGCCTTCGCTGCGTCGATGGGCATCGGGGGCTGGGCTCCCTTGTTTCTCGGGCTTCTCTCGGGCTTGTCTCGGGCTCTTTCCGGGCGTTTTCCGGGCCGGGGTGTGCGAAGACCCTGGCCCGGCCGTCCGCACCGTCGGCCGGGCCAGGGCCGCTGGGGACCGGCCAGACGCCGCCCGCGAGCCGGAGCGGTAGTGAAACACGTTCTAACCGATCGGCTACCTGTATAACGCAGAGCCCCGGACAAGGGAAGAGCTGACGTAGCGTCAGCAACCCTGGGCGCTCCCCCTGAGCACCGCGAACTGGGGGTGCGTCGTGGCCGGGGGCGCCCACGCGCCCCGGAGCCCTTGGGGCATGTCCCCCGCGCTTGCCGGGTACGCGAGGTCCGTCGGAGGCCCCCCGGCCCCGGTGTCCGGTCCGGGAATAACGGCTTGATTCGCGCCCATTGCACCTCAGTTAACGGCACACTCATACCAATGACCGACTAATTCAAACGAAATCGCCTGGGCCCGTCTCCGGTCGGACTGGGGAGCGGAGCGCTCCTTACGGTGACCGGTGGAGTGCGCGCCGTACCGACCTTCACCGGCAACTGTGCACTGCGGGGCCAAACGCAGTTGCATACGGCCCAGTAGCCCTGGATCGGACACCAGGGAAATAGAAACCCGCCAGTAAGTTTTCGGGTTCACCGAAGACGCAGGGCGGCCCGTGGATAGCCCCGTCCGGAATATCCGCCCCTGTTGCGCGGCGCCAACGGGACCGTTTCGAATCAGAGACGATCCGGAGCCTCGATCCGCTCGACACCGCTTCTCACGTCCGGCACAGTGGTCACCCCGTTCGGCCCGTTTCCACGGGACGTCGGATGAATTGAGGCCGTTGGGCCCAACAGATCCCAACGGGCTCGGAACAGAGAAAACTGATGTAGCGGTACTCCCCCAACAGCATTGCCCTGGCAGGCCGTCAGGCCTGTCGCGGCGTGCGTGCGCGATTTGCCCGTTTCGGGCATGTCAGGGGCAGTGCTCTTCCCGCAGGAGCAGCGGGAAGAGCATGGGGCCGCAGCAGAGCAGCCGACGCAGATGCAACTGAACGCAACCACAGGAACCACCATGTTCAGCAGCGGGGCCTTGAAGGCCGATCTCGTTGTACCCGACGGCGAGTTGGGGACGATCGCCGACATTTGCGTTCTGCCTGCACGACCGGATTTAGGAAGGCGGACGGCGCTCGTGGCGGAAGCGCACGATCGCGGTCCGTCTTCTCGGTGAGGGCAGTCTCGGCGGACTGTCCGGCGCCCTCCTGAAGGTGAACGACGACCGGGTCGGCACCCTCAAGGAGGGCTTCGGACCGATCTCCAGCCACCTGGACATTCTCGTGCAAGAGCCACGCTTACAAGGCGCGGACAACGTCCTCGGCATGAACGATGCCGCTGAACACGCGACGATGCGTCCAGGACCTCCGATCACGCACACACCGATGACGCAGAAGAGCGGCATGAACGGGGTATCCATGGCCAAGACAATGATGTCTTACCGCGACCTGAGCGAGTTGAAGTTCGCCACGCTGGACGCCGCCATCAAGAAGTGGAAGAGCATCAGCAAGGAGTTCGGCGACATCTCGACGGGCGAGGGAGACGGCGCCGACGTCCCCACACTGGAGGCGCGGGCCAAAAGCGCCAACTGGTCGGGCGCCGGCGCCACCCGCGGTAAAGAGTTCGTCACCGAAGTGGCCGCCGAATTCCACGACGCGGCGCGCTCCGCGAAGAGCATTTACCGCATGATCAAGCTCTCCCGTACGCGGATGCACAAACATCAGGCAGACCTGCACAAACTGGTCGAGGACGCCAAGGGTGTCATCGTGAAGAGCGACGGCTCCATCACGGCCACCCAGTGCTATGAGGACGAGGCCGAACAGAAGGCAGCGGACCGCAAGGTCGACGCGCTCAAGCAGGAGATCGAGAAGATCCTGCTGGCGGCGGCGCGCACGGAGCACAACCTCGCCGAGGCGCTGCGCCTGCTGGTCAAGTCTCCGCACGATTTCTCCGGCGCCGACTACGACAGCTACGAGGATGCCAAGAAGGCGGTCGGCAAAGCCGACGCCGACAAGGCTGTCGACCTGGCCAAGGAGCTGTCCAAAGGCGCCA
Source organism: Streptomyces sp. 8N114 (assembly GCF_052245835.1). Classification (NCBI taxonomy): domain Bacteria; kingdom Bacillati; phylum Actinomycetota; class Actinomycetes; order Kitasatosporales; family Streptomycetaceae; genus Streptomyces; species Streptomyces sp. 8N114. Next base: position 58,618 of record NZ_JBQQBT010000005.1, on the reverse strand, counting down.
AGGACGGCGACATCAGCCCCACCAAGCTCGCCGAGCTCAACGACCTGGCCCTGCTCCAGCGCACCAACCCGGCCTATGCCGAGCGTTTCGCCACGCAGATGGGGGCGAAGGACACCCTGCAGTTCTGGCGGATGATGCCCGGCGACGGCCTCGAGGTCAAAGCCGACAGCGCGAAGGGCAAGGAGCTGGCCCGGCTGCGGGACAACCTGGGCATGACGCTCGCGACCGCGTCCCGGGAGAAGAGCCCGGAGATGATGAAGTGGAAGCAGGACCTCATCAACCTGGGCGGAAAGCCGATCGGACGCCCGGGCCAGGACCTCCCCAACGGCCCGTTCGGCTTCCAGGTCATGGGCAGCCTGATGGGCAAGGGCAAGTTTGACACGAACTTCCTGCATGACTACGAGAAGGAGCTCCGCACCTTCGACAAAGCGCATGGGAAGGGCAGTGAGTGGCGCCTCCCCATGAATCAGAACACCGACCTCGATCCCGCCCACCAGGGGGAACGCAGCTCAGACCCGATGACCGGATTCCTCAAGGCGGCCAGCCACAACCCGGACTTCGCGACCGAACTGCTCAAGGACAAGGAAGCGGCCGACTACTACCTCACCGACCGGGCCTACGAACCTGAGGACTCCTTCGAAGGCAGCAAGAACCGCGCGGCCGAGGCCCTGGGAGACGCTATCTTCGCAGCCGGCAGCGGCATGAACCCCGACGATACGGATGCCAAGTTCGTCGAGCACCGGCCCGAGCACGACCAGGTGTTCAAGGGCGCCCTGGACCGTCTCGCGGCGAAGGGGGACGACATGATGCCCGAACTGCGTGATGACATGGCGAAGCTGATGGGCAACCACGGCGACGACGTACACAAGTCGATGAGCGATCCGCTGGGGGGCGGGCAGCTCGATGAGAGGAAGCTGCTGGAGGTCAGCAAGCAGGTGTCCCGGGATCGGGAGGGATACGCCCTGCTCAATGACTCCATGAACCGGGCGATAGTGCACGACATCATGAGCGCGCCCGAAAGTGACCCCACGGGCGCCCTGCGCCGCACGGGGCACACCATCGGTTTCCTGGAAGAGGCCCGCTTCCAGGCCGTCGACGACGAGAAGGCAGCGGAGAACAGGGAGGCGAGCTGGAAGAGCACAGTGGGCTTCATCAGCGTCGCCGCCCCCGCGGCCTCGTTCCTGCCGCCCCATGTGGCCAACGTCGTCGACCGTGTCGCGTGGATGAGCAGCAAGGCGTGGCAGTTCGATGAGGAGGACCGCATCGCCAACGAGGCGACCCTCAACAACCAGAGCGCCAGCGAGCTGCGCGACAAGCAGCTCAAGGTGTACTCGGATCTCTGGTACGACGAGCACAAGTCCTTCGCCCAGACCCGCACGCCCGAGGGCCATGTTCTGTACCCGGACTACAACGAGAGGGAAGACGCGCGGGCGCGTATCGCCTATGCCGCCGACCACGGTGGCATAGGCGCGAACCGCTCGGCCGGAGAGGGTTAGCCGGACACGCGCGCGGAATGCCGACGCGGCGGGGGCCTGGAGCCATCATTCCCACCCTCGCCGCGGACGCTGCACGGCGCCAAGAGGGGAAGTGTGTCCAAACGGGACTGCTAGTCCTTCACGGTGCGCGGTAGCGCAACAAGCATGAACAGCACGCAGGCGCCGAGGAGTACGGCGCCCGCGTAGAAGGCCGTGCCGTATCCGGCGGCCAGTGAGGCGGGGTCCTCGGCGCCGTCGGTGCGGGCCGCGGCGACCGTGGAGAGTACGGCCAGGCCGAGCGCGCCGCCCATCGTGCGGCCGGTGCCGAACAGCCCGGACAGCAGGCCCGCCTCGCCCGGGTCGTCGGTCGCGGTGGCGATGGTGGCCAGCGGCGTCGCGGCCAGCCCGGCGCCGAGCGCCATCAGCACACCGGGCCCCAGAAGCGTCGTCACATAGGCGCCGTCGGCCCCCATGGAGCCCTGCCAGACATAGCCGAGACCCGCCATGGCGGCGCCCGCGACGGCAAGCAGGCGGTCGCCGATCCGCGCCATCAGGAACGGCGCGATCTTGGAGCCGAGGACGATGGTCAGCGAGTGCGGGATCAGGGCGAAGCCCGCCTGGAGCGGGGTGTAGTGGAGCACGTTCTGGGTGTAGAGGGACAGGAAGTACCACATGGCGAACATCGCCAGCCCGTTGATGAAGATGGCGACGTTCGCCGAGGAGACGGCGCGGCTGCGGAACAGCCGCAGTGGCACCAGCGGCTCCGCCGAACGGGCCTCCACGGCGACGAACAGCGCGAGCATCACCAGCCCGCCACCCAGCGGCCCCAGCGCGCTGGGCGCTGTCCAGCCCGCGCTGTCCGTCCGGACGATGCCGTACGCCACAGCGCCCAGGCCCAGCGTCACCAGCAGCGCGCCGGGCACGTCCAGGCGGCGTACCGACTCCTCGCGGCTCTCCGTCAGCCATACGGCCGCCGCCACCAGAACCAGCGCGCCCACAGGGACGTTGATCAGCAGCACCCAGCGCCAGGACAGTGCGTCGGTGAGCACCCCGCCCACCAGCCCGCCCGCGGCGCCGCCGCCCGCGCCGACCGCCGACCAGGTGGCGATGGCCTTGGTACGGGCCGGGCCCTCCGGCACGGAGGTCGTCAGCAGCGTGAGGGTGGCCGGTGCCAGGATCGCGGCGCCCATGCCCTGGATGCCGCGGGCCGCCAGCAGCTGCCAGGGCTCCTGCGCGAGGCCGCCCGCCAGGCTCGCGGCGGTGAACAGCGCCAGTCCCGCCAGGAAGACCCTCTTGCGCCCGAACAGGTCGGCGGCCCTGCCGCCGAGCAGCATCAGACCGGAGAAGGTGAGGGTGTAGGCGTTGACCACCCATTGCAGACCGGTCTCGGAGAGGGAGAGGGTGGCGCGCATCGAGGGCAGGGCGACGTTGACGACGGACACGTCGAGCACGACGAGGAACTGGCCGGCGCACGCGGCCAGTACGACCGCCCACAGGCGGGGCGGTCTGCGCTGCTCGGGAGGTGATATTCCGAGGGGGGACACCATTTGAGGCATGGCGCCTATCGTCGCACCGTAGTCTTGAAGGACTGCCAAGGATTCTTGTGACCACGACGAGCAAGCGCCGATCGGGAGGGCCGCATGCGCTCATGCGCGGCTCGAGCGCACCACCCTCTTGAGCCCTTCGTGACAGATGCCTTGCGCTGGTCAGGTTCACAGCACAGTTTGGCGGCTGTCCTTTGGTCGATACCGACCGAGCGGTGCCGGGCGACGGAGGGACCTGCTTGCCTTGTTCCCCCGCTTCCACAATGCTGTCCGCTTCGGCAGCCAGAAACGGGCCGACCACGGGACAGACTTGACATGGCGCTCCCAGTCCACGACTCCCGTATTCATTCGTTCCCGCCGAGCCTGAGCTGGCAGGATGACAGGTGTCGTAGCCGCTTCCGCGGGCATCCCGGGGACTTCGAGGAAGAAGGGGTACAGCAGGAATGCGTGAGGGAGGTCGCTGGACGACGATCACTCCGTCCCAGTACGAGCATGAACGCAAAGCCCTGCAGTACATCCGTGACCGGCTGCCGGACAGCGAACCGTACCGCGCATGGTCGAACTTCACGTTCACAGCGGACAGCGGGCACACCCCCGAGGTCGACCTGCTCGTAGCCGCACCCGGTGGGCTGTACCTCATCGAGATCAAGAGCTGGCACGGCCGGGTAGCCGCCAGTGGCAGCGACTGGCTGCACAACCGGCGGGTCGAGTCCAACCCCCTGCATCTGGCCAACAACAAGGCCCAGAAGCTGAAGTCCCTTTTGGCCAAGGAAAATCAGCGGCAGAACACCCGCATCAGGATTCCCTTCATCCAGCATGCGATCTTCTTCTCCGAGCCGGGGCTGCGCATCGACCTGCCCCCACACCAGCGGAACTGGCTCTTCGGCCCGGAGCCGCAGCCGGGCGGCCAGCCCGGCCCGTTGCCCTCGCTGCTCTCCGACCTGCTGCTCAAGATGCCTACGGACGTGCGCCGCGCAGTCGACGCCACGACATCCCGGGCGCTGCCGAACCTCTTGTCTGGCATTGGCATCGCCAGAAGCAGGAAGTACTTCCAGCTCGGGTCCTGGGACCTGGAGTCGAAGCCTCTCGATACCGGTCCGGACTGGGAGGACTATCTTGCGGACCACCGCGAGTTGCCCTCCGAGCACCGCCGTGTCCGTATCTACCTGGTCGAGCGCAATGCGGCGCAGACCGAGCGGGCCGCGATCGAGCGGGCGGCCCGGCGCGAAATGCAAGTCCTGCACGGCATCAGCCATCAGGGCATTGTTCAGGCCGACACATTGGAACGCCACGAGAACGGCCCCGCACTGGTCTTCCGGCACCCACGTCATGCGAAGCGCCTTGATCACTACATGGCCGAGTACGGCAGCCAGCTCGGTATCGACACCCGACTGGACATGATCAGGCAGTTGGCCGAGGCCCTCGCGTATGCCCATCGCCGCCGGCTGCATCACCGTGTGCTCTCCGCGCGCAGCATCCTCGTCGCCCCGGACGAGCGCCGCAAAACAGACATCAAGGAATCTCCGGAATCCGGGGGTGCCCAAGGTCCCACCATTGCCCAGTGGCTGCGCCCGCAACTCCAGGTGAGCGACTGGCAGACGGCGATCCGGACCACCGACTCGCTGAGCCCGGGGCCGAAGGGGCGCCCGGTCGCTACCCCGGCGAGCAAGCTTGGCCGCTGGGCCGACACCGCGGCGGAGCTGTACCTCGCACCGGAGACGACCTTCGCACCCGGTCCCGACACGGTGGCCATGGACATCTTCGGGCTGGGGGCGCTCACCTACCTGCTCCTGACGGGGCAGCCTCCGGCCACGGACCGCACCGAACTACTCGCACGCGTCGGCCACGAGGACGGCCTGCGCCCGGGGGCAGTCGCCGAGTCCGTGACGCCCTTGATGGACGACCTGGTGCGACTGGCCACCGCTGCCGTCCCGAGCCAGCGGTTCTCCAGCGTCGCGGAATTCCTGGAACAGCTCGAAATGGTCGAGGAGGACCTCACAGCACCGGAGGTTTCCCCGGACGAGGAGCAGGAGGAGATCAACCTCCTGGAGGCGCGCCCCGGTGACCTGGTTGGCGGGGAGTGGCGGATCAGGAAGAGGCTTGGCACCGGGTCCACCAGCCGCGTCTTCTACGCCGACAACGAGCGCACCAAGGCCAAGGAAGTCCTCAAGGTCGCCCTGTCGGACGACAGGGCCAAGCGGCTCGTGCACGAGGCCACCGTGCTGGGGGCCTTCCCCAGCGACTCACGGGTCATCCGGCTGAAGCGCCCGGACACCGTGCGGATCGGCGGCTGCACCGCCCTCGTGCTGGAGCACGTCGGTGAGTACACCGTCGCCCGCAAGCTGCGCGAGAGCGGCCGGCTGGAGACCGGCGAGCTGGAGACCTTCAGCGAGTACCTGTTCGGCGCTGTCGACTTCCTCGAAGGCGAGGGTGTCTTCCACCGCGACATCAAGCCCGACAACATCGCCATCAAGTCCCGGCCCAACCGCACGAAACAGCTTGTCCTCTTCGATTTCTCCCTCTCGGGCATCTCCGTGCGGGAGACCCAGGCAGGCACTCCCCGCTACCTCGACCCGTTCATCGGCACGCCTGACCGACCGGTGTACGACACCCACGCGGAGCGCTACGCCCTGGCTGTAACGCTGCACGAGATGGCCTCCCGCGAACTGCCCGTGTGGGGCGACGGCGCCACCGAGCCGCGCTACGTGGACGAGCCCGTCACTCTGGCCAGCGAGGCTTTCGACCCCGCCCTGCAAGCCGGTCTGGTCGACTTCTTCACCAAGGCGTTGGCCCGCGACGCCGAGGACCGTTTCGAGTCGCTTCAGGACATGCACAAAGCGTGGCGCCGCGTCTTCGATACGGCTGACTCCAACCATCCAGCCGGCTCCCGTCTCACCGGCCTGGAGGCCGACGAGGACCCCGAGAAGGCCGCGAAGGCGCGGGACGCCGCTGCGGCCAAGGCCACGCTCAAGACGTCGTTGGCGGGGGCCGGTCTAACAGAGCGAGCCGTCTCCGCCGCTCACCGGCTCGACGCTGCGGTCGTCGAGGACCTCTTGCCGTTGGGTGGGCGGATCACTGCTCTGCCGGGACTGGGTGCCCACACCCGCAAGGAACTCCAGGCGCGGATCAAGGAGTGGCGTGCCCGGCTGGGACCGGGCGCCGTCGACCGTCGCGCACAGCGCAAGGCCGCGGCACGCGAAGTCGCCGAGGCGGAGGCGGCAGCGCAGGCAGAGGCGGAGAAGGAGGCGGCAGAAGAGGAGGCGCGAGCGCATGCCGCTGGGAGCGGGGCCACGGGCGAGGCCCGCCCCGGTGGCGCCCCGGCCACCGGCGAGAAGGGCCCCGCGGACCCGGGCTCCGTGACGGATGCCGCTCTAACCCGTATCGGCCTGGACTCCATCGCGGCCCTCCTGGTCCCGGCGCTGCAGAAGAACCGCGGCAACGAGAACGAGGTTGAAGCCGTACGCCTGACGCTGCGGCTCCCGGACGCCGAAGGGCAACTGCCGGACCTGCCGATGTGGCCCACGCAGCAGCACGTCGCCGACCAGGTAGGGATCACCGCCCAACGCGTGGGCCAGATCCTCGGCAAGCACCGCAAGCACTGGGCCCAGATGGCGGTCCTCCGCAGCGTGCGCGCAGAGCTCGTCGAGCTGCTGGCCGATGCGGGACGAGTGGCGAGCATGGCAGAGCTCGCCGACGCGCTGCTGGCCCGGCGCGGCTGCGGCGAAGCAGCGGATGACCTGCGCCGGGCGCTTGCCGCCGCGGTGGTGCGTGCGGCTGTGGAGGCCGACAACGAGGCTGAGGGTCATCGGTTCCTGCTCCGGCGGCGAGGCGACCGGCTGCTCGTCGCGCTGGAGATAAGCGATGACGACGGCCCGGACACACCCGCGGCCCCCGCGCTGATCAATTACGCGCTCAGGCTCGGCGAGGTCGCTGACCGGCTGGCCGGCCAGGAGATCCTCCCAACGTCCGCCTCGGTCCTCCGCCAGCTTGGCACGGTCCGCGCGGAGGCGTTCGGTTTACTGCGAGAGTTCGACCACGCACGCCTGGTGAAGCTCGCCGCCGCCGCTTCCGCGAACGCGGCGGCCTCGCCCCGGCTGGAGATCTATCCGCGTGACTTGTCTCCCGTACGCGCGCTCCGTCTCTGCCAGGCGGGAGTCGCACCCGTTGCCACACCGGAGGGCGGGACAGGGGCCAGGGACAACGGTCAACAGGTGCTCCGTCCGGAACAGATCCAGGAGCGGGTACGGGCACGCTTCCCGGATCTGGCCCCGCTTCCGGCACACCCCCGGTTGCACCGACTGCTCCAGGAGGCGGGCTTCGAGCTGTCCTGGAAAGGCACCGGCCGCCGTGGCGGCTATGTGGCTCCCCGTGGCCCAGGTTCCACCACCGGTACGGTGCAGTCGCCATCCCAGGGGCATGCCGACCGGCCGCCCTCCCACTGGCAGGCGGGTTCCCCGGAAGAAGCTGCCGCCATACGTGTGCAACGGCTCCTCGCGGGAGCGCGGGAACGGGACGGCTTCCGTGCGCTGACTGTCAGCGTGGAACGGTACGCGGAGGCACGTGACCAGCTCGTGGAGCGCTTCGGTGCCCAGCCGGCCGACGTGAGCGCGCTGTTCACCGGCGCCTTGCGAGAACTCGTCGCCCGCAATGAGCAGCCCTCCTGGGAGACCGTGATGGAGGCCGACACCGCGGAACCGGGGACGGTGGACTACCACCGCTTGCACCACCTCTTCATCGATCCGGCCTGGGAGCTGGTACGGCCACGGCTGGAAGCAGCGCTGGCGGCGCTCGGGACCAACGCGGCGGACGTCGCGGGCTCCGCCCCGGCTGCGTCGGGTGCCTCGGCCGCCGTCGCGACGGACGCCGGTCCGTTGCTGCTGTACGGTGCGGGACCGCTGGCCCGCTACGACCGGATGCAGCTCCCGCTCCAGCTTGCGGAGACCAGCCGTACCCGAGGCGTGTGGCTGCTGTGCCCCATGGACGACCCGACGGTCGAGCCGATGGTGGACCAGGAGTATGTGCCGCTGGAGACGAGGGAACAGTGGATCGCGCTGCCCGACTCGTGGATCACGGTGCCACGGCAGCGCACAGCGGGCACAGCAGAGTGACGGGGGAGGAAGAATGGGGGCTGCGGCCCCCATTCTTCCTCCCCCCCGGTGGCCGCACCACGCCAGAACGATGAGGGATGAGGAGAGCGCTCCGTGATCGACCGTGACGCCTTGCTGAAGGACCTGCAACGCTGGGTGAAGGCCCTGGAGACTGACCTGCGTGAGCAGGTCGGCGAGGTGACAGAGGTCGGCGAGCGGCTGAGTGCCGAGTACAAGCACGCTTTCAAACTCAAGCGCACGGCGGCGACCGAGGAGGCGTGGCTGCGGGAACGGATCACTCAGGTCGCCGTAGCCTGGGTGTTGGGCACGGTCTTCGTACGGTTCTGCGAGGACAACGGCCTGCTGGGCAACACCCTGTTCATTGCGGGCCCGGACAAGGACCGGCTCACGCTGGCGGAGGAGGCACAAGCCCAGTTCCACCGCGACCATCGGGGCGCGGAGACCGACCGGGGTTGGCTCCTCAAGGCGTTCGAGGAAATGAGCCAGGTCCAGGCGGGAAAGCTGCTCTTCGACCAGCGGCACAACCCTCTCTACCAGATCCCCGTCTCGCAGGACGCCGCGATGGACCTCATCGAATTCTGGCGCAGGCGCGACGAAACGGGAACGCAGCTCGTTCATGACTTCACGGACCCTCAATGGAGCACCCGCTTCCTCGGTGACCTGTACCAGGACCTGTCGGAATCGGCACGAAAGTCGTACGCGCTACTCCAGACCCCCGAATTCGTGGAGGAGTTCATCCTCACCCGGACGCTTGAGCCCGCGCTCAACGAATTCGGCCACGAAAAACTGAAGATGATCGACCCGACGTGCGGGTCAGGACACTTCCTGCTGGGCACGTTCCGGCGCTTGCTGGAAGAGTGGAAGCAGGAGGCACCAGGGAAGGATGTCCGCGAGCGGGTCCGGCTCGCGCTGGAGTCGGTGCACGGGGTCGACATCAACCCCTTCGCGGTGGCCATCGCCCGGTTCCGGCTGATTGTCGAAGCACTGCGGGTCGCGGGATTTGAGACGCTGCAACAGACGGCGGGATATCGCTTCCCGATCCAGGTTGCGGTCGGTGACGCACTCATCAAGTCACGCGACGTGGCGATCCCGGGGATGGAGGAGTTCGGTGGGACCGATGCCCTGGCGGAGTTCGCGTACACGACGGAAGACGTTCACAATTACAAGGGCCTGCTGACGGAGGGCCGCTACCATGTGGTGGTCGGTAACCCCCCGTATGTGACGGTGAAGGACAAGGAGCTCAACCGGCTGTATCGGGAGCTGTATTCCGCGTGTGCGGGCTCCTATGCACTGTCCGTTCCGTTCGCCCAGCGTTTCTTCCAGCTCGCGGTGGAAGCGGAACGAGACGGGCGGGGTGCTGGTTACGTCGGGCAGATCACCGCCAACTCTTTCATGAAGCGGGAGTTCGGCCGAAAACTGATCGAGAGCTATTTCAGGTATTCCGTCGACGTCAACGAGGTGATCGACACCTCCGGCGCCTTCATCCCTGGGCACGGCACCCCCACGGTCATTCTCGTCGGCCGTCGGCGTACGCACCACCATCACAGCCCGACGGTGCGGGCCGTGCTGGGCATCAAGGGGGAGCCTGGCATTCCGGACGACCCGACGCGGGGGAAGGTGTGGCAGGCGATCGTCCAGCAGATCGATCAGCCTGGGAGTGAGAGTGAGTGGGTTGGGTCGGTTGATGCGGAGCGCACACAATTCAGTTCGCCCCCGTGGAGCCTCAGCGGTGGTGGAGCTCGCGAACTGCAACGAAAAATCGAATCGGTAGCAGTTACCACCCTGGGCGGGCGGGGAGCCACAGGGACTTCCGCCGTGACGCGGGAGAATGAAGCTTTCAGCGTCGGATCGCGTCCACTGATTCGGTTTGGTGTCCCTGAAGCCTATCGTCGCCCACTCGTGGATGGAGATCGTCTCCGTGACTGGGTCTGCACTGAATTTGATGCAGCCCTCTGGCCCTACGATTCAGCCAGCCTGGAACCAGCGTCGAGTCCTTCATTCGAGAAATTCCTGTGGCCTTATCGCGCCCAGCTCAGCAGCCGTGTCGCTTTCGGAAAGACCCAGACCCAGCGCGGCTTGCCTTGGACCGCCTACTCAATGTTCTTCAGCAGCCGTTTCGGCGGGTTGACCATCGCCTTCTCGTTCGTGGCTACGCACAACCATTTCTTCTTGGATCGTGAAGACCGTGTTTTCGACCGTTCTTCTCCGATCATAAAGCTCCCATCTGGGGCGAACGAGGAAGAGCATTTGCGACTATTGGGGGTACTGAATAGCTCGACCGCTTGCTTCTGGCTCAAGCAGATGAGCCAGGGGAAAGGAGGGAGTGGGCTCGGGCGGGGCGTGCAAGATGAAGGATGGGAAGAACGCTACGAGTTCACTGGGACCAAGCTTCAGGAACTCCCCCTCCCTGCTGAATATCCTCTCGAACTCGCCACAGAGTTGGACTCTCTCGCTCAGCGGCTCACAGAAAACAACCCTGCCGCCATCGCTTCATCCGAGACGCCGACCCGCGAACGTCTCGATGAAGCTAGCGCCGCCTACCGCTCAACACACGCTCGCATGATGGCACTCCAAGAGGAGCTGGACTGGCAGGTTTACTCCCTCTACGGGCTACTCGAAGACCTTCGTGCTCCGGCTGATTCCATTCCAAAGATCGCTCTCGGGGAGCGATCCTTCGAGATCGTGCTCGCACGCAAAATGGCAAGCGACAAAGCCGACACCCAGTGGTTCGCTCGCCACGGCTCGACTCCGACCACCGAGCTGCCCTCCCACTGGCCCGACGCCTACAAAGAGGTCGTCCGTAAGCGCATCGAGGTCATCGAGAACAACCGGTTTATTGGTCTGATCGAGCGCCCCGAGTGCAAGCGGCGTTGGGCTTCCGAGGGCTGGGATGCGATGCAGGCCAGGGCGTTGCGGTCCTGGCTGCTCGACCGGGCCGAGTCGCGGGACCTCTGGTTCCACGAGGTGGACGGGCTTGAGCAGCCGCGCCTCCTCACCTCCGCTGAGCTCGCCGACGAGCTCCAGGCCGACCCCGATTTCCTCGCCGTCGCCGAGCTATACGCACCCGGCAAGGAACTCACCAAGCTCCTCGCCGAGCTGACCGCTGACGAGCACGTCCCCTACCTGGCCGCACTCCGCTACAAGGCGTCCGGGCTCAGCAAGCGTGAGGGCTGGGAGGACGTGTGGAACCGTCAGCGCGAGGAGGACGCTGCCGCTACCGAGGCCGAGAAGAAGGCCATCCGCGAGGCGATTCCGACGCCCCCGAAATACACGTCCGCTGACTTCCTCAAGACGTCGTACTGGCGTAACCGGGGCAAGCTCGACGTGCCCAAGGAGCGGTTCATCTCTTACCCGTTCGCTTCCCGTGACAACGACCCCGCTCTGCTTCTGGGCTGGGTCGGCTGGGATCACCGCGAGCAGGCGCAGGCGCTGGCAACGCTCGTGGTCGAGCGTGAGCAGGAGGATGGTTGGGAGGCTGACCAACTGGCCCCGGTTCTCGCGGGGTTGCGCGAGGTCTTGCCGTGGGTTCGTCAGTGGCACAACGAGTTCGATGTGGCGTACGGTGGCTCACCAGCCAAGGTGTACGAGGACTTTCTCAGGGAGTACGCGAACCGTCTGCACCTCACCGACGAAGCCCTCACCTCGTGGCGCCCGCCGAAGGGCAGGGGACGCGCAGCGCGCGGGTGACTGCTTCGCGGCGAGCGATTCTCTTGCGGGTGTGAGTGTGTGGCCCCAATGACCCCCGGAGTGGCCACACACTCGTACCGGCGCCCTACAGATCGAACGCCCTCGCCTGTGTGTCCGCGAGGAACAGCCGCCATGTATCGGACAAGACCGCAAGAGCCGGTCCACTCGGGACCTTCGAGTCCCGCAGATAAACACTTCCGCCAGCGTCTGCGGCAACCTCAACGCAGTTGTTGTTACCGCCGCTGAAACTCGATTTGGTCCATATCACGGCCAGAGTTGAGGCATCGGGGATGTGCATACTCACTGGACTTCGTCCTTCAGTTTGCGGATCAGTTGGTAGGAGGCGTCGAGCGACAGAGCGTCGGCAACGATGCGCTGGAATGCTGCCGTGTACCGGTCTACCTCTGGCTGCTCCTCTATGTACAGAGCGTTGGTCAGGTTCTCGACCAGTACGACGTCCAAGTCCTGTCGCTCCGGGAAACCCAAGATCGCAAACGCGCCGCTGCGACCGGGGTGTGGCCCAGCAGCCTGCGGCATGACCTGGATCGTGACGTTGGGGAGCGTGGAGAGATCCAGCAGGCGTTGCAATTGATCACGCATGACGTGTGGGCCACCGGTGGTTCTTGTGCGAAGGGCCCCTTCATCCACGACAGCCCACACTTCCAAGGGTTCCGGGCGACTCAGAACAGCTTGACGCGCCTGGCGAACTTCCACCAATCGACTGACCTCCTCAGAGGTGTCGGTCATGTTGATGCCAGCAATGATGTCGCGCGCGTAAGCGGCTGTCTGGAACAGTCCGGGGATCAACCCGCACTCATAGGTCTGCATCGCACTGGCATCGGCTTCCAGGCTGATGAAGTCCGTGTAGGCAGGAGTCAGCACGTCCGAGTACGTCTGCCACCACCCGCGCCGATTTCCGTTGCGCGCAAGAGTCACCAACGCACGTCGCTTGAGCTCATCTTCGACTTCATACAGATCAAGCAGCGCTTGCACATCGGCAGGCCGCGCGGCTGAGCGACCAGTTTCAATCCTGGACACCTTGGCGTTGTGCCACCCAAACCGCTTCGCCACGTGGTCAATTGTGAGTCGCTGATGTTCACGCAAACTCCGAAGCTCGGCTCCGAGCCGTCGTCGCCGCACTGTCGGCGCACTCATCGACGTCACCTCCTTCTTCTGGCGATCAGCTTGCCGGTTCGGTCGCCTGCCAGGGCTCGATCCAGCAAGTACACCACCAAGTAAGGCGAACACTAGGCTCAAAGTGCAGATCTGCGCAAACGAGTTGCAGATCTGCACGGCGCGGCACCATGCTGGCTTGCATCACGCAGCGCGATCAGGCGCTCGCAGAGTGATTGGTGATGCCATGGGCAACCCACAAGCGGCCTCCGGCTTTCAATCCGGCTCCCCCGTCCACGAGTTCTCGATGCACTTCCCCTCCTCCCCTCAAGGCGCCCGCCTCGCGCGGAGGCTGGCCACCTCACGGCTCTACCAGTGGGGGTACAACACCGACGTCCCCGCGTTGCTCGTCGGGGAGCTGGTCGCCAACGCCGTGGAGCACTGCCACACCGAACGCGGGGAGTTCAGGCTGCGTGTCACGGTCGACGCGACCGGCTCCAGGGGCGGGGGCGCGGCCAGCACGCTCATCGCCCCCGAGGCGTCCGCCACATCGGCAGCCCCGTCCGCAACCGCGCCGGTTGCCGCCCTCCTCGTCGAGGTTGCCGACGCGTGCGGTGAGCATCGCCCCAGGCTTCAGCAGCCCATGGAGGACGCCGAGTCGGGGCGCGGGATGCTGCTCGTCGATGTTCTCGCGACCGCGTGGGACAGCTATGAGAACAAGGCTCCCGACAGGGGGAAGACGGTCTGGTGCACGTGCCCCCTCACGCGTCAGTGGCCCGGCGGTTCAGCTCGGCCAACTGTTCCGGGACGTACGTAAGGTGCTGGATGTAGCCCTGCCTCGCCCAGGTCTCGGGGTGGCCGGGATGGCGGTTCTCGGTGTCCGCGGCGCGCTCCTGGAGCCAGTCCTCTCCTCCGCTGTGGTTCACCCTGAACTCTGGGTCGGTGACGAGGCGTTCGGCCAGTTCCTGGATGCGGCTGTCGTGGCCGTTGCGGACCGGCCGCCCCTTGCCCACGAGGAAGTACTCGCTTGTCGTGTACCGGGGTTTCTCGTAGGCGTTCCGCACCTCAGTCTCCGCGGGGGCGTCGCACGCCCGCGGGGCGGCCGTACCGTAGTCGCCGTAGACGAAGCGCGGATCCCCCCGCGGTCCTTCTCCGTCAGTGTGCAGCCGTTGCCATGCGACCCACTCCACCCGGAGCAGCGAGGTCACGTCGTAGTCCTTGAGGAGCTCAGTTCCCCAGGGGAACGAGCCGCACAGCAGCACTACGGTTCGCCAGGGTGCCGAGCCACCCGTCGCGTTCCACGCCGCGCGTCCGAGTTTGACGACGCTGTCCACGGCATCGGTCTGGTGAAGGTCAACTACGATGTCCGTCTCCTCGGGTGGGACGCCCGTGCGTACGGTCAACGCCTTCAGGCGCTCGGGGAGGGAGTGGACGGCGGCCTCACCCACATCCGCCTCCCGGACCCGCACTCCCAGGCCGTTTCCCCACTCGGCGCCGACCGCGCCGGCCGCGCGCTGCTGGGCCGGGTCGCGTTCAGGGCCGGTGACGGGGCGCAGGGCACAGCCGAGGAGGTCCGAGCAGAGGACAGACCACACATGCTCATGTACCAGGGGGAGGGTGTCCTCCATGTGACGGGCATCGACCCAGCCTGGGTGCAGACCATGCCGCTCGCGGAGGGCGTCCGACTGCTTGTGCAGGTACGCGGCCAGCGCTGCCGGGCCGTCCGGCTCCAGCTCCCCCGAGGGCGTGGGGGCGCGGGCAACACGGGGCGGTATGACCCAGAAAGGCGCTGTCCGGCGTTTCGCCGCTGCGGCAACGGCCGTGAAGGCCTTGAGGCCGCTCGCTCTCACCGGCAGCCCCGGCACATACACCGGAACACACAAAGCCGTCGCCATGCGTCCTCCCCCCGGCCGCCGAAGTCAGCCCTTCTCAAAAGGTGACACCTGACGAACACGGCAGAAAGGGGGCAGTCTCCGTGAAGGTGCAGTTCTCGCCAGTTCCACTAGAACGGGGAGCTTGGGACCCCCACCATGATCGGCCGCACACCTTGTGCCCGCACGTGCGAGGGCAACGGCCTCGTGCGCGGCTGTCTGCTCAAGCCGCCTGCCGCCTGTCCTACCTGCCCCTTAAGGTTGGGGACATGGTCAGCCCGAACCCGTCTCCGCTGCTGCGTGATTACATCAAGATCCCCGAGAGGTCGAGCGACTCCGATCTCGTTCTCAAGCTCAGCGAGGGAGTCGAGGACACCGAGGGCACACTGCGTGACTACGTCATCACAGACCGCCTGGTGGAGAACTTCGACCAGGCGCTCGGGCTGGTCAAGGCAGGGGTAACAGGGGGCGATTCACAGGCCGCCTACCTGCACGGCTCCTTCGGTTCCGGTAAGTCGCACTTCATGGCAGTGCTGCACGCGCTGCTGCGTGGCGAGCGCGCCGCCCGGGAACGGGACGAATTCGCAGGGCTCGTCGCCAAGCATGACACCTGGCTGGAGGGCCGTCGCTTTCTGCTCGTTCCATACCACATGCTCAGCGCGAAATCGATGGAACAGCGCATCCTGGGCGGATACGCGAGTTTGGTACGTAAGCGGCACCCCGAGGCGCGTATTCCGGCGGTGCACCGGACGGATGCCCTGCTGGAGAACGCCGCCCGACTCCGGGAGCAGATCGGGGACGATGCGTTCTTCGCCAAGATCCCGGGCTCGGAGTCGGATGCGAAATGGGGCATCACCGGGCCGGCCTGGAACGCAGAGCTGTTCGAGGAAGCGATCGCGTCGCCGTATGAGAGCCCGCTTCGCAAGCAGTTGGTGAGCGGGCTGATCGAGGGCTGGTTCCCCGGCTTCTTCTCCAACGCGGAGGAGGACCCGAAGTCGTTCATCTCGCTCGACCGTGGTCTGACCGAGATCGCGGGGCACGCCAAGGAGCTGGGCTACGACGGGCTGATCCTCTTCCTGGACGAGTTGGTTCTGTGGCTGGCCAATTCCCTCGGCAGCCAGCAGGGTTTCGTCGCCAGGGAGGCGCAGAAGATCACCAACCTGATCGAGGGGGGTGACGCCCGGCGCCCGATCCCCGTGATCAGCTTCGTGGCTCGCCAGCGCGACATGCGCGATCTGGTCAAGGGCGAGGCGGCAGGCGCGGTTGAGGTGTCCATTCAGGACAACCTCAACCATTCCAGCGGCCGGTTCACCACGATCACGCTGGAGGACCGCAACCTCCCCGAGATCGCCAAGAAGCGGCTCCTGAAGCCGGTCAGCACGGAGGCGGAGGCGGCGATCGGGAAGGCGTTCACCCGGGCCACCAAGGTGCGCCGGGACGTGTGGGACACGTTGCTGGGGACCGATGGCACCACGGGCGCGGACATCGAGACCTTCCGGGCCACGTACCCCTTCTCCCCGGCCTTTCTGGACACCCTTGTCCACGTGTCGAACGCCTTGCAGCGCTCGCGCACAGGGCTCAAACTCATGCGCAACCTGCTGATCGACCGGCGGGACGAGCTGCGCCTGGGGTCTCTGGTTCCCCTGGGAGATCTCTATGACCAGATCACCCAGGACGGCGGGCAGCCCTTCACCGAGCGGCTGAAGGTCGAGTTCGACAACGCCGAGAAGCTGTACGACACCCGGCTGCGTCCTAAGCTCCTGGCCGATTATTCGCTCACCGAAGAGGACGTCGAACGGGTCAAGCTGGCCGCGCGCGGACGCACCGCCATGAGCGATGAGCCCGTCACGGACGAGCTGAAAGCCAGGGTGAAGGAGTTCACCGGCGACGACCGCTTGATGAAGACACTGCTGCTGGGTGCCCTGGCTCCCTCCGTTCCCTCGCTGGCCAACCTGACGGCGCGCAAACTCTCCGCACTCAATCACGGCAGCGTCACCAGCCCCATCCCTGGCGGGGAGGTCGAGAAGGTCACCGCCAAGGTCCGCACTTGGTCCACCCGGCACAGCGAGATCAAGGTGGAAGAGGGCGACAACCCGGGAGTCCGGCTGGAACTCGTCGGGGTGGACATCGACGGTGTGCTGGCCAACGCGTCGAGTTTCGACAACACAGGCGGCCGAAAGGCAATGATCAAACGGCTGCTGTGGGAAGAGATGGGCGTCACGGAGGGCCAGTTCGTCGACCGGTTCACGCTGTCCTGGCGTGGCTCGCGTCGCAGCATAGAGGTCCTCTACGGAAATGTCCGCGATGCCCAGGAAATCAAGGACGCCCACTTCCATCCGAGCGAAGAGGAAGCCTGGCGGCTGATCGTCGACTATCCGTTCGACGAGGGCACGCACACTCCGGCTGATGACCGGGACCGCGTGCACCGGCTGGTCAACGAGCAGAACATGCAGGCCCGTTCGGTGTGCTGGATCCCCGCGTCGTTCACCCACGAGCGGGAAAACGACCTGGGCCGGCTCGTCGTGATCGACAAGCTGCTGACGGGCCAGCAGTTCGACTCCGCTGCCGCACATCTCAACCCCGCCGACCGGCAACGGGCCAGGGACGCTCTGGAGCACCAGCGCGGATCACTGCTCACGTTGATGCGCGGCCTGGTGCGCCAGGCGTACGGTCTGGCAGCCAAACAGCCGGGGCAGGTCATCACCGCGTACGAGGACCACCTGCTGAGCCTGACTCCGTCCCTGCATCCGGAACTGCCGGTCGGGGACACCCTGAAGAACGCGGCGCACAGCATCGCCGATCAGATGCTGGCCCACCAGTTCCCCAGCCACCCTGACTTCGACCCTGACGGTGTCGGCGCTGTGGTCCGGACCACAGATGCCAAGACCGTGCTGGGCTATGTCCGGCGCGTCATGGAGTCCGGCGAGGAGAGCATCCTCGTGGAGCGGGACGACCGGCCCGTCATGCGCCGGGTGGCGAACGAGCTGGGGCTCGGCACCATGCACGAAGCACGTTTCACCCCTAGCCGTACGTGGGTGCAGCATTTCGAAAGGTGTGCCAACCAGGCCGGCCAGACCGACGAACTGAAGATCACTGATTTGCGGTCATGGCTGGACGGTGACGGAACGAAGCCCCGTGGTCTGGAGCCGTTGGTAGGCAATCTGGTGATTGCCGCGTTCGCCGAAATGAGCGACCGTGTCTGGTGCCGCTATGGTGCCGTCGTCAGCCCGGCACCGGAGCTCACCCAACTCACCGACGACCTCACCCTGCGGGAACAGCCGCTGCCCGACGAGAGAACCTGGGACCGAGCCAGGTCCCGCGCGGCAGAACTCTTCGGTATCAACGCCCTCGCGCTGCGGCGAGGCCGGATCATCGGGATGTTCGTCCGCCAGCTCACCGACGACACGCGCCGTTACAGCACCCCGGTGCAGTCACTCGTCGACACGCTGGAGAAGCACGCGGCGCAGCTCGGAATCGACCCCAACGCGACCACCGGGCGACTGCACACCGCCCGGGTCACCGCAGACCTGCTGGACGGGCTCGGCAGCCAGGGAGGCAGCGTCGATATCGTGCGCCATCTGGCCGACGCGGACCTCGGCGGCCCCGCGGAGCGGGCGGGGCGGTCCATCAGGTCCGCACAGCGAGTCGTCGAAGCTCTCAGCACCGCGCCTTGGGACAACTTCGAGTTGCTGGAAAGCGTCAAGGAACCCTACGCGGCCGAGGCCGCCGCCATTCTGGAAGCCCTGCGCGGCGCTGCGCGGAGCGACCAGCTGACCGTGAACCTGGTCGATGCCCTGGCGCGAGCACGCACCGAGACGTCGGCCCTGCTGGGCAAGGCGCTCACGAGCAGCCCTGCTCCCGCTCCGGGTCCCAGCGACCCAGCCCAGGGCGGGGCGAGCAGCGAGCCCGGAGAGCCCGGTGCGCGGCAGCCAACTAACTCCACCGAGACCACAGTCATTCGTGGCACCGCACAGCAACTCGGCGCGGGTCTGGAGGAGCTGAACGCCTTCCTCCGGGCGCACCCGCACACCACCGTCGAACTGAGCTGGCGAGTGATGGAATGACGGCTTCTGCGAATACGGCGCTCACCCGGTCCAGGCCGCCCCGGCTGGGACGGGCGGCTGTCGAACAGCGCGTCGGGCAACTCATCCGGCGCTATCTGGACCGCGCCGGCGGGCGGCGCCCCGCCTCCCGCCCGGTGATCCTGCTGCGTGCCGAACCGGTGTGGAACGGTGAGCGGTCGTTGCGGGCACAGGGCCGGTCCGTACGCGTAGCCGTGGGGGTCTCGCCGCTGGCGGTCCTCGACCTGATCACAGAGCACACCCATGCCACTGCCGACTCGGGGTCGGAGGAGGTTCTGGTCATCCTCACCGACCAGGAGGAGACGGTTCTGGGGCGGGCCGTACTGGGGCTGGTCGTACGACAGCGCGTGCACTCCGTGGACCGTTGGACGCTCGTCGCGGAGCAGTTCGGCGCACAGTTTCCCGAACCGAGGCTGACCGAAGAGGCCTGGGCAGCGGAGGCCCTGATGTCGGCCAAGGCCCCGAACGGCGGATGGCCGAAACTCTCCGGCAAAATCCTCAGCAGGGACGTGGCTCTGCGCCACCTCGCCGCAAGCCGGATGGGAATCGCCGAACGGCTCGGGATGAGCGCCGATGACCTGGACGCCTCAGTTCTGCTGCGTTGGTCGGCGCTGCCCGGCGCGCCCGAGTCTCTTGCTTCTCTTCGAACGGAAGAACGCCAGGGCCTCGTCCAGTGGCTGACTGAGATCACGGGACGCGCCGGGCGGGCGCTGTTCGCCCTGATCGATGCCGACCATGGAGCGGACGCACTCGCCATGGGCCTCGTCTGTCACGCGTTGTGGAGTCCGGACGCGCGTGGTCTGGAGAGGCAGAAAGGCAGAGTGGACCGGTTCTTCGGAGACGCCCAGCTCGACGACGCCACGATGCAGGCATTCGGCGACGCGGCCCGGGAGGTGGTGCTCCACCTGCTTCGGGGTTCAGGTGCGGGAGAGCAGGACTCTTCCGAGGACGCCTACCGCACCCGCACGTGGCGCTCCGTACTCACTCGCGCCGACAAGCTGCTGGACGCGTTCGGCGCCCGGGAAGCCGCATGCTTCAGCGATGTGCTGTACTCGGGATTCGAATACCGCGCCGACGCCGTCGCGAAGGCGCAGCACTCCTGTCTCAACGAGAGAGAGGGGGGGCACGACACCGCCAGTATTAGGGCGTTGACGCGCGCCGTATCTGAACTGACAGCGCACCGGTTGCACCGTATCCACGCGCACCGTGTGGAACGGGCTCGGATGGCCCAGCGGTTGGTGCAGTGGCTGGCCATCCCCATTCCTCGGCCAGAAAGCATGGCCGCAGCGATCGACGCGCACATCAGTGACTGGAGTTGGGCCGACCACGCAGTCGCCCATCTACAGGCAGGCGACGACACGCATCCGCAGCTACAGTCCGGCTACCGGAAGTTGTCCGAGCGGGTGGCCGAACGTCGGAAAACGCTGGACCGGATGTTCGCTGAGCAACTTCGTGAGTGGACCGCCCGAGGAACAACCCCGAGTGGGCTGGTCACGGTGGAGAATCTAATCAAGCAGGTGGTTGCGCCTGTGGTAGAGGGGGAGCGGCCGGTCCTGTTCGTGGTCCTGGAGGGGATGAGCGCTTCCGACGCCGTTCAGATCGCCGCGGAGATGAGGCACGGCTGGGACGAATACGACCCGTTGGGCAGTACAACCCGAGAGGCGAGGTCGCTGCCTGCCCGTCGTCGCGGTGCGGCGGCGGCCCTCCCCACCCGGACCCGTGTATCCCGCGCCTCGCTTTTCGCCGGAACGCTCTGTGAGGGCGGTCAGGAACTGGAGCGGGACCGCTTCTCCCGGCACCCTTCCTGGCAAGGACGCACGGCTCGGCTCTTCCACCAGGACGATGTCAACGGCGAGGCCGGCGAGACGCTGGGGGCGGAACTCGCAGAAGCACTTGCCGACCCGCAACAGCTTGTCGGAGTCGTGGTGAACACGATCGACGACGCGCTCAGAAGCGGACGTGAGCGCAGCGGCCCGAACTGGCATCTCGCTGATCTCGGCGTACTGGAGACGCTCCTGGAACATGCGGGCTACCACGGACGCGCAGTGGTGATCACCAGCGATCACGGGCATGTCCTGGAACGCAACGGTGAACTGCGTGACGTATCGGACGCATTGTCCGCCCGGCATCGCGAAGGAGTCGATGTCGCGCAGGCGGGAGAGATCGAGCTGGCCGGTCTCCGGGTGGTCGCCCCCGACCGGCGCATCGTGGCGCTGTGGGACGCCGACACCCGCTACACAGCACGTGGAGCTGACTATCACGGAGGGGTTTCCGCAGCCGAAGTGACCTTGCCCGTACTGGCGTTTCTGCCCCTCGGCGCGCAGCCCCCGGAGCATTGGCGCCCCTTGGGCGAGAGCGCACCGGCATGGTGGGGGATCACAGGCATGGGTCCAGCCGAGTCAGCTCTGCCTCAGCCTGTGGATGTCCCCGCTCCCAAGACGGACAAGAAACGGGCTCCGGTGCCCCCCAAGGGGCAGACGGCCCTCGCTCTTCAGCCCGTCGACCCCTTGGCGGCCTTCTTGGACGAGTTGCTGGCGTCAGAGATGTTCGAGGCCCGCCGGAGGCTGACGCCGAGGACGGTACCCAAAACGAAGATCAGGGCCGCGATGAGCGCTCTGCTGGAGGCGGGTTCCATCCTGCCCGTCGCGGTCCTGGGCGAGCGGGCGGGTGAACAGCCCGCACGCGCCGCGGGCTTCGCCACCATCCTGCAACGCATCTTCAACGTTGATGACTATGCCGTGCTAGCAGTGACGGACAGCGGACGGAACGTCAGGCTTGACAAGAACCTGCTGCGCCAGCAGTTCGAACTGAAGAAGGACGTATGAGCAGCGCCAGCACCACCAAACGGCGAGCTGTCATCGATGCCCTGCGGCGTGGGGCGGTCCCGGAGTCCGGACTCGATGTGCTCGCTGTCGGCTTGACCCGGTTCGAGTCGGCGCTCGACGAAGAGCTGGAGGCAGTGGCCTCGGGCCGCTCCGTGTTCAAGGCGGTACGCGGAGAATATGGTTCGGGCAAGACCTTTCTTACGCGCTGGCTGGGTGAGCGGGCGAAACAGCGCAACTTCGCCGTTGCCGAGGTGCAGATCTCGGAGAACGAGACACCCCTGCACAAGCTGGAGACCGTATACCGACGACTCACCGAGCGCCTGACCACCCCCGGGTTCCCGCCGAGTGCGCTACGGGCCGTCGTCGACTCCTGGTTCTACGCGCTCGAGGAGGACGTACTCGCCGGGGAAGACGTGGCTCCGGACGATGGCCTCAGACTGCATCAGGCGGTGGACAACCTGTTGAACGAACGCTTGGCGGACGTCAGCCGGGCGGCTCCCGCTTTCGCCACGGCGCTGCGCGGTTACCGCGCCGCCCACTCTCAAGGAGACGCGGCCACCGCGGAGGCGCTCCTCGCCTGGCTCGGCGGCCAGCCTCACGTCGCGGCGAGCGCCCGTCGAGCGGCCGGGGTGCGAGGCGAACTCGACCACTTCGGCGCCCTCGGTTCGTTGCAGGGCCTGCTGGCGATCCTCAGGGACTCGGGGCACCCTGGGCTGCTCCTCGTTCTCGACGAGGTGGAAACGCTGCAACGGGTACGTTCCGACGCCCGTGACAAGGCGCTCAACGCATTGCGGCAACTCATCGACGAGGTGCACTCCGGACGTTTCCCCGGCCTCCACCTCGTGATCACCGGAACGCCCGCCTTTTTCGACGGACAGCAGGGAATCCAGCGTCTGCCCCCGCTAGCCCAACGGCTTTCGGTGGACTTCTCCACCGAGCCCAGGTTCGACAACCCGCGCGCTGTGCAGATCCGTCTGCCGGGCTTCACCGTCGGCTCCCTGGTTGACCTCGGCTGCAAGGTGCGGGAGTTGTACGCGTCAGGAACTGAGTCCGGAGAACGGATCAGAAGCGTGGTCGACGACGCTTACGTCACCGACCTGGCCAATGCTGTGACAGGTGGTCTCGGTGGGAAAGTAGGAGTCGCCCCCCGTATCTTCCTCAAGAAGCTCGTTGCCGACGTACTGGACCGCGTCGACCAGTTCGAGGACTTCGACCCGCGGCAGCACTACGCGCTCACCCTCGCCTCTGCCGAGCTGACCGAGACCGAGCGTAACGCCGCGGCTTCCACCGCTGCGGACGCCGACGATGTCGAACTCAACGTGTGAGATGCGCGAGACCACGGACTCCCTCGACTGCCTTCATCCAGTCCTCCTGCACCACATTGTCAACACGTTGGAGTGGCCCGGCCTGCGCCCACTCCAACAGGCAGCCGTAGAACCGCTTCGGGCAGGAAAGGATGCCCTGCTATTGGCGCCCACGGCGGGCGGCAAAACCGAAGCAGCCGCCTTCCCGCTGCTCTCCGCCATGGAAGCGCAAGGCTGGACCGGCACATCCGTGCTGTACGTGTGCCCCCTCAAAGCGCTGCTCAACAACGTACTGCCGCGGTGGGAGACGTACACGTCGTGGCTGGGCCGCACGGCACGGCTGTGGCACGGTGACGTCCCCCAATCCCGCCGCAGACGGCTCCTCGCCGACCGCCCGGATGTGCTGCTGACCACGCCGGAGTCCCTGGAAGCCATGCTGGTCAGTGCCCACGTCGACCACTCCACGTTCTTCAGCGGACTGCAGGCTGTTGTGGTCGATGAAGTGCACGCCTTCGCGGGAGACGATCGGGGCTGGCACCTTCTGGCGGTGCTGGAGCGACTCCAGCGCGTGGCCGGGCGCACGCTTCAGCGCGTCGGACTCTCTGCCACTGTGGGCAACCCCGATCAGCTCCTGGGCTGGCTCCAAGGCACGTCCGCCGGAAAACGCCCCGCCAGCGTGGTCGCTCCGCCTCTGGCCGAGCTGCCGGACTCCGACGCGGAACGGGAGACAGTCCCCTCCGGAGATATCCAGATGGACTACGTGGGGTCTGTCGACAACGCGGCAAAGGTGATCGCCGCGCTGCACGCCGGGGAGAAAAGACTGGTCTTCTGCGAGTCCCGCCGACTGGTCGAAGAGCTGGGAGAACAGCTTCGGGCGAAGGGCGTGACCACCTTTTTGTCGCACGCGTCACTCTCCGTCGACGAACGCCGGAAAGCTGAGGAGGCGTTCGCCGAGTCACGAGACTGCGTGATCGTCTCCACAAGCACACTCGAACTCGGCATCGATGTCGGGGATTTGGACCGGGTCATCCAGATCAACGCGCCGCTCACGGTGGCCTCGTTCCTCCAGCGCCTTGGCCGCACCGGTCGCCGGTCGGGAGCAAGCCGCAATTGCCTGTTCCTCGCCTTGGACTCCGACGGCCTGTTGGCTACGGCCGCGTTGCTGCTGCTGTGGTCGCGGGGCTGGGTGGAGCCTGTCGTACCGCCGCCCGAGCCGAGGCACATCGTCGCCCAGCAGATCCTTGCCTTGTGCCTGCAGGAACACCGGGTGGGAGACAAGCTGTGGCAGGAGTGGTGGGGCGGTCTGGGGCCGTTCGGTCCGGGAGCACTTCCCCTGGTCCGGCACCTGCTCGACCAGGGGTATTTGGAGCAAGACGGCGAACTTCTGTTCATCGGCCCGGAAGCTGAACGCCGTTTCGGAAGACGGCACTTTATGAGCCTTACCGCGGTCTTCACAGCGGCTCCGGAGTTCACTGTTCTCTCGGGTCGTACCGAGATCGGTACCACAGACCCGGCCTTGCTTACCGAAGACGTCCGGGGGCCCCGCAGGCTGTTGCTCGCCGGACGCAGTTGGCAGGTGAACCACATCGACTGGGCCCGGAAGCGATGTTTCGTCGAACCTGTGGAGAAGGGGGGAAAGGCCAGGTGGGGCGGCATCGGCTGGTCGTCCCGAGCAGCGGATTTCCCGCTGGTCAGAGCCATGCGCGAGGTCATGCTGGGGAACGACCCGCCGGTGCGACTGACTCAGCGTGCCAAGGATCGCCTCGCCTCTCAGCGGGAGGAAATGCTTGAACTCGTCCACCCCGGGGGAACACTGATCGTTCGCGGTCCGGGACCGGAACTGCGCTGGTGGACCTGGGCGGGTCACCGTGCCAATGCGACTCTGACAGCCACGCTGGCGGGACTTGCCGATCCGACCCAGCGCATCAACGACTGCTGGATTCGTTTGCGCGAAGACCTCACCCCACAACTCTGGCGTGAGGGCACCTCCGACGCGACTGACCGACTGTGTCTTCCGGATGTGGACGTCCGTGCCCTTGTCGGCCTGAAGTTCAGCATCGCGCTTCCTGAACGGCTCGCGGTGGCCACGTTGGCCACCCGCCTCGCCGACCTCGACTCGGCTTCGGTTGTGTTGCGGGAACCCGTGCGATGGATCGATGCGAGACCGGTCCCGTAAGAAGGCCGAATGGAGCACGGAGAAGGGCGAAAATGGACTGTCACAGCCCTCTCCAGCCTTCGACCGTTGACCGAGAAGCAGTCGTGGAGTTCGATCACGTCCACGTCCTCGACGCCGAGCCCGCTCTCCTCGTACGCGCGCCCAGCGGCGGCCCGGGCCACGGGCGGCCCACCACGTCGATGCACGAGCAGGAGGCGAAGGTCTCCTCGGTGTCCGTGGCCATTGCCTGCCCGGTGATGGCCACAGCCTGCTCCGGATACCGGTGAGGCCGAGCCGGTAGACGGCGCGGTGGGCTGCTGTGGACGGCTGGTAGCAGTAGCCGACGGCGGCCTGCTCCACCAGTCCGTAGTCGACACCGGCGTCGGCGAGCGCGGCGCTGCCCGCCTCCTGGGCATCTCCCAGTACTGCCACCCGCGCGACTCGGGCTTGACGAACTTCGTCATCCCGATGCCGACGACGAAAGCTGTGCCGGTCATGGCTGCGTCCTCGGTCAGATGAGGGGGCGTGGCTCCGGGTCGCGGGGCAGACCGAGCAGGCGCTCGGCGACCACGTTGAGCTGGACCTGGGTGGTGCCGCCGGCGATGGTCAGGCAGCGGGACATCAGGAAGCCGTGCACGGCCTGCTCGCCCGCACCCTCGCGCACCGCGCCGTGCGGGCCGAGGAGTTCGAGGGCGAGCTCGGCGACCTTCTGCTGGTGCGGGGTCTGGATCAGCTTGCGGATGCTGGCACCCGCGCCCGGATCCAGCCCCTCGACGCGCTGGAGCGTGGTGCGCAGCGAGATGCAGGCCAGCGCGTGCGCCTCGGCGGCCAGCGCGCCGACCCGTTCCCGCACCGTGTCGTCGGCGCCCTCCAGCCCCTGGACCAGCGCTTCGAGGCCGGTGCCGAAGGTGAGCTGGTCCGCCATGTGGACGCGCTCGTTGCCCAGGGTGTGCCGGGCCACCCGCCAGCCGTCGTTCACCTCGCCGACCACCGCGTCGGCGGGCAGGTGTACGTCGTCGAAATAGACCTCGCTGAAGAGGGAGTCCCCGGTCATCTCCTTGAGCGGGCGTACATCGATGCCCGGGGTGTGCTTCATGTCGACGAGGAAGAACGTCAGCCCCTCGTGCTTGGGCGCTTCCGGGTCCGTACGGGCCAGCAGAATGCCCCAGTCCGCCCACTGCGCCGCCGAGGTCCACACCTTCTGCCCGTCGATGCGCCAGCCGCCGTCCGGGGTGCGTTCGGCGCGGGTGCGCAGCGACGCCAGGTCGGAGCCGGCGCCCGGCTCCGAGAAGAGCTGGCACCACTGCACCTCGCCGCGCAGGGTCGGGAGGAGGTGCCGGTCGCGCTGCCCTTCGGTGCCGTAGGTGATCAGGGAGGGCACCACCCAGGTGGCGATGCCCAGGTCGGCGACCCTCACCCCGGCCTCCTCCAGCTCACGCTGCACGGCCAGTTGCCGGACCGGGCCCGCGCCGAGCCCGTACGGCTCGGGCAGGTGCGGGGAGGCGTAGCCGGTGGGCGCCAGCGTGCGGCGCGCTGCCGCCGGGTCCTGGCCCCGCGCGGGGGCGATGGCCTCGCGGGCTGCGGCACGGTACGCCTCCGCCTCGGGCGGCAGCTGGATCCGCACCTCTCGGCGCGCTCCGCTTTGGGCGAGCCGGGCTGCGCGCAGCCGGTGTGTGGTGCCGGTGCCGAGCAGCTGCCGCGCCACCACGGCCCGGCGCAGATACAGATGCGCATCGTGCTCCCAGGTGAAGCCGATTGCGCCGAGGATCTGCACACAGTCCTTCGCGCAGCTGTACGCCGCCTCCAGCGCGGCGGAGGCGGCAAGCGCCGCCGTCAGGCCCCGTACGGGCGCGATGGCCGTCTCTTCGCGGGCCGCACGCGCCGCGTCCCAGGACAGGGCGCGGGCCTGCTCGACGCGGACGAGCATGTCGGCGCACAGGTGCTTGACGGCCTGGAACTGCCCGATGGGCCGCCCGAACTGCTCGCGGGTCTTCGCGTACTCGGTGGCCGTCTCCAGCGCCCAGGAGGCCACACCGCACGCCTCGGCGGAGAACAGGACGCAGGCGAGATCGGCTACGCGCTCGCTGTCGAGCCCCAGTACGCGGCTGCCGGGGACCCGCACCCGGTGCGCTGCGACCTCGGCCGTGGGGCGGAGCGGGTCGGTGCTCTCCTGTGTACGTATGTCCAGCGCTGCGGCGTCGACGGCGAACCACCGGGGGACGCCGGGTGCGCCTCCGGTCCGGTCGGCGGCGAGCAGGAGCAGGTCGGCCTGGGAGCCGCCGAGGACGGGCGGCGCGGTGCCGTCCAGGGTCCACGAGCCGTCCTCGTCCTCCCGTGCGGTGAGCGAGCCCGCGGCGAGGGCGACGGCACCGATCCGCTCACCCGTGGCGAGGGCACGGACCAGCTCGCGCTCGGCACCCGCGGTGTGCAGGAGCTCCGCGGCGAGGGCGTGCGGCAGATACGGGCCCGGCAGCGCAGCGCGGCCCGTCTCCTCCAGTACGACGGCCAGGTCCAGCAGCGAGCCGTCCGCGCCGCCGTCCGCCTCGGGCAGCTGGAGCCCGCAGAGCCCCTGCCCGGCGAGGCCGTCCCAGAAGCCGGGCCGGCCCTGCCCCGGCGGGCTCTCCAGAGGTTTCCGCCGCTCCTCGGCCGGTACGGCCCGCGCCATCCAGCCCCGCACGGAATCGGCCAACTCCCGCTGTTCCTGTGTGATCCCGATGCCCATTCCCATGCGGGAACGGTAGAACACGTTCCAGCAGGAGGGAAGGCGCGGCAGGCTCCGGCTACGAGGTCAGCTTCGGCCCCGTGACCTTCACCTTTCCGCAGCCGATCCGCTTCGCCTCGGCCGCGACGTAGGAGGGCAGCAGCTCGACCGTCGCCGCGTGCTTCTCGTAGAAGTCCTCCTCCTGCGCCAGGAAGGCCACATGGCCGGTCTGGCACTGGATGACGTAGACGCTCAGATCGCCGGAGACGGTGCCGTAGCCGTCGCCGCGGAACCGTACGGGGCTGCGGCGCGCCAGCGGCTCGACGAGATGCGCGAGGCGCGGGTCCTCGATGGTGGTGAAGCGGGTCGCGTCCGAGGCGAAGTCCCGGCCGTACTCGCACGAGTGCGCGGGGCCCGAGGTGCCGGGGGTGGAGCGCATGGCACGGGGGTAGTCGCCCGAGCCCTTCATCCAGGAGGGCAGCCGGGTGCCCTTGAGCCCGCACAGCTCGGCCGGGCCGTGTTCGTCCAGAACCTTCGGCTGCTTGGTCCGGGCCAGCTCGCCCGGCTCGGGGAAGCGGCCCTTGCAGCCCTTCTCGGCCAGCACCCCGTTGGTCAGCTCGACGACGGCGTCGGCCATCGCCGCCCGGTATTTGCGCTCCTCGGCGGCGTCGTCCTCGTGCGATTCGAGCGAGCCGGAGGAGAGGGAGACGACCGTCGGCGGCCCGTCGTCGGCCCTGCCGCTCGTACAACTCGCGGGCAGCGCCACCCAGGCGCGGGTGGCGGAGGCCATGCCCGGCGTTTCACCGCCGAGCGGGGCCATCGCCGGGGAGAGGAATTCATGCGTCCACTCGCGCCCGTCCCACGCCTGGAACCGGTCGAGGTCCCGGACCTCGGCCGAGATCTCCCACTTGAGCTCGTCGTCCTCCCACCGCTGGAGACGGCACTCGCTGGCGCGCCGGTCGCTGCTGCGCGAGGACTCCAGCGGCGTCTCCTTCGCCCGTATGTCCCCGTCCGAGAAGAGGCGGTCCACCGTGCCGGAGGAGAGCGAGCTCCAGCACATGTCGCGGGGCAGGAAGGGCAGTTCCCCCGCGCGCCAGGCCATGGTTCCCCCGGCCAGCAGCGCCCCCACGACGGCACCGACGACGGCCACGCCCGGCTTGCCCCGCACGACGCGCCGCAACCGCTCCCGGGCCCCTGGCCGGGGTTCGGGCTTCGGTTCCGCTGCGGGCTTCGGTTCCGTTTCGGGTGCCGGCTCCGCTTCGGGTGCCGGCTCCGCTTCGGGCTTCGGTTGTGCTTCGGGTGCCGGAGACCGGGTGGGTTCCCGTTCCTCCTCGGGCATCTGGTCCCTTTCCCTGGGCTGTTCGTCGCTCATGATCGCGGCGCCACCGCCGGGCAGCCGAGGCGGTCGGCGACGGAGTTGGCCGTGGCGGCGAACACGCGGCGCGGGTCGGGATCCGCACGGTCCGCCAGGAAGCCGTCGAGCTGCATGAAGAAGACGGTGGGCTTGCCGTCACAGGAGGCGGTCAGCAGCCCGTTCCCGCCGTCGACCTCGCCCGTGCCGCGCCAGCCCTTGCCGGGAGACGTGTCGTCCGCCAGCCCCGTGAAGAGTGCGACGAGCCGGGGCCGGGAGGTCATCACGAACTGCGCGGCGGGCGTCGGGGCCTGTACGTCCGTCTCGTCGGCGACCGAGCAGGTCTGCACGTCGTCGCCGACAGCTCCGACCCGGGCCTCGTGGCGGTCGTCCTTGCCGAGATCGAACCGGAAGCCGGGGATCCGGCACATCGCCGAGCTCCGCCCGCCGAGCAGGTCGTCGCCGCCTGCGGCAGCCAGCGGGGAGGCGGCCTCGAACGGCTCGCCGGGGGCGCAGCCCGCTTGCTGGGCGGCCTTGTTCGCGAGGGAGAGCAGCAGATCGGCGACCTCCGCTCCGGAGCCCACAAAGGGGGATGTTCCGTCCCCGGAGCCTTCGATGGTCACCACGGTGGGCCGCCCGTCAGCGGTGTCGCACTTCTTGGGGAGGACGAAGGCGGCACGCCGGTTGCTCAACAGACCGGGCAGCCCGTCCGGCAGCGGCGCGGACTCGGCGTCCAGATAGTCGCTCAGCCAGGCGCGGTGTTCTTCCGCGTCGCGCGGTACGGGGGCGACCTCGGCGGTGACCTTCTGTTCGTAGGAGGTGGACGCGTCCGAGGAGCCGCCGTACGCGTCATCGGTGTCCGAGGAGCTGCCGCTCTTTGTCCGGAGCGTCACCGAGCAGGTGGCGCGCTTGCCCTTGCGCGGGGCGGCCGACTGCTCGCTCGTACGGTCGGCGCCGTGCGTGTCCTCGGCGATGAACTCCGATACGTCGTCCCCGTCGCCCTCCTGCCAGGCGCCCCAGCAGAAGCTCTGCTTGGCGAAGGGCCAGGTGTCGGTGGCCCAGGTGCCCAGCCCTGCGCCGGCCAGTACGGCGAGGCCGAGCAGGACCGCGAGGCTCCTGCGGCGGCGGGACGCAATGGGCGTCCCGGGCTTGTCGCTTGCCGTCACTCCGCTCCCCCGTCGTCCCGTAGCAGTGCGGTGAGGGTACCTGCCACCCGTGTGGGGGGTGTCGGTAGGGCAGCATGGCAGCAGCCCACCGGCCCCAGGTGAACAGCGGCCCCGGCGTGCGGGAGCGCGCCGACGACAGCAGAGGAACGAGTGATGAACCCTCCGGCCCCCGACCCCAGTACGCTCGCCGCGTTCGAGGCGGCGAAGGGGTTCATGCCGCTGGACGAGGGGCTGGCGCTGTACGCGGCGGCTGCCGAGGCGGGTGCGCTCGGGCTGCCGCTGCTGGAGGTGGGGACGTACTGCGGGCGCTCCACCCTGCTGCTGGCCGACGCGGCGCGGCGCACCGGCGTTCCGGCGCTCACCGTCGACCACCACCGGGGCAGCGAGGAGCAGCAGCCGGGTTGGGAGTACCACGATCCGGAGGTCGTCGATCCGGTCGTGGGGAGGATGGACACGCTGCCCACGTTCCGCCGTACGCTGCACGCCGCGGGCCTGGAGGAGCATGTGATCGCGCTGGTGGGACGCTCGCCCCAGGTCGCGGCGGTGTGGGGCACACCGCTGGGGCTGGTGTTCATCGACGGCGGCCACACCGAGGAGCACGCCACCGCGGACTACGAGGGCTGGACGCCGCACCTGGCGCCGGGCGGGCTGCTGGTCATCCACGACGTCTTCCCCGACCCGGCCGACGGCGGACAGGCCCCGCACCACATCCACGAACGCGCCCTGGCCTCGGGCGACTACACCCCGGAGCCCGCCACGGGTTCCCTACGGGTGCTGCGGCGTGGCTGACGTTCCCCGCGTCTGCCCTGTTCCGGGAAGAGAGTGCCCCTGTTCGCCATCGCGGGCTGCCGGTTTGTTTGTGGCTGGGCGCACAGTTCCCCGCGCCCCTGACGGGGCGCAGCAGTCCCGGGCCGGGTACGCACGGTCCGCCGGGCAGGGCCTAGCATCTACGCCCGTGTCTTACGAATGCTTCGCGACGCGGGGACGGACAGGCCGACGAGTAGCGGCCGTGATGGTCACGGGGGCCCTGTGTCTGGGGGCCGCCGGGTGCGGGGCGTTCGGTGGCGGTCACGACGACGGAAAGGGGGACGAGGGCGGAAAGCCGTCCCGCTCCTCGTCCGCCGGGGCCGGCAAGAAGGGCGGCAAGAACGGCGACGGTGACGGCAACGGCGACGACGACGGACAGCAAGGGGCGCGTAAGCCCGCCAAGTCGCCGTTGCAGGGCAAGGTGATCGTCGTCGATCCGGGCCACAATCCACACAATCGCGACCAGCCAGGCAAGATTTCCCGGCCCGTCGATATCGGCACGGGAAAGAAGGAATGCGACACCACGGGCACCTCGACCAATTCCGGTTACTCCGAGGCCGAGTTCACTCTCGATCTGGCACACCGACTCCGCACACAGCTACGGGAACGCGGTGCGACCGTGAAGTTCACCCATGACGGCGAGGCCCCGTACGGACCGTGTGTGGACGAGCGTGCGAAGAAAGGGAATCAGGCACAAGCGGACGCCGCCATTTCGCTCCACGCGGACGGCGCACCCAGCGGAAGCCGCGGTTTCCATGTGATTCTTCCCGCATCCGTGCACAAGGGCGACGCCGACACCCGCAAGATCGTGGGCCCCTCCCGGCGCCTGGGCACCGACCTGCGTGACGCGTACCGCAAGGCCACCGACGTTCCCCCCTCCAACTACCTGGGCGACGGCAACGGTTTGGACACCAGAGGCGATCTGGGCGGTCTCAACCTCAGCAAAGTTCCCAAAGTCTTCCTCGAATGCGGCAACATGCAAGACCCGGCCGATGCCGCACTCCTCACGTCGGCGAAGTGGCGCGAAAAGGCGGCGCGCGGAGTCGCGGACGGGATCACCGCATTCCTCGACTGACCCGGCCGAGACGCGGGGAAGATGAAACCGACAGGCGACCCCCCTCAGAGGCCCGTAATGTCATCCGTACGATGGGGTGCTCACCCCCGGCAGACCTCAACCATGACAAGACCTATTAAGGACCCCACGTGAACATCCGCTCGCTCACCCGAGGCGATGGCGCGGTGATAGGAGCAGCGGTGCTGCTGTTCATCGCCTCGTTCCTCGACTACTTCTCCGTCGACTGCGGCGATTCGTCGTACTGCGACGAGATCGAACTGCCCAACGCCTGGGAAGCCGAGACGCTTCCGCTCGTCCTGGCCACGATCTTCCTGCCGGGCATCCTCGGGGCCGCACTGATCGTCGGCGGCCGTTTCCTGCCGGAGGGCCGCAAGTTCGGCGCCGTCTCCTTGCCGCAGGCGGGGGCGACCATGATGGTGATCGCGCTGTGGTCGTCGGTGTGGTCGATGGCCAGCGCAGACGATAAGGCGGAGATGGGCCCCGGCGCCATCATCGGGCTGATCGCCGCACTGATCGGCGCAGCTGCCGCAATGATCAGCCCGGCGGTCCCCGCCCTCGCGGCCCCGCTGGTGCCCGCCGGTGGCGGCGCAGCCCCCGGCCCGTACGGCCAGCAGTACCCGCAGCAGGGTGGCGGCTACGGCTACCCGGGCGGTCCGCAGGGCGGCCAGCCGGGTCCCTACGGTGCGCAGCCCCAGGGCGGCCAGCAGCCGTACGGGCAGCAGCCGGGCCAGCCGCAGGGCGGCCAGCCGGGGCAGCCCGGCCCCAGCCAGCCCGCGGGTGGTGCGCAGGGTGCCGCAGGTGGCGCCCAGGACCCGAACTTCCAGCCGTTCTGGTTCGCCGTCCCGATGGCGCGCCCGCTGTTCCCGGAGGACGGCTCGCCGCAGCCGATCGCCGAGCTGGCGCCGGGTACCTGGTACCTGGCCGTGGAGCAGCGCGGTCAGGCGCTGATCGCGCAGACGCAGGACGGGCGCCGCGGCGTCCTCCAGGACACCTCCAACATTCAGCGCGGCTGAGCCCTCGGGCTCCGCGCCGAGCCCAGCGGCCCCTCGCCCTTCCGGGCGGGGGGCCGTTGCCGTACGCTGCCGGACCAGCGAACTGACGCCCCGTCAGCTCCGGCGTCCGGGTGGAGGGGAGACGGCGCATGCGGCTCGGACTGGCGCTCGGCTACTGGGGGCGCGGCCCCGACCCCCGCCACCTCGAACTCGCCCGGCAGGCCGAACAACTGGGCTACCACTCGGTGTGGACGGCCGAATCGTGGGGCTCGGACGCGTTCACCGCACTCACCTGGATCGCGGCGCACACCTCCCGCATCCGGCTGGGCACCGCCGTCGCGCAGATGGCGGCCCGCACCCCGACCGCCACCGCCATGCACGCCCTCACCCTCGACCACCTCTCCGGCGGCCGGATGCTGCTCGGTCTCGGACTGTCGGGGCCGCAGGTGGTGGAGGGCTGGTACGGCCGCCCGTTCCCCGCCTCGCCGCTCACTCTGACCCGCGAGTACGTGGACGTCGTACGGCAAGTGCTGCACCGCCAGGCGCCCGTACGGCTGGACGGGCGCTACCACACGCACCCGTACGCCGGTCCGGACGGCACCGGCATGGGAAAGCCGCTCAAGCCGATCACCCACCCGCTGCGGTCCGATCTGCCGGTGCTGCTGGGCGCCGAGGGGCCCAAGAACATCGCCCAGACCGCCCGGATCGCCGACGGCTGGCTGCCGCTGTACTGGTCGCCCACCCGGGCCCCGGTGTACGAGGCGGCGCTGGCCGAGGCGCCGCCCGGGTTCCTGGTCGCGCCCATGGCGCAGGCCCGGATCTGCGACGACGTCGCCGAGGGGCTGCTGCCGGTGAAGGTCATGCTCGGCTTCTACATCGGCGGCATGGGGCACGCCCGCCGCAACTTCCATGCGGAGCTGATGGGACGCATGGGCTACCCGGAGGCGGCACAGCGGGTACGGGACCTGTTCGCCGCGGGGCGGCGGGAGGATGCGGTACGCGCCGTGCCCGACGCGTTCGCGGACGAGATCTCGCTGGTGGGCCCGCGGGAACGGATCGCGGAGCGGCTGGAGCTGTGGCGCTCGGGGCCGGTGACGGATCTCCTGGTGACGGCACCGGATCCCGGGACGCTACGGGTCCTGGCGGACCTGGCCTGAGGGGGCGCCCCCTCAGGGGCGCGGGGAACTGCGCGCCCAGCCACAACACAGCCGCAGCCTGCGGACGGCAATCAGGGGCACCCCAATAGCAAAATCCCCCGGCGCGGGGCTCAGCAGCAGTCGGGCTCCAACCCTTGAGGGAGCCCCTCGCCACCAAAGACCTGCACCGTCGCGTCGTCCCCTCCCAACGCGGCGACGGCCAGCAGCAGCGCCCCCGCCGTCCAAGTCGTCCGCTCCTCGGGCCAGACCGCCTCGTCCTCGAAGACGTACCCCGTCCAGTACATGCCGTCCTCGGCGCGCAGGTGCTGCATCCAGCGCAGGATGTCCAGCGCGTGGTCCGACTCGCCCGTCGCCCACAGGGCCAGTGCCAGCTCGGCGCTCTCGCCGCCGGTCACCCACGGGTTGGGGGTCACGCACCGTACGCCGAGGCCCGGTACCACGAAGCGGTCCCAGCCCTCTTCGATGCGTTCCTTGGCGGCGGGACCGCGCAGGGCTCCGCCGAGGACGGGGTAGTACCAGTCCATGGAGTAGCGGCTCTTGTCCAGGAACCGTTCGGGGTGGCGGCGGATGGCATGGCCCAGCCACCCGGCGGCCAGCTCCCAGTCGGGCTGCGGCTCCTCGCGGTGCTCGGCCAGCGCCAGCGCGCACCGCAGGGCCTGGTAGACGGAGCAGGACCCGGTCAGCAGCGCCTCGTCGCAGGTGGTGCCGTCGGCGTCGCGCTTCCAGCCGATCTGCCCGCCGGGCTGCTGGAGCCGCAGCACGAACTCGACGGCCGCCGAAACCATCGGCCACATCCGGTCGGCGAAGGCGTCGTCCCCGGTGGACAGATAGTGGTGCCACACGCCGACGGCCACGTACGCGCAGAAGTTGGTCTCGCGGGTGCGGTCGGTGGGCGCCGCCGCGTCCCCGTCGGCGTAGGCGGCGTACCAGGAGCCGTCGGGCAGCTGGTGGGTGGCCAGCCAGCGGTAGCCGGCCTCGGCGCGGTCGTGCTCGCCCGCGGCGTCCAGCGCCATGGCGGCCTCGACGTGGTCCCACGGGTCGAGATGGTGCCCGCGGAACCACGGTATGGCGCCGTCCTCGCGCTGTGAGGCGAGGATGCCCTCGACGGTCAGCCGGGCCTCGGCGGCGGTCAGCACACCGGGCAGCACCAGCCGTTCGGTCCGCTCCGGGCTGGTCACTTGGCCGCCGCTGCCGGCTCGTCGGCCAGGCTGTTCACGTCGGCTGCCCCGGCGAGGTGCGGAAGATGCGGTTTGGTGGCGTAGGCGACGAAGCTCTTGCCGATCAGCGGGTCCAGGGCACGTTCGGCGAGCCGGGTGGCCAGCGGGCGCTTCATGATGTCCCAGACGAGCAGCTTGTGGTAGGCGCGCACCGGCAGCGCCTTGTCGTTGTCCACGCCGAACGCGCACTTGAGCCACCAGTACGGCGCGTGCAGGCCGTGCGCGTGGTGGGTGCCGTAGGGGCGCAGCCCGGCCTCGCGCAGTTTGGCGAGGAGTTCGGTGGCGCGGTAGATACGGATGTGGCCGCCCTCGACCTCGTGGTACGCGTCGCTCAGCGCCCAGCAGACCTTCTCCGGTCCGTAGCGCGGCACGGTGACGGCGAGCCGGCCGCCCGGTTTCAGGACGCGCACCATCTCGGCGAGAACGCCCTTGTCGTCGTGGATG
Organism: Streptomyces sp. 8N114; assembly: GCF_052245835.1. Lineage (NCBI taxonomy): Bacteria > Bacillati > Actinomycetota > Actinomycetes > Kitasatosporales > Streptomycetaceae > Streptomyces > Streptomyces sp. 8N114. Next base: position 22,544 of record NZ_JBQQBT010000005.1, on the reverse strand, counting down.
TGCTCCATGACCTCGGAGATGATGACGACGTCGAAGCTGTCGTCGGGGAAGGGCAGAGCGAGCGCGTCACCCTCCATAGCGGTCGCGGTGGCCCCCTGAGGGGCCTCGCCCGCCTCGGCCATCGCCGCGAACCAGGTGGCGACCTCGCGGATCTCCTCCGCGTTCCGGTCCAGGGCGACCACGCGTGCGCCGCGCCGGTAGCACTCGAAGGCGTGCCGTCCCGCCCCGCAGCCCAGGTCGAGCACGCGGTCGCCTGCGGCGAGCGGGAATCGGGAGAAGTCCACGGTCAGCACGGGGGATCAGCCTTCCACATGGTGTTCGGGGGCGGGGGCGGGGGTGAGGGACGGCCGGTCACCGGCTGTCGGCGGCGACGCGCACCGGCTCGGCGGGCGGCCGCACCACCGGCACCGGCGAGACCGCACGGGAGGGAGCCCCCATGGCGGCGCGGTAGCACTCGACCGTGCCGATCGCCGCCCTCTCCCAGGTGAACTTCCGCAGTACCCGCTCCCGCCCGGCAGCCCCGAGCCGGGCCCGCAACTCCGCGTCGCCCAGCAGCCGTACCAGCCCCGCGGCCAGCGCCCCCGCATCGCCGGGCGGCACCGCCAGACACGTCTCGCCGTCGCGCCCGGCAACCTCCGGGATGGCGCCGCCGGTGGTGGCCAGCAGCGGGGTGCCGGTCGCCATGGCCTCGGCCGCGGGCAGCGAGAAGCCCTCGTACAGCGACGGAACGCAGGCAACCTGCGCCGAGCGGACCAGCCCGGCCAGCTCGGCGTCGCTGATGCCCTTGACGAACTCGACGGCGCCGGCCAGCCCGTGCGCCTCGATCGCGTCTGCGACCGGGCCCTCCTCGGGGCGTTTGCCGACGACCACCAGATGGGCCTCGTGCCGTTCGGTACGCGCCTTGGCCAGCGCCTCGATCAGGAACACCAGGCCCTTGAGGGGGACATCGGCGCTGGAGGTGGTGACGATGCGGCCCGGCACCTCGGGCACGGCCGGGTCGGGTGCGAACAGTCCGGTGTCCGCGCCGATGGGCACCACGCGGATGCGCTCGTGCGCCACCCCCAGATCGTCGGCGATCTCCTGCCGGGAGGAGCCGGAGACGGTGACGACCGAGGGCAGCCGGCGGGCGACGCGGCGCTGCATCCGCGTGAAGCCGTACCAGCGGCGGACCGAGGCGCTCTGCCGCCAGCCGGTGGCCGCCTCCAGCTCCAGCCGGCGGTCGACGGTGATGGGGTGGTGGATGGTCGTCACCAGCGGCGCGCCGAGGGCGCTCGGGCCGCCGAGGAGCCCGTAGCCCAGCGTCTGGTTGTCGTGGACGACATCGAACTCGCCGCGCCGCGCGGCCAGATGGCGGCGGGCGCGCAGCGAGAACGTGAGCGGCTCGGGGAAGCCCCCGGTCCACATCGTGCCGACCTCCAGCAGGTCGATCCAGTCGCGGTACTCGTCCCGCTTGGGGGTGCGGAAGGGATCGGGCTGGCGGTAGAGATCGAGGCTGGGCAGCCTGGTGAGGGTGAGCCGGCCGGTCGTCGCCCCGTCCGCCGGCAGTTCGTCCAGCACCGGATACGGCTGCGCTCCGATGACCTCCACACTGTGGCCGAGGCGGGCGAGTTCCCGGGACAGATGGCGTACGTAGACACCCTGGCCGCCGCAGAAGGGGTTGCCCTTGTACGTCAGCAGCGCGATGCGCAGCGGGCGGTCGGTTACGGCCTCTGCGGTCACTCGCGGCCCCCTTCGTCACTGCGTTCCGCCGGAGCGTAGCCGCTCGCGCTAACCTAGAACAAGTTTCAGGATTGACTTTCGGGAGGGACGGGTCCCGGCTCCGGTGGCGCCGCGGACTCGTGCCCGGACTCCAGAATTTACCGGCCAGTCACTTCGGGGGAGCCGCCGGAGCAGGTGATTCGCGCCACCTCGGCGGCGCCTGCAACAATGCACGGCTCCCCACAGGGCTTCAAGAACGCCACGGAACGGGACCAACAACGCGATGCCGACACCGCCGCAGCCCAAGCCCAAGCCCAGAGGCGGGAACCAACCTCTGCAGTCCCCTCCTTTGCGGCCTTCCGCGCCGTCCCCGCCGCTGACCGAGCGCCAGGAGGCCCGGCGCCGCCGCATCCTGCATGCGAGCGCGCAGCTGGCGCGCCGGGGCGGATTCGACGCGGTGCAGATGCGGGAGGTCGCCGAATCCTCGAACGTGGCGCTCGGCACCCTCTACCGCTACTTCCCCTCCAAGGTGCATCTGCTGGTCGCCACCATGCAGGACCAGTTGCAGCACATGCACGAGACGCTGCACAAGCGCCCCCCGGAGGAGACGGAGGCGGCGGCGCGGGTCGCCAAGACGCTGATGCGCGCCTTCCGGGCACTGCAGCGGGAGCCGCAGCTGGCGGACGCGATGGTACGCGCCCTCAACTTCGCGGACCGGTCGGTCAGCCCGGAGGTGGACACGGTCTCCCGGCTCACCACGGCGATCATCCTGGACGCGATGGGGCTGGAGGGCCCGCCCACCCCCGAACAGCTCTCGGCGGTCCGCGTCATCGAGCACACCTGGCATTCGGCACTCATCACCTGGCTCTCCGGGCGGGCCTCGATCGCCCAGGTGAAGATCGACATCGAAACCGTCTGCCAGCTGATCGACGTCACGGGTGCGCCGCCGCGCTGATGATTGCCCTTACAGGGCGCGTCCCCGTACTGCGAAGCTTGGGCAGTCTGCGCCAGGGGCGCAGGGTGGGCAAGCGCAGCCCCCATGCCGGGTACGCAAGATCCGCTTACCAGGTGTTGCCCTCCGGCAGCGCGTGGGTGCCGGGGGAGGACAGGTGGAGTACCTCGTACCGTTCGGTGGCCTCGGTGTCCGAGGCCACTGCGTCCTGCCACAGGACGAACCGCATCATCTGCCAGTGGTGGGGGTCGACGGCCAGCGCGGCTGTATGGACGCCGTCGCGGCGGGCGAGCGCGCCGAGCGCCGCCGTCTCCCGCTCGAACCATGAGGCCAGGCCCAGCCCGGAGCCGTCGGAGTCCGAGTCGACGGGTACGGGTGCAAGGAGCCGTGAGGCCGCCCGGGGAGGAGCAGTACGGGCGGGCCCGGCGTGGCAGGCGACGCCGGCCCAGTGCCGGGCGATGGGGCGCCCGAAGTCGCGGATGATGTTCTGGAACCCGCCGCCGCCGACCAGGAATTGGGCCATCGCGCCGGCGTCGTTCCACAGGTAGAAGGGCGCGTACTGGTTGACCGGAGAGCCGTCGAGGCCGCGCTCGCGGATGACGTACGCCTTCAGGGCAAGTCCGGCGCGGTCGTCGAGCACATGGCCGCCGTCGGCCACCCGCTTGCGGATGACCTTCATGTCGTAGTCAGCGGGCAGGGTGATCTCGTATTGCTTGGCGTACACGAGAGGGATGCCTTTCGGGTTCGGTGGTCACACGGCCGACGGGCGGGTGTGGTACTCGGCGTCGGTGACGGGGGCTCCGCGTTCGGCCCCGGTGCCGTCCTCGGCGACTTCCTGGATGGCCAGGTGGGTCATGACGCTGCTGGGCGCCGCTCCGTGCCAGTGCCATTCACCGGCACCGATGTGCACGCTCTGGCCGGCGCCGACGGTCTCCACCGGGCCACCGCGACGCTGCACAAGCCCCGTGCCGGCGGTGATGACCAGCAGCTGACCGAAGGGGTGCCGGTGCCACATGGTGCGAGCCCCGGGCGCGAAGTGGACGGTGTCCACTTTGAGCCGCGAGGGCGCTTCCGGTGCGGCGACCTCTTCGATCCAGACCGACCCTGTGACCCAGTCAGGCGGCGCGGCGGCGGTGGACGGCGTACGTGATATGCGCACGGATGTTCCCTTCTCGTTCGCGGTAGTGGCGCGCCCCGCTGCGGCAGCGCGGCCTTCCATTCGTAGTGTACATACTAGTAGGTACAGAGCGGTCAGATGTCCCCGGCCCGACGTGAGGCGCGGCTGACCCGGTGCCTCAGGAGGCGCAGAGCGAGTGCCCCAACTGCGAGCACTCGTAGAAGACCTCACGCCCGCTGCGCTTGCGGGTGATCAGGCCGCATGCGCAGAGCACCTTGAGATGCTGGCTGACCGCCCCCGGCGTCATGGACAGTCGCCGCGCCAGGATGCTGGTCGTCGCGGCTTGACTGAGGGCGACCAGGATCCGGGCGCGGGTATGGCCGATGAGAGCGCTGAGCGCGTCCGAGGTGGGGACGACCCCCTGGGACCAGACCGTGCCGACACCGGGCGCCGGATATATCAGGTACGGCTGATACGGCTCGGCCATCACGGGTGTGTCGGGCCAGTGGAAGACGCTCGGCACGAGGATCATGCCGTCGCCGTCGAGAGGGCCGCTCCGCCGCCAGGCGCGGGTACGGATCCGCAGCCGGCCCTCGGACCAAGTGATGTTCGGGTGGAGGTCGTTGAACATCGCGCCGGCGCCGTCGCGGGCCAGCTGCCGGGAGCGGCGCAGCACCTCCGACTCGAACAGCCCCCGAATCTGCGGCCAGAACTCCGCCAGCGCCACTTCCCAGTACCGGCGCAGCTCGTCGGCCGCGCGGGCCACCCCGGCGGCCGGATCGGCGAGGAATTCGCGGACGGGCGGGGTGTCGACGCCGGGAACCCGGCCCGCCTCGCGGGCGGCCTCGTCCGGGTCCGCCGTGGCGACCAGCTCCAACTCGGCGTCGACGTCGGGCAGCGGGCGGGTCGGCGGCGGAGTCAGGAAGTCGGCGATGTAGGGGCCGAGCGGCACCAGTGCGAGCAGCAGCCGAAGATCGAGTCCGGCGAGCCGGGGCCGGACGGCGTGGATCCACGGCAGGTGCAGCGCGTGGCGGCCGGGGTCCTGGAGCGTACGCAGGCTCGCCACAGCCTCGGACACGGGGGAGAACGCGAACCTCAGGCGTGCGAGGTCGGCGGAGGTGAAGTCGAACTCCGCATACGAGGATTCAGCCACAACTGAAACATTTACGGAGCCGGGCTCCCCTGGTCAACCATCGCTCCATGACGAAGAACCGATTCCACGAGTCCCTCACCACCGACAACGCCGCCCTCCTGCTGGTGGACCACCAGATCGGGCTGTTCACCGGCGTACGCGACATCAGCGTGGGCGAACTCACGCACAACGTCACCTGTTTCGCAAAGGCCGCGCTGCGCCTCGGCATCCCCCTCGTCGTCACCACCACCGCGGCCGACAGCATGTGGGGACCCCTCATCCCCGAACTGCGGGCCGTACTGCCGGAAGGGCTTGAGGTGATCGACCGGAGCACGGTCAACGCGTGGCACGACGACAGGGTCCGGAACGCGGTCGAGGCGACCGGGCGCGACAAGATCCTCATCGCCGGGGTCTCTCTCGAAGTCTGCGCCGCCTTTCCCGCGATATCCGCGACCGCCGAGGGCTACGGGGCCTACGTCGCCGTCGACGCCTCCGGCACGTTCTCCACGACCAAGCGGGAAACCGGTCTGCTAAGGCTCCAGCAGTCCGGCGTGATCGTGAGCGACTACGCCACCCTCGCCGTCGAGATGCTCGCCGACAACGCGGATCGGCTCGCGCCGGGCGTGTACGCGGATCTGGACATGCCGTTCGCGACGCTTGTGGGCCAACTTGCTGCTGCCCACGGGCGGGCTGGCTAGGGGGTGCCCCTGTCTGATGTCCGCAGGCTGCGGGTGGATTGTGGTTGCTCGCGCCCACGCGGCGGAGCCGCACATGAGCACAGCCCCGCGCCCCTTACGGGGCGCAGACGTCGCGGGTGTCGAGCAGGTTGCTGAAGAAGGTCTCGGGTCGGGCGGTCAGGGCCTGTTGGCGTTCGGCTTCGCTGATCGGTACGGCGTTGAGGATCCGTACGGGAGCGGTGCCGGTCTCGATGGTGGCCCGTTGCCCGGCAGTCCAGGGGCCGGCCAGGAAGACGCTGCGGCAGCCGGGGAAGGTGGGGATCTCGTCGGGGAAGCTGACGATTTCTCCCCAGCCCAGCGGCTCACCCCGGGTCCAGGGATACGCGGCCAGGTTCGCGAGCCGCACCGCCAGGCGCTGCTCGTCCGCCGGAGCGACCGGCCCCCGGCGGAAGAGGCGCAGTTCGGCGCGGGCGCCATCCGCGGGTCCGGCGAAGGCGCCCGCGGGCTCGGGACGGGTGCCAGTGGGCTCGGGACGGGGCGGCATCGCGTGGGCGGACATGCCGATCGTCGCGAACGCCGTGGCCCCGTCCGGGCCCGTCGGGTCGTAGAGCATCACGTCGAGCCGCTCGAGGGGTGGCGGGCCGTGGTCGAAGGTGATGCCGTCGCGTTCCTCCCCCCACTCGTCGCGCAGGGCGTGGAAAACGTCACGGAGTATCGGGGGAGCCGGCACGTCCGCGATCCTAGGCCGTTCCGTTGTTCCGGTAAGGGGGTGCCCCTGCCTGAAGCGTGCGGACTGCGCGTGCTCTGTGGCTGAGCGCGCCCACGCGGCGGAGCCGCACATAAGCACAGCCCCGCGCCCCTTACGGGGCGCGCCCTCCATGCCGGGTGCGCATCATCCGCCGGACGCGGTGAAGCGGACCGGGGTGCCGGGGGTGGCCTGCGCGGCGGCGCTCAGCGCTCCGGGCGGGACGACGCCGATGACGGGGTAGCCGCCGGTCGTGGGGTGGTCGGCGAGGAAGATCACGGGCCGCCCTTCGGGGGGTACTTGTATCGCGCCCAGCGGCATTCCCTCGCTCGCCAACTCCCCTTCCCTGGCGCGGGCGAGGGCCGGGCCCTCGGTCCGCAGCCCGATCCGGTTGCTGGCGGCGGACACCCGGTAGGTGCCGGTCACGAGCGTGCGCAGTCCCTCCGCGGTGAACCAGTCGTCCCGCGGCCCATAGCTGACGGGCAGCACCAGTTCGCGCGGGGGCGCCGCCCAGGGCGCCGCGTCGGGAACGGTGCGGCCCGCCGAGGGGAGCGGGGCCGGGGTGCCGAGCGGGAGCACATCCCCGTCGCTCAGCGGGGCCGGGCCGAGCCCGGAGAGCAGATCGGTGGCGCGGCTGCCGAGCACCGGCTCGGCGCCGACTCCTCCGGCGAAGCCCAGATAGGAACGCACCCCATGGGTGGCGGCGCCCACGTCGAGCATCGCACCAGGACGCAGCCGCAGAGGCTGCCCCCAGGGCGCCGGCCGCCCGTCGACCGCCACCCGGCAGGGCGCCCCGGTGACCACCGCGACGGTGGGGCCCAGCGCGCGCACCGTACAGCCGGTGAGGGTGGTCTCCAGCGTCGCGGCGGTCTCGGGGTTGCCGAGCAGCAGGTTGGCGAGGCGGTGCGCGGCCAGGTCGAGCGCGCCCGAGCGGGGCACGCCCAGGTGCGCGTACCCGGGGCGGCCAAGGTCCTGGACGGTGGTGAGCGCACCGGCCCGTACGGTCTCCAGTCCGCCCTCAGTCCGCACGGTCACTCCCTTCGGACGGGGCCCCGGCTCCGTCCGGTGCGTCCGGTGCGTCCAGGGGGACGAAACGGACTCGGGTTCCGGGTGCCAGCAGGGCGGCCGGGGTGCGGTCGGTGTCCCACAGCACGGTCTCGGGGGCCGTCCCGATCAGCTGCCAGCCGCCGGGTGACGAGCGCGGATAGACGCCGGTGTAGGTGCCCGCGAGCCCGACGGCCCCGGCCGGGACCCGGGTGCGCGGGGTGGTGCGCCGGGGCACGTGGTACTGCTCGGCGAGCCCGGTCAGATAGCCGAAGCCCGGTGCGAACCCGCAGAAGGCGACGCGGAAGTCGGTGGCCGCATGCCGACGGGCCACCTCGTCCGGCGTGACCCCCCACAGCGCGGCGACCTCGGCGAGGTCGGGACCGTCATAGCGGACGGGTATCTCGACCGCCTCTTCGTTGCGGCCGGTCAGCGGCGGTACGTGCCAGCCGGGCAGCTCGGCGGCCAGCCGCCGCGCCGCGCCGCTGTCCCCGAACTCGTCGAGCAGCACGGTCCTGGCCCCGGGCACGATCTCCCGTACCGGCGGCAGGCTGCCCTCGGCCCGACGGCGCAGCAGCTCGGCGTGGAGGGCCTCGGTCTGCTCCGCCGTCGCGAGCTCGACCAGCAGGCCCCGGGTCCCCACCGGGCGGACCACGGGCCGGATGGCGGGCCGGATCACGGGAGGGGCGGGGGCGGCCGTCGGGTCGGCCGGAGTGCTCATGTGAAGGCCCGGACCTGTACGCCCGCCGTGGCCAGCTCCTCGCGTACGCGGCGGGCGAGCTGGGCGGCGGCGGGGGTGTCGCCGTGCACGCACAGCGAGCGGGCGCCGGTCGGCAGCACGGTGCCGTCGGCCGCGACGATCTCGCCGTCCCGGGCCAGCCGCACCGACCGCTTGACCACCCGCTCGGGGTCGTGGAGCACGGCGCCCGGCTCGGAGCGCGGCACCAGCGTGCCGTCGGGCCGGTAGGCGCGGTCGGCGAACGCCTCCTCGACCGTGGGCAGCCCGGCAGCAGCCGCAGCCGCCAGCAGCCGGGAGCCCGGCAGCCCGAGCACGGGCAGCCCTCCTCCGTCGCCGGTCGCGGCGCCGGACAGCTGGACGCCCGCCACGACGGCGGCTGCCTGCTCCGCGTCGTGCACGGCGCGGTTGTACAGGGCGCCGTGCGGTTTGACATAGGCGACCGCCGAACCGGCCGCGCGGGCGAAGATCTCCAGGGCCCCGATCTGGTACGCCACTTCGGCGGCCAGCTCGGCGGCGGGTACGTCCATGGCCCGGCGGCCGAAGCCGGCCAGGTCCCGGTAGGAGACCTGCGCCCCGATGCGGACGCCGCGCTCGGCGGCCAGCTCGCAGACGCGGCGCATGGTGAGAGGGTCGCCGGCGTGGAAGCCGCAGGCGACATTGGCACTGGTGACCGAGGCGAGCAGGGCCTCGTCGTCGGTGAGCTGCCAGCGGCCGAAGCCCTCACCGAGGTCGGCGTTAAGGTCGATCTTCCGGTCCATCAGCAGCAACGTAAGCGATTGTTGAACAATCCGGCAAGAGTCCCCGGCGACCTCGCACTTCGCGGGCGCCGTTCTCCTGCCGCACCGGGCCCGGCCGGCGCCCGCTCACCCAAGGGAGACCACGATGACCGCCGACCCGTCCGCCGCCCTCTCGGAGCTCGCCGCCGACCGGTCGCTGCTCGGGCGCACGAGCACGGCCGAGCGCGTCGCGGCCATCCTGCGCGAGCGGATCGCCCAGGGCTCCTTCCCACCCGGCATCCGGCTCTCCGAGGAGCGGATCTGCGGCGCCCTGGGAGTCTCCCGCAACACGCTGCGGGAGGCGTTCCGGCTGCTGACCCACGAGCGGCTGCTCGTCCACCGGCTCAACAGGGGCACCTTCGTCCGCGTACTGACCGATACCGACATCCGCGACATCTACCGCGTACGACGCCTGGTCGAGTGCGCCGCCGTGCGCGGGCTGGGTGAGCCGCCGTACGACGTGACGGAGGTACGGGCGGCCGTCTCGGCGGGCGAGAAGGCCGCGGCCGGCGGGCAGTGGCAGGAGTGCTCCACCGCGAACATCCGCTTCCACCAGGCGCTGGTCGCACTGGCCGGGAGCGCCCGTACGGACGAGATGATGCGCGGCGTGCTGGCCGAACTGCGGCTCGCCTTCCACATCATGGGCGACCTGCGGCGCTTCCACGACCCGTATCTGGCCCGCAACCAGGAGATCGTCCGGGCCCTGGAGGCGGGCGACGCGGCGGGCGCGGAGCGGCTGCTCGACGCCTACCTGGAGGACTCGCTGCGGCAGCTGCTGGACGCGTACCCGGAGGAGGCGGCCGCCGAATCACGTCACCCCCCAGAGCGGTGACGTCTACACAGGGAGCGTGACGGCGGGCCGGGATTTCCGCATGAGTGAGGTGCCTCACTCTTGTCGGATCGTTCAACAATCCTCTAGCCTCCCGAGGAATTCGCTCACGGAAGGCGGACGACATGATCGTTCTCCTCGGCGTCCTCGTAGTGGTCCTCGGCTTCGCGACGCGCCGCAACCCCCTGCTCGTCGTCGGCGTGGCGGGGATCGTCACCGGACTGCTGGGCAAGCTCTCCCCCGTCGAGATCCTCAAGACCTTCGGCGAAAGCTTCGCGTCCAGCCGCTCGGTGACCATCTTCGCCATCACGCTGCCCGTCATCGGCCTGCTGGAGCGCAACGGCCTCCAGCAACAGGCCCGTACGCTCATCGGCAAGCTCGGCAACAAACTCACCACAGGGCGTTTCCTGACCCTGTATCTGCTGCTGCGGCAGGTCACGGCCGCCGTGGGGCTGCAGACCATCGGCGGGCCCGCGCAGAGCGTCCGCCCCATGATCGCGCCGATGGCGGAGGCTGCCACCGAACGCCGCTGGGGGCACCTCCCAGCGGTAGCTGGGGGAGGTGGGCGGCCACTGCCCGAGAAGGTCCGCGAGAAGGTCCGCTCGCACGCCGCCGGCACCGACACCGTGGGGCTGTTCTTCGGCGAGGACTGCTTCCTCGCCATCGGCTCCATCCTGCTGATCACCGGCTTCGTCAACAGCACCTACGACACACACCTGGAACCGCTGCACCTCGCACTGTGGGCGATACCCACCGCCGTATGCGCCTTCTTCGTCCACGGCGGCCGGCTGCTGCGGCTGGACCGCACGCTGGAGCGCGAACTGGTCACCGCGAACGCGCAGCTGGCCGTCGAGCGGGAGGACGCGCTGGACCGCAGCGCCCGTAGCGAGGAAGGCGGGGCTGCCAAGTGATCAAGTCCGAGTGGTTCTTCTGGCTCGTCGGTGCCGTCTTCCTCGCCATGGCGGCGCAGATGGTCTTCGACCGCAGCAACCCCAAACGGCACGGCACCGCCGCCTTCTGGGGCCTGCTGGGCCTGTGCTTCTTCTACAGCACCTGGGTCAACGAGAAGTCCCTGCCCGCCGAGCCGCTGGGCGTGGCCGTCCTCGTCCTCATCTGCCTCGGCGGCTTCAACCTCACCGGCAAGGGCAAGCCCGACACCACCAGCGAGAGCGAACGCACCCGGCTCGCCGCCCGCTTCGGCGGCAAGCTGTTCATCCCCGCGCTGACCATTCCGCTGTTCGCCATGGTGTGCGCCGTACTCGTCGACAAGTGGAAGATCGGCGGTACCCCGCTGCTGGAGGAGGGCAGCGAGACCATCCTCGGCCTCGGTCTGGGCGCCATCGTGGCGCTGGGCGTGGGCATGTGGGTGCTGCGCGAACGCCGGGTGACCGTACCGCTGCACGCCGGGCGCGGACTGCTGGAGTCGATGGGCTGGGCGCTGCTGCTGCCCCAGCTGCTGGCCGTGCTGGGGGCCATCTTCCAGACGGCGGGCGTCGGCACCCAGGTACGGAAGATCACCGAGTCGGTGCTGCCCGACGGGCAGAAGCTGGCCGCTGTGGCGCTGTACTGCGTCGGCATGGCCGTCTTCACCATGATCATGGGCAACGCCTTCGCCGCCTTCCCTGTCATGACCGCCGCCGTCGGCTGGCCGGTGCTGATCGAGCAGCTGAACGGTGACCCCGCCGCCGTGCTCGCCGTCGGCATGCTCGCCGGGTTCTGCGGCACGCTGTGCACCCCGATGGCGGCCAACTTCAACCTCGTCCCCGCCGCGCTGCTCGAACTCAAGGACCAGTACGGGCCGATCAAGGCCCAGGTGCCGACCGCGGGCGTCGTGCTGGGCTGCAACATCCTCATCATCTATCTCTTCGCGTTCTAAGAGCCCCGGCCCCGGGGCACCCGGCATACCCGGCGCACCCGGCGCACCCGGCCGTCCGGCGAACGCCCCGGGCCACGATCGTCAAGCGGAGCTGAATGCGCATGTCTTCCGTCAAGGTGCTGGTCACCGGGTTCGCGCCGTTCGACGGTGCGGAGGTCAACCCGTCCTGGCAGGCCGCCGAACTGCTCGCCGCCCGGCCCCCGGCCGGACTCGACATCAGCGCCGTACAGCTGAGCTGCGTCTTCGGCACCGCGCTCGACGAACTGCGGACCGCGGTGGACGCCGCCGGGCAGGGGCTGGAACTGGTCGTCTGCCTGGGGCAGGCGGGCGGGCGCCCCGACCTCACCGTTGAACGCGTCGCCATCAACGTGGACGACGCGCGGATACCCGACAACGCGGGCCGGCAGCCCGTGGACGAGCCCGTCGTCCCCGGCGGTCCCGCCGCGTACTTCAGCACCCTGCCGGTCAAGGCGTGCGTCGCCGCAGCCCGCGACGCCGGGGTCCCCGCCTCGGTCTCGCAGACGGCCGGCACCTTCGTGTGCAACCACGTCTTCTACGGACTCGCCCACCTGCTCGCCACCGAACGGCCCGGCGTGCGGGGCGGCTTCGTCCATGTCCCGTACTCCACGCAACAGGTGGCGGACCGCCATCCGGCACCGCCCTCGCTGTCCGTACCCGACGCCGTACGCGGCCTGGCCGCCCTGCTGACCGCCGCCGCCCACACCACCACCGATCTCCGCGAACCGGGAGGGGCCACACATTGAGCCTCCTTGCGCTTACGGAGCGCGCCGCGCGGTTCGCCGAGGTGGCGCTCGCCAACATCACCCGCGAGTACCCGAACGCTCCCGCCCATCTGCTCGCGGGGCCCGCAGAGCTCGTTCCGCCACGGGTGCTCCATCCCGCGTTCTACGGCGCCTACGACTGGCACTCGTCCGTCCATATGCACTGGCTGCTCCTGCGACTGCTGCGAATCCCCTGGCGGGGGGAGTTGCGGGAGGGGGAGCCGCGGGAGGGGGAGCGGTGGGAGGGGGAGCGGTGGGAGGGGGAACTGCGGGAGGGACAGCCGCGGGAGGGGGAGAGGGAGAGGGAGCTGCGAGAGGGGCGCACCGCAGTGGTGCGTACGCTGCACTCTCATCTGACCCCTGAGGCCCTCGCCACCGAGACCGCTTACCTCCGCGCCCACCCCTTCTTCGAGCGGCCCTACGGCTGGGCCTGGCTACTGGCGCTCACAAGCGAGAGCAGCGCTCTGCTTTCGGAGCACGAGGGGGCGGCGTACGGGGAGGGGAAGGGAGCGGCGCTCGGGGGCGAGAGCAGCGCTCTGCTTTCGGAGCAGGCGGCGAAGGGAGCGGCGCTCGCGGGTGAGAGCGGTGCTCCCATACCGGAGCACGCAGCAACGGGAGTGGCGCCCGCAGTTGAGAGCGGTGCTCTCGAAATGGTGCGGCAGTGGCGTGCCGCACTGGCCCCCGCAGCCGAAGCGGTCACCGAACTGGTGCTGGCCTGGCTGCCGAAGGCGACCTACCCCGTTCGGCACGGTACGCACGCGAACAGCGCGTTCGCGCTCGGTGTCTTCCTCGACAGCGCCGAACGCGCGGGCCAGCAGCGGCTGGTGGGGCCGGTGGTGGCGAAGATCCACGAGTGGTACGTCCCCGACCACGGCGCCGCCACCCGGTGGGAGCCGTCGGGGCAGGACTTTCTCTCCCCGCTGCTCTGCGAGGCGGACGCGGTGCGCCGGGTGCTGCCGCAGGGGGAGTTCGCCGAATGGCTGGAGCGGTTCCTGCCCGAGTTGGACGGCACCGGCGGACCGGAGTTCCTGCCCCCACCGCGGGTGTCGGACCCGGCCGACCCGCAGCTCGGGCATCTGCTCGGCCTCTGCTTGAGCCGGGCCGCGGCGCTGCGCGGTATCGCCGGAGCGCTCCCGTCCGACGACCCGCGCGTCGCCACCCTCACCACTGCGGCCGAGGCCAACCTGGCGGCGGGACTGCCGGCCACCACCTCGGGCGACTTCACCACGGACCACTGGCTCGCGACGTTCGCCACGCTCGCGTTGGGCGGCGGGGTCGCCGCCTGACGGGAGGGCGGGCGGGGTCGCCGCCTGACGGGAGGGCGGGCGGGGTCGCCGCCTGATGGCAGGGCCCGGGCGGGATTCAGCGCAGCAGGGGGGTGACCTCCTGGGCGGCGAAGCGGACGAACGACTCCGGGTCGGGTTCGTCCGCCGTGGGCTGGAGGATGACGGTGTCGGCGCCGGCCTCCAGGGCCGCACGGACCGCCTCCGCCACCGTCGCGGCGTCCCCTGCGACGCCGGGCCCGGTGGCGGGGTCGTGGCCCTCGCGGGCGAGTTCGGCCCGGAGCCGGGCTGCGGCGTCGGGGCCGGTGGCGGTGTTGAGGTAGTGGACGACCTGGTGGCGGTCGGTGCGTCCGGCCGCCGCACGCCCCTCGTCGATGAGCTGACGCGCCCGGCGGATGCCCGCGAGGGAGGTGTTGGCGTCGAGCACCGTACCGTCCGCCGCCTCGCCGCTGAGCCGCAGTGAACGCGGGCCGCGCGCCCCCGCGAACACCGCCGTGTCCGCGGCAGCGACCGATTCCGGGGCAGCGGCCGATTCCGCGGCAGCGGCCGTAGTCGGATCCGCCTCGGTGGGCCGGGCGAGCGGCGGCCAGTCCAGGGCGACGCCGTCCAGCCGCACATACCGGCCCTGGGTCGTGACCTGTTCCCCGCGCAGCAACGCCCGCATGGCGTCGAGGTGTTCGCGTAGCAGGGTGACCGGCGATTCGGCGCGTGCTCCGACCTGGCCCATCCAGTCCTGTACGCCGTGGCCGAGCCCGACCGCGAACCGGCCGGGGAAGAGGCGGCGCAGCGTGGCCGTCTCCATGGTGGTCAGCGCTACGTTGCGCAGCGGGACGGGCAGCAGTCCGACGCCCACCCGCAGCCGTTCGGTCCAGGCCAGGGCGGCGGCGGCCGTGGCGATGCCGCTCTCCAAGAAGCAGTCCTCCCACAGCCACAGCTGCTCCAGCCCCGCCTCGTCGGCGGCGCGCACGACGCTCCGTAGCCGTTCGGGCGGCAACTGCGGCCGGAAGACGGCACCGAGGGAACCGACAGCACCAAAAGATGTCATACGGCTGTTCCTACCCCGCCGCAGGCGCCCTCGGCAACGGAATACCTCCCGCCACTTCCGGCCCTGGCTCCCCCGGTCGCTCCGCCGGTCACTCCGCCGTCACTCCCCCAGGCACTTCACCTGCTGCTCCACCTGTCGCCCCGCCCGTGACTCCCCTCTCCCCCACCCGTCATTCCTCCGGTGGGAAGACTGGTTCGCCCGTCTCTGCGAGGGTGATGGAGATGGCCTCGGCGGGGCAGCTCTCGGCGGCGCTCAGCACCTCTTCGCAGGGTTCGCGGTCGGGCGTGACGGGGCGGGACTGGCGGGCGGCATCCAGCCGGAACTCCTCCGGCGCACCGCCCACGCACATCCCCGACCCGATGCACAGTTCCCGGTCCACCTCGACGTGCCAGCGGTCAGCCATCGGCCCTTCTCTCCTCCCACGCACCTCTCCCGGGGCAGGGCTCACGCCTCCGCGGGCAGGTGGATCATCTTGTGCTCCAGGTACTCGGCGTAGCCCTCGGGGCCGAACTCGCGGCCGATGCCGGAGTTCTTGTAGCCGCCGAAGGGCCCGAGCATGTCGAGGCTGAAGGTGTTGACGGAGTAGGTGCCGGTGCGGACACGGCGGGCGACGTCGATGCCGTGTTCGGTGTCGGCGGTCCATACGCTGCCGGAGAGGCCGTAGTCGGAGTCGTTGGCGATACGGACCGCCTGCTCCTCGTCCTCGTACGGCAGCAGACAGATGACGGGGCCGAAGATCTCCTCGCGGGCGATGCGCATGGAGTTGTCGACGTCGCCGAAGAGGGTGGGTTCGACATACCAGCCGGTCGGCATGGACTCCGGCCGGCCGCCGCCCGCGAGCACCTTGGCGCCCTCCTCCTGGCCGAGGGCGATGTAGTCGAGGGAGCGGCGGCGCTGGCGTTCGGCGACCAGGGGGCCGACCTCGGTGGCGGGGTCGAGCGGGTCACCGACGGTCAGCGCGTCGGCGGCGGCCTTGAAGCGTTCGGCGATCTCGTCGTAGTGGCTGCGCGGCGCGAGAATGCGGGTCTGGGCGACGCACGCCTGGCCGTTGATCATCCAGGCGAACGGGGTGATGCCGGCGACCGCCGCGTCCAGGTCGGCGTCGGGCAGGATGACGGCGGCCGACTTGCCCCCCAGCTCCAGGGTGACGCGCGTCAGATTGCGGGAGGCCACCTCCATCACCCGCTTGCCGGCGGCCACGGAGCCGGTGAAGGACACCTTGTCGACGCCCGGGTGCCCGACGAGGTACTCGCTCACCTCGCGGTCGGCGGGGAGGATCGACAGCACGCCCGGGGGCAGCCCGGCCTCATCGGCGATCTCGGCCAGCAGATAGGCGTCCAGCGGGGTCTCAGGCGAGACCTTCAGGATTGCCGAACAGCCGGACAGCAGCGCGGGTGCCAGCTTCGCGGCGGCGGTGAACTGGGGCACGTTCCACGGCACCACCGCCGCCACCACGCCCACCGGCTCCCGGCGCACCAGCAGCGGGCCGAGCACCCCGGCCCGGTGTTCCTCGTACGGGAATTCCGCGGCGATCTTGAGTGCGGCGTCCCACACCATCATCGCGGCGAGGGACTGGACCAGGACGGCCGAGGTGCAGGGGGTGCCGTTCTGGGCGCTGATGACCTTGGCGATCTCCTCGCTGCGTACGGCGAACGCATCCTTGATGCGGGTGACGGTCTCGATCCGTTCGGCAAGCGGGCGGTCGGCCCACACCCCGGAGTCGAAGGACTCGCGGGCGGCGCGTACGGCGCGGTCGACGTCCTCGCGTGCGGCGTGCGGAACGCGGCCGATGGGCTGTTCGGTGTGCGGGGAGACCACCTCGATGGTCCGGTCGCCGGCCGGGTCGGTGAAGGTGCCGCCGATGTAGAGCTGCCGGTGGTCGGCGAAGGCGATGCCGCCGCTTCCGCCGGGGCCTTCGGAGTTGCTGGGGTTGTCCGTCATGACCGTGCCCTCCCTCTCCCGCCCGCCTGCGACAGCTGCGGGGCTGTGGCGCCCGACACTTAGCTGACAGCGCATCAGAACTAGTACCAGTTCTAGTTCTAGGGGACAATGCCTCTGCCGGACCGCCGGCCCGAAGGCGGCGCGGCCGTCGCACCCGCGCACGGAACCGGGAGGGGGAGCCGCCGCCCATGACGAACGGACCGCAGGCCGACGACCACGGACCGCGGGTCACCGACCACGGGGGCGGGATCTGGAGCATCCCCGTACCCATCCCGGACAACCCCCTCGGGCACACCCTCGTCCATGTGATCGAGACGGACGCGGGCCCCGTACTGGTGGACACCGGCTGGGACGACCCCGCCTCCTGGCAGACCCTCACCGACGGGCTCGCCGCATGCGGTACCTCCGTAGCGGCGCTGCACGGTGTGCTCGTCACCCACCACCACCCCGACCACCATGGCCTGTCGGCACGGGTACGGGAGGAGTCGGGCGCCTGGATCGCCATGCACGCGGCGGACGCCGCCGTCGTCCGCCGCACCCGCAGCTCGGACCGGAGTCAGTGGCTCGGCTACCTCGCCGAGAAGCTCGCCGCGGCCGGCGCCCCGGACGCGCATACGGCGCCGCTGCGCACGGCCCTCGCGGAGGGCCGGGGCCGGACGCTGCCGGGAGCGCGGGCCGCCCTGCCCGACCGGGAGATCGAGCCGAACGAACTGCTCGCCCTGCCGGGGCGGCGGCTGCGCGCGGTCTGGACCCCCGGACACACCCCGGGGCATGTGTGTCTGCACCTGGAGGAGCAGCACCCGGGCCGTTCCGGCGGGGGCGGGCGGCTGTTCTCCGGCGACCATCTGCTGCCGACGATCAGCCCGCACATCGGCCTGTACGAGGACCCGGACAGCGACGAGATCACCGATCCGCTCGGCGACTACCTCGACTCCCTGGAACGGATCGCCAGGCTGCGGCCCGCCGAGGTACTGCCCGCGCACCAGTACGCGTTCACGGATGCGCAGGCCCGCGTGGACGAGCTCACCGCTCACCATGCGGAGCGGCTCTCCGACCTGAGAGCACTGCTCTCGGATCGCGACCTCACTCCCTGGCAGCTCGCCGAGACCATGCGCTGGAACCGCCCCTGGGAGGAGATCCCGTTCGGCTCCCGCAACATCGCCGTGGCCGAGGCCGAGGCCCACCTGCGCCACCTGGTCAAGCTCGGCCACGCGGAGGCCGTCCCCGCCAGCACCCCGGTCACGTACCGCGCCACCGACTGACAGCGGCAGCGGCGGCGACACCGGCAGCAACAACGACAACGACAACGACAGCGGCACCGGCACCGGCACCGGCGGACGAAGCGGGACCGGGCCGACGGAACGGCCGGGTGGGCGATCCGGCTACAGTGGCCGACAGCCAGACAACGCCTCCGACCGGGGGAAGCCGGTGCAAATCCGACGCTGACCCGCAACCGTGAGCGGCCCGCCACACCGTCGCCGTACGTCGGCCGCGGTCGCATCCCGCGACCCGGCGCACGCGCACGGAGCAGCAGACCGCAAGCCGGAGCACCCGGGCGGAGGTGGGCTCCTGTGGCCGAACCAGGCCACCGGCCCGTCGAGGTATACGGAGCCGAGCCCGGTGCACCGCGGTGCGGGGCCGCGAACGCGCGAGTCCCGACGGCGAGGCGGCCGTGCCCGGCTGCGGTCCGCCCCCGTCACCTCCCGTCACCGAAAGGCACTCGCAATGTCACCGCGCCGCCGCCGCGCCACGGTCCTCGCCGCCGCCACCGTGCTGTGCGGGACAGCCGCACCCGTGGCATCTGCCACCCCGTCCCTGGGATCCGCCACCGCGGCATCCGCCACCGCGCCCGCAGCCACCGTCGCCGCCCAGCCGTCCAAGCCGTCCAAGCTGCCGGACGGGCTCTACGGGACGGCAGACCCCAAGTACGACGGCGTGTGGCGGCAGTCGATGGCACTGCTCGCGCTGGACGGCACCGGTGCCGTGCCTGCGAAGAAGGCCGTGGACTGGCTCGCCGAACAGCAGTGCGCCGACGGCTCGTTCACCGCGTACCGCGCCGACACCGGGAAGAAATGCGACCCGGACTCGACCCCCTCCGACACCAACGCGACCGCCCTCGCAGTCCAGGCGCTCGCCGCGGTCGGCGGCCGGAGCGACGTGATACGGGAGGCCGTGGAGTGGCTCACCTCGGTCCAGAGCAAGGACGGCGGCTGGGGCAGCGCACCGCACGCCGCCTCCGACGCCAACTCCACCTCACTGGTCATCGGCGCCCTCCACGCCGTGGGCAAGGACCCGGCGAAGTCCACAGCGCAGGGCGGCGATTCCCCGTACGACGCGCTGCTCTCCTTCCAGCTCACCTGCGGCTCCAAGGGCATCGATGAGGCCCCCGGCCAGCAGGGTGCCTTCGCCTACCAGCCGGACAAGAAGGGCAGGCTCGCCCCGAACGACGACGCCACTGCCGCCGCCTCGCTCGCCGCGCTGGGCGAGGGCGCGTTGCCCGAGCCGTTGGGCAAGAAGGGCAAGGACGGCAAGGACGGCAAGGACAAGCCGGTCGAGCCGCTGAAGTGTGCCTCGGGCGGGGACGAGAAGAGCGGCAACGGTGTCCCGGGTGGGCGTAAGGCGGCGGCCGGCGCAGGGGCCGCATATCTGGCCGGCACGCTGAAGAAGAACGGCGGCCACTTCAGCTCGGTGATGAGCGGCGCCAAGGAACAGCCCGACTTCGCGAACACCGCGGACGCCGTTGTCGCACTGGCCGCGGGCGGCCACCGCAAACCGGCAGAGTTCTCCCTGAACTGGCTCGCGAAGAACCTCGACAAGTGGGACAAGTCCAAGAACGACCCGGCCGCCATCAGCTCCCTGATGCTCGCCTCCCGAGCGGCAGGCGGCGACCCCACCGAGCTCGGCGGCACCGACCTCCTCTCCCGCCTCAACCACACCGGCCCGAAGCCCGCCAAGATGCCGACCGACAACGCCGGCTCCTCGTCCTCCGACAAGAAGGATGACGGCACCACCATCCCCGTCTGGGCCTTCATCCTGGTCGGCCTCGCCGTCGGCGTCGGCTTCGGCATCCTGCTGAGCGGCCGCCGCAAGAGGCAGCAGCTGTGAGGGCCCGGACACGGACGTCCATGAGCGTGTCGGCCGCCGCCTTCGCGGCGCTCGCTCTGTTCCCGGCCACCCTGGCCACCCCGGCAAGCGCGTCCGCCGTTCGGCACCCTGCCGCCGACGCGGACGGCTACCGCTACTGGTCGTTCTGGCAGCAGAAGGAGAACGGTTCCTGGTCGTACGCCACCGAAGGACCGGCCACTCAGCGCCCCGAGGACGGTGACACCCTCGGCTTCCGGTTCGCTCTGAGCGAGAACTCCCAGCAGGCCGACAAACCGCGCGGCACCGTCACCTTCGCCGACGCCTGCGCGAAGACAGCAGCCAAGGCGGACAGCAAACGGGTCGCCGTCCGCATCGACTTCGGCACCCGCACCGACGCCCCCAAGGGCGAGCCCAAGACCCCGCCCGCTCCCCGTACCGGCTGCGCGCGCATATCTGAGAACGGCACCGCAGCCGACGCCCTCGCCAAGGTCGCCACCCCGCTGCGCTACAACTCCCAGGCCCTGCTGTGCGCCATCGACCACTACCCCGCCAAGGGGTGCGGCGAGCAGGCGAAAGGCGATGGCGGAAACGGCGGCAGCGGAACCGCGAAACGGGACGGGAGCGCTGGGAGCGAGGACAGCAAGGACCGCCAGGGGGAGGGCATATCGACGGGGCTGGGCCTGACAGCGGGCATCGCGGCCGTGGCGATCCTCGGTGCCGCGGCACTGTGGCAGGCGCGCCGCCGAAGGCAATAACTGATGCACCGCTCCACATCGAGAGCACTGCTCACCAAGAGAACGGCGGCCGGGGCCGGGACCCGGGCCGGGGCGGTGCGCCGCTCTCTTCCGAGAGCACCGCTCTCGACCCGCAGCACCGCTCTGCACCCGGGCGCGTGGTGGCTCTGGGCCCTGGGCCTGGCCACCGCTGCCTCCCGCACCACCAACCCCCTTCTCCTCGCCCTACTGATCGCGGTGGCGGGCTACGTCGTCGCCGTACGCCGCACCGACGCGCCCTGGGCCCGCTCCTACACCGCGTTCCTCAAGCTGGGCATCCTCGTACTCGCCATCCGCCTCGTCTTCGCGTTCTTCCTCGGCTCCCCCATCCCCGGCAGCCATGTGCTCGCCGAACTGCCCGAGGTGCCGCTGCCCGAGTGGGCCCGTGGCGTACGGATCGGCGGGCGCGTCACGGCGGAGGGCATGGTCTTCGCGCTGTACGACGGGCTCAAACTGGCGACCCTGCTCGTCTGCGTCGGCGCCGCGAACGCGCTCGCCAACCCCGCGCGGCTGCTCAAATCCCTGCCCGGTGCGCTCTACGAGGCGGGAGTCGCGGTGGTGGTGGCGATGACGTTCGCCCCCAACCTCGTCGCCGACGTACGACGACTACGGGCGGCCCGCCGACTGCGGGGACGCGCCGACCGCGGGCTGCGCGGCTTCCTGCAGGTCGGACTGCCGGTGCTGGAAGGCGCGTTGGAGCGCTCGGTGGCGCTCGCGGCAGCGATGGACGCGCGCGGTTACGGCCGCACGGCGCAGGTACCGGCCGCCGTACGCCGTATCACCACGGCGCTGACCCTCGGCGGACTGCTCGGTGTGTGCGCGGGAACGTACGGTCTGCTGGCTGCCGAAGGCGCGGGCTTCGGCCTGCCCGTACTGCTGACAGGACTGGCCCTCGCCATGGCCGGACTCTGGCTGGGCGGCAAGCGGGCGGCCCGCACCCGTTACCGGCCCGACCGCTGGGGGACACGCGCCTGGCTGGTCTCGGCGTCCGGCGCCGCCGTCGCGGCACTGATGATCGCAGCCGCCGACGCCCTTCCCGAACCACTGAACCCCCCGGCCGTACCGCTCACCGCGCCCCGTCTCCCTCTCTGGCCGGCCGCCGCTGTCCTCCTCGGCCTCCTCCCCGCGTTCCTCGCCCCGGCGCCGGCCCGCTCCCCGGAGTCGGCCCCGGCACCGGGCTTGGCACCGGCACCGGACCTGGCACCGGCATCCGCATCGGCCGGTGAACCCCAGCTGCACGCCAGGGGGATCGGGAACAAGGAGGGGGAGGGCGGGCCCCGGTCCCGTTCCGCGCGGGGGCTGCGGGGCCGACAGTACGACGAGGAGAGTCCGCAGTGATCACCTTCGAACAGGTCACCGTCGTCCACGACGGCGCGGCGGCCCCAGCCCTCCCCGTGGTGAACGCCCATATCCCGGAGGGCGAACTGTGTCTGCTCATCGGGCCGAGCGGAGCGGGCAAGTCCACGCTGCTGGGCACCGTCCCGGGTCTGGTCCCGCACTTCACCGGCGGCACCCTGCACGGCCGGGTGACCGTGGCGGGCCGTGACACCCGTACCCACAAGCCCCGCGAACTCGCCGACATCGTGGGCACCGTGGGCCAGGACCCGCTCGCCCACTTCGTCACCGACACGGTCGAGGACGAACTGGCCTACGGCATGGAGTCCCTGGGCCTTCCCCCGGGCACCATGCGCCGCCGCGTCGAGGAGACCCTCGACCTGCTCGGCCTCAACGAACTCCGGGACCGGCCCATCGCCTCCCTCTCCGGCGGCCAGCAACAGCGCGTTGCCATCGGCTCCGTACTCACCCCGCACCCCAAGGTCCTCGTACTCGACGAACCCACCTCCGCGCTGGACCCGCCCGCCGCCGAGGAAGTGCTGGCCGTCCTCCAACGGCTGGTCCATGACCTGGGCACCACTGTCCTGATGGCCGAACACCGGCTGGAGCGCGTCGTGCAGTACGCGGACCAAGTGCTGCTGCTGGCCCCGGAGGGCGAGGGGGCCGTGGCCGGAGTTCCAGGGCACTCCCCGGGGGGTTCCCCCTCCCCTCCCCCT